>NZ_JANMXZ010000038.1:0-184393 GCF_031381455.1 Flavobacterium sp. | reverse complement strand
GTATAACGAAGCCATTATTCCGCTAATTGAAAATGCCGATTATTTGTACCACGAAAGTACTTTTCTCGAATCGGAAGCACATCTTTCAGAACGAACCATGCATTCCACCGCCAAGCAAGCCGCGACAATTGCATTAAAAGCTAAGGTTAAAAATTTGATACTGGGGCATTATTCAACGCGTTACGGCAACATCGAACTCTTCAAAGACGAGGCACAAACTATTTTTCCAAATGTCCTTCTCGCCGATGATGGACGAGAATTTGATTTGAATTAGAAGCGAATAGCTAGGGTTTTCTTGTTTTCCTTTTTCCCGCTGTTCGTCATGCGCGGCATTTCCTTCCATCGGGGCTAAGTTAAAATCCATTTTAATTTTTGTATACTTTTGCGAAAAACTTTGCGAACTTTGCGGTTGAAATTAAAATACCATGTCAAAAATACTAACCGGAATTCAAAGCACAGGAACACCACATTTAGGAAATCTATTGGGTGCCATTCTACCCGCTATTGAACTGTCAAAAAATCCAAGTAACGAATCGTATTTATTTATTGCTGATTTGCATTCGATTACACAAATTAAAAACGGAGATGAACTTCGTCAAAATACGTATAGCACAGCTTCGGTTTGGTTGGCATGTGGATTAGATGTCAATAAGGTGATTTTTTATCGTCAGAGCGATGTGGCTCAAACAGCTGAATTGTCTTGGTATTTAAGTTGCTTTTTCCCTTTTCAACGCTTGACATTAGCACATTCATTTAAAGACAAAGCAGATAGATTAGAAGACGTTAACGCAGGTTTGTTTTCATATCCAATGCTAATGGCAGCGGATATTTTATTGTATGACGCCAATTTTGTTCCTGTTGGAAAAGACCAATTGCAACATATTGAAATTACACGTGATGTAGCATCGCGTTTTAATCATCAAATGGGAGAAACCTTTGTAATTCCAGAAGCCAAAGTTCAGGAAGGGACGATGTATGTTCCTGGAACTGATGGTCAAAAAATGAGTAAATCACGTGGTAACATCATCAACATATTCTTGGATGATAAAGCATTACGTAAGCAAATCATGAGTATTGAAACCGATAGCACACCTTTGGAAGAACCAAAAGATCCTGATACCTGCAAAATATTCGGCCTTTATAAATTATTGGCAAACACGCAACAAATTGCTCAAATGAAAACCAAATATGCCAATGTCAATAGAGATTTTGGTTATGGTCATGCCAAACAGGAATTGTTTGAGTTAATCGTTGCCAACTTCAAAACAGAACGAGAGAAATACAATTACTACATGAATAATTTGCCTGAAGTTGATGTTTTACTAAAAAAAGGTGCCACAAAAGCTGGGGCAATTGCCGATGTTGTTTTGCAAAAAGTCAGAATGAAATTGGGGTTTGAATAAAATCCATACATTTGATAAAAATCTATTTGACATGAAAAATATTGTTTTAACCGTGCTTCTCACTTTCTTATCTTTTACTGCTTTTTCACAAATTAAATACACCGAAGAAAAAAACCCCGATCTGAGTAAAATGCTTGCTAAAATTCATAATGACAATGGATTTGGCTTCAAAAATTATTTAATAAAAACCTTTATTATCAATACTGATTTAGGCTATTCAAAAAATGAAGATCCCGAAGGTGCTATACAAAATGCATATATTTCTGTTAGTTTCCTAGGGAGAGAAATCACAACAAAGTTGTATAAAGTTGATACACTTATTAACTCAGAAATAATAAGTGTTGTTGAAGCTCCAGATGGTTTTACTATTACTATTGCTCATGGTTTTGGGGATGATAGAACAGAAGAATCATTTACTTTGGTAATGCCAAAAAAATAGCCTTATACTGCTTCAAACAATTTCCCAGGTAAAGGTCTAATAACGCCTTTCAATTCCATATTTAACAGTAAAGGCGAAATTCTAAAAATTGGAAAATCACATTCGAGGGCAATGGTATCTAACAATTGTTTTCCCCTTTTTTGTAGATAATCGTAAACTTTTTGTTCGTCATTATCAAGCGAAACAAACAACTGCTTTTGAATAACAGCTTTGTCATTGTTAGTCTGCAAATCAATCCCCCAATTCAAAATATAAACCAAATCGGCTGCGGAAGTCATTAAATTAGCCCGTTGTGTTTTGATTAAATTATTGCATCCTTGACTGTATTTATCTGATATCCTTCCGGGAACAGCAAACACATCTCGATTGTAATCATTTGCCATTATTGCTGTAATTAAGGAACCTCCTTTCTCGGCACTTTCAATTACAACAGTTGCTTCGCCCATACCAGCAACGATGCGATTTCTTTTTACAAAATTCTCCTTTTCGGGATTAGAATTACTCCAAAATTCAGTTAGAAATCCACCGTTATTTTCCATTTTGGCAACATATTTCTTGTGCGGTTTTGGATAAACCTGATTTAAACCATGAGCCAAAACACCGATTGTTTGGAGCTTGCTTTCTATTGCTGCCTGATGCGCAATAATATCAACTCCATAGGCAAAACCGCTGACAATTATTGGATTGAAAACAGCTAAATCTTCTATCAGTTTTTTGCAAAAATCTACGCCATGCGAAGTTACTTCTCGTGTCCCAACAATGCTGATTATTTTTCTGTTTTCGAAGTTTATATTTCCCGAACCAAAAAGCAAAACCGGTCCATCAATACAATGTTTTAACTTGCTTGGATAATCGTCATTTTGGTAATACAAAATTGTTATTTTCTCTTTCTCGATAAAACGCAATTCCTGTTCGGCTTTTTCAAAAATGGTTTTATCCTTAAGATTTTTTATCAAAACAGCTCCGATTCCATCAATTGATTTTAATGATTGTGATTTGGAGTTAAATACATTTTCGGCTGAACCACAATTATTTATGAGTTTTTTGGCAACGATATCTCCAACGCCTTCAACTTTTAAAAGTGCCAAAATGTAAAAAAGTTCAGTTGTATTCACGTGCTTATTTTACTACAAAAATAATTATTTTTTCTTTGGATTGTTAATAAATATTGTGAATAATTTTTTGATAGTATTATTGTTTATCTAAATTTGTTAATATGAAAATTGAACAATACATTTCCCAATTATTATATCGTTATCAATGTGTTACAGTACCAGGATTTGGTGCGTTTCTGACTGAATTTCAGTCGGCGCAACTGGACGAAAACTCGCATTCGTTTTATCCGCCAAAAAAAATGGTTTCTTTCAATCCGTTTATTAAAAACAATGACGGATTATTAGCAAACCACTTGGCAGAAGCTGAAAAAATATCCTATGAAATTGCGGTAAATATTATTCAAAACGAAGTATCACATTGGAAAACTAAAATTCAGGAATTCGGAAGTTTTTCGGTAAAAAATGTTGGTGATTTTTCATTGAATTCGGAAAAAAATATTGTTTTTGTTCCCGTAGATCAAATCAATTATTTTACAGCCTCTTTCGGATTGAGTTCATTTGTTTCACCTTCGGTAAAACGTGAAGTTTATAAAAAACAAGTTGAGCAACTCGAAGAAAAAACACCAATTATTTTCACTCCAGAGAAAAAGAGAAATTATTCCGTTTTAAAATATGCTGCTGTTTTCTTGTTGTCAGCCGGAATTACAGGAACTTTTGGTTACAAATATTACGAAAACCAAATTGCACAAGAAACGCTAATCGTAGAAACCAATGTTCAGAAAAAAGTAAATCAAAAAATTCAGGAAGCTACTTTTTATATTTCTAATCCATTACCCGCAGTTACACTTACGGTTGCTGCAGAAAAAATGCCTTATTGTGTGGTTGCTGGTGCTTTTAGAATAGAACGCAATGCAGAAGATCAATATCAAAGACTGCTTAAATTAGGTTTTACAAAAGCCAAAAGATTAGCACCAAACAAGCATGGATTATTTCCTGTCTTATACGGAAGTTATTCGACTTACACTGAAGCACATCAAGCGATGAAAGACATTCAAAAATTAGACAACAAAGACGCTTGGCTATTAATTGAAGCATTATAAAATTATCCTGAGAAATCAGGGTTTTTTGTTTTCAGTAAGTACCTTTGCAAAAAAAATAGTATGAATCCAAAACATCCTTCTGAATCGTTAACCATTTTAACCGATTTAGTATTACCAAGCGAAACCAATCCTTTAAATAATCTTTTTGGAGGCGAATTATTAGCCCGAATGGACAGAGCTGCAAGCATTGCTGCCAGAAGACATTCACGAAGAATTACGGTCACTGCTTCTGTAAATCACGTAGCGTTTAATCGCGCCATTCCTTTAGGAAGCGTGGTAACGGTTGAAGCCAAAGTTTCTCGTGCTTTTACATCCTCTATGGAAATCTTTTTGGATGTCTGGATAGAAGATAGAGAATCGGGAAATAAAACTAAAGCAAACGAAGCCATTTACACTTTTGTTGCTGTTGATGAAATGGGAAATCCTGTTCCTGTTCCACAAATTGATCCTCAAACAGATGAGGAAAAATCTAGATATGATGCTGCTTTGCGCAGAAAACAATTGAGTTTGGTTTTGGCCGGAAAAATGAATCCACATGATGCGACCGAATTGAAAGCATTGTTTTTATAGCCGTTACATATTCAACATGTTACTTATTTTAACCGCAAATTCGCAAATTAATATTACTATAATTTGCGAATTTGCGGTTACTCTTTTTATGGATTTTTTACATATTAAATAACCATGTAGCTGGATTATTGTATGTCGTATTTTGAAGTATCAGGAATTTTACAATTGTTTTCCCAGTGTCGCCATTAGTTCTGATTTTCCCTAAGGTTTGTTTAGTGGAAACTTTATCTCCAACGCTTACGCTTACGCTACTTAGGTTTTGATATACCGTGAAATAATCTCCATGCTGTATAAAAACCGCAATATTTAGAGGTGATAATTTAATTACTTTTGTCACTTCACCACCAAAAACTGCTCTGGCAGAAGCTCCGCTTTCTGTAGTAATTTCAACACCGCTATTGTGAACCGTAAGTGTTCTATATATAGGATGTGGCTGATCTCCATATGGTAAAGAAACTGCTCCTTTTTCAACAGGCCAAGGCAATTTCCCTTTGTTGGCTCTGAAATTATTGGCAACCAATTGCCCTTCAGAAGTTAATATTATTTTTTCAGATGTTTCAACTTTTTTTGTAGAGGCTGCAGTTGTTCCTGGATTTGCTTTCGCGTTTGCAGCTGCCGTTTTCTTATTGGCTGCAGCAATAGCCTGACGGATTAATTTTTGAATTTGGGCATCAATCTTTCTTGTTTCTTTTTGCTTTTGTTTGATTTCTGTTGTGATTTTACCTTTATCCTTTTGTATTTGAAGTGCTATTTTTTCCTGTTCTTTTTTCTCCTTTTCTAATTCTTTCTTTTCGTTTTCGTTTTCCGTGATTAGCTTTTCCTTTTCCGTTTTTTGGACAACAATTTTATTGGTATAACCAACCAATTGCTTTGTTTTTCCCTCTATTTCTTGCCCTTGCATTTTTCGGTAGCTTGCATATTGCTTCATATACTGCGCTCTTTTGTAGGCTTGCAAAAAGTTTTCTGAAGACAACAAAAACATAGCGCGACTTTGCTCCGATCGGCTTTTATAAGACTTCATAATCATCGCGGCATAATCCTTTCGGAGCTGCTCCAAATCGCGATTGAGTTGGTTGATTTTTATTTGATTTACATAAATATCATTAACTAACAACTTCGTTTGTTTCTCAGTTGTTTTTATCAGTTTTTCTTTTAACCCAATCTTTTCTTTTTGAAGCATTAACTGAGTAACCACCGATTTTTCTTTGCTTTTTACGGATTGTAATAGCTTTTCTTTTTCCTGAATCTCTAACTGAATTTTAGCTTTGCGCTCTTCGAGTTGTTCTTGCGTTGGCGGTTGGCTCCACATTTGAATCGTGAAACAGAAGAATAATAATGAGAAAAATAATTTTGGCATTGTTATTTTATTTTGGCTAATCTTTTATAGAAATTCTATCATATCCATCGGGAACACTGTAAGGAAATGACAAATCTTCGTTGAATGTTATCGAATTATAATCAACTATAATGGTTGTTTTTCCTTTCTTCTGAAACGCATTTATCGTCAAACCTGCTGGGAAAATGCCCGAAGCAAAATCCTGAAAATTGGGATAATTCACTTCAAAACTTCTTTCTTTTTCAGGTTGACTAATTTCTTGTTTTTTTAATAAAAAATGCTCTGCTTCAAAGAAAAAAGATTTTTCGGTTTTGTCTTCAACAGCATTCAATTTATAAAATTTATTTGTTTCTATAAATGTATAATTCCCTCTTGTCAAATCGTCAATTGGTTGCCCAATAAGCATGTTTTGTATTTTATTAAAATCTAAATCGGTTCCTAGCCATTGGCTCAGCGCTTCGTAATTTCCTTCAAAATAATTCCCGCCTATTTTTTCATAATATTTTACTTCCTTTGGCGTTATCAAAGCTTTCGCCATTGTAATGCCTAATACACGGATACTTACTAAAATCTTCTCGTCTTTCTTTATTTTGATTTCGGCAGAAACACTTTGCGAATCATCTTCGTGCTTGTATTTGGCACTTGCTCTGATATATAACGTCGAAAAATTATTTTTATTATTGTAATGATTTTGAATTATTTTTTCAGAAGTCAAAGCATTCTCCACTTTTACAACCGCTGTTGGAGTCTTTGTATCAACAAATACCGCTTTCGATTTACAGGAACTTAAAAAAATAATCGACAGAATAAACAATCCTTTTTTCATTATTTTTTTTGTTTTTTTATGAGCTCTTCCGCTTTGGCAAAATACTTTTCTTTCTTATTTGCATCTCCTAAACCACTATAGGCTTCTCCCAATTGAATATTAAAATTGATTTCCAGTGGCGCGTCGTCAACGACAAAATCTAAACCGGAATCTAAAATGGTTGCTGCTTTTTTGAAGTTTTTCAGTTGATTATTAGCAAGACCGGCATAATAATAAAACTGTGGTTGCGTTGGAAAAAGTTGTGTCAAGTCATCTGCTTTTTTAGCCAAATCATTAAACTGCTGATTTTCCGTGTAAGCCTGTAGCAGTATTAGCTGTGTTTCAACATCGTCTTGAGCACTCATTAAATGCATATTTAAATACTTTATGGCTTTCCCAAAATTAGCTTTGGAATAATAAAACTTGCCTATTTCTTTGACAACTCTTACTTCTTTATCATTATCAAAATAAGAAATGGCTTTGTCTAAATCGGTTTCGTATTTTGGATTGTTTTTGGTGAAAATCAGAAACTCATTGAGCATTCGATGTTTAATTTTAGAATCTATTTTTTTGCTTGGAAACACAATATTCATGGCTTTCACGGCATTATCTCCATCATTATTATTCAAATGAAATTTAAACAAACTCACTTGTGCCCAATCAGAAGTTGGAATTTCCTTTTCTAATTTCTGAGCAATTTCTAATGCTTTTTCTTCCTGATTACTCTGTGAATACATATAAATCAGAGCAATATAATTGGATTCTTCTTTTGGAAATTTCTTAATCTGATCCAACAAATTGAATTTTTCAGCCGATTGGTATTTAGCATCTTTTAAAATATCTGCCTTATACAATTCGCGTTTATCCGATTTTCCAAATTTTGCATTTAATTCATTTATCAAATCCAATGCTTTGTCAAATTGCTGTGTATTCATATACAACGAAGTCAGGTCTTCTTTATAATCTTCCTTGAATGTTACCAATTTTTCAACTATCGGAATCGCTTTATTATAATCTCGCACGGCATAACAAACATCATACATTCCAACCCAAGCCCAACGGTTTTTTGGATCCATTTTGGCCGCTTTTTCAAAGTTTTCATAGGCTTCATTATACTTTTTCTGAGCTAAATAATTCTTGCCTAATTCGAAATAAACTACAGGATTTTCGGGTTCAATGGCTTTGCTCTTTTCCAAAGCCTCAATTGCCTTGTCGTAGTTTTCGATGCTTTTTTGTTGGATTGCTTCATAGAATAAATCTTCAAATCCATCGTCTATAGTCACAACATCATTCGTTGGTTCGTTTTGAGCCAAAGTGATATTGGGAACACAAATCATCCCAAAAAGTAACAGACAATACATTGCAATTTTTTTCATTTTTTTATTCTAAAACTGAGTAATCTCCAATACTAATGCTAGTAAAATTACCGTCAAAATTCGCATGATTTCCAATCATAGCATTATCCAATTTAGCATTTTTAATATGAGCATGTGTTTGAACCAGGCTATTTTTAATTGTTGAATCTGTAACGTGGGTTCCTTTTCCTAATGATACATTTGGACCAACAGTCGAATTTATCAAAACCACATCTTCACCGATATAACATGGAGGAATAATGGACGAGTTTTCTATTTTCACATCATAATCTACCAAATGCTCACCATCATTGTGTAAAAACCCTAACATTCTGGAATTTGTTTCTACTGTAACATCCTTATTCCCGCAATCCATCCATTCGTCGACCTGCCCCGGAACAAATTTCATGCCCTTTGCCATCATTTGCTTAATTCCGTCATTAATTTGGTATTCGCCACCGTGAATTATATTATTATCCAAAACGGACTGAAGCTCATCTCTTAAAACGGAAATATTCTTAAAATAGTATATTCCGATTACTGCTAAGTCTGAAACAAACTCCTTTGGTTTTTCTACCAATTCAACAATTTCGCCTGCATCATTTAGATTTATTACACCAAAAGCTTCCGGATGATCCACTTGTTTTACCCAAATAACGCTGTCGGCCGTTTTATCCAAATCGAAATCGGCGCGAATCAACGTATCTGCATACGCAATTACTGCTGGACCGGTAAGGGAATCTTTGGCACACATAATCGCATGACCTGTTCCGAGTGCTTCGTTTTGATAATAGATGGTTCCTTTTGCACCTAATTTTTGGGCAATAGCAATCAAATCTTCTTCTACTTTTTTACCAAAACTCTCGTGGATTATAAATGCTACTTCTTCGATATCCTGATTCAAAACTCCGGCAATATCTTCTACCAATCGGTGAACGATTGGTTTTCCGGCAACAGGAATTAATGGTTTTGGGATGGTTAATGTATGTGGGCGAAGACGTGAGCCACGACCAGCCATTGGAACTATTATTTTCATTGTTTATGTCATTGAGAGGAACGAAGCAATCTCGTGTCTCTTGTTTATTTAATTTCTATTTTTTATATATAAGCACTTCGACTGCGCTCAGTGTGACAAACTGCTTACTGCGACTGAACACTGCAAACTATTTTACTCCTGTACTGCCAAATCCACCTTCGCCACGATGCGTTTCCGAAAGCTCTTCAACAGCAATCCATTCGGCTCTTTCGTGTTTGGCAATGATTAATTGGGCAATTCTTTCGCCGTTTTCTACGACAAAATTTTCATTCGATAAATTTACTAAAATCACACCAATTTCTCCGCGATAATCGGCATCAACTGTTCCAGGAGAATTGAGAACGGTTATTCCTTTTTTTGCAGCCAATCCACTTCTTGGTCGAACTTGTGCTTCATAGCCAATTGGCAATTCGATAAAAAGTCCAGTTTTGACTATGGCACTCTCTAAAGGTTTTAGTTCTATTGGTTCTGTCAAATTTGCTCTTAAGTCCATTCCTGCTGAAGCAATGGTTTCATAATTTGGCAAATCGTGTTGTGATTTATTGATAATCTGGATCTTCATCAGGATTTTGTGTATTTGGAATTATATCTTTTACGGTCGGCAGTGCTGCTTTTCTTCGGATTATGGCGTTCAGCGTTGTTTTTTCGTTGTAATATATGAAATACAGGAAAACCAACAAAAGGGCAACGCCAACAAAATAATTTTCACGGAAGTAATAAAATGAAATTACGGAAAACAATATCGACAATCCTAAATAGCCTCCTATTTTTTTCATGTCATACGGAATCGGATAATATCGATTACCCAAAACATAAGAGATAACCATCATGCTGCCATAAGCTGCGATAGTCGCTATTGCTGAACCCATATAACCTTCTGAACCATGCTCCTGGAAAAAGGGAATCAGTAGAAAATTCAACACCAGCGTAATTGCAGCGCCAATGATTGAAATATAAGCGCCGATGTACGTCTTGTCTATCAATTTGTACCAAACAGAAAGATTGGTGTAAATACCCAGGAAAAAATTGGCAAGGATAATCAGTGGAACAACTTTCATCGCAACCCAAAACTGTTGGTCGCGAATCATGAGCTGCTTGAACAAATCGGCAAAAACGATTACTGACAACAAAATGAAAGAGCCAAAAATCACAAAATATTTGGTTACGGTCGCATAGGTTTCGCTCGCTTTTTCATTGGTGGAATGGCTAAAAAAGAAAGGTTCGATACCTAAAGTATATGCCGTTCTGTATAAAACCATAAACAACCCAAGTTTGTAACATGCAGCATAAACACCCACCTGTTCTTTTGCAATATTGGCCGGAAGCATTTTTTCCAAAAGGATTTTGTCAAATTGGTCGTTGATGGCAAATGCGATTCCAGCGATTAGAATGGGCAATCCATAGCGAATCATTTTTTTCCAGATCTTCCAATCGAACTGCCATTTGATATTGAAATAATTTGGCAGTAAAACCAAAAAAGTCAGGAAACTGGCTATGATGTTTGAAAGAAAGATATAGCCAACCTGAAAATGGTCAAAGTATATTGAACCCAATAGTGAATCCGGCGAGTCTTTGGCTATTTTAGGCAGATAAATCAGGAAGAAAAGATTGCACAGTAAATTTACGACTACGTTTCCAATTCGGATAATGGAATACCGAATCGGCATTCCTTTGGCGCGAAGCTTGGAAAATGGTATTACGACAAGTGCGTCGAGCACGATAATCCAAATCGTATACGTAATGTATTGCACGTCAAAGCCAATAAATCCGGCAAATGTATTTCGGAACAACAGTGAACCGACGAGAAAAATCAAAGACGTAACCAGTATGGAAATTGTTGACGTTTCAATGACACTTTCCTTGTTTTCTTCTTTGTTGTAAAATCTGAAAAATGAGGTTTCCATGCCATATGCCAATATCACATTGAAGAAAATCATATAGGCAAAAATAACGTTTACCGAACCGTACTCCGCTTTTGGCAGGTAGTGCGTATAAATGGGCACCAGCAGGAAACCGAACATCCTGGGCAAAACCGTCGCCAGTCCATAAATGGCTGTTTGCTTAAAGAGATTTTTATATAAACTCAAGGTGTTGAATATTGCTGTGGAATTGTAACAAAAGTAACCAATTCTTTGGTTTATGTTAAGCCGTTTTCGTCTAAAATTTTGACGAAGTGAAAACCTTTGGGGCCAAATCCTTGATTGTAGTAAAATCGGTGCGCCGGAAAGTTTGAAGTATAGGCATCTAAAACAATATTCGTACAGCCTAAAGCCTTGGCTTTCGCTTCAACAAAGGCGCAAATCCTATTGCCAATTCCCTTAGAACGATGGTCAGGATGGACAATAAAGTTGTCAATTTCTATAGCTTTTCCAAACCAGAGTTTGGTTTGGAACCAAATTCCGGTAACTCCGAGACATTCATTGTTTTCATAAACAGCCACTTGAGAATAATTGTTTGGAATCATGACTTCGAGAAAGGATTTGTACATGTCCGGAGTCATTTTGATGTACATTAAATGCATCAAATCGTATTGAGGAAGCATTTCTTCTAATGAAGTAAGTTCTTTAATTTCCATTGTGGATTTTTATTTAAATGTATAAAAAAAGAGCCAACAAATGTTGGCTCTTTTTTTAACTATTGTGAATTAAGAATTATCCTTTCAAAGCTTCGCTTGTTTGAAGATTTGAAAAAATTAAAATTTTTTCTTATCCTTTCAAAGCTTCCGCTCCACCAACGATTTCTAAGATCTCATTAGTAATTGCAGCCTGACGCGCTTTGTTGTATGTTAATTTCAATTGATTTCTCAATTCGGTTGCGTTGTCAGTTGCTTTGTGCATTGCTGTCATACGCGCTCCGTGTTCAGAAGCAAATGAATCTCTGATTGATTTGTACAATTGTGTTTTCAATGATTTTGGAATCAATGTCAATACAATTTCTTCTTTTGATGGTTCAAAAATATAATCTCCTGTTGAAGCTGGTACATCAGATTTTACTGGTGCTAACGGTAAAAATTGTTCGGTTTGAACGATTTGTGTCGCAGCATTTTTAAATTGGTTGTAAATAATTTCAATCTTATCATACTCACCAGATGTGAATTTTTCGATTAATGTTTCAGCTATAGTCGAAACATTCTCAAAAGTCAAATTATCAAAAATTGCATTGTGATGCGCGTGTACCGTATGCGTTTTTGCTAAAGCGTCGTTTCCTTTTTTACCAATTGGAAAAATGTCAACCTGCTTTCCTGCATAACTATCTGCAACCTCTTTAGCTTGCTTAATAACATTCGTATTAAATGCACCTGCCAAACCTCTATTAGATGTTATAACTACGAGTAAAACTTTGTTTATTTCGCGTTGTGCTGTGAACTCGCCACCGGCATCTCCATCTAAAGTTGAACTTACATTTTGCAAAAGTTCGGTCAGTTTTTCGGCATAAGGTCGCATCGCTGTTATAGCATCTTGAGCTTTTTTCAGCTTTGCAGCAGAAACCATTTTCATCGCCGATGTGATTTGCATCGTAGATGAAACTGAACTAATCCGATTACGTATTTCCTTTAAGTTTGCCATTTTATGAGTATTAAGATTTAAGTATTAAGTATTAAGACGTCTTTGTACTTAATACTTGATACTTAATACTTTTTATTAATATTTCGCTGAAAGTTCTTTAGCTACTTTTTCTAAAACGTCAGTAATATTATCATCTAACTTACCTGCTTTTAAAGCGTCTAAAGTATCTCTATGCTTGTTGTTTAAGTAATCGATAAAGCTTCTTTCGAATTCTTTTATCTTGTTTACAGGTACGCTTCTCAACAAGTTTTTTGAACCTGCGTAGATAATAGCAACCTGATCTTCTACAGTGTAAGGATCGTTAACGGCTTGTTTCAAGATTTCAACATTTCTTCTTCCTTTTTCGATTACGTTTAAAGTAACGGCATCCAAATCAGAACCAAATTTTGCAAACGCTTCCAATTCACGGAATTGAGCTTGATCAAGTTTTAATGTTCCGGCTACTTTTTTCATCGATTTAATCTGAGCGTTACCTCCAACACGAGATACCGAAATACCTACGTTAATCGCTGGACGAACTCCTGAGTTAAACAAATCTCCATCAAGGAAAATCTGTCCGTCAGTAATCGAAATTACGTTCGTTGGAATATATGCAGAAACGTCACCCGCTTGAGTTTCGATAATTGGTAAAGCTGTTAATGAACCTCCACCCTTTACGATACCCTTTAAAGTATCCGGTAAATCGTTCATGTTTTTTGCGATATCATCATCCGCAATTACTTTACAAGCTCTTTCTAACAAACGAGAGTGTAAGTAAAATACGTCTCCAGGATAAGCCTCACGACCTGGTGGTCTTCTTAACAAAAGAGAAACCTCACGGTAAGCAACAGCTTGTTTTGATAAATCATCATAGATAATCAAAGCAGGACGACCTGAATCTCTGAAATATTCTCCGATTGCAGCTCCGGCCATTGGCGCGTAAACCTGCATTGGTGCTGGATCAGAAGCGTTAGCAGCTACAATTGTAGTGTAAGCCATTGCTCCTTTTTCTTCTAATGTTTTAGCAATTCCGGCAACCGTAGATGCTTTTTGTCCAATTGCTACGTATATACAAAATACTGGTTGACCAGCATCGTAAAATTCTTTTTGGTTCAAGATGGTATCGATACAAACGGTAGTTTTACCTGTTTGACGGTCACCAATAACAAGTTCACGTTGTCCTCAACCTACTGGAATCATCGCATCGATAGATTTGATTCCCGTTTGTAATGGTTCCGTTACCGGTTGACGGAAGATAACTCCAGGAGCTTTTCTTTCCAATGGCATTTCGTATAAATCACCACCGATTGGTCCTTTACCATCGATTGGTTCTCCTAGTGTGTTTACAACACGTCCTACGATTTTTTCTCCCACTTTAAGAGAGGCGATACGTTGTGTTCTTTTTACTGTAGAACCTTCTCTAATCCCAGTAGATGGTCCTAAAAGTACAACTCCTACGTTGTCTTCTTCTAAGTTCAAAACGATAGCTTCCAATCCGTTGTCGAATTGTACTAACTCACCGTATTGAGCATTTGATAACCCGTAAACACGAGCAATACCATCACCTACTTGAAGGACAGTTCCTACTTCTTCTAATGTTGCACCTGATTCAAAACCAGATAATTGTTTTTTTAATATTGCTGAAATTTCAGCTGGATTGATTTCTGCCATTTTGATATCTCTTTAATGGTAATCTAGTTACTAAATTCTCTTTTTAATTCCTGCAATCTGTTTGACACAGAAGCATTGTATTGTTTGTCGCCTATTCTTAAAATAAATCCACCAATAATTGAAGGATCAACTGTGTTTTGAATAGTTAATTTTTTAGTTGAAATAGTTGCTGCTTTTGCCAAAATCTGAGCTTCTAATTCAGCCGTAATAGGAAAAGCTGTAGTTACTTTTGCCACTTCAACACCGTTCATTTCATCAAATTGAGTGTTGTATTGTGAAGCAATCGCCACTAGTATTTCAAATCTTTTGTTTTCTTGTAGCAATCTGAAAAGCGATTTGGTTTCGGCTTGAACCGAAGCAAAAACTTCTGTCAAAGCGTTCATCTTCAAATCTGATTTGATGATTGGGCTAGCCAAAAATTCTTTTAAATCAGCACTAGAGTCAACCGCGGCGATGATAGATTTCATATCATCATTTACCTGATTGGCTTTTCCGCTTGAAACCGCAGTTTCTAAAATTGCTTTCGCGTATCTAATCGCAGCTCTTGACATAACGATTAATTTAATTTAACATCGCCTAACATTTTCTCAACCAATTTGGTTTGAGAAACTTTGTCAGCTAATTCATTTCTTAATACTTTTTCTGCAATTTCAATAGACAAAGTAGAAACTTGATTTTTCAAATCTGCCATAGCTGCATTTTTTTCGCTATTGATTGCTGCTTTTGCTTGTTCAATCATTTTACCTGCTTGAACTTGTGCTTCGTCTTTAGCTTCAGAAACAATTTTATCTTTAATTTCTCTTGCTTCTTTTAGAATAACATCTCTTTGGACTCTCGCGTCAGCTAGAAGTTTTTCGTTATCCGATTTAAGATTTTGCATATCTCTTTTTGCAATTTCAGCAGAAAGTAATGCATTTTTGATTCCCTCTTCTCTTTCATTAACGGCATCCAAAATTGGTTTCCAAGCGAATTTTCTCAACAAGAAAACTAACAACAAGAAAATTAATGTTTGCCAGAAGAACAATCCGAACGCGAAATCATCTATTAACTTTTCCATAATTTAAAAGGTAATTATATAGGTAAAAATTTTAATTCTTTTTTAAAGGTAAACCAAAGCTACAACCAACCGTTGCAGCCTTAGTTTTACATTTTTTATTATTTTACAGCGAACAATGCTGCAAATCCAATACCTTCAATAAGTGCCGCTGCAATAAGCATCACTGTTTGAATTTTTGCTGTAGCTTCTGGTTGACGAGCAATTGCATCTAATGCAGAACCACCGATTCTACCGATACCAATTCCTACTCCAATAACTACTAATCCTGCTCCTACTAAGTTAAGAGTTCCTTCCATAATGTATATATATTTAATTAAACATTCAACTTGATATTAGATATTAGATATTAAATTTCAGATATTTAAAATTTAATATTTGACATCTAAAATTTTAATGATGCGCTTCCTCGTGGTGGTGTTCTTCAACAGCCGAACCAAAATACAAAGCGGTTAACATTGTAAAGATATACGCTTGTAAAAGCGTTACTAAAATTTCAATTAATGAGATGATGAATGAAAGTCCGAATGCTAATGGACTTCCTATCCAGCTTTTAAAAATGAACATCATTCCAATCAAACTCATTATAACGATGTGACCAGCAAACATATTCGCGTACAAACGAATCATTAATGAGAAAGGCTTGATGATTGCTCCCATCAATTCGATTGGCGCCAAAATAATTTTCATTGGAACCGGAACGCCTGGCATCCAGAAAATGTGCATCCAATAGTCTTTTTTAGCGGTAAGCGTTGTGATGATGAAAGTTAGAACTGCCAATCCGAAAGTTACCGAGATATTACCCGTAACGTTTACTCCGAATGGCATCATACCCACAACATTTAAAAACCAGATGAAAAAGAATACCGTCAACAAATGGCTCATGTATTTTTTATAATGTTTTTCACCAATGTTTGGGATTGCGATTTCATCACGAACGAACAATACAATTGGCTCGAAAAATCTTCCTGCGCCTGCTGCAACACCACCGTTTTTGGAATATGATTTTCCTAAACCTCTAAACAATAAGAACATTAAAAGTGCTATAACCAACATAGAGAAAACTCCCTTTGTGATTGAAAAATCGATTGGTTTAGCATTAGTTGGATGATGCTCGTCTCCGGTTAAAGTTCCGTCAGCCTCTGTTTTGTATATTTTTTCGTGATGTAAAACATAGTAATTTCCACCATCTTCTGCAACTGATTCTCCGTCATGAAATTTTGAAGAAGAGAAAATGTGAATTCCATTATCCCAAAGTATAATAGGTAACGGGAAACCATAATGCTTTCCTGTTTCCTCGTCAGCAAAGAAATTAAAGCTGTGCGAATCTAAAACGTGGTGATTTTTTACTTCGTCAATTTGGGCTCTGGTTTTAGCTTCCCGATCCAGATTTTCAGTTACTGCTCCTTCAACACGTGTTGGTTCAGGTGAATTTGCTAATAAATCCGAAGGCAAAAAAGCAATTAAAACTACTATACTATAAAGGAATGATTTTTTCGAAAACACCATAACTATGATTTGTCTAAATTTTATTTCTGAAATTTGGTGCAAAAGTACACTTTTAATTAATATTAAAAAGTATAAGTTTTATTTTTTTTGATGGATTTGTCGATTCTAAAACAATTTATTGCTTATTGTTTAAAATTCTGATGGTTAGATAGGTTTCTATTACCAAAAAGTAAATAAAGACAATAAAAAAATTCATCTTTTCTGTTGGTGTTTTTGGAAGATCTGTGTGGATGATTGGTCTTAAAAAAGCATACGCAATTGCCATCTTTAAAGTAGTAAATGCTAAAAAAGCATAACCAACATAGTTTTCAGATGTCTCTTTTACCTTTTTCAATAAGGATACTATGACCAACGAAAGCAAGGCAAACAATACGTAGAGCAATAGTGTTGAATAAATAAAGTTGTCTTCAAATTCCTTTGGAATAATAAAATGCGATATGGTTTTGTGAACGATAATACCGATTATGGCTGCAATAAAGACTGCAAAAAGGGAACTGTATTTTTTTAAATTCATTTTTCTTCTTCTGATTTGTTTATTTCTTTTAACTGTCTGGAGATGTTGTAAAACGCAATCGCAACGCCAACCATCGTTAAAATTTTTACGTATAAATTATGTTTGTTAATGAATTTATGGTCGAGCCATTGCCCTAATTTGGAAAACAAAAAAACAATAATTCCCATTTGGATGGGAATACTAATTAACGATAACCATTTATTACGCTGTTTTTTCTTCTGCTGATTTTCCATCGGTAATCATGCTTTTTACATGTGGTTTCATTATACATGACGCGCTGAATTCTGCTCCTGGTTCAACCGAAAGTTTTCCGCAGATTACTTCCCCATAAATGTGAGCTTTGGATTTCACATTAAGGATTTCCTGGACTTGTATTTTACCGTCAAAATTCCCTTCGATGTCAGCATTTTTACAAATGATATCTCCTTTCACACTACCAGCCGGACCAATTACTATTTTCCCTTTGGATTGGAAATTGCCAACCAAATGTCCGTCCAAACGAAAATCTGCAGGGGAAATAATATCACCCTGAATAGTTGTTCCTTCCACAATTCGGTTGGTTTTACCTAAAAGATCGGTGTATGATTTTGGACTTTTTTCAAACATGATTTCTATCCTTTTTTACCAGATTTATCCATTTGTGGTGAAGGTGGCAAGGCAAATTCTTGTTCACCAGATTTTTGTTCTCCTCCTTTTTGATTTCTCCCTTGCTTAATCTCACTTGGGTCTTCTTCAGATGGTTGCCCTTGTTGATTAGTATTTACAACTGGTTTTGGCTGAACTGGCTCAGGTGCTCTTTCTAAAGTCCCATCCCAGTTTGGTTGCGTTGCTGTTTCCGGAAGATTTCCGGCTAAAAATTCGTCTAAATTCTTTTTAATTTGAACTATAGTATAATTTTCTGCCGAAATAATTATAGGTGTTTGTTGCACTTTATAATCTTTGTAGTCTTTCAAAATTGATGTAATACCAATTGCTAAGTCCTCAGTATTTATTCCGTGTAGTACCACAAAATTATCAGTCATCGTGTATATGTCCAAAGAAACTGTGAGTTTATTTAAACTTCTGTCGGCTATGAATTTTTTGATTTTTTCACGAAGATCTTTTGTCCCTGCGTCTTCAAAATCTTTAGTTTGGTAAAGAATTTTCCAGTTTCTGGAAGGTGCTTTAGATAGCTGTAGTGCTTCTAATTTAGGCAAATCAACTGATAGTAATTTTTCGGCTTTTTTGCCTTCTTCACTATTTGGATAATTTAAGGCTACATAATTTAAGGCTGTGCTAAATTCACCAAGTCCGCCAAGTTTACCAACTATATTGGCTTTTAACAATTCAAATTTGGGAACAATTTCATCTCCTGTAAATCGGTTAATGGCATTTTCTGTAGCGGTTAATACTGTTTTAAATTCCCCGTTTTGATATTGTTTATATATGTTTGCGTAAACTACGCTTGGCGAATCACTTGACTCTTCTATATCGCTAGACGGGTTTTGTAAAATCTGTGCATATCGCGAATTTGGATAATTTGCAACGATACTTTCTTTTATTGCGGCCGCTTTTGATTTGTCTAAAATTTCATAAAGTTTATACAAATGATACATCGATGGCAGCACTAATCTTTCTTCAGGATTGTCACTTAACAATTTCTCAAATTTGTTTGCGGCTAATTGATATTCTTTAAATTTTTCTTTATAAATAATTCCAAGTTGGTAGTTAGCAAAGTTTCTTTCTTTGCTCAAACTATCTATAGTAGTTTGCGATTCCGGAATTTGTTTTATATAGAAATCTGGCGTAAAACGTTCGTCGACAGCTGCAACGTCTTTAGAATCTTTATCGCCTTCAGCGTCTTTCCCGTCACTATTTTTTCCTGTATTGTCTTTTTCTGCAAGTGATGAAACACGCCAATTGTCTTGTAAGGTTCTTTTGCCCCAATTTTTTGCAAACTCCACTTTACCATAAGCGACAGTTGTAGGGTTATAAAAATAGAAAACACTCTCGCTTCCTGCAGAAGTAGGATTAGGTGTTTTGGGGATTATTGATTTTTGGGTTTTAGAATCAGAACCATCTTCTGAATCGATTTTACCGTCGCTTCTTTCCTGATTCTCTTTAATTCTTGCTAGTTTTTCTGCGGCCTTTTTTTGTACTTCCTCTTCTTTTTTAAGCTTTACAATATAGGTTTCAAAATAAGCTGTTCTTTCTGAACCTGACATTTTGTACAGCGATATAATACTGTCATTTGTTTGTGAAATCGCTTCATATTTGATAACGTCTTCAAGATTTTCTCTTTTCTTTTTTATCAAATTAAACTCTCTTGTTCTTGGTTTTAATTGAACCAAGGTACTGTCATAATAGTTTCCGGCTTTAACAAATTTAGAATCTATAAAATATAAATCGGCCAAATTTCTGTAGTTGGAAGCGATGAGATAGGTGTCTTGTGTTTTCTTTTTTAAGGAAAGATTGTATTCTTTTTTGGCTAAGGTTTTATTATTTCTTTTTTCATGAAACAATCCCAATTGATGGTGTAAAACGTCCAAAAAAGGTCTGTTTTCTCTATCTTTCAACAAGTCATTGTATTTTTTAAGAAAGGCAACAGTATCTCCTTTTTCATAATCAAATTGACTGGCTTGTCTTGCGTGTGCGTGAATTACATATTGCTTTGCCGCTTTTCTATGCATATCAATTACGGTTTGATAACTGGCATAAGCGCTGTCTTTATATCCAAGTTGTTCGTAAACCTGACCTAAAATATAATTGTATCTCGATATTTCTTCTTTTGATTTAGTAAATTCTTTAGCGATTTTAAGTTTGGCAACAGCACTATCTTTTTGCTCTAAATTTAAAAATGCCTGAGCCAAAGTAGCATTGGCATCTGAAAAAATCTGATCTTTAAATTTGATTTCCTTTAGTAATTTTCGAAGATTATTTACCGCCAAAGCATCATTGTCCAGACGCATATTGGTTTTTTCTCTCCAAATTTTCACTTCGTATATTTTATCACTATTTGGAGATTTATTTAACACATAATTGAACGCATCCAAGGCCGGTACAAATCGCTGATCATAATATCTTGCTTGTCCAAGCATCATATATGCTTCGTCCATTTGTGGGTTTTTTTCTGAACCGTTAATATTCATCGAATGTTTCTGAATCGCTTTGGTAGCTTTGGTTTCTGCTTTCTCAAAATTGGCGTTCTTAGTATTGCCCGGCATGAGATTGTCTTCTGAAACCTGCATTCTTTCTACAGGAAGTATTTCCCAAAAATTGTCTGTGTTTTGAAGTTTAACTTCTTCAACTCCTTTGTCCAATGCAATTCCGCCATTATATAAAATGTTATCTTTCGTGCTAAGTGCATGTGAATTTCTTGAAAGCCACGTGTTTCTTTTGGTAGAACAGGCTATTAAAAAAAACAATAATCCCGATAAGATGATATATTTAATTGTATTGGTTTTCAAAGCAAAACGTTTAATGTTATAACGTAAAAAAGTCATAAATAGTATAACTAACTGGTAAAAATACGTTTCTTTTTGATATGGCAAAAAAATAACCGGTAAGTTTTACCTTTAATGATAAAAACTTAACGCTATTCTATGAAAAAGTGTTTTTATTAGACCGCAAAAAAAGCTTCTAATTCCTTCAAAGTTTCTGGCGATGTTTTGATGTCTTTTACCACTTCGCCCAAATGCAACGCTACAATTCTGTTGCAAACTTCAACCGTATGAACCAAATCGTGTGAAGAAACCAAAACGGTAACGTTTGGATTTTCAGCTAATTCCTTGATGATGATTTTTAATCGGTTAACCGTCGTTGGATCCAAATTAGCGAAAGGTTCATCCAAAATAACTACTTCCGGATTTCCAATTAAAGTGGCGATAATACCCACTTTTTTCATATTCCCTTTGGATAAATCTCTTAAATACTTTTTGCTGTTCAGAATTTCCCCATTAAAAAATTCTTCGTGTTTTTTTAGTAAGCCATCAACATCGGCTTTATTTTGTCCACGCAAATCGCCAATGAAGTAAAAATATTCTTCGGCAGTTAAATAACCAATCAAAAAGCTTTCATCGATAAATGCTGCTGTGAAAGGTTTCCAGGCTTCGCTTTTGTCGACTTGCACTTCGTTGTTAATTATATGTCCGGAACTTGGCTGAATTAAATCCAATAGCAAACTAAAAAAAGTGGTTTTTCCGGCACCGTTATTTCCGACTAATCCAAAGCTTTGTCCTTTGGGAATTTCAAGGTTTCGCATGTTTAAAACCATTGTCCCCAGATTGTATCTTTTGGTTAAATTATTTACTTGTATCATTTTAAAAAGTTTATAAGGTTTATGAGTTTATAAGGTTTGTTTTAAACTCCTGTTTTTATTTTATTTGAATTATAACTTAATACTGCTAACTGTTACTGAACACTAGTTCTTCTGTTTGTATGCTGCTATGGTTTCGTACTTTTCGGTCTTGTATATCTTCTCTATCATAGCGAAAACTTTATTTCTAAAAGCAAAGCCGAGAACTCCAGCTAAAGCAACAAAAAGCAAACCCAGATTTTGATTTAAAATGGATGTTCCTAATCCAAAAAGTAATACCGGAATCAATAGTTTAGGAATCACCAAGAGCATGGTTTTTACATTAAAAGCCTGCTTGTCACCAAAAGCTTTTTTGGCCATTGTTAAGTCGATTGGCGTTTTTACGAAAGCTCCACCCAGTAAAACTAAATGAGAGTTCACACCAATGTTATAAATGGCTCCTATCACAATCAGCAAGTAAGTATGCCATCCAAAATAAAGATAAAACGATGCTAAAATTGTTGAAATTATAGTTGCCATTACAACCAACCACCATTTTGAACTCAAATAATCCTTGTATTGAATATTCTGGCTCATCATTAATTGATAATAAGAACTGTCCCAACTTGGCACAAATTGTCCGAACGTAAACAAAAACCCTCCCGAAACAAAAATGCCAGCAAAAATCCCCATAATAGGCAGCTGATGTGGGTTGTTGAAAAACAAAAATCCATAAAAGAGAAACAAGAAACTCATGATTACAGTAGTTCTAGAACGTTTATTTCTTTTGATTAGCTTAATGTCATTTTTAAGGAATATCCCAAGACTCCCAAATTGGTTTAACCATGTAAAATTTTCTGTTCTGGCTTCTTCACTTTTTTTAGCTAAACCTGTATCCAGATTTAGATTTTTCTTGAAATAATCAAATGAAAAATAATAGGTTACCACAACTAAAAGCATCGGAATTAAAAACAGATAACTTGTACTATACATTCCCTGAAAAAAAGGCTGGGTATAATCTGTGATATCAAAAACCTTGTAATATTGAGTTATCCCTAAACCAACAACAACCGACAGTAAAGAATAAAAAACATTGTCTTTATTGTTAATCAAAACATTTATAAAATTATTTGAAAAAATCAATGTTGTACAGCCAATGAGCCAAAAAATAGCTTGTAATCCATATCCATGTGTCAGCAAAGCTATCGTGAAAGGAACAAAGAAAAAAGCATGCATTACATTGAAAAAGGAGATGAGTGTTTTACCCAAAGAGAAATGAACAACAACATTTCTTTTTATTGGCAAACTCAACAGCGGCCTGATATTCATCACAGGCATTTTTTGAAGAAAATACCTTATGACCAAATCGCCAACTAAATAGTAAATTAAAAATTTATTGACTGTTACTAAAGGTTCTAAATGATATTCGCTAAGGATTTCATATCCAAAAAATCCTAACAATGAAAACTCAAGTATGATTATTAAAGCAAAAAAGCCCATTATGATCTTAAATGCCATATTGGCACCAAAAGAAACTGAACGAAAAAAAGCTTTCCATTCGAGGGAAATGAAGTGTTTGAACATGGTTAGTTGTTTAGGTTTTTGAAATTAGTTCCTAAATGTAAAAATTTGTTACATACTTTCAAAGTTTCTTTACTTTTCTAATCGTTGCTATTTCTTACCTTTGCAAAAATTATTTTTCATGTCAGCCTTTTATAAATTACAAATCAAAGAAGTAAAGCACGAAACTGCCAATACCATTTCTGTTGCTTTCAATATTCCAGCCGAATTAAAATCTGCTTATCAATTTACTGCCGGTCAATACGTAAATCTAAAATTAACTTTAGACGGACAAGAAATTCGTCGTGCGTATTCTATTTGTTCTTCGCCTAATAGTGGCGAATTGCGCATTGCGATCAAATCGGTAGAAAGTGGTCATTTTTCAAAATTTGCGAATGAAAATTTAAAAGTTAGAGATATTTTAGAAGTCGGTCAACCGGAAGGAAAATTCACGTTTGAACCCTCTTTTTCAAACTTAAAAAATTATGCCGGATTTGTAGCCGGAAGCGGAATTACGCCAGTTATGTCAATTCTAAAGTCGGTTTTAGAAAGCGAGCCAAAAAGCACTTTTGTTCTAGTATACGGAAATAAAACGCCACAAGAAACCATTTTTAACAACGATTTACACGAATTGCAGTTGAAGTATGTTGGTCGCTTTTTTGTGCATTATGTTTTCAGTCAGGCTAAAGCCGATGGCGAACTTTTTGGACGAATTGACAAGTCGACTGTGAATTTTGTTTTGAATAACAAACACAAAGAAAAGGCCTTTGATAAATTCTATCTATGTGGCCCAGAAACCATGATTAATTTGGTTTCTACTGTTTTAAAAGAGCACAATGTTCTTGAGAAAAATATTAAATTCGAGTTGTTTTCTACATCGACAACGAATGATAATCCAAACGCGGAAACACATACCGGTCATTCCAAAATTACCGTAATGGTTGATGACGAAGAAACTACTTTTGAAATGTCGCAAAAACAAACCGTTCTCGAAGCGGCATTGAAACAAGGCATTGATGCACCTTATTCTTGTCAGGGTGGAATTTGTAGTTCTTGCTTGGCGCGAATTACAAATGGTACTGCCGAAATGAAAAAGAATTCGATTTTGACGGATGACGAAATTGCTGAAGGATTGATTCTAACGTGTCAGGCACATCCAACATCTGCAGAACTTTATGTGGATTATGATGATGTTTAGATAAAACACGTTTTTGAAATAGACCGCAGATTCGCAGATTAAAATAAATGCTTAATCTGCGAATCTGCGGTGTTTTTTTAAATAGTTCCCTTAATTTTCTCAACAACTGTTTCTGGACAAATCGTTCGCATTGCCTCTTCATAACCTTCTACTTTTTTGTTTCCGTAAACCGAAGTTGGTAGCATTGTAAACTTTTCTCTATCAGAAACCAAACAGTTTTCAAACGGCTGATTAAATGGTGCAAATCCGGCAAAAGGATGTGTGGCACCCCAAAGTGTTATTACTTTTGTCCCCAACATCGCAGCAATATGAGCATTCCCGGAATCCATAGAAAGCATTACGTCCAAATTGGAAATCAAATCTAATTCTTGCTGGAGCTTTAGTTTCCCGGCAACATTTATTACGTTTACTTTTCCGTCGGCAAACGAATTTAAAATTTCAATTTCTTTATTTCCACCGCCAAAAAGAAAGATTTTAGTATTTGAATCAGATGCCAATTCATCTATAACTTGCTGCATCAAATCCTGCGGATACACTTTGCTTTCGTATTGGGCAAATGGCGCGATTCCAATCCATTTTTGACTATTCTTTTCACCCGAAATCTTTAAAATTTCTGAAGACATAACATCTTTTTTAGGAAACTTTGTCCCGAAGCTTCGGGATGACAAATCAACGTTAAAACCTAACTTTTTAAAAGTATCAACATGCCTTTCAACCATAGTTTTGATTGGTTTGAAAACTTTATTTTCTGAACGAGTTAATGCTCTCTTTTCAGCTCTTCCTTTATCTGTAAACGCCACTTTTTTTCCGCTTAACGCGAATAAAGTTAGGATGATTCGCGAGCGTAAGACATTGTGTAAATCGGCAACAGCGTCAATATTCAATTGCTTTAAATCGGAATATAATTTTAATAAGCCCAGAAAACCTTTATGTCTTCCTTTGACATCAACGGAAAAGAAATTCACATTCGGAATTCCATCAAAAAAAGGTTTGAAAAAAGGTCGTGAAACTACTGTGATTTTTACTTCTGTCCCGAGACTTCGGGATTGCTCAACGAATGCTCTAATAACAGGAACTGTCATCGCAACATCGCCCATGGCAGACATTCGAATAATGGCAATATGTTGAATTGGGTTTGGCAATTTTTATGTTTTTCAATAATGCTTTAATATTATTTCTGTCCTGTTTTAGTCCCGTTTTCTAAATTTCTGGCCTTTCTTTGGCCATTTCAGATTACATAAATCTCTTGAAAATCAAGCATCTCGAGCAGACTTATTAACAAAAAGCTTTAGTTTTTAACAATTTTTTAGTTTTTTCTTGTCCCTTTCTTGGCCATTTCATTTTTACTTTCCAAATCTGAAATTGTTTTAGAGATTGCTTCTGCATACACTTCCATCTTCTTTATGTACTCATCATTAATTTTATATATTGAAGTTGAACCCTCTCCTTGTTGTTCAATTGTTTTATTTAAAACAAATTTTTCAACTCTAGATCTTACTTGCTTCCTAGATAATTTATCTTCAAAAAGTCCAACAAAATCTTTCATTTTAGCTTTCCCTTCTTTTAATAAAAATTGAAGTATTATATTAAAAACTTGATTTTCATCTAATTCTTGAAGGTTATAATATTTTGCCTTTTCATCAGTAAACTCATAATAATCCTTTGAAAGAATATAATAGATGGCATTTGTTTTACCTCGTTTTTCTATTAATTTTTTTTCTAAAAGTCGCATAACTATTTCAACATCTAAATCTTTTTTTGGCACATTCTTTTTAATCATATTTAAGGTGATTACTTCTAAAACAGAAAGTTTTTCTGTTTCCGGCAACTCATCTTGTATTGCGACTATAAACAACGCAAAAGCTCTATCTTCGATAACTGCTGATAGTTTTAAATTTACTTGAAAATCATCTGATTTCGTGTAATCTGGCTCGGCTTTCCCTTCTACGAGTGTGTTATAATAAATTTTATCCACACCTTGTCCAGAGCGTTCAACGATTCCTGTTTTTTGCAAAACATCAGCTAACAATCTATTTCTTGGAGTACTTGGTGTTTTTAATAAATTTTCTAAATTGACCCCTGCTGGAAATCCCCCTGCGTTAATTATATCTAATCTTTGCGGAAACTGTTTTATGACAATTTCAGATGCTTTTCTATAATCTCTATGAGTAATTGCATTATTGATAGATTCTCTTATAACTTCTTCATTGAAAAATGGAATATTAAAGATGTAAGCACCATCTTGTATTGGGAAACTTCCATTTCTCAAATTTATGGTATTCCAAAGTTCATCTATCATTATGAAAAAAGGGTCTGAAAACGCAATCCTATTATCAAAGGGTATCTGATTTTCAGAATTTCGATATTCAATCATAACTGATGCTTGGGGTAATCTTTCCTTTAAAACTTGTTTTTTTGCGAGAAGAATTAATGCAGCATTGGTTAATTTCCCTTTTTTTAAAAGTTCTAAATCAGATAATAATTGTTCGTGAGAAAGTGTCTTAAAAACAGGATTGTTTTGTTTTAAAGCATATTTTTCTTTTAGAATTGTAATCGCTTTTTCATCTAAATCAGAAATTTTTAAACCTTCACAAAATTGATTTGAAAAATCTGGTTCCTGCTCATTAATGATTTTTAAGTAAAATTCATCTGACATTGGTTTTAACTCCTCGCCAATACGCATTAATGCAACATCTTCAAATTTAAAAACTTTTCCTGCTGGACGTGGTGAAACCTCAATAACTAAAACTCTTTTTTCATTTTCAAAAAGTTCATATATGGATGTTCTTATATTTGTATCTCTATAAATATTTGCTTCAAGTTCTCCTATAGAACCTTTATTTTGGTTTGTTCCAATTACTTCATGAGGGTAACTATCACTCATTCCAATCACAAGATAACCACCTAATTCATTACAAAGGGCAGTTACATAACCAAGTATACATCGCCTTCTTTCAGATGGTTTTACTTTGCTACCACCATCATAAGAAATGTTACCACCTTCTCCTTTTTTAAATTCAACTTTGTCTTCTGACTCTTTGAGTATTTTTAACTTATCAATTGTTATCATAGACAATTACTTTATTAGATAAGTATTTATTTTTTATTTTGGTACAAAACAGGATTCAAATCATCGTCGTTGTACATTTTCATCTGTTTGTACACTTTCATGAATTTGTCTCCGTTTTCAATATCGGTAATCAAATCATCAATCGCTGTTGACAAATCGGTTCTTTGTTCTAGCAACACATTTAATTTGGCTTGACATTTATCTCTGTGCTCTTGTGAAGCTTCGGCACGATTTGCTTCTTCACTCATGTGATAAATTTTTAATGCTAAAATTGATAATCTATCAATCGTCCAAGCCGGACTTTCAGAATTTATTTTTGCGTTATCTTTTACTTTGACATTGCTATATTTTTGAAGAAAATAACTGTCGATATATTCAACCATATCTGTTCTTTCTTGGTTGGAAGCATCGATTCTTCTTTTCAAAACCAAAGCCGCAACCGGATCAATATTTGGGTCGCGAATAATATCTTCAAAATGCCATTGAACGGTGTCAATCCAATTTTTAAAATACAATAAGTGCTCAATCTTCTCTTTTGGATATGGATTGTTAACGGGTTGGTCTACGTTGTCGTGAACATGATAATCCTTGATACTTTGTTCAAATATAGAATAGGCAAATTTTGAAAACATACTTTTAAATTTTATTTTATTTAACCTTGTTCCGTTCGCCGCTTTGGGCTCGGGTACATAAAATTCGACCTAAAGGTCTCGTGTGCAAAGATAGTTTTTTATACATTTACCTAAACATACAAATTCTCACATTCATGCATCTTCACAATATTTCGGAAAACAATAGTATTCTTAATCATTTTTTGGCACAAATACGTGACGTCAACATTCAAAAAGACAGCATGCGTTTCCGAAAAAACATAGAAAGAATTGGGGAAATTATGGCGTATGAATTGAGTAAAACCTTAGAATATAAAGCTATTGACGTTCAAACTCCGCTAGGCATCAAACACACCACAACCATTGCTGACCATGTGGTTTTATGCTCGATTCTTCGTGCCGGATTGGCATTGCATACAGGCTTTATGAATATTTTCGACAATGCTGAAAACGGTTTTGTTTCGGCCTATCGCCATCACTATGACAACGATGATAAGTTTGATATTTTAGTAGAATATCAAGCGGCTCCATCTTTTGAAAATAAGAATTTGATTTTAATTGATCCAATGTTAGCTACTGGACAATCGATAGTGGCGGTTTTGCATAAATTACATCTGGAACAAAAACCAAAAGAAATTCATATTGCAGTTGTCATTGCGGCACCTGAAGGCATTGCCTATCTTCAAAAAAATCTTCCTGACAACTGTCATCTTTGGATAGCTGCGATTGATGAAAAACTTAACGAGAAAAACTATATCGTTCCTGGTCTTGGTGATGCCGGTGATTTGGCTTACGGAAGCAAATTATAGTTGGGAGAAATAGCTAAACGAACATCCTAAAATAAGCAACAACAACACGATTTCTTGATACATTTTGCTTTGCGAATATTCAATGTTTGTAGTACACATTATTGATAATGGCATAAATGTGAATAGTAACATTTCACTGTTTTTATCGGGTGAAATCAAAAAAATAGTTACTCCGATTAAAAATCCAAATATCATTTTCTTGTAAGAGGCTTGTAAAATCAATGGTTTGTTTGTTAAAGAAAGAACTAACGATAATAAAAAATACAGCCCAATGACAACAAAAAACGAGAGCGCTATGTTTTGATAATTATTGGTAAAATAATCCAGTTCAAAATTAGTTTGCGTTTGATTTATAATGTGTGCAATCCATGTTTTATCAAATGCCAAGGCAGAGAACATAAATATAACTGCTGTTGCAAAAAACGCCACAAATGGTAAAAGCCAGTTTCTGAAATCTCTTGAAACGTGAAAAATTATGGAAGCATATACCAAAATAATGAAGAGAATACACCAAAAATGAAACAAGCTGGCAATGAAAATCCACATCGAGGCATCGAAAATCTTTTCTTTTGGGGCTTTTAGCGTTTGCAAAGAAATCAATCTTCGAATAGCCATAAGCAGAAAAAAATTGGCAAATAATAAATTAGAATTATTAAAAACGGACGGGAAAATGAGTAGAAATAATAAGAAAAATAAAATAGTATAACTGCTGTTTTTGGTCAGGTTATTCTTTTTAACTGTAAAATTGACCAAGAAAAAAGAGGCCAATAATAACAAAATAAGCGTTGCTGTTTTTGAAAATCCATTTGTAGAAATCGTTGCCAACAAATCGCTTGACTGATACATAAAGAAGAAAAGCAATAACAAAACTACCACCAAAGCGTTATTAAGGAGAGTAGATTTTTTAAAAACGCTTGTTATCATAAGGATATTTTATACATTTGTGCTGTAAATATAACATTTTATAAAATGAGAGCATTTTTTGAAGGCATTCAATCTTTATTTGTAGACTTTTTATTCAAACCACTTGATTTTTTGCGCTCTTTAGAGTTAAGCAGTTGGTGGTTGGCTAATCTTGTTAGCTGGGCATTGATGGCAGTTTGTGGATATTATATCGTTTACTGGTGCAAAGAATTGGCAAAACATAGAGCCAACAACGAGGAAAACCAAGATACAACAGCTCATTCTTTCTTAAAGTAAGTCGAAGCCGATATCTTTTCTAAAATACATCTTATCAAAATGTAGCTTATCTATATTTTGGTAAGATTTTTTTATGGCTTCCTGGAAATCATTGCCAAAAGAAGTGATGGCTAGAACTCTTCCTCCATTAGTTACTATTTTCCCGTTTTCATGTTTTGTTCCCGCGTGGAAAACTAGAGAATCTTCAACTTTGTCTAACCCTGAAATTTGATGTCCTTTTTCATACTCTTCCGGATAACCGCCAGAAACCATCATTACTGTTGTGGCGCTTCTTTCGTCAATTTCTAACGAGACTTCATTCAGTTTCTCATTAGCAACAGCTTGAAATAATTCGACTAAATCGGATTTAATTCTCGGAATCACAACTTCGGTTTCGGGATCACCCATCCTAACGTTGTATTCGATTACTATTGGTTCGCCTTTAACAATGATTAATCCTATGAAAACAAAACCTTTGTATTCGATTCCGTCTTTTTGTATACCTTCAACGGTTGGTTTTACAATTCGAGTTTCTATTTTTTCCAGCAAAATAGCATCTGCGAATGGCACTGGAGAAATTGCTCCCATGCCACCAGTATTTAAACCTGTATCGCCTTCTCCAATTCGTTTATAGTCTTTGGCTGTTGGCAGGATTTTATAATTTTTACCGTCTGTTAATACAAAACAACTCAATTCTATACCGTCAAGAAACTCTTCGATAACAACTTTGGCACTTGCATTTCCGAATTTGGCATAAACCAACATATTTCGTAATTCTGTTTTTGCTTCTTCTAAATCGTGAAGAATTAAGACACCTTTCCCTGCTGCTAATCCGTCAGCTTTTAAAACGTACGGCGGTTGTAATGTTTCTAAAAATTTGCAACCATTTTCGACAGTTGCTGCGGTAAAACTATCATAAGCCGCTGTTGGTATCTTATGTTTAACCAGAAATTCTTTGGCGAATTCTTTACTCCCTTCTAATTGAGCTCCAGTTTTTGATGGACCAATAACCGGGATATGATTTAGCTCAGCATCATTTTTAAAGAAATCATAAATCCCCAACACTAACGGGTCTTCCGGACCAACAACAACCATATCGACTTTTTCTTGAATCGAAAACGATTTTAGCGCATTAAAATCGGATGGATTGATAGGGATATTTGTTGCTATTGACTCTGTTCCAGCATTTCCCGGAGCAACAAAAAGTGATGCGCATTTTGAACTTTGAAGCATTTTAAATGCTAAAGCATGTTCTCTTCCGCCTGAACCAAGTAGTAAAATAACCATTGTTTTCTATTTTGATTGCAAAAATAACTTTTAAATAGTAATGGTTTATTAAATTTTTATGTTGCTTGTAAAAAAAAGTTAGGTTTGTTTTTTATTTCTTCGAATTAACTTCAGATAACAAAAAAGACGTGATTAAAATTCTTAAAAATTAATTACAAATAAAATAGTATTTTTAAGGGCTGACATTCTTTAGCCCTTTTTTATTGTCTTTATGTTCAACTTTTTCAATTTTTCGCTTTTACTAAATGGTTTTCCTATGAAGGAAGCGTCTGCCGAATTGAGAGAAATTCTAGCAGTTTCAGAAATTGAGTATAACAGTTATGTCAATCAAAAGAAGGCTACAATCGTTGACTATCATTTAAAACACAACGAATCATATCGAGAATTTGTTGGAAAAAAGTCATTTAACAATTGGAATGAGCTTCCGATAATGACTAAAAAAGAATTTCAAAAACCTTTGTTAGAAAGACTTTCAGAAGGATTCACTACATCAAACGTTTACGTGAATAAAACCTCTGGTTCAAGTGGTGATCCTTTTATTTTCGCCAAAGATAAATTTTGTCATGCGTTGACTTGGTCTAATATCATTTATCGTTTTGGTTGGTTTGGAATTGATTTTAATTCGTCGTTACAAGCCCGTTTTTATGGAATTCCATTAGATTTTATCAGGAATAAAAAAGAGCGTATTAAAGACCTATTGAGCCATCGTTATCGTTTTACAATCTTTGATTTATCGGATGCAGTTTTAGAAAAAGTCTTACTCAAATTTCAAAATAAAAAATTCGATTATATCAATGGGTATACTAGTTCAATTGTTTTATTTGCCAAATTTTTACAAAATAAAAATATTGTTTTAACATCGGTTTGCCCAACGATAAAATGTTGCATTGTAACCTCTGAAATGCTTTTTGATGATGATAAAATGCTGCTTGAAAAACAATTTGGCGTTCCGGTTGTTAATGAATATGGTGCCTCTGAATTAGATTTAATTGCGTTCCAAAACCCGGAAGGCGAATGGCAAGTGAATTCTGAAACCTTGTTTATAGAAGTTTTAGACGAAGACAACAATGTTTTACCAAATGGTGAAGAAGGCCGAATAGTGATAACTTCCTTATATAATAAAGCGCATCCTTTTATCCGATATGATATTGGTGATGTTGGAATTTTAGACGAAAAAAGCACTTCTAAAAAACCTGTACTTAAGAAACTAATTGGTCGAACTAATGATATTGCTGTTTTACCAAGCGGAAAAAAATCGCCCGGATTAACCTTTTATTATGTTACCAAAAGTATCATCGAAGACGATGGAAATGTGAAAGAATTTGTGGTAAAACAAACCAAAATCGATACTTTTGACATCGAATATGTGAGCGAATTGGAATTAACCGAAGTTCAAATTCAACAAATTGAAAAAGCCATTTCAATGTATTTAGAAAGTGATCTGACTTTTTCATTTACCCGTAAAGAAAAACTAGAACGCAGCAAAAGTGGAAAATTAAAACAGTTTGTTTCGTTAGTAAAGTAAATCATGAGTAATGAAATTCAACTTTCTGAAGAATTAATTTCTAATAAAATATACTTTATTAGAAACCAAAAGGTCATGCTTGATCGAGATTTAGCAGCACTTTATGGTATTGAAACTAAAAGATTAAAAGAACAAGTTAAACGTAATATTTCTAGATTCCCTAAAGATTTTATGTTTGAACTCACAAAAGAAGAGTTTGCAAATTGGAGGTCGCAAATTGCGACCTCCAATTCTGAAAAAATGAGTTTACGTTATTTACCAATGGTTTTTACCGAACATGGAGTGCTTATGTTGTCAAGTGTTTTGAATAGTGATAAAGCTATTCAAACCAATATTCAGATTATGCGAATATTTTCCAAGGTTCGTCAGATGCTTCTAGACACAACCGATTTGAAAATAGATATTCTGCAAATTCAAAAGAAACTAAAAAACCATGACAAGAATATTGAATTGGTTTTTAGCTATCTAGATGAACTGACAGACAAAAAAGAAAGTGAAATACCAAGAACTAAAATTGGTTACAAAAAATAGAAGAATGAAAATCACTATAGTCGCAGGAGCAAGACCAAACTTTATAAAAATCGCACCCATTATTAAAGCGATAGAAAAAAAGCAAAACGAAGGCGTAAAACTTTCCTATCGCCTAGTTCACACAGGCCAACACTACGATAAAAACCTTAGTGATACCTTTTTTGAAGAATTGAATATTCCACATCCAAATGCAAATCTAGAAGTCAAAAGCGGTTCGCAATCGGTACAAACAGCTGCCATTATGATTGCCTTTGAAGAAGAGTTGTTGCAAAATCCATGTGATTTGGTTTTGGTTGTTGGTGATGTCAATTCGACTATGGCGTGTGCTATTGTTGCCAAAAAATTAAACATAAAAGTCACTCACGTTGAAGCCGGTATCCGTTCCGGAGATATGACAATGCCTGAAGAAATCAACAGAATTGTAACGGATAGCATTACCGATTATTTCTTTACTACCTCAACATGGGCTGGAGAAAATCTCTTAAAATATGGTGCCGAACCATCAGCAATTCATTTTGTGGGTAACGTGATGATTGATACTTTATACCAAAATTTAGATAGAATTTCAGCACCACATTTTTGGAAAGAATTTAATTTAGAAGCTGGAAATTATATAATCCTAACCTTGCATCGCCCTGCAAATGTTGATGAAGAACAATCGTTGGTAAAACTATTGAGCGGCATTGACAAAATGGTTGGTAATAAAAAAATTATTTTCCCTATTCATCCGAGAACTAAAGCGATATTAGGCGAACAAAATCTAAATTTAAAAAATATCCTTTTTGTTGAACCACAAGGCTATTTGAATTTCATGTATTTAATCAAAAACAGTTTTGCTGTCATTACAGATTCAGGTGGGATTTCGGAAGAAACTACCGTTTTGGGAATTCCATGTTTCACGATGCGAAACAATACCGAACGACCTGAAACACAAACCATCGGTACGAATACTTTAGTTGGCACTTCGATTGAAAATTTAGAAAATATCTTTAGAGAATTTTTGATAAATGGCCCGAGAAAAGCGAAAATTCCTGAGCTATGGGACGGCAAAGCCTCTGAAAGAATAATCGATATTCTACTAAAGGTTTAACCACAAAGCGCACAAAGAATGCACAAAGAACACTATTTAGTTTTTATAAAAATTGATTGCTTTGTGAGCTTAGTGCTGACTTAGTGTCTTAGTGGTAAAAAAATGGAAGAAATACTTATCATATCCAATTATTATCCGCCTGAAAAAGGTGCGGCTGCCAATAGAATTGAGCAGTTGGCTTTGAAATTAAATCAAAATAATTATACCGTTTCGGTCATTTGTCCGCTGGGAAATTACCCAAAAGGAGAATTATTTCCGGAATATAAAGGTAAGTTTTCGGTAACCGAAAACCGTGATGATATAACAGTTAAACGTCTATGGATTTATCCGAGTGTCAGCAAAAATTTACTGGTTCGTATTATTTCTGTTTTGTCATTTTCAGTGACCTTATTTTTCTATTTGTTATTCATAAAATCACCAAAGAAAGTCGTGGTTCAATCGCCGCCTTTATTATTGTCATTTATTTCCGTTTTTGTGCTTTCGCTAAAAAGGAAAAAAATAATTTTGAATATTTCCGATTTATGGCCATTAGCAGCCATTGAATTGAATGCCTTGAAAAAAGGTTCCTTATCGCATAAATTCTCGTTGTTTTTTGAACGTTACATTTATAAAAAAGCGACTTTAATTTTAGGACAATCCAACGAAATTATCACTCATGTTCATACTTTTTTTCCAGATAAAAAATGCTTTTTATATCGCAATTTTCCCGATCATAGCATTTCTGAAATGGAATTATCCCGCAGGCTCGGGACAGAAGAAAATCAACCCATAAAAATTTTCTATGCAGGACTTCTCGGAATTGCACAAGGCGTATTTGAATTATGTCAAAAAATCGATTTAAAAGACTTGAATGTTGAATTTCATATATTTGGTGATGGCGCCGAAAAAACGCAAATAGAAGGGTTGATTTCATCTGAAAAAGAACAACGTATATTCTTCCACGGAATGTTAGAGAGAACGGAATTGCATCAACAATTAAAATCGTTTGATATTGCCATTGTTCCATTAAAAACCAGAATTTATGGTTCAGTTCCTTCTAAGATTTTTGAATATGGTTCACTTGGATTTCCGATACTGTATTTTGGTGGAGGTGAAGGTGAAACTATTGTTAATGATAACAATCTGGGTTGGGTTGCTTTAGTTGGAAACTATGACGATTTGAACGAAAAACTTAAGGTTATTTCGACAGTAAAAAAATCGGAATTGGATGTAATGAAAAAACAGATTTTTAAGGAATCTCAAAAAGTATTTGATTTAGATAATCAAATGAAAATCCTAATTCAAAAGGAGGTTTTCTAATACGCTTTGTCTTCCCCTTTGAATATATTAAATACCGTTTGGAAAATGATTTTGATGTCCATAATCAGCGACCAGTTTTCGATATAAAAGACATCGAGTTTTATACGATTTACCATGTCTTCTTCGGTTTCAATTTCTCCTCTAAATCCTTTCACTTGAGCTAAACCTGTAATGCCTGGTTTTACATAATGACGAATCATATATTTCTTTATTTTACTGGCGTATGCTTTGTTTTGTGACCATAAGTGTGGTCTTGGTCCAACAACCGACATTTCTCCGAACAAAACATTAAAAAACTGAGGCAACTCATCCATACTGGTTTTTCGCATAAGTTTTCCCATCTTGGTAACTCTAGGGTCATTTTTGGAAGCTTCTTTTTCGGTAAATCCATTTACTTGCATAGAACGAAATTTATAACAGAAAAATTCTTCTTCATCCATTCCCGGTCTTCCTTGCTTGAAAAATACCGGTCCTTTTGATTCCAATTTTATTAAAATGGCCAAAACAGGAATTAACCACGACAGTAAAAAAACGATAACAAATAATGAGAAAAGGACATCAAAACCGCGCTTAACACCTTTTATTATTGGATTGTGTAATTGTGTTTTTTGTAGTGAGAGTACTGGAAATAATTCGTAATAATCAACTTTTAAGTTTTTCGAAAAAATTTCTTTGGTATCAGGGATAAATTTAATTGCCTTTTTATTATCATCGGCAAACTCAACTAACTCTTTCAGTTTTTCGTTGGAAATTTCATTTAAAGAACAGTAGATTTCATCCACCATGTTATCAATAACAAACTGATTTAAATCCTCAATTTTTCCTTTGATTTCTGGATTTTGCTTTTTATCCGAAAAGTAACCTAGGAATCTATAACCATAATCTTTTCTCGTTTCAAATACTTCCTTTAATCGTATAGCTTCTGGTGTAAAACCAATGATAACAGCATTTCTAAAATTGCTACCCGTTACAATTCTATATTTTTTTAAGTAAAAAAACCAAAAATATTTAAAGGTTACAATAATGCAGAAGCTAGTAATCATAAAAATTGCGATGGCTTTTCCGCTAAATATTGCCGTTTTTGCAAATGGGAAAAAAGCGATAACAACTAATAGAAAAACACTAAACTGTTTAATTAATTTGGTAACGATTTCTACAGGTGTTGTAAATCGATATACTTCATAATATTTCACAAGTATCGCAACGATAATCCATGTAAATGTTTGGTACAACAAATAGTAAAACGGATTAAGATTCAATTCTCTAAAGAAAAATAAACTTAATCCTGTTATAATAGTTAGATCGAAAAGCACGTTTATCGGTCTAATATATTTTGAGTATCTACCTGTTTGTTGTGCAACCATATACTACTAGTGGATATATCCTTTAAAGTCTTTGTGCTCTTCTTTTAAAAGTTCTTCAGATGAAAGGGATTTGAAATAATCATACGTCAATTTCATTCCTTCTTCTCTTGAAACTTTGGCTTCCCAACCTAAAATGTTTTTAGCTCGAGTAGTGTCCGGTTGCCTTTGCATTGGATCATTGATAGGTAGTGGATGATAAACAACCTTTTGATTTGTACCTGTCAATTTTATGATTTCATCGGCAAAATCTTTAATAGTAATTTCGTTTGGATTACCAATGTTTACCGGTTGTTCATAATCGGAATGTAGCAACCTAAAAATTCCTTCTACTTGATCTGTTACATAACAAAACGAACGTGTTTGACTTCCGTCTCCAAAAATGGTTAGATCTTCGCCGCGCAATGCTTGTCCAATGAATGCTGGTATAACACGCCCATCATTCAGTCGCATTCTTGGTCCATAGGTGTTAAATATTCTGACGATTCTGGTTTCCACACCATGAAAAGTATGGTATGCCATTGTAATTGATTCCTGAAAACGTTTAGCTTCATCATAAACGCCTCTTGGTCCAATGGTATTTACATTTCCATAATAGTCTTCTGTTTGTGGATGCACTAATGGATCACCATAAATTTCAGAAGTTGAAGCAATAAGAATTCTAGCTTTTTTTACTCGGGCTAAACCCAAAAGATTGTGGGTTCCAAGTGAACCAACCTTTAAGGTTTGAATGGGAATTTTTAAATAATCAATTGGACTTGCGGGTGATGCAAAATGAAGAATATAATCTAGATTTCCCGGCACATGTACAAACTTGGTTACATCGTGATGATAAAATTCAAAATTTTTAAGTTTGAATAAATGTTCAATATTCTTTAAATCTCCCGTAATCAAGTTATCCATTCCGATAACAAAATAACCTTCGGCTATAAAACGATCACAAAGATGTGAGCCCAAAAAACCCGCCGCACCTGTTATTAATATTCTTTTCATATTTTCTTATTCTGCTTTGGAGCTATTTTGAACATCCCGAACCTTCGGGACTGAATTAAAAAGACAATACATCATCGTAAAAAACACTACTCCTCTTTGTCTCCATAAAAATGATTCGGTCAAAAATAAACTTATCATTAGAAATGCGAAAGCAAAATGCACAAAATCTTTTGATTTAATTGCATTTTTAACGTTAATAATCAACAAAAATAACAATAGTATAAAACCAAAAATACCTAATTCGGCAAAATTTTGAACATATTGATTGTGGAAATTCTTTGATTGATAACCTCCTTCTGAATCATTTTTCTTTCCCATATAAAGATTATAATGAATGGCTTTTTCATTAATTTTTGGGTAGGATGCGTTCAATCCAAAACCTGTTAAGAAAGCATTGTTTTCATTGATTAACTCTGTGAAAATTCTAAATTGATAAACCCGAAATGCTGTTCCGTTAAAGTAATCATTAGTTGTAAACGTTGGGTTAGACCATGCTTCTTTTATACTCACATAATGAACACTTGGCGGAATTCCTTCAATGACATCAGCACTTAGACTTTTATCTGTATTGGTTTGGAATTCAACTTTAAACCTGTCTTTTATCCTTCCTAATGAGAAAATTATCACTACTAACAATCCAAAAATAATTAGGTTTCTTAATCTTAATTTATGGGCTGCTTTTGAAAAAAAGAAAATGTTTATCAGCGAAAGGAATAAAACAACGAGTATGATGTTTTTGGAAGATAACAATAATATAAATCCAAAAAGCACAACAGAAAACAAGTTGTCCACTTTAGATTTTATTTCCTTTGTGAAAAAATAAAAGAACGCAACCGCAACAAAAACCGACATGTGTATGGCATTCAGCAACTTTGGAACAAGTCCATAATCTTTGTCGTTTTCGCCATGATAAAAGAACATTCGTGCGTCTCCAAATATAAAATAGCGAATTATAGCTCTGACTAAATAATATAAAACAAACGCAACAATGGTGTAACTATAATATTCTATGATTTTTCTTTTCTGTTCTGATGTATTTGTTTTAAAAATCAGAAAACCTAGCGGAATTATGAGCAATGGAACTTCCTTTGATAATGCAGAAAGTGTTTCTTTAGGCTCCACAGACCAGAAATAGGAAATTACCATTAAAACGTAGAGCAGGATTGGAAAAAGCAACTCTTTTTGAAATTTAAAGTCTTCCTTTTTAAAAGTAATAAAAGCGACTAACAAAAATATTCCCATAGAAATATTGTTTATCGCAAAAGTTAAAGGAATGGTAGAAAGGACTAAAAGTATTGGAATAAAAGAGTTGTTACTTTTATTTTCTTTTATCAGATTTTGAATAACATTCTTCGAAAAGTTGTAAATATTCACCATTTATTTTTTCCCAATTAAATTCGTTCACAATCGAATCAAAATTGTTTTGAACCAATCGCAAGTTATCATTTTTTTTGATTGTATTCAGAATATTTTTTACTTCTAACGGATTGGAGAAATAATAGCTGTTCTCCTTTAAAATGCCTTTGTTGAAATCATTGTTATGCGCAATTACTAATGCTTTAGACGCCATTGCTTCTAACAACGATGGGTTTGTTCCGCCAACAGAATGTCCATGAAAATAGATGTTAGAAAAAAACCGAAGATTATTCAAGTTTTCCAGATTGTAAATTCCGCCTACGAATCGAATATTCGTATGGTCTTTGAATTTGTTTTTTAGATATGCTCCATATTTAGTCATGTGTTTTCCAACGACTAATATTGGCATTTTATCTTCATTCATTGTAACACCTTCCAGAACCATATCCAGATTATTTTCTGGTTCAAAGCGAGCCATTATCATATTATAGTTTTCTTTTTCTACGTTGTATTGCTCTAAAATGTCTTCGTTTGGAGTAGAAAAAGGATAGGCGCCATAAGCGATATAGGTTGACTCTTTTTTGTATTTTTCTTTAAGAAATTTTTGAATCCCTAATGAGTCCGAAACCAAAAAGTCACTATTATTTGCTGCCAATCTCTCAGCAAACTTTAGAAATTGTTGTACCGGTTTAGAGTATTTTGTTCGCTTCCACTCTAATCCGTCCATGTTGGTAATGATGATTGATTTTTTAGGTAACAAAAAATGCCAAACCGAATTGCTCGTATATCCTAATTGCAAAATAATATCAAAATCTCTTTTGCGAGAATCCATTATGCAATTAAAATCATAAATGAATTGCCCAAAGGTTCCATACTTATATTCAGGGTCGTATTGATGAATAATGTTTACACCGTTAAAGTTTTTTTCCTGAAAAGGATGATCGTGTGAGTTATAGCAATATACCTGATGTCCTTTGTCGGCAAGATATACCGAAAAAAATTCAGCAAACTGCTCAAATCCTCCGTAATAATTCGGTACACCACGAGTTCCTAATATGGCAATTTTCATTAAAGTTATATTACTGTTTGCTACTGTTTTGTATAGTTGCAAACATAACAAATAGATTTGAATTTTTATAAGTTTACGAAATCGCTTTTTTGAATTGTTCTGCTGCGAATTGCCAAGTGAATTTGGCTTTCATTTGATTTCGTTTTTGTTCAATTTGAGTGTCTTTCAAACCAATTTCTATTTTGTTTTTTAAATCTTCTAAATCAAGCGGATTAAAAAGACAGTTTCCAAAAAATTGGAAATCAGCCATAGCCGTTGTATTCGAACAAATTGTTGGAACTTTTGCAGCCAAAGACTCTAAAGGTGGAATCCCAAAACCTTCTGCGATTGATGGATAAATGGATAAATCGGCACCACGAACCAGCAATAACAAATCTTGATAATTTACTTTGTTAAATGAGAAAACGGCAGCTTTTATTTCTTGTGGTAACGAAGCATAATAGTTGTCATAGGCTTTATTTCCGATGGCTTTACCGCCTACAAAAACTAATGACCGTGTTTTATAATATTCGTTTTCAACAAATGCTTTTAAGAGTCTGTCATGATTTTTTCTTGGCTCCCAACGGCTAACATACACAAAGTAATTTGTTGCTTTAAACTTTTCGCTTACTTGTTTTTTGACAGCCTCTTTATCATACTCTTCAAAGTAAATCGAATCTATTGAATTGGGTGTAAGCGTTACGGTTTCTATTCCAAAATGCTTTTGTATTTGTTGTTTTGAATATTCGGAAACCGACAATACAACATCCGAACGTTCTGCACTGGTCTTAAAAAGAAGCTTATTCTTTTTTCTATAAGCTAAAGGAAAGTATTCCGGGAAATCTAAAAACAATACATCGTGAATGGTGACAATATATTTGCAGGCTTTTATTGGCGGAACTACATATTGAAAATGAGCAAAATCTATTTTATTTTCCTTAATAATTCTGGGAATGTCAAACAATAATCTATAGAATTTGCTTTTTGCTTTGTAACTCACGTAAGTAAGATTTTCATGGGTTCCAAATATAGTTTCGAGAAACGTTGTGTTGGATGCGCCAAAATAGAACTGCTTTGTTTTATCCTTTAAAAGCTCTGAATAAAGCCCTTTGAGATACGTCGTGGTTCCTTGAAAATTTCCATCAAAAACATGACAGTCAACAAATATTTTTGTGGTTTTCATTTGTTACTCAATTACCCTTGTTTGATTATCCTTCTTTAGCAGTATTTGTTTGTAACAAAGTAAAAATCCAATAATTACTGACTTGCTTTCCGTTTTTAAATACAACCCAAGCAAAACCCAATTATCAAAAAACAAATAAATTGCTGTTGCAATTAAAAGAAGATTCACTTGTTTGATATGATCATTATCTGTTTTGCCTTGCTTTAAAAGTATAATCAAAAAACAGAGCATAAAAAACACACCTATAAGACCCGATTTTAAAAATGCAGTCATAAAAGCATTGTGAAGTATTGACACTTTTGTTAAAACCGTGCCGTCGTTAGTGTAGAGTTTTTGACCCAACGGAATATCCGAACCCAAACCTTTTCCTCTTAACATGCCCCAAAACCCTTCGTTTTTCATTACTCTGATGGTAAGCATGTTTTCATAGGCACGATAATTATCATTAAAATCTTTCCAGTCATCTTTATCGACTTTGGCTTTGAATGCTTCGGTTGGGGCGTTTTTAATTTTATACAATAACGCTTCCAATCCTTTGCCATTTCTGGATAGATTCATATTGTAAATCGCGGTATAGCCTATAATTACAAAGGAGAAAAATGAAATTAGAATTATTATTGCTCGTTTGTTTAAAGTGAAATATCCTTTTAAACCCATATAAAAAACAACGGCTTGAATGAAGTTTGCTCTTGATAAATACAGAAAACTGGAGAAAGCAATGGTAATAAGCAATAAGTAGAATCTTTGTTTGGAAAGAACTACATCAAATTTTTTGTGGAAGATTACTAATATCAACGAATACACCTCAAAGTCACTGAAATAACCGGCGTACTTTCTCAACTCGTGGATATTTAGCACTTTGTGAACAACCGCAGTAAAAAATATGATTCCTAAATGTATGACAGCTATAATAAATCCAACATATATGATGGTTTTAATGACCTTCATGTTGGCACTTCTGCAGAGTTGATAACCAAGAACTAACCCAAGAATGGGTTTGAGTAAATAAGTAATATCCCGAATAACTTCATAAATGGTGTTATCATAAAAAAACCAAGCGATGAACGAAACAATCAAAATGGCTATGTATGGAACAATGTATTGAAGAATAGTTAATGAGTGTTTTTTTTTTATTGTAATTAGAATTGTAGCAATCCAAACCAAAAAAGTCAACTCATAATTATTCAAATACGTCACGAGTATACATATCGCAAAAAGTATTTGATATAGAAAGTCTTTTGATATTTTGGTACTACTCATTACTTTAAACCGTTTTTCCTCGAAGATGCTTCATTATTATTTTAGTATACAAAACTATGATAAAAAACTCGATAACAATTATAGAAAGGAAGGCTCCTTTTAAACCCATATTTTTGGTTAAAATAAAAAGCAAAACAAAATTTAAAAGCGTAGCAATAATCGTGATTCTAATATAAATTTTATTCTCATTAAAGGCAAATATCAATTGGCGTAGCGGTTGTGATATCGAAACTAACAAAGGCACAAATAATCCAATTCTGAAATAGGTTGACATGAGTGGTATTCTTTCGCTGTCTATTTTAAAATAAGTAAAGATTAATTCTGAAAAAACAAAAAACACAGCCATTACTGAAAATAAAAGAAAAAAATTAAGCCCGTTATATTGCTTCCAGACTTTTATTCCTTTATTAAAACTTAAATTTAATTCATAACAAACATTAGAATAAACGAAGTAGAAAAACATATTTAAATATGTCTTGAAAATGGTCACAATCTGATCAATTACTCTGAACTGTCCTGCCATAAAATCGCCTCCAATATAACTTATCATGATGATTGGGAAAAATTGATACATCGATAAGAAAAACTGTGATACACTAAAACTAAATTCGTTTTTTATGATGCTTGTTGCGTCTTTTAATGAAAATCCGTTTAACGAAAAGGAGTATTTATTTAGTAGCCATATCAGTCCAATTCCGTTGCCAATTATGGCTCCGACTCCAAAAAATAAATTAGCAAAAACATAATCTGCTTTTTCATTTATAAACAAGATTACCAATAAAATATAGATAACTTTAGACATAACGTTAACCACTGAAATCCATTTGAAATTTTCAACGCCCTGAAAAAACCATTGCGGATTTATGAATTGACCCACAACAATGGTTAAACTAAGAAAGAATAAAGTTTTGTCTCTTGATAAAAACGGAACCGTAAAAATAAGTATGGAAATAAACACAAAGACCATTAAAAGCAATAGTAGTTTTGAAAGATAGATTGCCTTTAATCTATTTTCTAAAATGGCAGAATTGTCTCTGTTGATAGAGATTTCTTTAACGCCATTGATATACGAGCCGTAATCAATTATGCCATTCAATATTAAGGCAAATGAAAATCCAACACCAACTCTTCCTAATCCATCTTCGCCACATTTGTATATGATAAAAGGCATTACAAATAATGGACTAACCAAGTTTATAACTTGTCCGAAACCATAAATAAAAAAGTCTGTTATTTTTTTTCTGTTAAAAATACTCATTGCATTCTATCAAATAAAGGATGCAAGGTATTACTTTTTGATATAAAAGCTGTTCATATCATCAAGCGATTTGGATTTTAAAAACGGATTAAAAACAAAATAGCCTAAATAAAGTAAGTGTTTGGCAAAACCAAATTTGAAGAAAAGGCTTCCGAATATTCCAAGTTTTTTCTTTGTCAGAATATGAACATTCATTGCATTGTAATAATTCATTCCAAACTTATTGGCAATTTCAGTAAAGGAATCTTTAGAATAAAAAGAAACATGTTGCCCATGTTCAGAAGCATAATACCACCATTCGGCATGTGCTGGTGCTGGTTTTGACATCACATCTGTAGTGCAGATTATAGTGTCTGTAAGCTTCACTATTTTATCAATCTCTTCTAATGGGTTTTCAAAGTGTTCAAAGCTTTCGAATGTAGTTACCACATCATATCTGTCTTCTAAGCTTCCGTCAAAACCACGGGCGATTTCATTTTTAGTATAGGGATCATGCCAGTAAAAATCAAAACCAATGTCGCGCATTTGACGGGCGAAAACACCAAATCCACCGGCGTAGTCTAAAAATTTTCCTTTAGTTTTAAAAAACAGGAACACTAATGATGTTGTAATTTTCGACATTCGTTCACAGCGATACATCACGCCTGTATCGGACAGATTCATCGAACTAATGTAAGCTTCTTCTAACCAATAAGGCTTTTCAGTCTGGCCAAAACCACAGACTTGACATTGAAAATAATCAACATCGTATTTGTATAAAACTTTTGCGTTGAAAAGTTTTTTGGTTTGGTTTTGACAAATTTTGCACTCCATTTTTTACTTGAATCTTATTTTATTCAAAAAACAAAAAGCTTAAAAAGAACAACTAATTCTCCTCAAGCTTTTTACTTTTTTTTATATTTTTTAGTTAACTAATTTTTTTAGTTCAGGTCCCAAATTAGATTCCTGAGGGTATAAAGATGGGCTTTCTTTCACTCCGCCTTTAACAACTGCTTTTATTGTAGTTCCATCAAAACTACACTTATTTTCATCAGCTCTGAAAAAATTAGCTAATTCTGCTCCAGATATTTCCCTTTTTTTGTCCTTATATTCTAAAACTACACTTTTAAGTACAATATCTTCCTGCTCTTGTTTAAGACCAAAATCCAGTCTTAATTCTGTTGGTAAAACAGTCTGTGGCAATTCATATTTTATTTCCTGAGCATCTGAACTACCTTTTACTGCATGCCATATTGGGGCAATTTTGAAATCGGTGGAACCATCTATGGTATAAAATAGTGCAAAATCATCATCCTTTTTTACTACTACATTCAGTGTTACCTTAAAATTGCTAAGATTCACTGTTGCTACTTTTGGTGAAACGACTTCAAGGTCATCAATAGGTGTCTCATTTTTACAACTAAATAAAATTGTAAAAAAGCCGCAGATTAGTAGTAGTGAAAATTTGCTTTTCATTTTTTAATGAAGTTTTTCCAACTCAGGCATTAAATTTTTCTCTTGTGGGTAAATTGAAGGAACTGCTCTTTTACCGGCAACTATTTTAGCCTTAATCAATCCTGTAGCCGGATCAAAGCTACAATTGTTGTCATCAGCTCTAAAGAAATCGACCATTTCAGGACAGGCAATGGTACGTTCAGCACCTAAATGACTAAATGTGATTTTATTAAAGTAAATGTCTTCCTGATTCTCTTTCAATCCAAAGTCAATTCTAAACTCAGTTGGTTTAGTTCCTTCAGGTAATTTGAATGTGATTTGTTGAGCCGAAGGGTTCCCTTTAACAGCTTGCCAAATAGGCACCACTTTTGAAAAATCGGTACTCCCATCGGTAGTGTAATATAATGCAATATCGTCGTCTTGCTTGATAACAGCATCTAAAACAACTGAAAATACCTTATCTACAACAACTTCTTCTGTAACAGCATCGGCATTATCTACTGATTGCTCTTTTTTACAACTTCCAACAGTCATCGAAATTGCGAAAACTAATAATAAAACTGATTTTTTCATTTTTTGAACTTATTTTTTTGAACTTATTTTTTTGCAAATATATTTATTAAACTTAATTTTTTTTATAATCGCCTCTCGAAAAGTATTTTTCTACAAAACAATACACTAGGATAAAGAAATAACGACTTCCCATTTCTTTAATTTTTAGTTTTGATTCGCCATATTTTCGATTCGTCCAAGAGTTTGGAACGACCGTATATGAGTAACCTCGAATAATAGCTTTTAAAGGCAGTTCTATCGTGAGATTAAAGTGTGGTGACAAAATAGGTTTTACACCGTTTATAACTTCTCGTTTGTATAATTTAAACGCGTTTGTCGTATCGTTGTATTTGATGCGCATCACCATTCTGATAATCATATTTGCAATACGATTAATAATTTTTTTTACCCAAGGATAATCGATTACTTTTCCGCCTTTGATAAAACGGCTTCCAAAAACGCAATCATAATTTCCTTCAATCATTGTGGTGTAATACCGAATCAAATCATACGGCGAGTCCGATAAATCCGCCATCATTACGGCTACACAATCACCGGAATATCTTTCCAAACCATAACGAACCGCATAACCAAAACCATTCGGACCAAGATTTGTTCCATAAGTTAATGCCGGATATTTTTGAGATAATTGCTCTAAAACCTGAAGTGTTCCGTCTTTAGAATTATCATTGACCACATAAATTTCATGGTCTATATTGACTTTAGCAAACGCTTGTTCAATTTGGTCAATCGTTTCGGTGATTGATTCTTCTTCGTTATAGGCAGGAATTACAATGCTTAATTTCATTTATTTTCTCTTATTCTCGAATATTATTTCTGCGAAATCTCCAAATCCATGCTTGATTTCGGCAATCTTTTCGAAACCGTTTTTATTTAAAATAGTTTCTATGTCCTGATGCTGATTATTGCTCAAATACATATCATCATTGTGACTTTCCAATTGAACAAATCGTATTGGCAAAATTGACGTTTCATCTGCAAACAATCCTTGTAAACATTGTAATTCGTGACCTTCAACATCTATTTTTAAAACATCATATTCTTTCTCTGGATTCTCTTTTAAAAAATCCGCCAATCTGATTACGTTGACTTTATAATTATCTACTATTATATTTTCTTTAGTTACACCCAAAACTTTGGCTTTCTTTTCTAAATATTTGGAATCCAAATTCAATTCTTCAAAAGTAGACGTTTCGTCTAAAATATTCTCGTGAAAAACCAATTCGCCTTTTATATTGCTGACGCCAAAATTATGTAATCTAATATTTTGTATTTGTTTTGTATTTGTTTTGTAAATAAACAAATAATTTTTTGTTGGGTTCAAATGCATCAAATTCAGCATTTGGGTTGACCTTTAAGAAAAAATCAATTGACTGACCTTTGTTGGCTCCAACATCAAGAATACTGACTTTATCATTCTTCAAATTCTCTTTGTAAAACTTTTTGAGTTTAGGATAAAAGAAAATAGCTTCATTGATGTGAACTAGCTTTTGAATTATTTGGGTTCTAAGGTTCATGGAAATTATTGTTTCTTAATTGTTGCAGCGTAAATCTGCGTCAAAATATCATTGATATCGTATTTCCATGTCCAAGCCGGATAATGCTCTTTGAATTTAGACACATCGCTAACCCACCAAATGTGGTCGCCAACTCTGTTGGTTTCGGAATATTCATAATTCATAGGTTTTCCTGTGATGGCTTCACACATTTCAATCGCTTCAGCCATCGAACAGTTCGAGTGTCTTCCGCCACCAGCATTATACACTTCACCTTGTCTCGGATTTTGATAAAAATGCCAAAACATATTCACCAAATCCCAACTGTGAATATTGTCGCGAACTTGTTTCCCTTGGTAACCAAAAACGGTATATTTATCTCCAGTAATGGCACATTTCATTAAATAGGAAAGAAACCCGTGCAATTGCGTTCCCGAATGATTTGGTCCGGTTAAACAACCGCCGCGAAAAACTCCGGCGTTCATTCCAAAATACTTTCCATATTCCTGAACCAAAACATCGGCAGCTACTTTTGAAGCTCCGAAAAGGGAATGTTTGGTTTGATCAATGCTCATTAACTCGTCTATTCCTTCTTTGAAATACGGATGCGATTCGTCTATTTCCCAACGTTTGTCTAACTCTACTAACGGTAAATAATTTGGCGTATCACCGTAAACTTTATTAGTAGAAGTGAAAATGAAAGTGGCTGCAGGCGCATGCAGTCTTGTCATTTCAAGCATATTCAACGTTCCGTTGGCGTTAACGGTGAAATCGGTTAAAGGCTCACGTGCTGCCCAATCGTGACTTGGTTGTGCGGCTGTGTGAACGATTAATTTAATATCTGTATTGTATTTTGAAAAGAGTTTTTCGAGTTCTTCCACATTTCGAATATCGATAGCGTGGTGTTCAAAATTGGAAACTTCTTTAACCAGCTTTTGCGTATTCCATTCGGTCGAGGCATTAGCACCAAAAAACACCTGACGCATATTGTTATCAATCCCAATGATTTTATCAAATTTATCAGCAAAGAATGCCACCGATTCACTTCCAATTAATCCGGATGAACCGGTAATGATGCATATATTCATTATTGTGTTATTTTATACTCTATGACCCTTATTTTGTCCTTAAACAAAGATGCGGTTTTTGGTTTAAAATAATAAGCCAAAATAGTTCTTTGTTCATTATTGTTTTTTGCCATAAAATCCTTGAAATCATTTGTTGTTGTAATGTGTTGTGTGCCGAAAAGTCCTGATTCTAATAATCCTTTTGACGTTTTATAATGTCTTGCGTTTCCATCTTTAGTTGCAACAGCCAGCGAAATTTCCGGAGCATGATTGATAAGTGAAACAAAATCTCCCAATAAATTTCGATATAAAAACACTTTGTAATATACTCCTTCTTTAGGAATTAAAGGAGAATCCATATACATCGCATATTCTTTTGTTTGAACTAACTTGATTTTTTTGTCATTGGTTTTTTCAAGTAGTAAATTTAATCTATTGTTCAGAACCAAGGTATCCTTGCAAGTATAGTTTGTAGCCAAAAACAGATTTAATTTTGGTTCGTCAAATAACGGATATCTGTCATCTATAGAACCAAAATCATATAAGACAAATTTTGGAGCCTTATCAGAACTATAGAGTTCAAAATTCTTTTCTTCTAGTTCCGGTGTGTAAACTGTATAGGACTGGAAAACCGGTCTTGGTGCAAAGTTTAATTTGTTTTCTAAAAGCAATTGCGTATTCCATGGATAGGTGTCAATTGTACTATTACCAATAGCATTTTTAATGTTGTCCGGCAATTGATTGTTATTAGGAAACAATTTAAATCCTGAAGTAGATGTAAAATTTTTAAGTCCGTCTGCATAACCTGTTTTAGCCATTTTTTCTTTAAAGGCAAAAGCATTTGGATCCATCTTATTAACAAAGTAAAACGGAATTACAATCAAAGTGATTAACATACCATATTTATACTTATTCTCTAATTTAAGATGAAAATCTGTAATACAAAAGACCATCAACAAAATACAATAATAAAACTCTCTCATGTGGCCTTCGTCAGCTCTAACAAAAGATTGTTTAAAAAGAACATAACCCGAAACTGAAAATAAAAATAAAATAAAAATATTTCGAGCCCATGCTGTTTTTCCGTCTTTAATTATTTTATAAAAAAGGATTCCCGTTGGAATTAACAATCCTATCAAAGCAAACAAATGTCTATCGCTAACAGAGCGTTCTAAATACATTATATCGTTATAACCGCTAACAATATAGGTGGCGTATTTTATATAATTTGGAATGTCAACGTGTAACGGAATAGCCGTAAAATAAATTACAATTAAAGGTAGCAGACAATATAAAATTAAAAAAAGGGGCTTTTCTTTTTTGAAAATCAGTTTGTAGATTATTGCCGAAAAGAATAATACAAAAGAGATTAATCCGGTGTTGAACTTAACATAAAAAAGTAAAACCAAAATGATGGTTTGGAAAAGATATGCCACATGATTTCTATTGTCAAGACTCTCCTTAATCCAAAATAACAGAAAGGATAAAAGGACAAATGCATATAAAGAACCCAAATATGGCGGCAATACTATTGCTGTCGCAAAAATAAAAATACTGGTAACTAACTTGTTTTTACTTTTGAGATATGAGGTAAAAAAGACAATTACGAAATTAAGAAAACAAAATAAGTCAAATAAAACAAAGCCTATTTTCTCATGTCCCCAGCCTACTCTCGTAGTTAAATAGGAAAGTGGCCCAAGAGTAAAGACAACATCTTTTCCCCAGATTAAATTTTTAATGCTCATATAATTCAAACCCGAAACCCAAGAAGGATCTAGTGATGCCCATAAATATTCTGATGACTGAATTGGATAAATGGCCATTTCAAAATTAGACGGAAATAAAAAATAAGCGGCTATAACACAAATTATAAAACCAAAAATGTTACTGGTTGAAAATGCCTTTGAGTTTAGGGATTTTATCATCTTATTTCAAAATTGATTCTAATTGTTTTTCATTGTCTCTAATCCAATCATAAATATCCTGGAAAACTGTTTCCACCGATTTTTTTGGTTTCCAGCCAATTTCTTTTTCAATTCTGGAATTGTCTGTAATGAAAATTCGTAAATCAGCTGTTCTGGTTTCTTTTTCCGATGCGATTGCAATTGTGTTTCCAGTTATTTTTTCACAAATTTTGGTCATTTCCAAAAGTGAAGCACTGTTTTCTAAACCGCCACCAACATTGTAAATTTTGCCATTGAATTTTTCAATTTGATGGATTTGCAAATCGATTAATTCAACCAAATCATCTACATGAAGTATATCGCGAACTTGTTTTCCTGTTCCACCATAACCAATGTATTTTAAGGATTGGTTCCAGAAATGTTTTGCCATCCAAAGCGTAACAACACCTTGATCGGTTTTTCCCATTTGTCTTGGTCCGGCAATTACGCCAAATCGCGTTACCGCAGCTTTCAAGCCATAAAACGCAGCGTATTCCTGAATAAAAAGTTCCGATGCTAATTTGGTTGTTCCATAAAAAGAACGTGCGCCTTCAAGCGATAATTCTTCTGAAATTCCCTTAGGTGAAATTCCTTTGGTGCTTTGATTTTCATCAAAAGAAAAACGGGTTTCGTGTTCAGAGAAATTGGCCTCTTCAATCCAATTAATCGGATACACTCTACTCGTTGAAAGAAATATAAGTTTGGCTTTGTTTTTTAAACAGACATTAAAACAATTAATAGAGCCGTATAGATTATTATTGATAACATAGGTCGGATCTGAATCCAATCCTGCAGTAACTGATGGTTCTGCGGAAGCTTCTACCAAAACGTCAAAGTTTCCAAATGCTAGCAAATCTTCATTGTTTCTGATATCGCCATGAAAAAAAGGAATTCCCTGCTTTTGAAAGTCGGCCAAATTCAACTCTGAACCTCTTCTTTTTAAGTTGTCAAAAGCAACAATTTCATATGAAGGATATTTTGCTTTTAACTGCAAACAAAGTGTTGAACCAACAAATCCTGCACCACCTGTAACTACTATTTTCATATTGAAATTGTTTTTAAACTGTCTTCCCAATTTTTAATTTCTAGCCCAAAAGTACTCTTGATTTTGGTTTTATCCAAAACACTGTATTTTGGTCTTTTTGCTGGCGTTGGAAAACTTGATGTTGGAATTGGTTTTAAATCTATTTTGATAGTATTGATTTTGAAAATCTCTTTAGCAAAATCATACCAAGAACATTGCCCTTCGTTGCTGAAGTTGTAAATACCAAAATTAATTTGGGATTTAGGATTTAGGATTTGGGATTTGATAATTTGAATTAAGGCATCCGCCAAATCTACCGCATTTGTTGGTGTTCCTATTTGGTCATTCACTACAGAAATGGAATCTCTTTCGGAAGCCAAACGCAACATCGTTTTCATAAAATTATTCCCAAATTGGGAGTAAACCCATGAAGTTCTGATAATGTAATAGTTTTCAAAAACTGCCTGAATCGCTTTTTCTCCATCTAATTTAGTTTGACCATAAACACCCGTTGGGTTTGGAATGTCATTTTCGGTATAAGGCACTTTTTTCTCTCCATCAAAAACAAAATCGGTAGAAATATGAAGTAGAACTGTTGAATATTGTTTGCAAACCGAAGCTAAATTTTGGGCGCCAGTAACATTAACTAAATGTGCTTTCTCTGTCTCGCTTTCAGCTTTATCAACGGCTGTGTATGCTGCAGCATTAATGCAATAATTGGGTTTTATTTTAGAAAAAACCGCTTGGCAATGCTCTAAATTCGAAATGTCTAAATCCGCTGATGAACAAAAAACAAAATGAAGGTCAGGATAATTTGGCGCAATAAATTGCAAACCTTGTCCTAATTGTCCGTTGGCTCCAGTGACTAAAACTACCATGCTGCTTTGGCGTTTTCTATATTGGGTTGTACTTTGTCTTTTTCAGAAATTATCAAGTTTTCTGTTGGAAAATCCCAATCAATATTGATTGTTTTATCATTATAGCTAATTCCGCCTTCTGATTCTTTATTATAAAAATTATCACATTTGTAGAAGAAAGTGGCTGTGTCGCTCAACACTAAAAAACCATGGGCGAAACCTCTTGGAACAAAAAATTGTCGCTGATTTTCTCCCGATAAAACTACGGCTTCGTATTGTCCAAATGTTGGAGAAACTGGTCTGATATCAACGGCAACGTCTAAAACTTCTCCTTGCAAAACTCTCACTAATTTGGCCTGAGCATGTTCTCCGGTTTGGTAGTGTAACCCGCGCAAAACTCCTTTTGAAGAAAAGGATTGATTGTCCTGAACAAAATGAACTTGCTGGTTAACGCCTTTTTGAAAACTGTTTTCGTTGAAACTTTCCATAAAATAACCGCGTTCATCGAGTATTATTTTTGGTTCAATAATAAAACAGCCTTCCAATTTGGTTGCAATAAAATTCATAGTAAAAAACACTTCGACAAGCTCAGTGTGACAATTATTATATTAAACTAAGTAAGTGTGTGCCATAGCCGCTCTTTAAAAGTGGCTGTGCTAATTTTTCTAACTGTTTTGCATCGATGAATCCCATTCTATAAGCAGCTTCTTCAATGGCACCAATTTTTAATCCTTGACGTTCTTCGATTACTTGAACAAACTGTCCTGCCTGCATCAATGATTGAAATGTTCCGGTGTCAAGCCAAGCTGTTCCTCTGTCGAGAATACTTACTTTGAGTTTTCCTCTTTTTAAATATTCTTTATTAACATCGGTAATTTCCAGTTCTCCTCTATGGCTTGGTTTGATATTCGCCGCTATTTCTACAACATCATTGTCATAAAAATAAATACCCGGTACAGCAAAGTTTGATTTAGGATGTTCGGGTTTTTCTTCAATAGAAAGCACTTTCCCGTCTTTATCAAAATCTACTACACCATATCGTTCGGGATCATGTACGTGGTATGCATAAATAATTCCACCATCCGGATTATTATTGGCTAACAACATATCCGAAAGACCGGTTCCGTAAAAAATATTATCTCCAAGAACTAAGGCAACTTTATCGTTTCCAATGAATTCTTTACCAATGATAAAAGCTTCCGCAAGACCATTTGGGTTTTCTTGAACGGCATATTCAAATCGACAACCCAAACTTTTCCCATCACCTAATAATTGCCTAAATAATGGCAAATCGTGAGGTGTTGATATAATTAAAATTTCATTAATTCCAGACCACAACAAAGTGGATAATGGATAATAAATCATGGGTTTGTCATAAATCGGCATCAACTGTTTGCTTACCGCTAAAGTCAATGGGTGTAATCTTGTTCCTGAACCACCGGCTAAAATAATTCCTTTCATATATTAACTTTTCAATTTTGCCATTTGATGTTTATAGTAGGACTTAAGATACCCAACCAAAATAAATATCGCTATAAACAATAACGGTAATATGAATTTCATTTTTCCGTTAACGGCTTGAGTATTTTTAATATTTAATGTTATGCTATTATCTTTTACGATTTTATCATAATTAACCAATTCAATTCTGTGATTTCCTTGTTCAGTTACTAATGCGTCTTTGGTTTTAATAACTTCGTCCAATTGCGAGTTTTCATTATAATAAACCAATTTATCGCTTTTTTGAGATCCATTTGCGGTCGTTGAAAAAGCATTTAGCAACCCATTAATTTGTGAAATAATCGAATCATTTTCAATCATTTTTACTTTCACATTGTTTAAATATTCTTTCTGAATTATTTTGAAATAATCAGAATTATTAAGAAAGTTTAAAATTGGTTCTACGGTTTTTGCTTCTGCAGTTTCATTATCAGTTGTAAAAGAAATTAAATGATAGGGATAGTTTTTACTAGTCAAGTTTTCGTTAACAATTTTTTTTATGTCGCCATCTTCCGCCAATAATTTTACAAATTCGAAATTTTTATCGCTGTTGTTAATGAATTTATAAACGTCAGTAATTGGCATTATTGCTATTTTCTTAAGTTTTCTTGGTTCTTTTATCCCAACAACTTCTTTTAGAAAAACAGTGTCATTATCATTAATTTTTGAACTAATCAAAGCAATTTTGGCATACAAATAATCTACCGAACCAAAGTTTGGGCTTACAATGATTTCATTATCATAAACTTTTATTGTTCTGTCGAGATATAATCCAATTCCAACTCCAATTCCAAATAATATTCCAACCCAAATAATATTTCTTTTAAAGAATAAAATTCCTCTGAAAATTGCAGTAGAAATATTTTCAAAAAAAGTCCCAATCTTCTTTGAAATTTGTGACAAATCAATTTCTTGATTATCATTATTTTGAGATGTTGCGCTCATAAAAAATAATTATTTTACGTTAAAAATTTGTTCTAATATTTTAATAGTAATTAAATAAGTAGGTTTTACTCCTGTTGTCCCTAATCCTCCTGAAGCCAGTGTACTTCCTGTTTCCAAAGGATTATCAGAAGCATAATAAGCATATCTTACTTTCACATCTTGTGGAATACTTTTTCTGATTTTTGATGCTGATTGAATGGCTTTTTGATAATAAGCTCCTTCCATTTCTAGTCCGATAACTTCCCAAGTTGATTCGTGGAAAAACTTCAATAAATCTTTATTCTGAAGCGATGTTCCCAAAACGGTAACCATTGGTCCTGAACAAACTGGAATTCCGTTTCCTTCAAACATTTCAGCTGATAATTCATTTTCAAAAGGATAGTTATCGGCTGTTCCTTCATTGATGTGTGCCGAAGGAATCATAATATCGCCTTTTCCGCCTTCCAAAATTCCGGCTTTTCCCATTATCGAAACAGACTCAACATTCATGAACGTTCTGTTTTTGCCTTCTTTGTATGGTTTTAATAATTCGTCGATAGTTTCAAATGCCTGTTCGCCAAAAGCATAATCCATTACAATTAACACCGGACTTTCTTTACCCACTTTCGCATTTGGAAAACTGGTTTTTGCCCAATCTATTTTAGCTGTATCAAATATCTGAACGTCGATGTTTGTTCCTGATGCGTCGTCGGGAAGTGAAATCATTCCTTGTTTCAGCGCAACATCTTCAACTTTGTTACGAACATCATTGGCTCCCGATTTACTCAATTCTTCATAAATAAAGAAATCTGATTTGTCCTTGAATTTGGTTTTTAAAACATTCGTCGCAAAAATGGAATTCATCACACTGTGCATATTGGCACTAATCACATGAATTGGTCTTTCAAGAAGATTATTGGCTTTTAAAACTTCTTTGATATTATTTGCCCAGATTTCGCCATGTATATGATGTCCTAATCTTTCTCTTAAAATTGGACTAAACGTAATAACTCTTTTATTATTATCGAGGATTTCTTCAATAGCTAGTTTCCCTAACCAGTAGATGACATGTAAGAAGCGATCTGGTTTTTCTTTGGTTCCAAAATCGTCATAAATTTCCAATACTTCCGAAAAGCTTCTGCCCAAAACATTTGCCGCATGCGAAATCGCAATTTCTTTTTCTTTAAGCGACATTTTTTTATTCTGCGAAACGGCTTCTTCAAGTTTTTCCCAATCGCGAGTAACTTCCCGTTCCAATTCGTCAAGCAAAACTCTATCTTTTATTTTATGCGATTCTATAAAAATAAACGTCAAATGCGTCAAAATATCATAAATGTCCGAACGTCCACGTGTGATTTCCACATTCATTTGTTCGTCATCTATTCGGTAGCAATTTCTTCTACGTTTTGGTGGAACAATCGCCTGAAAATGTGATTTTGAATACCCTTCGTCTGAAGTTAAATTGATAAAACGACATTCTTCAATGCCTACCGGAAGTCTCTCTATTACATAAAGTAAACCGCTTAGTTCTACTTTTTCTTCTGCAATACTTCCGTAAATTTCTGGTCGAAGAGAAAGCAAGGCTTCTCTTAAAGTTTCTCCTGAAACACCCATTGGTTTGTAGAAACCTCTGTTGAATAAATGTCTCATAGTAATGTACAATCGTTCGATAGCTGCCGACGATTCTTGCGCTCTTGAGCGCGAAATGTTTTTAATTTCTTTCATTTTTTATTTTATAACCCGCAAATATAGCCATTTTGTCGTTTAGTTGGTTAAAATTAGGTTTATTGCTGGTTCATAGGCCGACATTTTATTGGATGGATTGGCAATATCTGCTTTGGTTTGCTTGTTCCATTTTCCGCCCGAATACGTGTAAATAAATTCCCTTTCAACATAATTATAAAGCACATAAGGGAAATACATTTTTTGAATAACTGTCTTTTTGGTGTTCGAATCGGTAACTTCTTTTTCTAGTTTATTCTTTTCGATTATCAACTTTTCAAAACCTACAAAGATTCCTGTTTTTGGTATTTTCAAACCAAAATCAGTTACGTTAAAAAAGGTTTTCTTCACCCCTTTTTTTACAGAAACTATAAAGTCTTTGCTCAACAATTCATTTCCAGGCGAACCATCTGAATTAACCATAAAAAAGTGTACTTTGAATGAAGCGCTTTCTAATTGATTGTCGGTAAAAAAATTTACTTGTTTGATGTATCTCGTCCGTTTATATTTTGCAAAATACGGGAAAAATTTAGCGTCAATTCGTGGTCCATTTTCAAAAGCCTGATAGGTTTCGTTTTTTACTTTTCCGATTTCAATTTCTCTGGTTTCAAATCTTTTGGCAATAACAACTTCTGATAATTGAAATGCATTTACCTTCAAAACTACCTTTTCGGCATCTGCTGCTTTAACTGTTTTCTTTTCATAGCCTAAAGCAGAAAAAAGCAGATTTTTATTTGGCAAACAGTTAATGTTAAACTCACCATTTTCCTCAGAAGTAGTGCTGTTGTTTTCATGTTCAACCCAAATATTCACGTAGGAAATAGGTTTGTTATATTCATCAACAACGATACCTTTAGTTTGGGCAGTTAGTGAAAAAGAGAATAGAAATAAAAATAACGCTGTTTTCATCTTTTTTGAATCTTACCTACAAGGTTTTAAAAACCTTGTAGGATATTTAATTGGTCGGCTATTTTTCTGTCGTTACTCAATCTCGGAATTTTGTTTTGTCCGCCCAATTTCCCAATGGATTTCATATAATCCTGGAAACCGTTTTTCGAAACTTTTGAAATAACTAGTGTTTTCAAAACTTTCCCAACAATTAAATCATCATAATACGTGTTTTGTTTACGCATTTCGTTGTCAATTTTTAAGGCAAAATCTTCAAGATTTTCTGGTTCTCCCGAAGCTTCGGGATCAAACTCTATAAACCATTCGTGATACGGCAATCCTGAAATTGGTGCAATCTGCGGCGCAACGGTAAATTCGTTTACACGAATCTTGGAATTTTCCATCGCTTCTTTCAAAGCACATTCGACTTCTTTGCCGATGACGTGTTCGCCAAAAGCAGAAATATAATGTTTGATTCGGCCCGAAACAATCACGCGATATGGATTTAAGCACGTAAACTGAACGGTGTCACCAATATTGTATGCCCAAAGTCCGGCATTCGTAGAAATAATTAAAACATAATTGACATTCAATTCAACTTCGCCAATCGTATAACGTCTTGGTCCCGACCCTTCGGGATCAGTAAAAAATTCATCCGATTTTACGAACTCATAGAAAATTCCCGAGTTCAAGAGCAACAACATCCCTTTAGCTTCCTGTGAATCTTGGTATGCAAAAAATCCTTCCGATGCGGGAAACAATTCAATAGAATCAACTTTTCTTCCGATTAGATTTTCAAATTTGGCGCGATACGGTTCATAATTGACACCGCCATAAATAAACAAATTGAAGTTTTTAAAGATATCACCAACGGGCTTATTGCCTTTTTGTTCCAACTTCTCAAAATACATTTGAACCCAAGACGGAATTCCAGAAATCACGGTCATGTTTTCGTTGAAAGTTTCTTCGACAATCGCATCCACTTTGGTTTCCCAATCTTCAATGCAATTGGTTTCCCAGCTTGGCATTCGGTTTTTCTGCAAATATTTCGGAACAAAATGCGCTACAATCCCAGAAAGCCTTCCGAGTTTGATTCCGTTTTTTTCTTCCAGAATTGGGCTTCCTTGCAGGAAAATCATTTTACCATCCACGAAATCAGTTTTCCCGGTTTTGTGAATAAAATTCAGAATGGCATTTCGTGCAGCTTCAATATGAAACGGCATCGACTCTTTGGTTAACGGTATATACTTTGCGCCCGAAGTTGTGCCCGAAGTCTTGGCAAAATATATCGGTTTCCCTTTCCAGAGAATGTCTTCTTCGCCTTTTACAACTCTATCAACATAAGGTCGTAATTCTTCATAATCCCGAATGGGAACTTGCTTGGCAAAGTCTTCAAAGGATTTGATTTCAGAAAAATGATGGTCTTTCCCAAACTGAGTAAAATCTGCGGAAGCGATAAGATTTTGAAAAACTTTCTGCTGCGTTTCAATGGGATTTTGAACCCATTTTTGAGTTTTTCTGTGGATTATATTCGCAAATATTTTGGCCGCGCCCGATTTTACAGACATAATTTATTTATTTGGAAAATTCTTTTTTAATGCTAGTTCTGTTGAAAGCAATAAATAAAGAACAACTATAATTACAGCGGTTATACTTATCGTCATTTCTATATCAACCGAAAAAGGAAATGCTAATTTCAATAAAGAAAGTAACACTAAAAACAATCCTCCTTCAATCATTCTTAAAGAAGAAAATCGTTGGGCAAAATCCCATCGCTCTTGGCTTTTCGTTGAAGATGAAGTTCTATAACCATAAAGCGAATTAATATCTTTGGGTGGATAATAATACATGATTAATGCTACCAAAAAGAAAATCAAACCCGTTAAAAAAGGGATTCCCATGACATATTCAACTGTTCTATCCATAGTTTCAAAAATTATTCAAATTCAATAAAAATACTCGGGTCAATAGAATACCCATCTTTCCACAATTCAAAATGCAAATGAATGCCGGTAGATTCTTGTCCCGTTGAACCAGCCAAAGCAATAACTTCTCCTGTTTTAACAGCGTCGCCTTGAGAAACCGTTAATGAGGATGCGTGTTTATATACAGAAATAAATCCGTTGTTGTGTCTTATGATTACAACGTTTCCGGTGTTGGGTGTCCAATCGGCAAAGATTATTCTTCCGCTCATGATTGATTTTATCGGAGTGTTTTTCGCCAAAGCAATATCAACCGCATAATGTTTTTCTTTTGGATTGAATTTTTCGGTTATAATTCCTTTTACTGGTGGAAATAAAACAGCCGTAACTTTTGGCTTTGCCTTTTCAAAAAGATTGTATTTATCCTCTCTTTCAACTTCCTCTCTAAACTTTAAATCGGCACTAGAAGGTTTCAATTCTTCTTCAGAGACCGGTTCAGAAACTGATGCTAAAATAGAATCCTTATTGAATTTTGCATATTGTAAATCGCCGGTTAACACCTTTTTAATCGATTCAATATATGCTTCGTTCTTTTTCAAAGCTTGGTTTAATGAATCTGATTTCAGTGCCAATTCGGTAGCATCTTTCTTTAATTGTGTCGAAGCATAACCCGGAATATATTCGCGTAATGGCGTAAATGCAATAATATAAGTGGTCACAAAAATGATTAACAACGCTCCAATTGTGGCTACCACAAAAACATTCATCAGTGTTAATCGAAGCGAAAAAATTTCTTCAAAAGTGTCTTCGTTCAAAATAACCAGACGGTTTTTTGTAAACAGTTTTTTCTTGATTATTTTTCGTTTGAGCCGTTTTTCGGACATGATTGCTTGAATGTGCTACAAATATAGAAAATAAGTTGGCTTTGCCTTTTTACAGTAAACGATGTTTAACTTATATTTATTATGTTGAAATTCAAAAGAATGTTATTTTCTTTTTACCTTTGTCAAAGTCTTTAAAAATAAAATCTGCGAAAGCATAAAATTATATATCATGGGAAGAATTGGTGCAACTGAAATTATTATTATACTAGTAATCGTTTTATTATTATTTGGAGGTAAAAAAATTCCTGAACTAATGAAAGGTTTAGGCTCTGGAATAAATGAATTCAAAAAAGCATCTAAAGGAGAAGAAGATGCTAATGCTACAACTAAAAAAGAAGAGGAAATTAAAAAATAATTTTTGAAATTTTAAATCCCAAATTCCAATTTTATATTTTGGGTTTTGGGATTTTATTTTTGATGCTTTCTATAATATCATCGTCAGCTGAATTCGTTTTCGCTCTTCATCAACGGCAACAACTTTTACCTGAACGTGCTGGTGTAATTTAACAACTTCATTCACATCGGAAACAAAACCTTCTTTAAGTTGCGAAATGTGAACCAAACCACTTTCTTTAATTCCGATATCAACAAAACATCCAAAAGCTGTGATGTTATTTACAATTCCGGGTAAAATCATTCCGGTACGAACATTTTTTATCGTGGTGACTGTTGGGTCAAATTCAAATACTTTTGCCGCTTTTCTGGGATCAAGTCCTGGTTTTTCGAGTTCTTTAACGATATCTTTCAATCCAAGTATTCCAATTTCGGGAGTGATATAATTTTCAAGTTTTATTAATTTGATTTTGTCTTTATTGGCAATCAAATCATTGGTTTTTAAACCCAAATCTTTTGCCATTTTTTCAACAATTGGATACGCTTCGGGATGGACAGCCGAATTGTCCAACGGCTTTTTCCCGTTGTGTATTCGAATAAAAGCCGCAGCTTGTTGATAGGCTTTATCGCCTAAACGTGGCACTTTTTTTAGTTGCTTTCTGTCTTCAAACGGACCATTTTCGGAACGAAACGCCACAATATTTTCGGCCATTTTTTCGCCTATTCCGGATACATAACTCAATAGTGATTTGCTTGCTGTGTTGATATTTATTCCAACAGAATTTACGCAGCGTACGACAACGGTATCTAATTCTTCTTTTAATTTTGTTTGGTCAACGTCATGCTGATATTGTCCAACACCAATTGATTTTGGGTCGATTTTTACCAATTCGGCCAACGGATCTGCCAATCGTCTTCCGATAGAAACAGAGCCTCGAACCGTGACATCATATTTCGGAAATTCATCTCGCGCAATTTTGGATGCCGAATACACCGAAGCACCAGCTTCAGAAACGATAAAAACCTGAACCGGCTTATCAAAAGCAATTTTCTTAATAAAGAATTCGGTTTCACGACTTGCCGTTCCGTTTCCGATAGAAATCACTTCAATATTATACGCATTCACCATCGAACGAATTTTTTTCATCGCCATCGCGCTTTCGTTTTGTGGTTGATGCGGGTAAATAGTTTCGTTGTATAACAAATCGCCTTTTTCATCCAAACAAACTATTTTACAACCAGAACGAAATCCGGGATCAATTGCCAAAATTCGTTTTTCGCCTAATGGCGGTGCTAATAAAAGCTGACTCAAATTCCCTGCAAAAACGTCAATTGCTTTGATGTCGGCTTTTGCTTTGGCTTCTTGCAATGTTTCGTTTGAAATTGCTGGTTCGAGCAATCTTTTATAACTGTCTTTTATGGCTAATTTGATATGTTCGGTCGTTTCATTGTTGGCTTTTATGATTTCATTTTCGATAAAATCTATTGCTTCTTCTCCCGACCTTTCGGGATTCAAATCAATATTTAATTTTACGAAACCTTCTGATTCTGCTCGAAGCATTGCTAATAATCTGTGTGATGGTGCTTTTGATATCGGTTCGGCCCAATCAAAATATTGAGAAAATTTTTGAGCGGCTTCATCGTCTTTTTTGGTTTTCAACACTTTCGTGGAAACACTAGCTTTCCGCTGAAACAAACGACGGAGATTTTTTCGGATGTAAATATTTTCATTTATCCATTCGGCGATAATATCTCGCGCGCCTTGCAACGCTTCGTCTTCATTTTTGACTTTGTCGTTAAGATATTGTGTTGAAATAAAATCAACATCTTCATTTCTTTGACTGAAAATAATTTTTGCCAAAGGTTCCAATCCATTCTCGCGAGCAACATCGGCTCTGGTTTTTTTCTTCTTTTTATAGGGCAAATACAAATCTTCAATTTCCTGTAAATCGAAACTTTCTTTTATTTTTTTGGCTAATTCCGGCGAAAGCTGACCTTGCTCTTCAATGGTTTTTAGAATCGATTCTTTTCGTTTTACGATTTCATTGTATTGCTTCGAAAGTTTGGCAATAGTTTCAATTATAACTTCATCCAGATTTCCGGTTTGGTCTTTTCGGTAACGCGAAATAAAAGGTATGGTACAATCTTCGGAAAGTAATTTTAAAGTGGCGCTAATGTTTTCAGGAACAGTGTTTACCTGGCTTTGAATAAATTGTATGCTGGTCATTTTATTGTTTTAAACGCAAAGTTAGCAAAGAGTTTCGCAAAGTTCGCAAAGGGTTTTATGTTTGAATTTTTAGGAAAGCGTTTCCTAGATTTTCGATAACATCAGTTATCAACATGCTTTCTTCGCTTTGGGTTTCTAAAGTAATATCAGATGCCAGACCATGAATGTAAACTCCAAGCGAAGCAGCATTTAATGGTTCGTAACCTTGAGCCAAAAAAGCTGTGATTATTCCAGTCAGTGCATCGCCCGAACCGCCTTTAGCCAAACCAGAATTTCCGGTAGTATTTTCAAAGCTTTTTTCTCCGTCGGTGATAAAAGTCTTGTGTCCTTTTAGAACAATAACCAACTGTAATTCTTTTGCTTTTATTGTAGCGGTTTGTCGTCTTTTTGATTCGGTTTCGTGGTTTCCAAAAAGCCGGTCAAACTCTTTAAGATGTGGAGTTAGTATAGATTTTTGAGGCAGATTTAAAAGTTCTTTCTGATTTTCTGCCAAAATATTCAAGGCGTCAGCATCAAAAACTATTGGGGTTTTCACATTTGTTATCAATAATTTTAAACTATTTTCTGCTGATTTATTGGTTCCGATTCCTGGTCCAATGGCAAATGAATTATAAGAAGTCCAGTTCTTTTTCTCTTCCCTAAATTCAATCATTACTTCCGGAACAGAAGAGAAGACAGTTGTTCTTTCTTTTTTAGGAATATTTAATGTAACCAAACCGACTCCGGCTCTTAAACAAGCTTTGGCACTTATAATTGCTGCGCCCATTTTAGATTTGCTTCCGGCAATAATTAAAGCATGTCCATGATTTCCTTTATTTGAATCAGGAAATCTTTTTTGAAATATTTTTTGGATACTATTGAGGTCAAGCTTTGTCATAAAATTAATCCTGAACTATGAAATCTTTCGGGTCTTCTTTTTTAAATTCGGGTTGAATATTAATATGATTGATATGGAATTTTTCGAATAAAACGATTTCAACTTTCTCTAATAAAATATTGAATTCGCTCATCTTTATATCTTCAGAGCAATCAAGATGCGCTTCAAGATGCAATTCTTCATCATTTAAATGCCAAACATGAATGTGATGCAGCTTGTTGACTCCTATGATTTTATGAACTTCACGAACAATTTCTTTGATGTCTATATGTTCCGGTGTAAAAAGCATAAGCATTTTAGTTGCTGATTTTATCAAATCGTAGCTTACATAAATCAAATACAATGCGATTAATAACGTCATTACACTATCAACCCAAAACCAACCATAAAATTTCATTAACATACCACCAACTAAAACAGCAACCGAAGCCATCATATCGGTCAATAAATGTAAGTATGCCGATTTCATATTAAGGTTGTGTTCGGAATCTTTTTTGAGTAATAAAACAGAACCGCCGTTTACAACAATTCCTAAAAGTGCTAACCAAATAACTAAACCTGACTTAATTGGTTCAGGATGAAATAATCTTGCAGAAGCTTCATAAATTAAAAATAATGCTACAACAATTAATGTTATGGCATTTATAAAAGCAGCAATAAGTTCGGCTCTTTTGTATCCAAAAGTATGGTCAATTGATGCTTTTCTTCTTGATAATTTATGTGCTACTAAACTAAAAACCAAGGAAAGCACATCAGAAAAATTGTGAAGCGCATCCGAAATCAATGCTAAACTTCCTGATATAATTCCGCCAACAATTTGCGCAATGGTAATTAGTAAATTTAACAAAATGGAGAAAACCAAATTCTTCCCTCTGACTTCGTGTTTGTGAATGTGTACTTGGTTATCTCGCATTTATTGACAAGCTATTTTGTTAACTCTGTTAGCGTGTCTTCCACCTTCAAAATTGGTGGTTAAAAAAGTATCAACCATTTCTACTGCTTGTTGTATCGACGTAAACCGTGCTGGAATACTGATAATATTAGCATCGTTATGTTGACGAGCTAAAGCCGCAATTTCTTTTGTCCAGCACAATGCAGATCGAATCCCTTGATGTTTGTTCACCGTCATATTTATTCCGTTTCCCGAACCACAAATCACCACTCCAAAATCTGCTTTTCCGGTTTCAACATCTGATGCTACAGGATGACCAAAATCGGGATAATCAACACTATCAAAAGTATCGGTTCCGTGATTGCTTATTTCGTATCCTTTTTGTTCTAAAAAGTCAACAATTGCTTTCTTATAATCCGGTCCGGCGTGATCGTTTCCAATTGAGATTTTCATAGTGTTGTATTTTATTCCGCTGCGCTCTATACAATTCGGCTTCGCCTCGGGTGTAATAAGTACGACAAATTTACGGAAACTATTGGTTGTATTTTTAGTTTATTCTAAGTGTTTGATTTTTAATCCCTAAAGGTTTCTATTGATTACATATTTTTTATAACTACTTGAAAATCATTGAAATTTATGCAATCTAAATGTTAAAATTATGGATTGTTAATAGGATTTCGCAATTCATTGATAATCAGTTAACCTTAAATTAACATCAATTGTTAACAACTTCAGATAGAATTTCAGAAGTTTTTTGAGCTTATCTGAATTTAAATTGTAATCAAAAATCCAGTTGGATAAAACAAGTTTAGTTTGGATAATTTTTGGAAAAGTTATCAATATAAAAAGTGTCTTTTTGAACAGAAATTATAATTAAACTTATCTACAAAAAACACCTTTCTTTAGTTGTGAACAACTGTTAACTAAATCTTAAAAAAGGTTAAAAATGAACGATTTAAATTCTAAAAACTATGTTGATAAATTGATATAAAAAAGGATAACTACAAAATCTAATTTTAAAATATAAAGTTATTGTACAAATCAACACGCTATAATAACCATCATAAATTTAAATTTATTTAATTTTTTTTATTGTTGTTTTTAATTAGTGTTGAAAAGTATTGAAAATGTAATTTTTATTTGTCCCTTTTTTTATAAATATAACTTATTCTAATATTTAGTTTTAAAAAGCTATTTTTGAATTCAACTAATTTTAAATAAAAATAATGACTTTAAAATTAAATATAAAAATAGCTCTTTTAATTTTTTTTATTAATTATGTTTCGAAAAGTAGTGCACAAGATGTAACTACTTTAGCTGGATCCACTCAAGGTTTTGCTAATGGTATTGGCACTAACGCACAGTTTAACAATCCTTATGGAGTAGCAACAGATACTAACGGAAATGTATATGTAGCGGATCATGCAAATCATAAAATCCGTAAAATTACTTCTACCGGTGTTGTAACAACTTTAGCAGGTTCAACCCAAGGAAGTAATGATGGATTAGCAGCTTCCGCTCAATTTTATTTTCCTAATGCTATTGCTGTTAATTCTCTTGGTGAAGTATTTGTTGCAGATACTAATAATCATAGAATCCGAAAAATTTCTATTTCTGGAATTGTAACCACTTTTGCTGGTTCTATTATGGGATATAGTGATGGCACAGGTACTGAAGCAAAATTTTCTGCCCCTTTAGGGATTGCTATTGATAGCAATAATAATTTATATGTAACTGATTCTTATAATTATAAAGTCCGTAAAATTACTCCCGCTGGAGTAGTAACCACTTTTGCCGGTTCTACTATTGGATATACTGATGGTATGGGTAGTGGAGCACAATTTGATAGACCTATGGGAATAGCTATTGATACTAATGGCAATTTATATTTAGCAGATATCAACAATAAAAAAATTCGTAAAATCACTTCTTCAGGTTTAGTGAGTACATTAGCAGGATCAATAAACGGGAATGCTGATGGCATTGGAACTGTAGCACAATTTGCAAATCCTTTAGGAGTAGCAGTTGATCAGCAAGGCAATGTATATGTAGCAGATATGGATAATCAATCTATTAGAAAAATTACTCCTTACGGTATTGTTTCTACTTTTACAGGTGCTTCTGGTGGTGGTTATTTAGACGGTCCTTGTTCTACTGCAAAATTCCGTAATCCAACTGGTGTTGCTACAGACTTGAATGGTAATCTTTATATAGCTGATGAACTAAACAATAAAATACGGAAAATAAGTTCTATTTTAAGTAATGATAATTTTTTAAAAAATGAGGCTGTTATCTATCCTAATCCTGCAACTACGATTTTAAATATTAAACTTAAAGGAATTGAGACTAATACAATATTGATAATTACTGATATACTTGGAAAACAATTTTTTAAACAGTCAATAAACGATTTAATAACTACTATTTCAATCAATTCCTTTAGCAAAGGAATGTATTTTTTATCCATACAATCTGGAGGAAAAAAAACGATTCAAAAAATTATTTTTGAATAAAGATTTTGTAATCATTTAACATAAGAAGGTTTGCTAATTTTAGTAGACCTTTTTTATTTCTTTATGTTAGATTTATATTAAAACTCATAACTTATAACTCATAACTTATAACTATTTCGTAATTTTCAGCATTAATTGAAAAATGAAAAATGAGTAAGAAACCTAAAAAATTCGGGAAAAATAAAAAAACCTTTTCCGAAAAGATATTTAAAATATTATCAAAAAACGCGAATAAACCTTTCAACTACAAACAGATTGCTGCTATTTTAGAATTGGACGATACCAAAAGCAGAAACGAAATTATAAAAGATTTAAAAATCCTAGCCGCTCAAAAACTAATCATTGAATCCGAACCAGGAAAGTATTTAGTCAAAGCTTCCAGTCAACAATATTACGAAGGTGTTGTGGATATGACTTCGAGAAAATCAGGTTATTTTGTCTGCGATGAATTAGAAAATGACGTTTATATTCCGTTTATAAATCTGAATCACGCTTTAGATAAGGATAAAGTAAAAGCGTATGTATATGATCGAAGAAGTTCCAGAAAACCGGAAGCTGAAGTAATTGAAATCATCGAAAGACACAAAACAGAATTTGTTGGCGTAGTAGATATTCAGAAGAATTTTGGATTTGTAACTACAGCTAATGCCAAAATGTACACCGATATTTTTATTCCAAAAAATAAATTAGCCGAAGCCGAACACGGCGATGTTGTTTTGGTAAAATTAGAAGATTGGCCTGCAAAAGCAGATTCTCCTTTTGGTTCTGTGATACAAGTACTTGGAAAACCAGGAGAACATAATACTGTAATTCACGCCATTTTAGCAGAATATGGTTTGCCTTATGATTTTCCTATTGAAGTAGAAGCTTATGCTAATAAATTAGATACTTCGATAACTCAAAACGAAATAGATAAACGTCGCGATATGCGAAAAGTATTGACGTTTACGATTGATCCAAAAGATGCAAAAGATTTTGATGACGCGTTGTCATTTCAAGTTTTAGAAAACGGAAACTATGAAATAGGTGTTCACATTGCTGATGTTTCGCATTATTTACAAGAAGGAACTATACTTGATGATGAAGCCTACAAACGTGCCACTTCGGTGTATTTAGTTGATAGAGTTGTACCAATGTTACCCGAAGTGTTATCAAATTTTGCTTGTTCACTTCGTCCTCATGAAGAAAAATATACGTTTTCAGCCATATTTCAATTAAATGCTAAAGCGGAAGTTTTAGATTCCTGGTTTGGCAGAACAATCATTTATTCCGACCAACGTTTTTCGTATGAAGAAGCGCAAAGTATTATTGAAACAAAATCGGATATAATTCCTGCTGAGATTTCGTTAACCGGAAAGGAATATAAAGTTCCTGCAGAAATTGTGGCAGCGACTTTAAAACAAGATGAATTAGCAAAAATTTTACGGAGAAAAAGAATGGCTGATGGCGCGATTTCGTTTGATAAAGTGGAAGTAAAATTTAATTTGGATGAAAATTCAGAACCTGTTGGTGTTTTCTTTAAAATATCAAAAGATGCGAATCATTTGATTGAAGAATTTATGTTGTTAGCCAATAGAAAAGTCGCGGAATTTATAGGAAAACAAAAGAAAACTTTCATTTACAGAATTCACGATGAACCAAACGAAGACAAATTAATCAATCTGCAAACGGTGATTTCTAAGTTTGGTTATGCGATAAACATGAAATCCAAACAAGATATTTCTAAATCATTGAATAAATTATTGAATGATGTCAACGGGAAAAAAGAACAAAATTTAGTTGATACGTTGACGATTCGAAGTATGAGTAAAGCCAAATATTCTACTGAAAATATTGGGCATTATGGATTGGCATTCGATTATTATGGTCATTTCACTTCGCCAATTCGACGTTATCCTGATGTTATGGCGCACCGATTATTGCAATATTATTTAGATGGAGGAAAAAGTGTAAATCAGGATGATTACGAAGAAAAATGTGCCCATTCAAGCGATATGGAAGGTTTGGCAGCACAAGCCGAAAGAGATTCGGTAAAATACATGCAGGTAAAATACATGCAGGATCACAAAGATCAAGAGTTTCTTGGCGTTATTTCCGGAGTTACCGAATGGGGAATTTATGTTGAAATAATCGAAAACAAATGCGAAGGAATGGTTCGAATTCGTGAAATAAAAGAAGATTATTATACGTTTGATGAAAAGCAATATGCTTTGGTCGGTCAAGCAACGCAGAGTATTTTACAGCTTGGAGATGAAGTTTTTGTGAAAGTAAAAAACGCAGATTTAGTTAAGAAACAATTGGATTTCTATTTTATTAGAAGGAATGAATAATAACAATTTGTCACACTGAGCGTGTCATCCTGAGCGCAGTCGAAGGGCGAAGTGCTTTCTAAAATTTAAAGTAATGAAAAAATTAGTTTATAGTTTATTAGCAATCAGTTCAATAGCTTTTGGACAAATTGAAAAAAAACCAGGTGATTTTACCAAAGTAACTTCATTTGATAGAATAGATGTAATGTTAATTCCAGGCAATGAAAATATTGTGCAATTGGATGGAAAAGGAGCCGATGATGTAGAATTGATCAATAAAATAGGTGAATTAAAAATAAGAATGCCAATGACTAAGTTATTGGATGGTGATAATATTTCAGTAACAGTTTATTATGTAAAAATAACTGCAGTCGAAGCTAACGAAGGTTCCAGAATTGCTTGTGGCGATAAAATTAGTTCGGTTGTATTTGATGTTATTGCTAAAGAAGGTTCTGAAATAAAATTGATTTTAGATGTTGAAAAATTGAATGTTAGAACAGCAAATGGGTCAAAGGTTTTACTCGAAGGAAACGCGGATATTCAGGATGTTTTGGTTAATTCGGGTGGAATTTATGAAGCGGAAAAATTAGAGTCACAAATAACCACAGTTTCTTGTAATGCTGGTGGTGAAGCAGCTATTTTTGCAACAAATAGTGTTGATGCTAAAGTTAGAGCCGGTGGTGAGATTACTATTTTTGGGAAGCCAAAACAAATCAACAAAAAGATTGTAGCAGGCGGAACAATTGAAGAGGCTAAGTAGATTTAATTTACTCACGCGCAAAATTTTTTTGAATTTGTGACCCGTGCCTGGAAGGCGAACAGATGAAAATCTTCGATTTTATAATCTTCGATTTTATAATCTTCGATTTTCGATTTTCCATTTTAAATTCTAAATTGCAGAGTCAAAATTTTAACAATGATTTTACTTCAAGATATTTTATCCGCCATTCCGCTTGGTTTCTTTCTAAGTTTTATGATTGGACCAGTATTCTTTGTATTACTCGAAACAAGCGTTGTTAAAGGATTCAGAGCCGCAATTGTTTTTGATGCAGGTGTGGTTTTAGCTGATATTGTCTTTATTACCATTGCTTTTTTTAGTAGTTACCGATTAATTCAAAGTATTAAAGATGACCCGGCTTTGTTCATTTTCGGTGGATTAGTAATGTTGACTTATGGCATTATTTCTTTTGTGAATAACAGAAAGGAAGCCAAAAAAGCCAAACTCGACGAAATCGATCCAACGGAGTTAGCCAAAACCAATTATCTTTCTTTGTTCATTAAAGGTTTTTTTCTCAATTTCATCAATATTGGCGTACTCGGATTTTGGTTAGCAATTCTTATAACTATCGGTCCGCAGCTGGAATTAAAAACATCCAGAATGTTGACTTTTTTCTCCACATTAATTGTTACTTATTTTATAACTGATATTTTCAAAATACTGTTGGCAAAGCAATTACGTAACCAACTCAATCCAAAAAACATTCTTTTAATAAAAAAAATTATTAGCATTGTTTTGATTGTTTCGGGTTTATTTCTACTTAGTCAAGGCTGGTTTCCAAAGGAGCAAAAAATCGTCAATAAGGCTTTTGAAAAGCTGGAGAATGAGCAATAAGATAATTATTATGAAAAGAATTCTATTACTCTTTTCGATTTTTTATACACTTTCATTTTATGGGCAGAATGATACACTTTCTATTGTTCGACATACCGAAAATGATTTAATTACACCGAAAGATGTGAAGGTTCTTTTTAGAGGAATGACTAACGAAATGTTTATTGATGTTCCAAATGCCAAATCATTTACTGTTTCAGGTAGGGATGTCATCAAAAAAGGTAAAAACATTTACACACTTAATCCTGGTGCTGGTAATGAAACAGTTATAAAAATTGATATTGTTTTAAAGAACAATAAAAAAATTGTTGAGAAATATGTTTTTGAGATAAGAAATGTAAAAAGATCAATTACTTGTTTTAATTATACAAAAAGCGATTCCGTAATATTGGCTAATAAGAATCAATTTAAAGATGCTATTATTAGAGTAATCTCTGGGGACAAAAACCTAAATATTGTCCATACAGTAAATAGGTTCAGTCTTAAGATTCCAGGCAGGGAAACTATTATTATTCAAGGCAACAAAATTGACGAAAAGACTTTTAATGATATTAACAAGTATGCATCGAAGGGAGATGAGATAGTAATTTTTGATATAAAGGTTAAGGTTAATATTTCGATTAGTTGCATATTAATAAGTCCAATGGTAATAAGAATACTCTAAAAAAGCAGCAATAAAAAAGAGCTACTATTTCTAGTAACTCTTTTGAGGCATCGTCCGGATTCGAACCGGAGTAGACGGTTTTGCAGACCGGTGCCTAGCCGCTCGGCCACGATGCCAAGTATGGCGGCAAATATATAAAACAATTGATAATTAACAATTGATAATTGATAATTTTTAGAATACGTAATACGTAATCTGAAATTCGTAATCATTTCTAACTTCTATATTCCTCCATTTCAATGGTAACCGCTTCAACATCACCACCAATTGGTGGATTAAGTTTTGAAACCGCTAAAAGAATTCTCGAAACAGAGGGAATTTCACCAAAAATTCTAGAAATAATTCTATGACCTACATGCTCTAATAATTTAGAACGAACAGCCATTTCTTCTACAACTATTTGATTTAAAAGCACATAATCAACGGTGTCTTTAAGTTCATCAGAAGAAGAAGATTTTCTTAAATCGGTTTTAATTTCTAAATCCACACGATAATCAGAACCAATTAAAGACTCTTCTTTTAAGCATCCATGAAATGAAAAAGTTCTAATATTTTGAAGTTTTATGGTGCCCATTTTTATAGTGTTCAGTGTTCGGTAATTAGTGTTCAGTCTGTATAGTTTAAATTATAGCGCTTCTATTGTCTATTCTCTATTATCTATCATCTAAATTTTTATCTTTGCTAAAATTACGAAAATAATGTCAACAGAAGAAAAGTCGCTTAATTTCATTGAACAAATAATAGAAGAAGATTTGAAAAAAGGTTTGTCAAACGACAAATTACGTTTTCGTTTTCCACCTGAACCTAACGGATATTTGCATATTGGTCATGCCAGCGCGATTTGTTTAAACTTTGGATTAGGAATCGATTATCAGGCGCCAGTAAATTTGCGTTTTGATGATACGAATCCCGCAAAAGAAGAGCAGGAATATGTAGATGCTATCAAAAGAGATATTGAATGGCTTGGTTATCAATGGAGTAATGAATGTTATGCTTCTGATTATTTTCAGCAATTATATGACTGGGCAGTTGAATTTATCAAGAAAGGAAAAGCTTATGTTGACAGTCAGTCTTCCGAAGATATGGCTATTCAAAAAGGAACACCAACAACTCCCGGAACCAATTCGCCTTATAGAGACCGTTCAGTTTCAGCCAATTTAGATTTGTTTGAAAGAATGAAAAACGGCGAGTTTCCTAACGGAACACATATTCTTCGTGCCAAAATAAGTATGGGTGCCAATAATATGTTGATGCGAGACCCAATTATGTACCGAATTCTGCATGCACATCATCACCGAACCGGAAATGATTGGTGTATTTATCCAATGTACGATTGGGCTCATGGAGAAAGTGATTATTTGGAGCAAATTTCACATTCATTCTGTACGCTTGAATTTTTGCCGCACAGAGAATTATACGATTGGTTTTTAGACCAGGTTTATGATGAAACCAAAGTGCGTCCAAAACAAAGAGAATTTGCTCGTAGAAATTTGTCACATACAGTTGTTTCAAAAAGAAAACTGCTGCAATTAGTAGAAGAAAAGCATGTTACTTCTTGGGATGATCCGAGAATGAGCACGATTACGGGAATGAGAAGACGCGGTTATCCACCAATGGCGATTCGGAATTTTGCAAATACAATCGGAATTGCAAAACGTACAAATCTGATTGATGTTTCTCTTTTGGAATTTTGCGTTCGAGAAGAATTGAACAAAACTACCTCAAGAGTAATGGCGGTTTTGAATCCGGTGAAGCTGGTTATTACCAACTATCCCGAAGGGAAAGAAGAGATTTTAGATGCAGAAAACAGTCCGGAAGACGAAAGCTTAGGTTTTAGAAAAGTTCCTTTTTCAAAAGAATTGTATATCGAAAGAGAAGATTTTCAGGAAGAAGCCAACAAGAAGTTTTTCCGATTGACACTTGGAACAGAAGTTCGTTTGAAAAATGGGTACATCATTAAAGGCGAAAGCGTTGTAAAAGATGCAGCCGGAAATATAACAGAAATTCATTGTACTTATGATGAAGATTCCAGAAGCGGAAGCGGAACGGAAGCTTCTCAAAGAAAAGTAAAAGGAACGATTCACTGGGTTTCTATCAATCATGCGATTGAAGCGGAAATTCGTATTTATGATCGATTGTTTACACATGAAAATCCGGATGGAGATAAAGAGGTTGATTTCAAAGAATACATTAATCCAAATTCGTTGGAAGTAATTAAAGGATATTTAGAACCAAGTTTGGCAACAGCCAAAAATGGAGAGCGTTTCCAATTTCAACGTTTGGGATATTACTGTGTTGATAAAGATTCTTCTCCCGAAGCCTCGGGAGAAAAATTGGTTTTTAATAAAACAGTTGGCTTGAGAGATACTTGGGCAAAAGTGGAAAGTAAAGAATAATTTCAAAATAGATTTCATCAATAGAATGCCTGCTTATTAGCGGGCTTTCTTATTATTTATAAAACTTATACTAATTATAAAACATATAATTTTTAGCAATTAAAATCGGCTTTCATAAATTGATTTTATGGCAATTTTAAAAATATGACAAGTCAAATTACCATTCATTTATAGAACTTCCATTATTTCGCTTTAAAATAAGTTTTCCCTGTTTAATCACAATTTAACAACTTGTCTGACGTAATTTTTGTAAATTCACTAAATTAAAATTTAAAAGTCATGTCAACTAAAAACGGAAATGGGATTTTAGCACTTATTGCAGGTGCGGCAATTGGAGCGGCAATCGGAATTTTATTTGCTCCGGATAAAGGTGCAAAAACCAGAGAAAAAATAAAAGAAGGCTTAGATGATTTAAAAGATGAAACCAAAGAGAAATTTTCAAAAACTAAAGATGAGTTGAAAGACACGGTTGAAGATTTACTTTCGCAATCGAGTTATAAAGCCGAAGAAGCAATTACCTTTTTGGAAGAGAAATTAGCCGAGCTTAAAAAACAAAACGCCAAACTTCATAAATAATGTTGGAAGAATTAAAAGAAAACGTTGAAGACATTCAGGAAAATACCAAAGCTTATATAGAAAGCAATATTGCTTATTATAAACTTTGGGGTTTCAAAGTAGCCATGAAGTCAACGACTTTGGCAGTCAAATTTTTTCTGATTGCCATTTGCCTAATGATTGTTCTGCTTTTTGTTTCAGTTGCCGGAGCTTTAGCAATAGGACATTTACTTGACAGTTATGTTTTAGGATTTTTGATTATAGCCGGAATTTATCTGATATTGGTTTTCCTTTTATTTTTGGTGAAAGACAAAATTGTGGAAGGTCCGGTTCTGGAGAAATTCTCTGAAATATTTTTTAACGAAGATTAATTATGGAACCCAAAAAATATTCATCTTACGCTGAAATCGATCACGACTTAAAAATTCTGAAAGTGCAAAGAGAAATCCATTATCAAAAAATAATGTTGAGTATCGAAAAGACTAAGGAAAGTTTTCTTCCTTCTAAAACAGTTTCGTTAATTAGTGACATCTATCAAAAAGCAACATCAGGAATGTTGGGAACGATTTTAAAGATTGCGATTCCGTTTGTAATCAATTGGTATGTAAATAGAAAAAGAGGCGATTAAGCCTCTTTTTTATTAAATATAACTACTTTTATTTTGCTGGTTCTTCCGGGCTAGAAGTGTCAGACGGATTATAATCTAAGGACGTATGATTTCCTGTTTTCTTAACTTTTCTTGGTTGTCTTTTCATTTCTTCGCCAATAATGTTTGATGCTGTGAAACTAGTAACCATACTGTTTAACATATCACTTGCAGCTTGTGGAGAATTTGGCAATAAAATCAAATTCGAATTTGTATCAGCACCAATTGCCTGAAGCGTGTCGTAATGTTGTGTAATTACAATCAAAGCCGACGCTTCTTGTGAATTGATTCCAACTTCGTTTAAAACAGCAACACTTTCTACCAAACCTTTCGCAATTTCTCTACGTTGGTCAGCAATACCTTGACCTTGTAATTTTTTGCTTTCCGCTTCGGCTTTTGCTTTAGCAACTATTCTGATTCGTTGTGCATCCGATTCGAACATAGCAGCCGTTTTTTCTCTTTCGGCAGCATTGATTCTGTTCATGGCATTTTTTACTTGAATATCTGGGTCGATATCAGTAACTAAAGTATTGATGATATCGTAACCATAAGTCGTCATTGCTTCATTTAATTCGCGTTTTACAGCAATAGCAATATCGTCTTTTCTTAAAAAAACATCATCCAAAATCAATTTTGGAACTTCGGCACGAACTACGTCAAACACATAAGCTGTGATTTGGTCATGAGGATATTCCAATTTATAAAACGCTTCATAAACGTGCTCAGGAATTACCTTAAACTGAACAGAAACTTTCATTTTGACAAACACATTGTCTTTAGTTTGTGTTTCGATGATAACATCTAATTGCTGGATTCTTAAATTCACACGACCGGCGATTCGGTCAATAATTGGAAGTTTGAGTTGTAAACCGGAATTTCGGATACTTAAAAACTTTCCGAATCGTTCAACAACGACTGCGGTTTGCTGTTTTACAGTGAAAAAGGATGAAAAAAGAATAATGATTCCTAAGAATAAAAAAATAAAAAAGATAGTTGGCATAATTTAAAATTTTAGTTAGTAAAGTTGTTGTACGAAAAAAATGTATGTTTGTTACAAATAAAAAGTTACGAATTCATGATTAAAAAAATTTCAATCCTTTTGTTGTTTACGACAACTATTGGATTTGCACAATACGGATATAGAGATTCCAATATGATTGGAGTTACTTTGGGATTAAATCAATTTAGTGTAAATACTTCAGATTTTGAATCAAAGCCCGGAACAGGTTGGAATGTTGGGCTTTCTATGAGAGGAAATGCCTTTAATGATTGGGATGCACTATATGGAATTCAGTTTAGTGAATACAACTTTAAAGTGGCGACTTTAAACCAAACGCTTAACGATAGAGAGACCAATTTTAAATTGCCTTGTGCTAACATAACGTTTCAGTTGAGTTATAAAATTATCGAAAACCATCTGAGTTTTGAATTTGGCCCACTGGTTCAAATCAATGGAAAACTTGCTGTAGAAAAAACAGATGAAGACTATCTTATCAAAGGAGATGAGGAAACCACCGCAAAGGATATAACCAATATTAGCAATTTTAGTTTTTATCCACTTATAGGTGTTACAGCCGGAGTTAGAAACGTGAGATTAAATGTTTCTTATCAATATGGCATAAATAACATGCTCGGAAAACTTGATGCTGGTTACAGCGGACACGCTTCTGTAATTAATGGGAATGTAATTTTCTATTTCTAATAAAAAAGTACCGATAATTCGGCACTTTTCTTTTTATAAACTATCGATTGCTTTCTCCAATCGTTTGATGGTTTCTTCTTTTCCAATCAACTCAACAATATCAAAAAGATGCGGACCTTTTAAGGCTCCAACCAAACTCAAGCGAAAAGGCTGCATTACTTTTCCCATTCCAATTTCGTTTTGTGTCATCCAGTCTTTTACCACAAATTCAATATTAGCCGAAGTGAAATCGCTAATATTTTCTAACACAGAAATTAACTCCTGCATTGTTCTTGGCGTGTCTTCTTTCCAGTTTTTGGACGCTTTTTCATCATAGGATGTTGGTGCTTCAAAAAAGAAGCTACTCATGTCCCAAAACTCTGAAACGAAGTTTGCTCGTTCTTTTACCAGCGAAACAATCTTTACCAATGAAGTATAATCAACATCAATTCCTTTTTCATAAAGAATAGGAGCATAACTTTTGGCCAAACTCTCATCATCTTGCTTTTGCAAATATTGATGATTGAACCATTTGTTTTTATCAGGATCAAATTTAGCACCGGCTTTATGAACTCGGTTTAAATCAAATTTTTCTACTAATTCTTCCAATGAGAATAACTCTTGCTCAGTTCCATCATTCCAGCCCAATAATGCCAGGAAGTTAATTACCGCTTCCGGGAAAAAACCTATTTCTCTGTAACCTGAGGATATTCCTTCTTTTGATTTCCACTCCAATGGAAACACAGGAAAACCTAATTTATCGCCATCGCGTTTTGATAATTTTCCGTTTCCGATAGGTTTTAAAATCAATGGTAAATGCGCAAACTCCGGAGCCTGCCAACCAAAGGCATTATACATAGATAAATGCAAAGGAAGAGAAGATAACCATTCTTCACCGCGAATCACATGCGAGGTTTCCATCAAATGGTCATCTACAATATTTGCTAAATGGTAAGTTGGCATACCGTCAGACTTGAACAATACTTTATCATCCAGTAATTCTTTTTTGAAAGTAACATGACCTCTTATAATATCTGTTGTAGAAATTATTCCATGTACTCCATCTTTTGGATCATGTATTTTAAATCTAATAACATAATCATCACCATTTTCGATTCTTCTTTTCACTTCTTCTTTAGATAAAGTAAAAGAGTTGGAAAGTTTCTCCCGTATTTCCCAATTATATATGAAGGTTTTGCCGTTTGCTTCAGTTTCTCTTCTTAACTCGTCCAAAGCATCCGCAGTATCAAAAGCATAATACGCCCAACCTGAATTAATCAATTGGTCAGCATATTGTTTATACAATTCTTTTCTTTCCGATTGACGGTAAGGTCCAAACTTTTCGTTCTTCCCAACGGTTTCGCTTGGTGAAATTCCCAACCATTCCAAAGCTTCAAAAATATATTGTTCAGCACCGGGAACAAAACGATTTTGGTCGGTATCTTCTATTCTAAGATAGAAAACACCGTTATGTTTTTTGGCAAATAAGTAATTGAATAAGGCAGTTCTAACACCTCCAATATGTAAAGGTCCGGTTGGACTTGGAGCAAAACGAACTCTAACAGGTCTTGACATTTCTTTAAATTTTCGACAAAGATAATCAGAAGTCAGAAGTTAGAAGTCAGAAGTTAGAAGTTTTTAGGATTTCATTTCTAATGGAATTCTTTTGTTCATTATAGCAAACCAAAGAGGCGGAAACAAAGATAAAACCATACTGGTTGGATAGCCAAAGGGCATTTGTGGAGAAGTATCATGATATTCTAAAATCTGATATTTCTTCTGAGATTTATAATGATGATCGCTATGACGAGTTAGTTCATACAACATAATTCTTCCTAAAATATGATTTGAATTCCAGGAATGTTTTTCACTAACGCGTTCATATCTTCCTGAAGACAAAAGATTTCTTTTCAAACCGTAATGCTCTATATAATTGATAGTTTCCAACAAAAGAAAACCGACAATTCCAGCAAATAAGGCCACAACAAAACCAATACTTCCAAAGAAAAAGTAAATAAAAATCAGATAACTAATTTGAATTAAGGAAAACCAAAGCATGTCATTTTTAAAGGAAAACCAAGAACGATTTTCAATTTGATTTAGTTTCTTTTGAATTTGCCAGGCTTTTCGATAGGTTCCAAAAACAGTTTGTATCCAAAAAGTATATAAAGATTGATTGTATTTTGCTGTTGAAGGATCTTCGGGTGTAGAAACATGTAAATGATGTCCGTGATTGTGTTCGATAAAAAAATGAGTGTAGTGAGACGGAATTAAAAGCAATTTTCCAATAATACGTTCTACTACTTTTTCGCGATGGCCTAATTCGTGAGCGACATTTATTCCGTTAGAACCCAAAACGACACCTAAGCTTAATACGGTTCCAATGATTTCTGCTATGGATAATTTCGTAGTTATAACTTTATGCAAAACAAAAAACAGCATACCATAGACAATCAAAACATTTAGATATAAAAGGATATCAAAAAAGCGATTTTTTAGTTTGCTTTCAATTTCAGCTTCAGTATAATTTTTCTCATCTGTTGGAAATAGTAATTCTAATATGGGTAGAATGCCAAAAGCAAAAACTACTCCGGCATAACTCCAGAAATCACCAAAATAAACACCTATAAATGCAATTAACGGAACACAATACGCTAATAAATATTTCATAATCAGTTTGATTTTTGATATAAAATTAGCAAAGATTTTATAGAATTCAGCGCTTTTTTCTTTGGCAAATTTTTAACGCTTTGGTATTCGCTAAAAATTGTACATTTATCGGTTATAAAAAGAAATTGCAAAAATTGGAGAATTCAAAGATTATATATCAAAAGTTAGAAAGCTTTATTAATAAGTATTATACCAATCAACTGCTGAAGGGAATTATTTTCTTTATCGGAATTGGCTTGCTGTATTTTATATTCACTTTGTTCATTGAATATTTTCTCTGGCTTAAGCCAGCGGCGAGAACAGTTTTGTTTTGCACCTTTGTTTTAGTTGAGTTTTTTCTGTTTTTTAGATTTATTTGTTTTCCGTTATTCAAATTATCCAAACTTCAAAAAGGTATTAATTACGAAGAAGCTTCGATTATCATTGGAAATCATTTCGGTGAAATAGAAGATAAGTTGACTAATTTTTTACAGCTTTCTTATGACAGGAACAAATCGGAATTGTTAGCGGCATCGATTGATCAAAAAGCAAACACATTGCAACCAATTCCTTTTGGAAACGCCATAAACCTTGGAAATAACAAGAAATATTTGCCTTTGGCGATAATTCCGATTTTGTTTTTTGCCTTCTTTTATCTTTCAGGAAATAGCAATTTGATTTCTCAAAGCTTGAATCGTGTTGTTCATTTTAAGCGGCAATTTTTGCCGCCTGCACCTTTTGAGTTTGAGGTTTTGAATAAAAATCTGCAAACAGAACAAAACAAAGATTTCCTTTTAAAGGTTAGAACCATTGGTAAAATAGTTCCCGAAAACGCTATGATTTTCATTGGTGATGAAAGTTATTTTATGGATAGCAGCAAACAGGGAGAATTTGAATTTGTCATTCCGAAGCCATCAGAAGATATAGAATTTCACATTGAAGCTAATGATGTTTCGTCACACGATTATGAATTGAAAGTGGTTACCGTTCCATCTATCGCCAATTTTGAAATGGTGTTAAATTTTCCAAATTATTTGAATAAAAAATCTGAAGTTATAAAAGGAACAGGAAATGCCATTATTCCCGAAGGAACACAAGTTACTTGGAGAATGAATACACTGGCTACACAAAAAGTGGATTGGGTAAATGAAAATGCACATTACACTTTTGCCAAAAATGATAATATTTTTTCGTTGTCAAAAAGTATTCTTCAGAATGTAGATTATCAAATTTTGACTTCGAACAATAAGGTTCAGAATTATGAAAAACTGAATTATCAAATTTCTGTAATCAAAGATCAGTTTCCGACCATCAATGTAAACAATGCGCCAGACAGTTTAAAGGTCAATAAGAACTTTGTTCTAGGACAAGTTTCAGATGATTATGGCTTGTCTAAATTGCAAATTGTGTACTATCCTAAAGACAGTCCGAATTCAGCTAAAAAAGCCGCTATTGCTATTAAGAGAGATGTTTACGATCAGTTTGTGTTTTCTTTTCCGAGTAATCTTCTGGTAGAAGAAGGTGTTTCGTATGAATATTATTTCGAGATTTTTGATAACGATGCTATTCATAGTTACAAAAGCACAAAATCTTCTGTTTTTAGTAACCGAATTGCAACCGAAACAGAAAAACAAGATGAAATGATGCAACAGCAAAATGAAAACATCAATTCATTAGCAAAATCTCTTAAAGCGCAAGACAAACAGCTTTCAGAGTTGGATAAATTGCAAAAAATGGGCAAGGAAAAAGATAATTTAGAATACAAAGATCAGCAAAAAGTAAACGATTTTATTCAGCGTCAAAAGCAACAAGACGAAATGATGAAAGAGTTTTCAGAAAAGATGAAGGAGAATTTAGAGCAGTTCAAATCTGAGAAGAAAGATGAAAAAAAGGAACTGCTTCAGGAAAGATTAGAGAAATCAAAAGAAGAAATAGAAAAGAATAAAAAATTATTAGAAGAACTTCAAAAGCTGAATGACAAAATCAGTAAGGAAGAATTGTTTGAGAAAATGGAGAAATTCCAACAAGCCAGTAAAAATCAGACTAAGAGTTTAGAGCAATTGGTTGAGTTGACTAAACGCTATTATGTGGAGAAAAAAGCCCAACAAATAGCAGATAAAATTAATAAACTTGCTGAAAAACAAGAGAAGCTAGCTGATAAATCAGATGAAAACAATGCGGAGAAACAAGATGAAATCAATAAGGAATTCGATAAAATCAAGGAAGAATTAAAAGATTTAGAAAAAGACAACAAAGAACTAAAAGCTCCGATGGATTTGCCTAAATCGGAAGACAAAGAGAAAAGTATAGACGAAGATTTAAAAGACGCCAAAGAACAGTTGCAAAAGCAGCAAAAAGACAAAGCCAAGCCAAAACAAAAGAGCGCTTCCAAAAAGATGAAACAAATGTCGCAGCAAATGCAAGAACAAATGGAATCAGGAGAAAAGGAGCAATTAGAGGAAGACGTAGACATGTTGCGCCAGATTTTGGACAATCTCTTGGCGTATTCGTTTTCTCAAGAAGATGTAATGAAACAGTTTAAAAATCTAAAACGCGGTGCTCCGTCCTTTAATAAAAATTTAAAAATTCAGCAAGATTTAAAGCAACAATTCAAACATGTTGATGATAGTTTGTTTACCATGTCATTACGTAATCCAAAAATAGGGGAAAGTATTACTAAGGAAATTGGAAGCGTTCAATACAATGTAGACAAAGCAATTGAGACTTTGGCAGAAGCCAATGTTTCTAAAGGGAATTCTCACCAGCAATATGCAGTTTCATCTTCCAATAAGCTTGCCGATTTATTAAGTGATATTCTAAACGGAATGCAGATGCAGATGCAAATGCCAGGACAAGGTAAAGGGAAACCAAAGCCAGGACAAGGTTCCGGAATGCAATTGCCAGACATTATTAAGAAACAAGAAGGTTTGGGTGAAAAGATGAAAAAGGGAATGAAGAAAGGTGACAAACCGGGCGAAGGTCAGGAAGGGAATCAAGGAGAAAAAGAAGGTCAAGGTAAGGAAGGGCAAAAGGGGAGTAATGGGCAAAAGGGCGGAAAAGGCGAGAATGGTAAAGGAGAAGGTCAAGGCGGAAATCAAAAAGGTGGAGAAAATGGTCAAGACGGCGAAGGTGATGCCAAAGCTATAATGGAAATTTATAAGGAACAACAACAGTTGCGGGAGGCTTTAGAAAAAGAATTAAAGAAGCAAGGCGTTGGAGGCAATGGTCAGAATGCCATGGATCAAATGAAGCAGATAGAGAAGCAATTATTAAACAAAGGATTTAATAACGAAACACTTCAAAAGATTTTGAATGTGAAATATGAATTGTTGAAATTAGAAAAAGCGGTTCAACAACAAGGACAAGACAGTAAACGGCAATCGGAAACAAATAAGAAAGAATTTAACAACCAAGCTACTGCATTACCGAGTAAGCTACAAGAATATTTAAATAGTATTGAAATTTTAAATAGACAAAGCTTACCTTTGCGCTCCAATTTTAACCAAAGGGTTCAAGAATATTTTAAAACCAATGATTAGTTTTAATTACGAGTTAGATTTCAAACTAGAAGACGAAATGCTTTATTTGGACTGGCTTTCCAAAGTCATTAGCTCTGAAATGAAGAGCGAAGGAGATATTAATTATATCTTCTGCGACGACAACTATTTAGTTGAAATTAACCAGCAATATTTGAATCACGACACCTTAACAGACATTATCAGCTTTGATTATTCTATAGGAAACGAACTACACGGAGATATTTTCGTTTCTATAGAAAGAGTACGTGAAAATGCCATTGATTTCAATGTTGGTTTTGACGAAGAACTAAAACGCGTTTTAGTACATGGCGTTTTACACTACTGTGGCTACAAAGATAAAAGCGAGGACGACGAAAAACTTATGCGTCAAAAGGAAGAAGAAAAAATGAAGATGTTCCACGTGAAACACAACTAAAATGTTTTTAGAAAAATACGATGTAATAATAGTAGGTGCAGGACATGCGGGTTGTGAAGCAGCGGCAGCATCAGCCAATTTGGGCTGTAGCACTTTGTTGGTGACAATGAGTCTGCAAAACATTGCGCAGATGTCTTGCAATCCTGCGATGGGCGGAATTGCCAAAGGACAAATCGTTCGGGAGATTGATGCGCTTGGTGGTTATTCTGGAATTGTTTCAGACAATACAGCTGTGCAATTTAAGATGTTGAACAAATCAAAAGGACCGGCAATGTGGTCGCCAAGAGTGCAGTCGGACAGAATGCGTTTTGCTGAAGAATGGCGATTGCGATTGGAGCGAACGCCTAATCTTGACTTTTATCAAGAAATGGTCAAGGGTCTTTTGATTAAGAATAATAAAATTGAAGGAATTGTAACTTCTTTAGGAATTGAAATAAAAGCCAAAACAGTTGTGCTTACAAACGGAACTTTCCTTAACGGATTAATTCATATTGGCGATAAGCAATTTGGCGGAGGAAGAGCAGGAGAAAGTGCTGCTTATGGAATTACAGATGATTTAGTCAAAGTCGGTTTTGAAGCGGGAAGAATGAAGACAGGAACACCGCCAAGAGTTGATGGTCGTTCTTTAGATTATTCTAAAATGAGAGAAGAACCGGGAGATGAAGTCCCTGATAAATTCTCTTATTCGGATGAAACAAAACCTTTGATACATCAAATGCTTTGTCACATGACCTATACTTCAAATGAAGTGCATAACATTCTTCGTGAAGGTTTTGATCGTTCGCCTATGTTTAACGGTAGAATTAAAAGTATTGGGCCAAGATATTGTCCGTCTATTGAAGATAAGATTAATCGTTTTGCGGATAAAGAAAGACACCAATTATTTGTCGAGCCGGAAGGTTGGAATACTGTTGAGGTTTATGTAAATGGTTTTTCTACTTCGTTACCTGAAGATATTCAGTTTAAAGCATTGCGTTCGGTAGAAGGATTTGAAAAGGTTAAATTTTTCCGTCCGGGTTATGCTATAGAATATGATTATTTTCCGCCAACGCAATTAAAGCACACGCTTGAAACTAAACTTGTAGAGGGTTTGTTTTTCGCTGGACAAATTAACGGAACTACTGGTTATGAAGAAGCAGCTTCTCAAGGAATGATGGCTGGAATTAATGCCGCTTTAAAAGTAAAAGAACAAGAACCGATGATTTTGCGTCGTGATGAAGCTTATATCGGAGTTTTGATTGACGATTTGATTACCAAAGGAACGGAAGAACCATACAGAATGTTTACTTCTCGTGCGGAATACAGAACGTTGTTACGTCAGGATAATGCTGATTTTAGATTAACGCCAAAGTCATATGAAATTGGTTTAGCCTCAGAAAAAAGATTACGCAGAATGGAACATAAGTTTAACGAAAGCGAAAAGATGGTAACTTTTTTCAAAGAAACCAGTGTTACACCAGAAGAAGCAAATCCAATTCTGGAAGCCAAAGAAAGTTCTGCAATGGTCCAGTCGGATAAAATGTTTAAAGTGTTTTCCAGACCACAAATTGAATTAGATGATTTTCTAAAATTCGATAAGGTTAAGAATTACGTTGCCGAAAATGATTTAGATAAAGAAATAATCGAGCAGGCAGAAATCCAGGTTAAATATTCAGGTTATATCGAAAAGGAAAGAAACAATGCCGAAAAGTTAATCCGTTTAGAAGATATTAAAATACCGGAGAATTTCGATTACAATAAAATCAAATCAATGTCGATAGAAGCCAAACAAAAACTCAGCAAAATCCGTCCGGTAACCATTTCACAAGCATCAAGAATCAGTGGAGTTTCTCCGGCTGACATTTCTGTTTTATTAATTTACATGGGCAGGTAAATTTTAAATTTCAGATATCTGATATTAAATATTTGAAATCTAATATTAATCACGTTCCACGTGAAACCAAGTTTGCTAAGCCTTATCAATACAGCCTTTATATGAGTTTTCAAAACAATATTTTTTTTCAAAAAGTTAGAGACTATTCTGTTTCAAAAGAAATTTTCGAATTGCATCACAATCCCGAATATGATTTATTAATCACGTTTCCAAAACCAAGTCTAGAAAAATTACCAAGCTATTACGAAAGTGAAGATTATATTTCGCATACCGATGGAAAGCGCTCTTTATTTGAAAGAATGTACCATTTGATAAAAAATATTGCACTTAAAAACAAATTAAAATTAATTAACTCACAATCTGAAAAAGGAAAACTTTTAGACATTGGAGCAGGAACCGGAGATTTTTTAGTTGTTGCAAAAAATAATGGCTGGCAAACAACCGGAATAGAACCAAGTGCAAAAGCAAAAGCAATTGCTTTAAGTAAAGGAGTAAATTTTGCAGACAACCTTTCCGATTTAGAAAGTCGTTCCTTTGATGTAATTACGATGTGGCATGTATTAGAACATGTCCCAAATCTTGAAGAATATATTTTGGAATTGAAAAGATTAGTTAAACCAACCGGAACTATTTTGATAGCAGTACCAAACTTCAAATCATTTGACGCAAATTATTATGGAAGGTTTTGGGCAGCTTTTGATGTGCCAAGACATATTTGGCATTTTTCAAAAACAGCAATTGATAAATTGTTTACAGAAAAAGAAATGAAATTGGTTGATGTGCTTCCAATGAAATTTGACAGTTTTTATGTAAGCTTATTATCTGAAAAATACAAAACCGGAAAAATGAATTTCATCAAAGCTTTTTTTGTCGGATTGAAATCAAATCATAGTGCTCAACAAACCAAAGAGTATTCTTCACACATTTACGTTATAAAAAACAAGTAAAAATCAATTTAAAGCGCATCATTTAACTAAACAAAGCAAGAATAAGCAACAAGCTATTTAAAACAAGAAATGCTTTTAAACGGCTTTATTTGAAGTTAAAAACTATAGCCAGACATTATTAATAATATTTTTACAATAACTAAAACTTATAACACAAAAAATACAGAAATTCAACCTTTAGCTAATTGAATATTATTTTTATACTTTTGAAACCGAAATTAAATTTATCAAATCATGATTAAAAAAACAGTTATCCTTTTTGCATTCGCAATTGCAATTATTTCTTGTAATAAACCAACAGAAACAAAAGAATTTAAAACAGCTTACATTGATACCTCTAAATTAATGGATGAATCTACAGAAGCGAAAGACATCGGAGCGAAATACAAAGAAAAATCAAAAGTAATGGGCAATCAGTTAGAGGCTGAAGTTGCTCGTTTTAAATCAGAAGCGGCAAGTTTTAAGCAGAATGCACAAGCAAACGGACAAGCTTGGGCTCAACAAAAAGGTGCTGAATTATCGCAAAGAGAACAACAATTAAACTATGCTCAACAAGCAATGCTACAACAATTGCAACAAGAAAGCGGTGCTGAAATAGATTCTTTAGTTAGCGGCTACAGAAAAATGCTGAAAGAATACGGTAAAGAAAAAGGATACGATTATATTTACGGATCAGGCGAAGCGGCACCATCAATTTTATATGCAAAAGACAACTATGATATTACTGCTGAAATAATCAAAAACGTCAACGATAAATATAAAGCTGCCGGTAAAAAGGACGATACTCCAAAAGAAGAAAAGAAATAACAAAATTTATTTTGTAAGATAAAAAGCCTGCAATTTTGTAGGTTTTTTTTGTTGTATGTTGAAATACAATGTTTTATATTTGCTTCTAAATTATACGCCATGGAATCATTATCAGTCGAAGCAAACTATGTATTGCAATTTATCAATCAAACCAATCGCTCTATTTTCCTTACGGGAAAAGCCGGAACCGGAAAAACGACACTTCTAAAAGAGATAATTAAATCTACACACAAAAATTGTGTAGTAGTCGCTCCAACAGGAATTGCCGCATTAAACGCTGGCGGAGTTACCATTCATTCGATGTTTCAGTTACCTTTCGGCGGATTCATTCCCGATAATTCTACTCCTCAATTTTTAGAAAATTCTAAATTCGAAACCAAAGCAACGTTACGCAGACATTTTAAAATGAGCGGATTGAAAAAATCCGTCATTCAAAATATGGAATTGCTAATCATTGACGAAGTCAGTATGTTGCGTTCTGATTTGATGGATGCCATCGATTTTATGTTACAATCTGTAAGAAGAAAAAACCAAGCTTTTGGTGGAGTTCAAGTGCTTTTTATTGGCGATTTATTGCAATTGCCACCAATAATTCGTGACGAAGAATGGCGAACCTTGCGTTCGTATTATAAAGGGAAATTCTTTTTTCATTCACATGTTATTCAGCAAAATCCACCTTTGTATATCGAATTGTCTAAAATTTTCCGACAAACCGATGAGCAGTTTATTTCGGTTTTGAATAATTTAAGAAACAATCAAATTTCGCAAAGCGATATTAAAATTCTCAATCAATTTGTTCAACCCAATTTTGATTTAAAAGCAAACAAAGGTTACATCACTTTAACAACACATAACGTCAAAGCCGATTCTATAAATTCGCAATCATTACTCGATTTAAAAGGAAAATCTAAGGTCTATAAAGCATTAATTGTTGACGATTTTCCAGAAAAAATCTATCCGTTAGAAGAGAAACTAGAACTAAAAGTTGGAGCTCAAGTCATGTTTATCAAAAACGATTTGTCCTTTGATAAAAATTATTTCAACGGTAAAATGGGCGTTATTAAATCGCTATCAGATGAAGAAATCATGGTTCACTTTCCCGAAGAAAATAAAACTATAGAAGTGGAGCGTTATGAATGGCAAAACATCCGCTATTATGTAGATGAAAACACCAAAGAAATCAATGAACAAGTTCTCGGAACATTTACACATTATCCGATAAAATTAGCTTGGGCAATCACAGTTCACAAAAGTCAGGGATTGACATTTGAAAAAGCAGCACTAGATGTTTCGCAAGTTTTTCTTCCCGGACAAGCCTATGTGGCACTTTCCCGATTGCGCTCTTTAAACGGTTTGGTTTTGCTTTCTCCATTGCAAATGAATGGTATTTCAAGCGATCAAGATGTGATGGAATATGCCGAAAATAAAGCTAGCGAAGCACTTCTGGAAAATTCCTTGAAACATGAAACCAAAAATTTTATCCATAACTATTTAAAATCCAGTTTCGATTGGGCAGATTTGGCTCAAGAATGGCGCAATCATCAGTTTAGTTATAACGAAAATTCAGAATTATCGGCCAAATCAAAACATGCTGTTTGGGCAAAAAAACAAACCGAACTAATTGAAAGTCTTTCGGAACCATCCCGAAAATTTATTTCGCAATTGAATACACTTTTCAGAGAAGAAGTCGATTTTAAATTTGTTTACGAAAGAATTCAAGCCGCGTATTCTTATTTTTTACAACCATTAGATAATTTAGTTTATGAAATTCTATGGAAAATAGAAGAAGTAATTCGGATAAAAAAAGTCAAAGCATTTTATGATGAATTAGTGGTTTTAGAAACGCTACAAGTCAAATCGGTTTTACAATTAATGAAAGCCAAATTGCTAATAGAAACAGTAGTGAAAGGCGAAACAATTTCTAAAGAAAAATTATCTTCTGAAGCAATTAAATATTACAAAATCCGAAAAATGGAAACCATTCGGGAAGAATTTAAAAATTTAAACGTGACTTTAATTGAAGATGAAGTCGATTTAGAACGCTACACCAAAAAGAAAAAGACATACAAAGAACCCAAAAAATCAACCGTTCAAGAAACCTATGAATTGTGGTTGGAAAAGAATTCTATTAAAGAAATAGCAGCGATTCGAAAGCTAACAACCCAAACAATTGGCGGTCATATTGCTAAGCTCATAGAAACAGAAACCATCTCAATTACCGATGTTTTACCAGAAGAAAAAATTCAGGAATTAGCCAAAGCTTTTAAAGGTTACAAGGAAGAAACCCTCAATGGATTGAAAGAACAATACGGAGATAAATTCACTTGGGATGAACTCAAAATGTTTAAAGCAAGTTTGTAATTATCCCGCTAGGGATTAAATTCGGATAGCAAAACAAATCAACCAATATTAAAATCCCTTTAGGGATGATATATCGGTAGATGATGATATATCGGTAATTAGCTCAACCAAAAAACTGCTAAAACCGCTGGAACAAAATAAATAGCAATGGTTCGAGCACCGTCATAATCCTTGGCCAATCTTTGACCTAAAAGCAATAAAATCAATGTAATACACGAAAAAACAGCGCCATAAAAACCAAATGTTCTTCCGCCATTAATCAATAATTCTACACAACCAACCAAAGTTAAAACACCGGTTATAAGTTCTAGAATAAGAATAGTTCCCAAAGCTAATGGAACATTATTTTTCAATAATGAAGTATTGGCGAAATGCCCTTTAAGCCAATCAATATTTCCTTGCCAGCCGAAGATTTTATCATAGGCCGATTGCACAAAAGTTACTGCAAGAAAAAGCAAAACAAGTATCGAAGCTGTGTTAGTCATGATGGTTACGTTTTATGGATTAATCGAGTAAGTTTTATAGATAAATCAGTTAATATAATTTTGGCATTTCCGTTGCGTTCAATATGATAAATCGCAGCTGAAAGTTCACTAAAAATAGCATTAATATTGTTCCCATTTACAAATGGAGCAAATTTATCAAAAGTAAAATTTTCCACTTGTGGTTCAACATAAACAAGATTTTTGGTTTCATAATTGTGCATCAAAGCTTGGCGGAACATGACAATACAATAATTCAAAAACTGCTTTTGCCCTTCGCGACCCAAACTTGCAATTTCTTCACTCCATAAAATTAAATCTTGAATAGCCGAAGCATTCTTTTTTGCGCTGAAAGCTGCTCGAACCCATGCTACAAACCATTTTTCAAAAGGAAAATCTTCGGTATCATTTTTCACAATATGAAGCGCTTTATTATAATTTCCTTGTGCTTGATGTGCTACTTTTGATGCTGAAGAATCGTCTAAAAAATAGTTGACTTTTAACGCTTTCGAAATTTCGGCTTCAGGCAAAGCACCAAAATGAAGCACTTGACATCGTGACCGAATGGTTTGAATAATATCTTCTTCGTTTTCAGAAATTAGCAAGAACAATGTTTTTTCAGGCGGTTCTTCCAACAATTTTAATAATTTATTGGACGCAGCAATATTCATTTTGTCAGCCATCCAAACAATCATAATTTTATAACCACCTTCATAGGATTTTAAGGCCAAAGACTTTAAAATATCCTGAGCATCTTCGACACGAATTTCACCTTGTTTGTTTTGTACGCCCAAATGTTTGTACCAATCAAATAAACTTCCGTAAGGATTTTTCAAAACAAACTCGCGCCAATCCATAATAAAATCAGCGCTTTTTGGTTTTGTTTTCACATCGTCATTAGTAACATTTGGATAAACAAAGTGCAAATCAGGGTGCGAAAGCGATTGAAACTTTAGATTGCAACTTTCGTTTCCGCCACTATTTTCGTGTCCTTGATTATTACACAAAACAAATTGTGCATAAGCAATTGCCATGGCTAAAGTGCCAGAACCTTCCGGGCCAACAAACAATTGTGCATGCGGAATTCTTCCCGACAACGCGCTTTTAACGAGATGATTTTTTATGTAATCCTGACCAAGAATATCTGAAAACTGCATAAAGCAAATATAGAAGAAATATTTTGCTATTAGTAAATCAGACAATGATATTCAAAACAAATTCAGGTAGAAATAGCGGCTAAACAAATTGTTATTTATTTGAAAACAAAGATTTTAACACTTAAAATTTAGTTAAAAAACATCGATAAAAGCACAAAAAACATCGATGAAACTAATTTTTATTATATTTGCAATGATTCATACCTTTTAAATTACTAAATGAAAACGCTTCAAGATTTTAATTTCAACGCCAAAAAAGCAATAATAAGAGTTGATTTCAACGTGCCTTTAGACGAGAATTTCAATGTGACAGATGCTAACAGAATTGAAGCCGCAAAGCCAACTATAGATACCATTCTAGCTGATGGTGGAAGTGTAATTTTGATGTCACATTTAGGAAGACCAAAAGGAAAAGAAGATCAATATTCGCTACAACATATTGTGGCAAAAGTAACAGAAGTGTTGGGAGTAAATGTACAATTTGCTTCAGATTGTAGAGGAGAAATAGCTACAAATGCCGCTAAAAATTTAAAACCTGGCGAAGTTCTTTTATTAGAAAACCTTCGTTTTTATGCTGAAGAAGAAGACGGAGACGAAAATTTTGCTAAGGAATTAGCTTCATTAGGTGATATTTATGTGAACGATGCTTTTGGAACAGCTCATAGAGCACATGCTTCGACAACAATAATTGCTAAATTCTTTCCAAATCACAAATGTTTTGGATTGCTTTTGGCCAAAGAAATAGAAAGTTTAAACAGAGTTTTAAATAATTCAGTGAAACCGGTAACAGCAGTTCTTGGAGGTTCAAAAGTCTCTTCAAAGATTACAGTTATTGAAAACATTTTAGACAAAGTGGATCACATGATTATCGGTGGCGGAATGACATTCACTTTTATAAAAGCCTTAGGCGGAAAAATTGGAAACTCAATTTGTGAAGATGACAAACAAGAATTGGCTTTAGAAATTTTGCATTTGGCCAAACAAAAAAACGTTCAGATACATATTCCGGTTGATGTTGTTGCAGCAGATGCTTTTTCAAATGATGCGAAAACTCAAGTTGTTGATGTTAGGCAAATTCCAGATGGATGGCAAGGTTTAGATGCCGGGCCAAAATCATTAGCAAATTTCAAAGAAGTGATTATGAATTCAAAAACAATTCTTTGGAATGGTCCATTAGGCGTTTTTGAAATGGAAAATTTCGCTAACGGAACAATTGAATTAGGAAATTATATTGCAGAGTCAACAGAAAACGGAGCATTTTCACTTGTTGGCGGCGGAGATTCAGTTGCGGCGGTGAAACAATTCGGATTGGAAGACAAAATGAGTTATGTGTCAACTGGCGGTGGAGCCATGTTGGAGATGTTAGAAGGAAGAGTATTACCTGGAATTGCTGCCATTTTAAGTTAAAATTTTAAAGCAGCACAATAAAAAATAATAAAAAACGTTATTAATTATACTTAATTAATAACATACAGATTTGAAATATATCACTTTATAAAATAAAGTTATGACCATAAAAAACCTAACCTCATTAGCATTACTGCTAGCTTCTTCCGCAATTTTTGCCCAAGATACTATCGTTGCTACATCAGTAAAAAAAGAACCGCTTTCCAGAAAAGAAGTCTTGGATTCCATCAAGGCAACTTTTGTTCAAGACAACATTGCATCATGCATTGACAGTTTATGGATGAAGGAATTGGCAAGTTTGGACTTATATGATGAATTGGCTTTTGACATCCAGAACATTAATGTTGATGAAAAAGTGGATTACGAATTGCCTACAGAACTTTTGAAAGAGAGATTGAAAAAACTGGACGAGAAATCCCCATTTAACATTGAATACAATGTTGGTTTGGAAAACGTAATCAAATCATTCCTAAAGAATAGAAAAAGATCTTTCGAGAGATTAATAGGTATTTCACAATACTATTTCCCAATGTTTGAAGAGTCGTTAGCGGCACAAAACATTCCATTAGAAATTAAGTATTTATCTGTTGTTGAGTCAGCTTTGAATCCGAGAGCGGTTTCCAGAGTAGGCGCAACTGGTTTATGGCAGTTTATGTACCAAACGGGAAAACAATACGGACTGAAGGTTGATACGTATGTTGATGAAAGAAGCGATCCATTGAAAGCAAGTAAGGCCGCTACTCAATACATGAAAAACATGTATGCTATTTTTGGCGACTGGGATTTGGTTTTAGCCTCTTATAATACTGGACCTGGAAATGTTGCCAAAGCTATCCGTCGTTCAGGAGGAAAACAAAATTACTGGAACATACGACCATATCTTCACAAAGAAACACAAGGATATTTACCTGCGTTTTTAGCAACAATGTACATCTTTGAATACCACAAAGAACACGGAATAAAACCTGATAGAGCTATCGCAAATCATTTTGCCACAGATACTGTGATGATAAAAAATGCGATGACTTTCAAACAAATTTCAGATTTGCTGGATGTTCCTGTGGCGGAATTGCAGTTTCTAAACCCATCATACAAGAGAGAAGTAATCCCATTTATCACAGGTGAAAATCATTATTTAACACTACCAGTAAATAAAGTGGCTGTTTTCACTTCCAACGAAGATAAGATTTATGCCTTCGTTCAATATGAATCAAGCAAAAGAGAAAGACCTTATGAAAGGCTGGCAAACAACTCTAATTTCTCTGATAATGATGGAACAGTTTCAAGAGTTAAATACCATAAAGTTAGAAGAGGCGATAGTTTAAGTGAGATTTCAGATAGATATGGCATCACTATGTCAGAACTTAAAAAATGGAATCATTTGCGTAGCAACAAAGCACCAATGGGTAGAAGATTAAAAATCATTACTACGGAAGCGGTTGCAACCAATGACAAAAAAATCACAAAACCAGACACAACTTCTGTAAAAGAAACTACAGTTTTAGCATCAAATACAGCTAAAACATATAAAGAAGAAAAAGTGGTTTCGTATAAAGATGTTGTAAAATATCACAAAGTTAGAAGAGGCGATAATCTTGGAGAAATCTCAGATAAATACGGAGTTTCCGTTGCCGAGGTGAAAAAATGGAATCGTTTAAAAGGAAGCAATATAGTTCCCGGAAAAAGCTTAAAAATAATTAAAAACGAAAGAGTTGTAACTTCAGTTAGAAAAGAAATAAAAGCAGATAGAAATGCTGTTGAAACGGCTGTTGCTTCAAATGAAGCAAATGAAAACCCAAGTGATTTTTATGAAGTTCAAAGAGGTGATAATTTATTCAGCATTGCCAAAAAATTCAATGTTAGTTTAGAAGATTTAAAAAGATGGAATAATCTAAACGATTTGAATGTTGAACAAGGTTCTAAATTGGCATTAGTTAATAATGATGCAGAACCTGTAAAAGAAACAACGTATAAAACCGAAGTTAAAATCACGGAACACATTGTTGACAGAGGCGAAACCTTAGGTAGCATTGCCAGAAAATTTGATGTTTCAATTTCAGACATTAAAGACTGGAACAAGATTGAAGATAATACGGTTCAACTTGGAGCAAAATTAATCGTTGGAAAAAGATATGTAGTTTCATCAGACACCAAAAGCACAATAGCTAAAAAAGAAAATATTGCCGTTAATGATAGAAATGAAGTAAAATTATACTATGTTAAAAAAGGCGATTCATTATTTAGCATTGCTAAAAAATATCCTGGCGTTTCAATTTCAGATTTGAAAAAATGGAATGGAATTAAAAACGAAAGTTTAAAAGCCGGTATGAAATTAAAAATTAACGGTTAATTCCGAAAATCTTCTATAAATTTGGGTTTTATTTCAGTTATGAATAAGACCCTTTTTTTATGGCTTTTTGTTGCCTGTCTTTTGAGCTCTTGTTCATTAAAAAAAGACAAGTTACCCGACGATTCTTCCGCGGCCATAAATACAATTGCAGTAATCATTGACGACCAACTTTGGAACGGAGAAGTTGGCGACAGTATCAGAAACAAGTTTGCTTCGCCGGTATTAGGCTTACCGCAAGAAGAACCATTATTTACCATCAATCAATACCCGGTAAAGCTTTTCGAAGGATTTTCAACGGCTAGCCGAAATATTCTTATTATCAAAAAAGGAAATGAGAATAAGTTTGAACTCAAGGAAAATGAATTTGCCTCGCCACAAAACGCCTTTCATATTTCAGGAAAAACATCTTTTGAAATATTAGAAATTCTTCAAAAAAATGCACCTGACATTATAAAAAAAATGCGCGCCATCGAAATTACTCACAATCAAAAAATCATCAAAGATTCGTTACTCGACAGCAAAAAAATCCAAAAGAAATTCAACATTGATTTATTGATTCCTTCGAAATACGAATATGTAATGCGAAGAAGAAATTTCATTTGGCTCAAAAGTGAAATTACCAGCGGTAACAACAGCTTAATCATTTATCAAATTCCGTGGAAAAGCATCAGGCCTAATTATGCGGTTAACGATATTGTAAAAATTAGAGATTCTGTAGGGCAATTATGGATACACGGTTCAGCTCCCGGAACAAAAATGGTAACAGAAGAAGCCTATTCGCCCTATTTTTCAAAAACAACTTTGTTCGGAAATAAAACCTATGAAACCAAAGGAACGTGGCAAATGAAAAACGATTTCATGTCCGGACCATTTATTAGTTATGCTATTTTTGATAAAGCCCATAGGCGCATTCTGGTTTTAGAAGGATTTTGTTACGCGCCATCAAAAGAAAAGCGCGATTTGATGTTTGAATTAGAATCGATTATTAAATCCATACAAATTAAAAAATAGCAGCATGAATTTAGAATGGAAAATAAAGCGATTTGAAGCACTAACTCCAATTGAGTTATACAATTTGCTTCAATTGCGAAGTGAAGTCTTTGTAGTGGAGCAAAATTGCGTCTATCAGGATATTGATTACAAAGATCAAAAAGCATTACATCTAATTGGTGAAGATAATGGACAAACAGTAGCGTACGCCCGATTGTTTAAACCAAAAGATTATTTTGAGGAAGCTTCCATCGGAAGAGTTGTCGTTAAGCCAAGTTATCGTGACAAAAAACTCGGTCACATCTTAATGCGGGAAGCCATTTATTTTATGAAACATCAGATTGGTGAAACTAAAATTACCATTTCAGCTCAATTATATTTGAAGAGTTTCTACGAAAGTCACGGTTTTATTCAAACCAGCGAAATGTATCTTGAAGACGATATTCCACATATCGAAATGAAAAAAGAGTAAGTTCTATTTTTTAAGCACAAATTAAATAAAAAATAAAAAATGTAAGATTTTTTTGTTTTTTGTAAATTTCTTTCCCCTACATTTGAATCTCTATTAGTTCATAAAATAAAATACCACTACAGTTTTTTATGAACGTTCAGTCTGCTTTTTTAAAAGTAAATTGATTATAAACAAAAATACAGTATTGGCTTAGTCTCTAATAACCTCTATGAAATCATAGCGAGGTTGTCTATATATTAATTTTTAAAAGAAAAATCATGAATTAAAGTATCACTCTAAAAAAGAGAAAGCCATCCGCTAGGCGGACAGCTCTCACAGTAAAAAAAACGATTTCTCACAAAAGTTTAATTTAACATTTCAAAAATATGGAAAAACAACAATTTAATAAACATTTAATAGCATAAACATTATGAAAACCTTAAAATCAATTTGTATAGCATTAGTTCTTTTCTCTATCACTTCAAACGCTCAAATCACCAAAGGAAATTGGATGGTTGGGGGAAATGGTAATTTGTCTTCTTATGAGACAAAGTATAAAAATAATGGCAATGACGTTACTAATAAAGGAATCGGCATTAACATTTCTCCAAATGTCGGTTATTTCTTTGCAAACAAATTTGTAGCAGGGACTAGTTTCAGTATTGGATATACTAAACCAAAAGATTCGGACAATAGCCTTGCATACGGAGTTGGTCCTTTTGTTAGATATTATTTTTTAAAAGAAGATAAACGCATCAATTTTTTTGCCCAAGCAAATTATGTTTTTGGAGAAACTAAATCAGGAAGTAACAAATCAGAATCCAATGGATATGGGTTTAAAGCAGGTCCTGTAATTTTTTTTAACAATAGTGTTGGACTTGAAATAACACTTGATTATAATTCTTCAAAATTAATTCCAAATGGATCAGCAAGTTCAACGTATAATAACATTCAAATTGGATTAGGTTTTCAAATACATTTAGAAAAATAATAATTTAAAACCTTAAAATAATGAAAAGTATATTAAAAAATATAATAGCAATTTGTTTGTTGATGTATACAATCACAACATATAGTCAAGTTAATGTTGCTGTTTCAGGAATGACCTATATAAGCGGAACCCCAATAAGTAATTGTGGCAATATTGATTTTGGCACCAATCCAACAGTTAGAGTACAATTTGGTATAACCTTGACAAAACCAACAAATCAAGTTGTTGGAGTTAGTAATTTATATGTTTATTCAATTGGTTCATCAGGTTCAAGAATTGAAAGAAAAAACGAAATAGTTCAGCCTACTAGTTTTGACACATACTATACATCTAGCGGAGATATAACTATGAGTGAAAGTGATTTTAACACAAGTGGCGGCACTTTATTTGCCATTTTTAAATCAAGTAGCAATATAGAATATCAAACAACTTGCAGTTATACAATAACTAAAACACTTTCTCCAACGTTTTCACTATTACCTACTAGTTTAAGCCTTGCTTGCGGTGATACAAGTGCAAAAACATTTACAGTCACACCTGCTAATATTCCAAATGGCGCAACTTTAACTTATAATTGGTCTTATTCTTCTTCGGGTTGGTCAGGCAGTACCTCTAATACCAATTCAATTACATTAAGTCCTAGTTCAGGAAGTAATTTACCAACAAATGTTTCAGTAACCCCTGTGCTAAACGGTGTTGCACAACCAACAAAGACTTGCATAGTTACACGCGCACCATTTACACAAACAGCAGCTATAATTTCAGGAGGTAATTCTATTTGCACACCAGCTACATCTGGGGTTTATAGTATTTCTAATCAGGGCACTAATACAGTAACGTGGTCTTCCTCAAATACAGCCATAGCTACAGTGAGTTCAACAACGGAACAAGTATTACCGTAAATAAAGTAAGTAATGGTACTTTTAATCTTGTAGCAAGAATAACAAATGCTTGCAATCAGTATCTTGATGTAACCAAAAGCATTCGAATTGGAAGTAGCCCAAGTTTTAATGTTACCAAAGTGGCGAATACCGGAGGTTATGATTTAGCTATTGTAAATGTACCGTCTACAGAAAATCAAGGAATAACTTCAGCTACATGGGTCAAAACTTCAGGAAATGGAACGATTACTGGTTATGGTTTAACTGCTGAAGCCCATGGTTCTCCAACATCTGCTTGGACAGTTACTGCTAACATCACAGCAACAAACGATTGTGGTTCTACAACCATTTCAAAAACATATAGTTCTGCTGGCGATGGGACACATAAAATGAATGTTGTCCCGACTAAACATAACATTTATGTTTTAGATGATATAACCAATTCAGAAACCAAAAGCAGCACCAACGATATTCAAATAAAATCAGCAGTATTATTTGATTTAAATGGATTAAAAATCCTAGAATTTAAATCAAATTATTTTGATATATCAACGGTATAGAAAGGAGTTTACATCCTAAAAGTACAAACTAATGATGAACTTATCACTTCAAAAATAGTGGTTAAATAGAAATTTTGGTTATGTATTAGTTAAAGCAGTTTTGGGAAACCAAAACTGCTTTTTTATAAAATTATCTCTAGTTCATTTAAATCTTAGAAATCACCAATTCTACTCTTCTATCGTAATCTGCACCTTTGCCCAGCGGAATGGTATTCCCATAACCTTTGAAAGTCATACGGTTTTTGGCTATTTTTTTAAATAGTAAATATTTATAAACCGATTCAGCTCTGTTTATTGACAATTGACGTTTTCTGGTATCTAAATCAATGGCTTCTTTTTGATATGGCGGCGTGCAGCACACATGTCCTTGAATTTCAAATTGAAGGTTCTTATATTTCATTAGCAAACGCGCAATTTTATCCAATTCTGTTTTCGATTTAAATGGCAATTTGCTGCTTCCCCTTTCAAATAAAATGTTATCCAAATAAATGTGATCGCCAAGAATGTGATTCTTTTGAACGGTATTGTAAAAACCCGGAATTTCAATTTTTGGTAAAGGTTTCAAGTGAACGACCACATCAACACGACGGTTTTTAGAACGTTTTTCCGGAAGATTTTCTACAATGTCATCCTCAATCAAAATCCGTCCTTTGCCCTCAATGGTTACAATGATTTTACTTTTAATGCCGTTTTCAATGAATTTATCCTGAATGGCATTCGCCCGTTTTGTAGAAAGTTTAAAGTTATACGCCTCTTTTCCAACATCATCGGTGTAACCAAAAATTTGAATGTCGTCAATACGAGTTGAATCGGTTTTTTTGATAAAATCAATGGCTTCATTAACTTCTTTTTCATTCAAAGTAAATTTGTCAAATTCAAAATAAACAGAATGAACAACTTCTTCTTGAGCTTGAAGAGCAAAGCAAAATAAAATCGGCAAAAACTTTAAAAACTTCATATTAAATTTTCAAAATCGATTTATACTGTGATTTGTCGTTTAATACTTCAATAGACTTCTTAATTTCATAATTGCTTTTGACATAATATTGATACAATCCTTCTTTGTATTGGTATCGTTTTATAATTTCATCCAAAATCAGATTCTTGATTTCTTTTTGATTTTTGTCTATCAATGTTTCCTCGCTTTTTTCCAATACTGAAAGTAATTGTTGGTATTCAGCCGCAATGGCAGTATCAACATTTTCTTTTTTCGCCTTTTCTAAAGTGTTTTTCAAAGCCACTTCCGTTTCGGTATCAAATGCTATTTTTTCTTTTTTTAGAAAAGCCTTAAAATCTGCTAAATCAGCATCCGTAATCGTTGGAATTTTATCACCAAGCGTTGGGTTTTTGTAATAGTAATACGTGACATAATTAAAAATCCCATCATTTTTTTGCAAGGCTTCTGCGATGGAACTTGTTTTTGTGTTTTCCAGAACGATATCTGGTAAAATTCCGCCACCATCATAAACGGTTCTTCCTTTATTGGTTTTGAAAGCGTTATAATTTTTTTCATCTGTTCTGATGGCTTTTCCGTTTTTGTCTTTATGCGAATAATTCAATGCCTGAATACACCTTCCGGATGGTGTATAATATTTGGAAATGGTAACTTTAACCTGCGTTCCATAAGTCATGTCAATGGGACGTTGCACCAATCCTTTTCCGTAACTTCTGCTTCCAACAATTACCGCTCGGTCTAAATCCTGCAAAGCACCGGAAACAATTTCTGAAGACGAAGCACTTTTACCATCAACAATGACCACTAATGGAATTTCGGTATCAATAGGTTCACGCGAAGTTTTATAAGTATTGTTGTATTTAGAATTCTTAGATTTTGTGGTTACAATGATTTCATTTTTGGGCACAAAAAGATTGCAAACATTAACGGCTTCATTCAATAATCCACCCGGATTTCCGCGTAAGTCTAAAACAATTTGCGTGGCGCCATCCGTTTTCAGTTTTTCTAATGCTTCTTTGGTTTCTAACGAAGCTTTTTGGTTGAATTGCGATAATACAATATAACCTGTTTTGTCATCAACCATTCCGTAAAAAGGGACAGCTTTTACAGCCACTTCATCAAGGATTAAATCTGTTGTCATTTGTTTTCCCTGACGCAAATATTTGATGTTAATCTTAGTGCCTTTTGCACCTTTCATCAATTGCGAAGCATCGTCTTTGAAATCGGCCAAAAGCACATCGCCAATTTGCGTAATTTCATCACCGGCTTTTAATCCAGCTTTATCAGCCGGAAATCCTTTGTAGGGTTCTTTGATGATAAGTTTGTCTTCTTTTCGGGTAATCATCGCGCCAATTCCCGTGTATTCGCCAGTGTTATTTATTTTGAATTTGATAACATCCTGTTCGTTGAAATAATTGGTGTATGGATCCAAATCAGCCAGCATGCTTTTGATGGCTTTGTCCATCAATTCCGCCGGATTTGTTTCATCGACATAGTTTTGATTAATGGTCTTAAAAAGCGTGGTGAAGATTTCAATTTGTTTTGAAATTTCGAAGAAATCGTCTTTAAAACTGACACCAACAAAGAGGAAAATACTCAGAATTGCCGGAATAAAATATTTTTTTTTAATTTTCGATAACATCTTTTTTATTTTTTCTTTTAAATCGTTTTCTGATTAGAATGAATACGACAACTAATGTAACAATTACTGGCCAAATTCCTAACAACCCAATAAAGAAATTTGAAATACTGTTAAAGCCCGATATAATTGCGTTGCCAATTCTTCCACCATAAGAAACCGTTGCTTTTTGGCCTTGTGCTATGGGTTTGTAAAAAGTTATGTCTAAAGTACTCATGGACACTTTGTTTTGAAGATATCTCAATCTTCCTTCCTTGGCTTCAATTTCTTCTCTGATTTCTGAAAGCTGTCCTTCAATTTCGAGCATTTCTGAAACTTTATTGGCTTTTTTTAACAACTCCAAATAGCGTTGTTCTAATACTTTTTTTGTCTTTATCCTTGATGCAACATCAATATATTCCTCTGTCACATCTTGTGAAGTAATATCCTTTATGTCAAAATATTTTACGCCTTTCGATATATCGGCAATAAATTTATCAAAATGCTGATTTGGAATTCTGATGTTGACGGCTCTCGAAAACTGATAATCGTTATTTTCTTGTGAATCATTTTTTATCAAAGCTTTGTATTTTTTTACTGCGCTTTGTATCTGACTATAAGTTTGTTCTAAATCATCAGTTTGAAATCGCAAATTACCCGATTTGATGATTTTGGTTTCAATAGATACTTCTTCCTTTGGAATAGATTTAAGACTCGCTGCTGCAACCTTATACTCATTATAAGATTCATCTGCCACAGCAGTATCAACCGCTTCAACCGCAGTAGAATCCGCTGCAGCATAGATCACCATGTCTTTATCGGCAACAGCTTCAGCGTCTGCTTGTTTACAGGAAACAAATAAAAAAACAAAAACGTAAAAAAATATAGGGAGAGTTTTCATAATAAATAAGTTTAGTAGTAATAAAACGTAAAAAAGTACTTATTTATTGTGTTGAAGTGTTTTAGGATTCATTATTCTCGTCTTGAATAATTCTGATAAACTTTTCAAAAAGCTGAATGGTTTTTTGGTTTATTTCCTGATAAGACAATCGTTCATTGGTTTGATAAAAAAACATAAAGCAATATTTAGCATCTACATTTTCAACCAAAAGCTGTTTGTTTAATCGATAGGATTCTCGTAAAATACGCTTGAAATAATTTCGGTCAACGGCATTTTTAAAATATTTTTTGGATACCGAAACGCCAATTTTTAAAGGCACATCTTCCTCAAAATTATGTTTTACATAAACCAAACGCAGCGGATATTTACTCACCGATTTGCCTTCAGTAAAAAGTAAATCGATAATTCTTTTGCTTTTTAGTTTTTCGGTTTTTGGATAAGAAAAATCCATTGCTATTTGACAGGGTAAATATTGTAAACAAATTTAACTTCAGTGTAAGTGATGTAAAACTGCACTCTGTTGTTTTCTTTTTTCTTGGTAATGATTAAGATGTTACACTTCGAAAATTTATTGTCGACACATTCAAACGGAACAATATTTACTTCATCATTATCTGTAATTTCTCCATAAGCTTTGATTTTGAAAGACTGCACTTCGGAAGAATTAATCGTAATTAAATCTTTTTTAGGATTAAGTGTTATCAAAACTTTAGCATCAACAAAATCGGACCATTCGTTCCATTGACCATTATCTTTTTTATCTGTAAAACTTACGCTGCTGGTTTGAAAAAGAATGGGTTGCGCCGAAGCAATATTTCCAAAACTTAAAAAAAGGCAAACGATAAGAAGTTGAATAGCTCTCATTTTGTTAAAAATTTTATCGAGGGTAAATCTACAAATTCTATTCTAGAAAAAAAGCAAACGTTAAAGTTCCCTTTTTCATTTACTTCACTTCGTAAACATTATTATCTCTTTTCACATCGGCCATTAAACCGCTTGAATCAATGGTGATTTTTTTAATGAAAGTTTTTGCTTTTGGAATTTCAAAGAAATAATTTGGATTAGCCCATGTCCAGTCAGTTAAAATAGTTCTTTTAATTTCCGGAGTTGGGTTTTCTTTTTCAAAATTCATCATTCGCAGCGGAATGTAAAAACTTTCTTTTGTGCCATCGTTATATTCTACTAAAATATCCATAGGCATTGGTATTCTGCCGATTCGTTCTAAAGAAACGCCTGTTCTTTGTACGCCATCGGTTGCGCCTTCAACATTCTTAATTCCATAATCAATCGTGTTCAAAGTTTCGGTCCAATCGGTTAGATACCAATCTAAATTCGCCCCCGAAACGCGTTCGGCAGTTCGCTTAATATCGTTTGGTGTAGGATGTTTGAATTTGAAATCGTTATAAAAACGTTTCAAAGTTTTTCGAGTATTTTCTATGCCAATTAAATACTCTAATTGTGTTAGGAAAAGTGCGCCTTTGTAATAGGTTCCAACAGTATAGGCTCTGTTGATATCGTACCTGTCTCCATGTGTTGACATGGGCTGTTCTTTCCCGGTTTTTACAAATTCGTAATAAGTTGAATAGATTGATTTAAAAGGATTTTCTGCTTTTTTAATCGGAATTTCATTCAGCGCTAAATATTCAATATAGGTTGAAAAACCTTCGTCCATCCATGGATGTTTCGACTCATTGGAAGCTAAAACCTGCTGAAACCAGGAATGTGCCAATTCATGTGGCGCTGCACTCAACATTTCTTGTGCTGTTCCGGTTCCCAGCATCAAGGTACACATAGCATATTCCATTCCGCCATCGCCGCCTTGAATAAAAGAGTATTGTTTGTACGGATAATCGCCAACTATTTTATTGTAAAAATCCATTACTCTTACCATCAACGGCTCAAGGTCTTTCCAGTTTTGAATGTATTTTGGATTGTTTTTGTAAAGAAAATGGAGGTCAACATTGTTTGATCCTTTCACCACATCGTGAAGATAGTCTTTGTCGGCAGCCCAAGTAAAATCGTGTACATTTGGCGCTATAAAATGCCAAGTTAATGTTTTTCCTTTCGGATCTTTTTTTACTTTTTTGCCTTGATCTTCATATCCAAAACCAATCTCGTTATTGTTTTTTAAATAACCCGTTCCTCCAAGAATGTAATTTTTGTCAATGGTAATACTAACATCAAAATCGCCCCAAACACCATGAAACTCTCTGGCAATATATGGGTCAGCATACCAACCTTCAAAATCAAATTCTGCCATTTTTGGATACCATTGCGCCATTGAAAGGGCAACACCAACAGAATTATTTCTACCCGAACGACGAATCTGAACCGGAACCTGACCATCAAAGTCTAAAGTCAACGTTGTTGATTTTCCGGGAAGAATTGGTTTTGCCAACGTCACTTCAAGAATGGTACTAACTTCTTTTGTATTGGCAGAAACGCCATCTTGCTGAAAGTTAGAAATTTTCAAATAACCAATTTCGTTAGGCTGTAATTTAGCAATTCGACTTTCCTTAGTTTTAGTAAGAAACCTTCCATCCGGATTAGCAATAGTTTGAGCACGCATGTCCATTTCGCTTCCCGGTTGAAAAGCATTATTGAATAAATGATAATACATACGGCGTAGCGTGTCTGAAGAATTGTTGGTATAAACCAGTTTTTGTTTTCCTTTGTATTGATAGGTTTTCACGTCCATCATCACTTCCATAGTATAATCTGCTTTTTGCTGCCAATATCCTTTGGATTGTGCAAAAGAAGAAGTGATGCTTAATAAAATAAAACCAAATAGAAATTTGATATTCATGCTTAAATAAAATAAAAAAAGGAAGGTTTTACGCTTCCTTTCAGTTTATAATTATGGGTTGCTCTTGAGTGAGTTCGTCATTTCCTCAGCCATTTTTAAAGCATTGTATGCGTTGACTATTTTTCCCGAAACAGAGGCGTCTGAAAAAGGAATTTTAATTTTCTTGTCATCAACAATCACTTCAAGATTCAATGAAGTTCCTGATTGCATTAAAATTTGTTTTACCTGAGCAGCCTTTAAATTTGGATAATATTCACGAATTAAAGTAGCTACGCCCGCAGCATTTGGCGAAGCCATTGAAGTTCCTTGAAGGTATTTATATTTATTACTAGGAATGGTAGCATATATTTTCACACCCGGCGCATAAACATCTACATTTCTTTTTCCGTAGTTTGAAAACTTAGCAACCACTTTTTCTCCGTATTCATAATTAAGAGCGCCAACTGTTAAAACATTATCTGCAATTTCCTTACTATCAACATCGTCTGTTGGAAAGTTTGGTTCTGTGTCAATGTTTTTAGAATCATTTCCTGCCGCATGAACAATAAGAACATCTTTACTTGCGGCATATTTGATAGCATCATACACCCATTGAGCGTGAGGAGAATAGTCTTTTCCAAAACTTCCATTAATCACTTTAGCACCATTATCTACGGCATAACGAATAGCTAAAGCAATATCTTTATCATATTCATCACCATTTGGCACGGCACGAATTGGCATGATTTCTACATTGTCGGCAACACCATCACCACCGAGTCCGTTGTCTCTTCCCTGTGCAATTATCCCTGCAACGTGGGTTCCGTGTAAATTGTCTTTACGTTCTTTAGAATAGACTATGTTGTTACCATATTTTCTATCATTGATATCTTCTGGATTATCACCAACAAGTTTTCTAGCATTAAAATCTTTATTAAGATTATAATCCAATTGATCATAAACATAATCTTGAAAAGATTTTAAATCATCGTGGAAAGTATCACCTTTTTGAGTAGCATAAGACAACATGATTCGTTTGGCATCATACAAATCGAATTTAACGGAAGGCATATCTTTTAGTTCTGAAACAGAGTATTTGTCATTTTTTAAAGCTTCACGAACTGCATTGTCTGCTTTCAATAAAACATCTATATTTTCTTTTAAATCTGTTACATCTGCCAATTTTTCAGTATAATCTGCCAATGCGTTTTTATAAACTTCTGAACCATCATCGGCTTTTTTCAAAATACGAACCATTTCCAGATTCTCATTATTTGAATTACCTAAAAAGTTCCAGCCATGAACGTCATCAATAAATCCATTCTTGTCATCATCCTTTCCGTTGTTTGGAATTTCTTTCTTATTGGTCCATATAACCGACTTCAAATCTTCCTGATCTGTATCCACTCCTGAATCCACAACAGCAACTATTACTTTTGTGCTTTTTTTGTTCTTCAGTAATTCAGCGTAAACTTTATCTACACTCATTCCTGGAATAGAATCTTTTTCTAAATCAAGATGACTCCAGCGTTGTAATTGTTGTTCTGTTAAAGGTGTTTTTTTAGCAAAAGATTGAGTAGTTTCTTGTGCAAAGATTGTCAATGAGAACATTGAAATCAGTAAAAAATGTAAAACTTTCATATTCTATTTTATTTGTGATTTATGAATTGGTGTAAAAGTAAAATGTTTTGTTACAGTTAAAGAAAGGATTAACACTATGTTAAGATATCTTCACAGCTGAAAACTTCTTTTAGTCGAATGCCTTTTTCGGTGTTCTCAACAGTTATGATTTGATTGTGGGCATCATGTTCTAGCCATAAATAATAATTATTTTCGACGGCAGCATGAAGAAATTTTGATTTTTCAGGCATCGTTAAAAGTGGTCGCGTGTCATAGCCCATAACATAAGGCAAAGGCAAATGACCAGCAGTCGGAATTAAATCGGCACAGAATACAATAGTTTTATCTTGATATTGAATATGTGGAATCATCATTTTTTCGGTGTGACCATCTACATAAAATATTCCAAAATCTAATTCTGATTTCGTCTGAAAATCTCCCGCTGGCCTTTTGATGAAATTCAATTGTCCACTTTCCTGCATTGGTAAAATATTTTCTGACAGGAAAGAAGCTTTTTCACGAGGATTTGGTTTTGTTGCCCAATCCCAATGGTTATGATTGGTCCAATATTTGGCATTTTTGAAAGCCACTTCGTAACCTGTTCTTTCTTTGTTCCAATTGACACTTCCGCCACAATGGTCAAAATGTAAATGCGTCATAAAAATATCAGTCACATCATCGCGATGAAAACCATATTTCGCCAAGGATTTGTCCAAAGAATGATTTCCCCAAAGCGAATAATACCCAAAGAATTTTTCCGATTGCTTGTTTCCCATTCCGGTGTCAATCAAGATTAAGCGGTTTCCGTCTTCAATCAACATACATCTTGCCGCAATATCAATTAAATTATTCTCGTCGGCCGGATTGGTTTTATTCCAAATGGTTTTTGGCACAACGCCAAACATTGCGCCGCCATCTAGTTTAAAATTTCCCGCTTCAATAGGATATATTTTCATGGATTGAGTGAGTTTAAAAAGCGGTGCAAATTAGTGAAATTATAGAGCATTTAATAAGCCAAAATCATTTTTTTCTATTCTTAAATTAGTTATAAAAATCTATGGTTGTGAGGTAAAAAGGGATATTTGTATTAACTTTGCCTATTATTTAGACAAAATTAAAATAAGGTATGATCAAAGTTTCTGATAACGCTAGTAAAAAAATCGTTTCGATGATGCAGGAAGACGGTTTTGACGCTGCCAAAGATTACGTTCGAGTAGGCGTAAAAAGTGGTGGTTGTTCAGGCTTGTCGTATGAATTGAAATTCGATAAAGAACTTGGTGAAAACGACAAAGTTTTTGAAGATAATCACGTAAAAATAGCCGTTGAGAAAAAATCGTTTTTGTATTTAGCAGGAACAATTTTAGAATTTTCGGGTGGATTAAACGGAAAAGGATTTGTATTCAACAATCCAAATGCATCCAGAACCTGCGGATGCGGAGAATCATTTTCACTTTAAATTAAAAGATTTAAACCATTAAGAAATTAAGAGCCATTAAGTCTTAATTAATTTAATTTCTTAATGGTTTTAAAAAAAATAAAAATGGCAAAATATACCGAAGACGATTTAAAAGTTGAACTCGAAAGTAAAGAATACGAGTACGGGTTTTATACTGACATTGAGTCGGAAACGTTTCCTATTGGTTTAAACGAAGATATTGTTCGGGCTATTTCTTTGAAAAAAGAAGAACCACAATGGATGACTGATTGGCGTATCGAAGCGTTTCGTGCCTGGCAGGAAATGATTGAGCCAAATTGGGCAAATGTAAATTACCAAAAGCCAGACTTTCAGGCGATTTCCTATTATTCAGCGCCCAAAAAAGTTGATCCAAATAAAACTTTAGATGATGTAGATCCTGAACTTTTAGAAATGTATAAAAAGCTTGGAATTTCATTAGACGAGCAGAAAAAGATGAACAATATCGCGATGGATATCGTGGTCGATTCGGTTTCTGTGGCAACAACTTTCAAGAAAACACTAAACGAAAAAGGAATTATTTTCTGTTCCATATCGGATGCAATTAAAGAACATCCAGAATTAGTTAGAAAACATTTAGGAACGATTGTTCCTCAAAAAGATAATTTCTACGCAGCTTTGAATTCGGCTGTTTTTTCGGATGGAAGTTTTTGTTATATACCAAAAGGCGTTCGTTGCCCAATGGAACTTTCAACCTATTTCCGAATCAATCAAGCCGGAACCGGGCAATTCGAAAGAACATTATTGATTGCCGATGAAGGCAGTTATGTTTCGTATCTTGAAGGTTGTACTGCGCCAAGTCGTGATGAAAATCAATTGCACGCAGCAGTCGTTGAATTAATTGCTTTGGATGGTGCCGAAATTAAATATTCTACCGTTCAAAACTGGTATCCGGGAAACAAAGAAGGAAAAGGTGGCGTTTTCAATTTCGTAACCAAAAGAGGCTTGTGTGAGAAAAACGCAAAAATTTCATGGACACAAGTTGAAACAGGTTCAGCCATTACCTGGAAATATCCTTCTGTGATTTTAAAAGGCGACAATTCAATTGGCGAATTTTACTCGATTGCCGTGACTAATAATTATCAACAGGCTGATACTGGAACAAAGATGATTCATTTGGGTAAAAACACTAAATCGACTATTATTTCCAAAGGAATTTCAGCAGGAAAATCTCAGAATAGTTACAGAGGTTTGGTTCAGATAAGCGCCAGAGCAGACAATGCTCGTAACTTCTCGCAATGCGACTCGTTGTTAATGGGAAATAATTGCGGAGCACATACGTTTCCGTATATCGAAAGTAAAAATTCATCTGCTATAATTGAACACGAAGCAACTACTTCAAAAATAGGTGAAGACCAAGTTTTCTATTGCAATCAGCGTGGCATTCCAACCGAAAAAGCAATCGCGTTAATCGTAAACGGGTTCAGTAAAGATGTATTGAACAAACTGCCAATGGAGTTTGCTGTGGAAGCACAAAAATTACTCGAAATCTCGTTAGAAGGATCAGTAGGTTAATCATAAATCAGAATAAAACACATTCAAAAAATGTTAAGCATAAAAAATTTACACGCTTCTGTAGAAGACAAAGAAATATTAAGAGGAATCAACCTTGAGGTAAATGCTGGTGAAGTTCACGCGATTATGGGACCAAACGGTGCTGGAAAAAGCACGCTCGCTTCCATCATTGCAGGAAATGAAAAATACGAAGTTTCAGAAGGTGAAATCCTTTTAGAAGGAGAAGATATTTCAGAATTAGCACCGGAAGAAAGAGCACACAAAGGTGTTTTTCTTTCGTTTCAATATCCGGTAGAAATTCCGGGCGTTTCGGTAACGAACTTCATGAAAACAGCTATCAACGAGAGTAGAAAAGCCAACGGAAAAGAAGAAATGCCGGCAAACGAAATGCTGAAACTTATCCGTGAAAAATCAGAATTGTTGGAAATCGACCGTAAGTTCTTATCGCGTTCGTTAAACGAAGGTTTTTCGGGTGGTGAAAAGAAACGTAATGAGATTTTTCAAATGGCAATGCTGCAACCAAAACTGGCAATCCTTGATGAAACCGATTCTGGTTTGGATATCGATGCGTTGCGAATTGTGGCCAATGGCGTAAATAAATTGAAAAGTCAGAATAATGCTGTGGTTGTTATCACGCATTACCAGCGTTTGTTAGATTATATCATTCCAGACTTCGTTCACGTTTTGATGGATGGAAAAATAGTAAAATCAGGAGGAAAAGAACTGGCTTACGAATTAGAGGAAAAAGGATACGACTGGATTAAAAGTGAATTAGTTTAATCAAACTTGTCATGCTGACGAAGGAAGCATCTCATTATGAGATTCCTCGTTCCTCGGAATGACAAAAGAACAACAAAAATGGAATTAAAAGATAAATTAATCTCGTCTTTTATGGCGTTCGAAGAAAGCATCGACGTGCACAATGAGTTACACGATGTTCGAACTTCGGCTATAAAAAACTTTGAAAATAAAGGCTTCCCAACTAAAAAAGAGGAAGCGTGGAAATACACATCGCTGAATAGCATTTTAAAAAATGATTATTCTGTGTTTCCAAAACACGAAAATGCAATTGAATTCAAAGACGTTAAGAAATTTTTCCTGCACGAAATCGACACACACAAAGTCATTTTTGTGGACGGAAAATTCAGTTCATTTTTATCAGCAACAACGCACGATGGATTGGATGTTTGCTTGATGTCATCGGCATTGAATAAACCAAAATACAAAATGGTGATTGATGAATACTTCAACAAAATTGCCAGCAAAGACGAAAGTTTGACTTCGTTAAATACGGCTTTCGCCAATGAAGGAGCGTATATCAACATTCCGAAAAGCAAAGTCGTAGAGAAACCAATCGAAATCATTTACTTCTCTACCGGAGTTGAAAGTGCTTTAATGGTTCAGCCAAGAAATTTAGTGATTGTTGGTGAAAATGCGCATGTTCAAATCATAGAAAGACATCAATCATTAAATGAAAATCCGGTATTGACCAATTCAGTCACCGAGATTTTTGCCCAAAAAAGAGCGATTGTCGATTACTATAAAATTCAAAATGATTTGCAATCTGCCAACCTTATTGATAATACGTTTATTTCCCAAAAACAAGAAAGCCGAGTTTCGGTGCATACGTTTTCATTTGGTGGAAACATTACCAGAAACAACCTGAATTTCTATCATTTTGGAGAAAGAATCGATTCCACTTTAAAAGGAATTACCATTATTGGTGACAAGCAACACGTTGATCATTATACTTTGGTAAATCATGCAACGCCAAACTGCGAAAGCCACCAGAACTACAAAACCATCTTGGCAGGAAGCTCGACAGGAGTTTTCAACGGAAAGATTTATGTAGAAAAAGAAGCCCAAAAAACTGATGCTTTTCAGCAAAACAATAACATTTTATTGGGTGACAAAGCAACCATAAATGCAAAACCACAACTGGAAATTTTTGCCGATGATGTAAAATGTTCTCACGGTTGCACGATTGGACAGTTGGACGAAAATGCTATGTTCTATATGCAACAACGCGGTATTCCAAAGAAAGAAGCCAAAGCTTTGTTGATGTATGCTTTTTCCAACGAAGTCATCCAAAGCATCAAAATACCCGAACTCAAAAAGCGAATTACCAAAATCATTGCAACAAAATTGGGCGTGAATTTAGGATTTGATTTGTAATGTTTTACCGCAAGGTTCGCTGAGATATACGCAAAGTTCGCAAGGTTTAAAGCTTTGCGCACTTTGCGATTTTTTTACTTTGTGTCTTTGCGGTTAAGTTTTTCTTTTTTTCTTAAACTTTCTTTCAAGTAAGTATCATCATCAATTATAGTTAAACTCCCAACAACATTCTTCAAAAACCCATTAAAATCAAAGTCTTCACTTAATCCCATTCGCACCACAACCAAATCCAGCGAAGGAATAATAAACACCATTTGCCCTTGAAAACCGCTGCAACGATACATGTCTCTCGGCACATCGTGATAAACGCCACCAGCATTTAGCCAAAAATGCGCGCCATACTGTCCGTTTGAAGTATTTGTTGGCGTTGCTACATATTTCGCCCAACTTTCATCAAAAAGCTGTTCGCCATTCCAATTTCCTTTGTGTAAATACAATAAACCAAATTTTGCCCAATCTCTTGTTGTTGCCCAACCATAAGACGAACCCACAAAATTCCCGGCCATATCGGTTTCTACAATCATAGAGTTCATACCTATTTTATCAATCAACGATGAATACCAAAAATTTAAATAGTCCTGATGTGTTTTGAATTGTTTTCGCAATATTCCTGATAACAAATTTGTAGTTCCTGAAGAGTAATTCCAATGTGTATTTGGTTTGTATTTAGCCGATTTTTCTATTTGTGACTTCGTCATATCTTCCGCTTGAAAAAGCATTTTGGTCGCATCCGAAATTTTAGTATAATCTTCCTCCCATTCCAAACCTGAATTCATGTGCAATAAATCATTGATAGTAATTTTGGAACGTTCGTCATTCTTCCATTCGTCAATTGGTGCCGATTTCATAATGTCTATTTTACCTTGTTTTTGAAGAATGCCAAAGTAAGTAGCCGTCAAACTTTTAGTCATTGACCACCCCAAAATTTTAGAGTTTTTGTTGAAACCAACAGCATATTTTTCGGCAATTAATTTTCCTTTGTATAACACAACAACAGAGCGAGTTTGCTTCTTTTTTTCTCCTTTCTTATCAAAAGCATTTGCAATTGCTTTTTCTAATTTGGTATAATCAATATTCGAGAAAAGAGTATCCTTTGGTTCAATGTCACCATACGGATATTCGCGACCATTTTTAAAAGAATAACGCTGTGGAACTTTATATTGTTTTGTAACATCAAAATCATTATTAATTAAAGTAGCTCCCAAACCTTGACGGTAAATAGCTTTTCGCTCTTTTAAGCCATAAACGGATGAGGTAACATTTTTTTTGACATCATTAATTTCATTTGTTGCCCAATCTACTTTATCAATATCGTTGTCACCTTTTTCAATAGTTTCCAAACTTCTACTATCAATAAAATGCCCGGAAGCAACACTTTTGGCTGAAAATCCAGAAATCAAATCGAGCTGTGGATAAATGGCAATACGTAAATAGACAACAATAATAAGTAATAAGACAGCAAGAACTTTGAGGAATTTTTTCATGGGAATCAATTTTAAAGCAAGTTATAAAAATAAAATCTTGTTAACCACAAAAGAAACAAAGAATACAAAGGCGCAAAGCTTTTGTTACTTCTAGAACTTTTGTGCCTTTTTTGTTTCAATCTTAGCACAAACAAATCATAAATATTCGTGAATTCGTGGCTTTTTAAAGTCCAATTTTTCTACTTTTGTATTTAGAATTTTTCTAAATAAAGAAATGTTAGATATAAATAAAATCAGAGCCGATTTCCCAATACTTAATCAAAAGGTAAACGGAAAACCGCTCGTCTATTTTGATAATGGCGCGACTTCACAAAAACCACAAGTTGTCATTGATGCTATCGTAGATTATTATTCGCGCTACAACGCCAACATTCATCGTGGCGTTCATACGTTGAGCCAACTGGCAACGGATGCTTATGAGCAAGCCCGAAATAAAATTCAACAGCATTTTAATGCCAAGCATAATTATGAAATCATCTTTACTTCCGGCACCACCGAAAGTATAAACTTGGTAGCCAATGGTTTTGCGTCTTTGATAAAAAAAGATGACGAAATCATTGTTTCTGCGTTAGAACATCACAGTAATATTGTGCCTTGGCAAATGTTGTGTGAGCACACAGGCGCAAAGTTAGTAGTCATTCCGATGAATTATGACGGTGAATTATTGATAGATGAATACGAGAAATTGCTTTCGGATAAAACCAAATTGGTAGTTTGCAATCACATTTCAAATGGTTTGGGAACAATTAATCCAATTGAATTTATAATCGAGAAAGCCCATAAAGCTGGCGCTGCGGTTTTGATTGATGGCGCACAAGCATGCCCACATTTAAAACCAGACGTTCAAGCATTGAATGTTGATTTTTATGTAACTTCGGCTCACAAAATGTGTGGTCCAACAGGCGTTGGAATGCTGTATGGAAAAGAAGAATGGCTCCGAAAATTACCACCATACAAAGGCGGAGGTGAAATGATTGCAACGGTGACTTTTGAAAAAACAACCTATGCCGATTTGCCTCATAAATTTGAAGCGGGAACGCCAAATATTTGTGGCGGAATTGCCTTTGGAACTGCCATCGATTATATGAATAAAGTTGGTTTTGACAATATTGCGACTTATGAAAGAGAATTGTTGGAATATGGGACAAAAAAGTTATTAGAAATCGTAGGCCTTGAAATTTATGGCACAAAAGATTTGAATAAAAAAGCATCCGTAATTTCGTTTAATCTTAAAGGAATTCATCCTTATGATGTTGGCACGATTATCGATAAACTGGGCATTGCAGTCAGAACCGGACATCATTGTGCACAGCCAATTATGGATTTTTATAAAGTTCCAGGGACAATTAGAGCAAGTTTTGCTTTTTATAATACCAAAGAAGAAATAGATTTGATGATTGAAGCATTGAAAAAAGCACAAACGATGTTATCTTAAAAAATACAAAATATGAAAGCAATTACCATGATTTTCCTGACCATTTTCCTAGGGAAAAGTTGTAGCAATGAAGCTCAAAACGATATTGCCAATGCCACATTGCAATACACGGCCAATACACGCGGGTTTTTCCAAAAAATTGTTGTTATCAATCAAAAAGCTTCAGTTTCAAGTGATAGAGATGGTGAAAAATCTCCTGAAGAAATAACCATTTCTGATAAAGATTGGAAAGAAATTATTAGCTATTTTGAAAAGATTGATTTAGAAAAAGTACCAACATTAAAAGACCCAACTCAAAAAAGATTTTATGATGGAGCAGCGATTGCCAATTTGAAAATACGGTACAAAGATAAAAACTATGAAACAATAGATTTTGATCACGGATTTCCGCCTGCTGAAATTGAAAAGTTAGTTAACAAAATAGTTTCATTAGCTAAAGTAAAAGAATGACAATACAAGAAATACAAGACGAGATTGTTGACGAGTTTTCAATGTTTGACGATTGGATGCAACGCTACGAATACATAATCGATTTAGGGAAATCATTGCCTCTGATTGATGAACAATACAAAACCGAAGACAATATTATCAAAGGCTGTCAGTCGAAAGTTTGGGTTCACGGCGAACAGAATGAAGATAAAATAGTTTTCACATCAGATAGCGATGCGATTCTGACCAAAGGAATTATTGCAATTCTGATTCGTGCTTTTTCCAATCAAAAGGCAGCCGATATCCTGGAAGCCAATACCGATTTTATTGACAGAATTGGGCTAAAAGAACACTTATCACCAACACGCGCCAATGGATTGGTTTCTATGATAAAAAAAATAAAAATGTATGCATTGGCATTTCAAGCAAAAAATTAATAATTAAATACAGCGAGATTGCTCCGTGCCTCGCAATGACACTATGGAAGAATTTAAAGACGATATCAATTTAGGAGAAAATGTGGTGAAAACGCTGAAAGGCATTTACGACCCGGAAATCCCTGTTGATATCTACGAATTAGGATTGATTTACGATGTGATGATTAATGAAGATAATGAAGTAAAAGTATTGATGACATTGACTTCGCCAAATTGCCCAGTGGCAGAAACTTTGCCTCGTGAAGTAGAAGAAAAAATAAAAAAAATAGATACCGTTAAATCTTGTGAAGTAGAAATTACTTTTGATCCGCCATGGAGCAAGGATTTAATGAGCGAGGAAGCAAAGTTAGAACTGGGAATGCTTTAAATAGTATTCAGTCTCAGTCCCAGTTTTCAGATACTGCGACTGCGACTGCGACTGCAAACTAAAAAAATGGGCGAGATAATTAATAAAGTTGCCAATTCAGCACTCGAAGTATTCGATTTGGAGGATTATTATCCAAACGGAATTCGAACGCAGATTGATATATCCCAATGGCTTTTCGAAAGTTTTTTATTGAAAGAAAAAGACTTTCGCGAAGCTTTGAAAAATCATGATTGGGAACAATATGAAAATCATTTTGTCGCTATTAATTGTTCAACAGATGCCATAATTCCTGCTTGGGCAAGCATTTTGGTTACGGTTTATCTTTTTCCTTTTGCCAAAAAAGTGGTTATGGGCAAGCTTTCCGATTTAGAAACGGCACTTTACCAAGAAATTCTTCCAACCTTGGATTACTCAAAATATCAAGACAAGCCAGTCATTTTAAAAGGCTGTTCTAAAAAACCTGTTCCCGAAAGTGCTTATATCATGGCGATTCAAAAACTACAACCCTTCGCCAAAAGCATTATGTATGGAGAAGCATGTTCCGCGGTTCCTTTATTCAAGAAAGGGAAATAGTTTAGATTTTAACAAGATTTGGATTAAACAAATTGATTACTATCTTTGCGCCTTAAAAATTTTAAAATCAGAAAAAATGAAAAAAATTTTACTGGCAAGCGCATTGATTTTTTCAATGAATAGTATTTTTTCTCAAGTAAGCGAAAAAGAGTTATTAAAGAAAACAGAAGAAGCTGTAGCTAAAATTCAAGAAGAAAAACCTAATGGCTGGGTCAAAAAAGGGATGTTTACTTTTTTACTTAATCAAGCGAATTTCAACAATTGGTTAGCTGGTGGACAAAGTAGCATTTCGGGAAATGCCGGAGTGAAATACGATTTCAATTATAAAAGCGATACCTGGACATGGGACAACAAATTTTTCGCTAACTACGGTTTGACTAAACTTCAAGGGCAAGATCTCCAAAAAACCGATGATCGGGTGGAATTCAATTCGCTTCTTGGTAAAAAAGCTACCGGAGAATGGTATTACTCCGCTTTTTTCAACTTCAAAACGCAATTCGATTCAGGTTTTGACCCTGCAGATAATACAATGAAAATTTCCCATTTTTTCTCTCCGGCTTATTTCCAATTGGGAATTGGTATGTTGTGGAAGAAAAGCGATAATTTGAAAATAAACTTTGCGCCGGCAACTTCTAAATTGATTATGGTTCATAAACATTTCACCGATGCGGGACCATCCTTTGGTGTGGCGCAAGGTGATAGTTCACGTTGCGAATTTGGAGCCGCTCTGAACGGTTATTATAAATTTAATATGATAGAAAATGTAACCGCGGAGAACATCCTGAATTTATATACTAATTATTTAGAAGACGGTCAAAATGTAGACATTGATTATACACTAAACATCGTAATGAAAGTCAATAAATATTTGTCAACTAATATATCGTTTCAAACGATTTATGATGACAATGCTTTTCCCGGATTTCAAACAAGAGAAGTTATCGGAATTGGTGTGAATTACGGTTTATAAACCAATTATAAGTATAAAAAAAGCTCTCTTGTTATTTTGACGAGAGAGCTTTTTGTTTTATCTAAACGCTTGTTCAATATCGGCTAATAAATCGGCGATATCTTCAACGCCGGTACTTAATCGAACTAAATCATCAGTAATTCCAATTGCCGCACGTTTGTCTTCCGGAATTGAAGCGTGTGTCATCAATGCTGGATGATTTGCCAAACTCTCAACACCACCAAGCGATTCGGCTAAAGTGAATACTTTAAGTTTTTCTAAGAAAGCAACAGCATCTTCTTTTTTGCCTGATTTAAACGTGAACGAAACCATTCCACCAAAACCGCTCATTTGTTTTTTGGCAATATCATGAAACGGATGACTTGGTAATCCTGGATAATAAACCGTTTGTACTTCTGGATGATTGCTTAAAAAAGCAGCCACTTTTTCTCCGTTTTCACAATGACGTTGTACTCTCAAATGCAATGTTTTTATTCCGCGTAGAACCAAGAAACTATCCATTGGCCCCAATGTTGCGCCAGTAGCAAATTGTTTGAAATGTAATTCATCACCAAGTGCTTTGTCTTTTATAATCAAAGCTCCGGCAATGACATCTGAATGTCCTCCAAGATATTTAGTAGCCGAATGCATTACGATATCGGCACCTAAATCCAAGGGTTTTTGTAAATAAGGTGTCGCAAACGTATTGTCAACTGCAAAAAGAATATTTTTTGCTTTAGTAATTTTCGCGATTTCCTGAATGTCGGCTAATTTCATCAACGGATTGGTTGGAGTTTCTACCCAAACTAACTTCGTGTTCTCATTGATTAACGATTGGAATTTCGCAATATCATTCATGTCCACAAAGTGGAATTTAAGACCGCTGTCTTTGTAAATACGAGTGAACATTCTATACGTTCCGCCATATAAATCGTCCATTGCAATGATTTCGTCACCTGCTTTAAACAATCGCAACAAGCAATCAGTTGCCGCTAACCCTGATGAAAAGGCCAAACCACGAGAACCATTTTCTATCGAAGCCAAAGCATCTTCCAAAGCCTGACGTGTTGGATTTGCAGCTCTTGAATATTCGTAATCACCAACAGGTTTTCCGGGTGAAGTTTGTGCGTATGTTGAGGTTTGAAATACGGGTGGCATTACTGCTCCGGTAACTTTTTCATGGTGTTGGCCACCATGTATAACTTTAGTATTGAATTTCATTCTGAATTAATTTTTGGCAAAGATATTTTAATTTTTTGGATGCTAGAGTGAGTTTAACGTTATATAAACTTTCTAATATTCATCATAAAGCCCATGTGCAAAGCCTCGTGATAATTATTGAAATTCATGGCTTCCAATGTTGATGCCAAATGAAATCCGGTGCCAGTTGTATATTCGGTAAAGGTAACAAATTTGCCGTTGGCATAATCTTCTTTTGTCTTCTCGATAAGTGAAAAAAGAAGCTCTTTTAATTCATCAATTTCAGCTTGTGTAGTTGTTCCGGTAGGCTTGGAACCATTTTTATACGTATTATTCATTTCGTCATTAACATAAATTGGCAATCCTGAAAGACGATAGACCAAACCTTGTTGCGCAACGATAATATGACCTAAATTCCAAGCTAAATTATTACTGAATCCCTCCGGAATTTTGTTCAATTGTTCTAATGAATAGTTTTCGATTAGCTTGAGATAAAGTTTTCTGCTGGTTTCCCAAATTTTGAAAGTGGCATCCATGATTTTAAATTTTTATCAAAAATACAGATTATAAATTTTAAATGAATTTCCTTTGCAAAAAGAAATCCCATGACTAATAAAATTTACTATTTAGCTTCCTGTGACACTTGCAGAAAAATCATAAAATCATTACCAAATTCTGATAAATTGGAATTTCAAGACATTCGTCAAAACCCAATTACAGAAAATGAATTGGAAGAAATGCATGCACTTTCTGGCAGCTACGAAGCTTTGTTCAGCAAAAAAGCACAGCTTTATAAATCAATGGATTTGAAAAACAAGTCGTTGACCGAAGTGGATTTCAAGAGATATATCTTGGAACACTACACGTTTTTAAGTCGCCCGGTTTTTATTATCGACGATAAGATATACATTGGTAACGGACAAAAATATATAATTGAAGTTGTAAAAGCACTTTCTTAATGTCAAAAAGAACTTGGGCATTAATTGCCGCTTTGCTGGTTTCATTAATTTACGGTGTATCGTTTACGATTGCCAAAGATGTAATGCCAGCCTACGTCAAACCCTACGGATTTATTATACTGCGTGTTACTGGCGCTACTATCTTGTTTTGGGCAATCTCTTTTTTAGGGCCAAAGGAAAAAATTCAGCGAAAAGATTTTCCCCGAATTATAGTTGCAGCTTTTTTTGGTGTGGCTTTGAATATGTTGACATTTTTCAAAGGCTTGAGTTTAACTTCTCCCATTTCTGCAGCAGTAATCATGGTTACTTCGCCAATAATTGTGCTAATCTTGTCTGCAATTATTATAAAAGAGAAAGTAAAATTCAAAAAGATTTTCGGAATTTTATTAGGACTTTTTGGCACCGCATTTTTGATTCTGTATGGTAAATCAGTCGGAAACGCAACTAATGCTTCGTTAGGGAATCTGTTGGTTTTTATTAATGCAACAGCTTATGGTTTTTATCTGATTATCGTTAAAAAATTAATGGATAAATACAATGCATTTACGTTTGTTAAATGGATTTACACCTTTGGGTTGTTAATGGTTTTGCCTTTTGGTTGGAGTGAATATCAAGAAATTAAATGGGCATTACTACCGACAACTATTCTTTGGGAAATAGGTTTTGTAGTTGTATTTACGACCTTTTTCACGTATTTATTTAACTTAATTTCAATGCGCGAATTAAATCCAACTACGGTTGCTGTTTTTATTTATTTGCAACCGCTTTTCGCAACTGTTTTTGCTATCAGTTTAGGAAAAGACGAGTTGACTTTGGTTAAAATAGTCTCTGCAGTTTTGATATTTGTCGGCGTTTATTTGGTAACACAAAAGCAAGTGGTCAGTAAACAGTAAATAGTCGGCAGAAAAGCTATTTTAGAACTGAATACTATTCACTGAACACTGAACACTTTTTCATATATTTGAGGTCTATTAAAATACACCAATGATACAATCAATGACTGGTTTTGGGAAAGCAACCTTGCAATTACCAACAAAAAAAATTACCGTAGAAATCAAATCACTGAACTCTAAAGGATTGGATTTAAATACCAGAATGCCTTCTGTTTTTAGAGAAATGGAATTGGGTCTGCGCAACCAACTTTCGTCGAGATTGGAGCGCGGAAAAATAGATTTCTCCCTGTATATTGAAATTACTGGTGAAGAAACTTCATCTAAAATAAACGTGCCGATTGTCCGAGGTTATATCAACCAAATGAAAGCCGTGATTCCGAATGCAGATGAAACCGAATTGATGAAAATGGCTGTCAGAATGCCTGATGCACTAAAAACGGAGCGTGACGAAATTGATGAAAACGAATGGAAAAAAATTCAAACCGTAATTGATGAAGGATTAGAAAACATTGCGCAATTTAGAAAAGATGAAGGCGTATCCTTGGAAAGGGAATTTCTGCATCGTATTGCCAACATCATGACGTTGATGAATAATGCGGTTTCGTATGATGCCGAACGTGTTGAAACAGTAAAAACCAGATTGCGCACCGCTTTAGATGAATTAAAAGAAAACGTAGACGAAAATCGTTTTGAACAAGAATTAATTTTCTATCTAGAAAAATACGATATCACCGAAGAGAAAGTACGTTTGGAAAACCATTTAAACTATTTTATCGAAACAATTGCAGGAACAGAAGCCAACGGAAGAAAATTAAGTTTTATCACGCAGGAAATGGGAAGAGAAATAAACACCATGGGTTCTAAATCCAATCACACCGAAATGCAGAAATTGGTGGTGATGATGAAAGATGAGTTGGAGAAAATCAAGGAGCAAGTTTTGAATGTGTTATAATATTTAGCCACAAATTAGCACGAATTAATTTGTGAAAATTTGTGTAATTCGTGGCAAAAAAAGAAATTGAAATAAATTCAGCATTAATGAACAAAGGAAAATTATTAGTATTTTCAGCACCATCCGGTTCGGGAAAAACCACCATAGTAAGATATTTATTAGCACAACCAGAGTTGAATTTGGAGTTTTCCATTTCGGCTGCGACGCGTGAACTTCGAGGTGAAGAAGTGCATGGAAAAGATTATTACTTCATGTCGATAACCGACTTCAAAAAGCATATCAAAGCGGATGATTTTATAGAATGGGAAGAAGTGTATCGCGATAATTTTTATGGAACATTGAAAAGCGAAGTAGAACGCATTTGGGCCAAAGGCAAAAACGTAATTTTTGATATTGATGTTTCCGGCGGATTGCGAATCAAACATAAATTTCCGATTGAAACGTTAGCAGTTTTTGTAAAACCACCAAGTGTTGACGAACTAAAACGACGATTAAAAGAACGCTCCACAGAAAGCGAAGACAAAATCAATATGCGTATTGCGAAAGCTCACGTAGAATTAGCTACTGCACCACAATTTGATATGATAATCAAGAATTATGATTTGGATATCGCGAAAAAGGAGGCATACGAACTGGTAAAAAAATTTATTAAATAATTATGAGAAGATTAATTTTATTAATGCTTTTCCCTTTGTTTGGGTTGGCTCAAAAGGCACCGGGAACCATCTATTTTTTGGATGGAACTTCTATTTCAGGAACTGTTAAGGTCACTTCGGGAGATATCAAATATTGGGCTTCGCCAACCGCAAAGCCTGATGTGTATGACTATGGAGGTGCTACAGGAGTGTCACTAACGAATGACAAAGGAGAACAGATAAAATACGAATATGTTTATTTCGATTTCAGAAAAACTCCTCTTCTTCTCAAGGTTGAAAAAGAAGGTTATCTTACACTTTATTCAGATAGTTCGAGTTATTATGCAGGACCTGCAGCAGGCATGCCCGGTGGAGGAATGGGAATGGGAGGTGGTTCTACAAGTACTTATTACCTGAAGAAAAAGAACGATAAGTTGGGTCAATGGTATTTATGCTTTGGGTATATTTCGAAAATTAATTTTACGAACGTAATTGAAAGTTATTTCAAAGACTGTAAAGCCATTCAGGATAAATATGCTAATGGCGAATTCAGGAAAAAGCATTATATGGAAATTGTAGATTTCTACAATCAAAACTGCTCCCCTAAATAATGAAAATCGGCCTCTATTTCGGAACATTTAACCCAATTCACATTGGGCACATGATTATTGCAAATCACATGGCGGAGCATTCCGATTTGGATCAGATTTGGATGATAGTGACGCCACACAATCCACACAAACAAAAGACTACTTTACTAGATGATTACCAACGTTTGCATATGGTAACTTTGGCAACCGAAGATTTTACTAAAATTAAACCATCGGATATTGAATTTAAATTGCCGCAACCCAATTATACCGTGAATACTCTGGCGCATTTGGAAGAAAGACATCCAAAGTATGAGTTTGCCTTAATTATGGGCGAAGACAATCTGAATTCACTTCACAAATGGAAAAACTACGAAGTCATTTTGGAAAATCATCACATTTATGTGTATCCAAGATTAAATTCCGGTGAAATAGATGAGCAGTTTGTGAATCACCCAAAAATCCATCGTGTTGGTGCTCCAGTAATTGAACTTTCATCTACATTTATTCGTGAAAGTATCAAAAACAAAAAGAATGTAGCACCAATGTTACCTCAAAAAGTTTGGGAATATATTGATAGCAGTGCGTTTTATAAGAAGTAATTATTTTTCTAAAATATGATTTTAAAATGAGTATTTTTGATAGATATAAATGTTTATTTAGATGAATAAATTTCCGAAATTTGCCGTAATTGGTGGCGGAAGCTGGGCAACAGCCATTGCGAAAATGTTATGTGTTAATCTGGACGAAATTGCTTGGTACATGCGAAATGAATCGGCAATTGACCATATAAAAACCCAAAAACACAATCCAAATTATTTAAGTTCCGTTGAGTTTGATATTAAAAAACTCAGATTAACATCAGACATTAATGAAGCGGTATCGTATGCAGATTATATAATTTTTGCTATTCCATCAGCGTTCCTAAATGCCGAATTGGAAAAGTTAACAGTGAGTTTAAAGGACAAAGTTATTTTCTCTGCCATCAAAGGAATTGTTCCTGAAACGTTTCTGATAGTAGGAGAACATTTCAATAAAAAATACGGTATTCCTTTTGAAAATATTGGTGTAATAACTGGACCGTGTCACGCAGAAGAAGTGGCACTGGAACGCCTTTCTTATTTGACCATTGCTTGTGGCGATTCGGATAAAGCTAAAGTTGTTGCAGATGTTCTTTCTAGTAATTATATTAAAACCAAAATTTCAGATGACATCATCGGGACAGAATATGCTGCAATGCTGAAAAACATTTATGCTATTGCTGCCGGAATTGCACATGGTTTGGGTTATGGCGATAACTTCCAATCGGTGATAATGAGTAATTCGATTCGGGAGATGAGAAAATTCATCAAGAAAGTGCATAAGATGAAACGAAATATTAATGATTCTGCTTATTTGGGCGATTTATTGGTAACAGGTTATTCAGTGTTTTCCCGAAACAGAATGTTCGGAAACATGATTGGAAAAGGGTACACCGTAAAATCGGCCATGATGGAAATGTCAATGGTTGCTGAAGGTTATTATGCCGTGAAAAGTGCTTATAAATTGAATCAGGAATACAAAGCGAAAACGCCAATTATTGATGCGGTTTATCAAATTTTGTATGAAGGAAAAGAAGCAAAAGCGGTTTTTAAAAAACTAACGGAGCAATTGGATTAATTTTTAGAAAAAAGAAAATAGATAATAGAAAATAGAGATTGCTCTATGTTCTATTATCTATTTTCTTTTTTCTTCTTTACCTCACAATAACACCATCCACAAACAAAATTGGCACTTCTTCCATATTCTTTTCGTTGATTGAATCTTTGATAAAAGTAAATTTTTTGTCGTAAAGTGTGTTGCCTATGAAATAGGTTACCATAAACTCATTGTTGAGTTGGAGTACACTTTTTTCAACCATCTCAATTTTCACCACAGAAACAGCTGGGATTTGAACAAAAGCGTGACGCAGGAGCGACGTTTTCTTCATTTCACCATCAAGAGTACCAAAAGCTTTAGAAACGACCATTACGCTGTCTAAATCGAAGTCAGAATCATTGACCAAATAAACATTCCAAATGTTTTCCATAAAGTCATCGCTCCATTCCTGAACGGCGGCGAAGAATACGTTTTCTACTTCTGGGATGTTGATGTCGGATTTCATGTCATTGCGAGGTACGAAGCAATCTTTAGTACTTTACTTTATGGTTGTTAAGAATTTTATTTTTACAAAAATGGTTTGTCTTTTAGCCCCGATTGCAGTGTAAATCCTTTTTTTGTTTGTCATGCTGAGCTTGTCGAAGCACAAACCAAAAAAGATTGCAACAGAAAGCGGGAATAGGGATCACAAAAATTCGCAAGCCATTCGCTTCTCACTTAATGAGATTGCTTTGCTTCGTGCCTCGCAACTCCTCGAAATGACTATATACTCGATTTAAACTGCTCCAAGAAACGAACATCGTTTTCATAGAACATTCTGATGTCACCAATTTGGTATAACAACATGGCAATACGCTCAATTCCCATTCCGAATGCGAATCCGTTGTACTCGTCCGGATTGATGCCACAGTTTTTCAAAACATTTGGATCAACCATTCCGCAACCCATAATTTCCAACCAACCGGTTCCTTTGGTGATACGGTAATCAGTTTCGGTTTTTAAACCCCAATAAATATCAACTTCAGCGCTTGGTTCGGTAAACGGAAAATAACTTGGTCTCAAACGAATTTTGCTTTTACCAAACATTTCTTTTGTGAAATATAAAAGCGTTTGCTTCAAATCGGCAAATGAAACATCTTTGTCAATATACAAACCTTCCACTTGGTGGAAAATACAGTGTGAACGCGAGGAAACCGCTTCATTTCTGAAAACTCTTCCCGGTGAAATAGTACGGATTGGCGGTTTGTTGTTTTCCATATAACGCACTTGAACCGATGAAGTATGTGTTCTCAACAAAACATCCGGATTGGTTTGGATGAAAAATGTGTCTTGCATATCTCTCGCCGGATGGTATTCTGGTAAGTTCAAAGCCGTAAAATTATGCCAGTCGTCTTCAATTTCCGGACCTTCAGAAACATTGAATCCAATGGTTGAAAAAATATCGATGATTTGATTTTTTACTAAGGATATAGGATGACGGGAACCAATTACTATAGGTTCTGACGGACGCGATAAATCGCCATAAAAACCTTTTACTTCTTCTTTACTTTCAAGTTCTTCCTGAATGGCTTTTACCTTTTCTTCGGCAACGGTTTTCAGCGTATTGATTACCTGCCCGAAGTCTTTTTTCTGGTCGTTTGGAATGTTTTTGAATTCGGTAAAAAGTTCTTTTAACAAACCTTTACTACCCAAATATTTGATACGGAAATGTTCTAAAGCTTCCTTGTTTTTGGTGTTGAATGCTTTAGCTTCTTCAATATGTTCTTTAATCTTTTCTATCATCTGTCATTTTGTAAAGGTGCAAATTTAGTGTTTTTATATAGTTTATATAGTTTATGAGGTTTATAAGTTTATGCAATTTATAACCATCATAAACCTGATAAACCTCATACACCTATTCAATTACTTCTTTTTCCAGAAAATAATTCACAATGGCTTCTTTCATCAAAACGGATTGTTCTCCGGCTTTTAATGGCGGTAATTCCTCTTTGATTTTATAATGCGGCCAACCATCTTTATCTACAAAATCAAATTCGTAGAAACCATAAGGCTCGAGTAAACGGCAAATGGCGATGTGCATCAGGTTTACTTTTTCATCTTTTTTGAAAGCCTGCTTGAATTGTCCTAATTCCTGCACTCCAATTAAGTATATGATTGCGTCCAAATCCAAAATATCTCCTTCAGCAAACTGATTGGAAAGGATTTCTACGACTTTGTTCCAGCGGTTTTTTAATTGTTCGTCTCTTGACATTTTTTGAATTTAGAGAATAGAAAATAGATGATAGAGAATAGACTGTATTATCTATAATTCTAAATTAAGATTGCAAAGATAATGATACTGAACACTAATAACTGAACACTGAACACTAATTCTTTATTTCCTTAATCGCGCTGTCTTCAATCCAGCCGGTAGTTTCGTCGGTGAGTTCTACTTTTTTCCAGTTGGCAATGCTTTCCAGGATGTACACTTTGGTTCCTTCGTGAAGCACAAAAGCATCTGTCGCAGCACTTTTTGGTTCGCTTTTTACGGATGTCGTTTCAGCAAAAACTATTGCTGGTCTTTCGTTATCCATACGGCTTTTTTCATAAAAACCAGAAGCAGCACTTAAGCCAATTCCGATGAGCCAAAGAAACATTCCAAAAAAGAAAATACGTTTCAAAACGGTTGAATACGAAAAGTAATAACCCACAAAAAACAATAAGAACAAGAACGCAAAAGTCACCGCAATCCAAGCCCAAGTGTCGTAATAGTATTTTGCAGTGAAATCCTGAATCAGTTTGTTGAAGCCTACTTTTGGGATGACTTTGATATCATCAATCGTCATTTTTCGGGCAAATTCTAAGTTGGTTTTTATTTCTGTATCGTTTGGACTAAGCAATAATGCTTTTTCATAATTGAAAATCGCCGGCGCTACTTTGTGCAATTTGTAATAGCAATTTCCCAAATTAAAATACAATTCAGCCGATTGTTTTCCGGAGTTTGCAACACTTTCATAACTCGAAATTGCAGCTTCATAGTTTTCTTTTTCATAGTATTTATTTCCTTGGTCAAAAGCAGTTTGTGCCCAAAAAGCCTGAGAAATAAATAGCAATAAAATCAATATTTTCTTCATCTCTTTCATTATTTTAATTGCTTTTCAAGGTCAGAAATAATCACCACTGCTTTGTCATAATCTTGCTGAATAGCCGTTTCAGAAGATTGCGCATAACGTGCTAGCTCACAGTTTTCGGTCAGATGAATAAACTCAGAAACCGTTTCCGCATTTGCTTTTCGCGAAAGTAAAAGTTCGGTTATTTTGTCTTTGCTCATTTCCGAAGTTTCGATATGTAGTTTGGCTTTTAGGAAATTGTGCATTGCTTTTTCAAGCGCGATGTAAAACGGTTCTTTGTTGCCCAAATGTTTCTTGGCATCGCCCAAATATTTCTTAGCCAAAGCATTCGACTTTTTGATTTTGTTCCCCACAACATCATTGTCCATTTCTTCTTTTTTCCTTCTTCCGATGATCAGAAACGGAATCGCTAAAAACGGCAAAAACACTAAAGAATAAAATAATCCGGAACCTAGGAAATCATCCTTTTCCATAGGTTGCAGAGATGTTTTTTGTTTTATGTACGCAAACGATTTGGCAGCTTCGAATTTGGTTTTGGCTACATCATTCGGATTTGCTTTTTCTGAACTTGCTATACTTGGTCCATCCAAAACATTGATAGTTATCGGTTGAGAAGTGATGGTTTTGTAACTATTTGATCCTAAATCGAAGTAGGTAAAACGCAGCGGTTTGATTTGGTAATTGCCTTTGTATTGTGGAATTATCGTGTATTTATCTGAAATTCTTCCTGTCATTCCAGTTAATGGTGTTGAGACATTTTCATCGTGAACCGGATCATACATTTCCAAAGCAGAAGGTAAAACCGGTTTTGGCAACGTAAACAATTTCATGTTTCCGGTTCCAACTACGCTTACATCTAAATCCATAGATTCTCCGTTTTTCAAAATGGTTTTGGATGGTTTTACTTTGAAATCCATACGACCAACAGCGCCAGTAAAATCTTCAGGTTTTCCTTTTTCTGGTAATGCTTTTACATTGATGACTTTACTTCCTGCCGAAACACGTTTGCTGTCTTCGGTCATTAAAGCTTGTCCCCAAAAATTTCTTTTATTCGTTGGAACCTGACAATCGATATCTAATGAAAGAGGCTCAATTTCGAGTTTCCCAGATTTTTGTGGATATAAAACAGTTTTTCTCAAGACCACATAACGATAGCGTTCGCCTTTAAACATTCCGTCTTGTGCGACTAATTGTTTGATGTCGATATTTTGACTCCAAAAATCATTGTATTTTGGCTTGTTCAACTCACGCCAATTGGTGATTCCGATGTTGTAACTGAAATACAATTTGTAAACTACTGTAATTGGTTCGTTCAGATACGGATTGGTTTTTGAAATATCCGCAACCAAATACAAGTTGTCGTCTGCGCTGATTGCAGGAGCTTCATTAGGATCTTTTGGAATTTCAACTGCATTGGTCACATTGATTTTAATGGGTGATGTTTTATAAGTCTGCCCATTGATTTCAATCGAAGCTTGTTTAAGAGTCAAAGCCCCTTTTTGAGTAGGCAATAAAATATATATATACGATTTATTAAACGAGCTTTTTCCGTTTATCCAAGATTGACTTACCGATTGACTTGGTCCGCCGACAACCTTAAAACCGGACGATTCAAAATTTGGTGGCACAAAATTATCCCCATCGGCATTCATTGTAAAATCAACACGAAGTCGTTCGTTTAATCCCAAAGAATTCTTGCTCACTTTTGCTTCAAATTGTACTTGAGCAAAAAGTGAATTTCCCAAAATGAGTAAAATTAAAACAACTGCTTTTTTCATTTTCATTTTCAAATTTACGAATTGTCTAATCATTTAACTACCAATCTTTTTCGGCTTTTTTAGGATTGGCCTGTACTTTTTGTTTGTTTACTTTATCCTGAACTTTTTTCTCTTCATTGTTTACAGCGTCTAATAAATTCTCTAAACGTTGTTTCGAAATTCCGCCAGGTTGCGGTTTTGGTTGACCTTGATTTTGATCTTTATTGTCTTTGTTATCTTTATCCTTATCGCCGTCCTTTTTATCCTTGTCTTTATCTTTTCCGTCTTTCTTGTCGTCCTTTTTATCCTTGTCTTTGTCCTTGTTTTTGTCTTTGTTCTTGTCTTTTTTATCCTTATCCTTTTTATCGTCTTTTTTTGGAGGATTTTCTTTTAGCATCTTTTTAGCCAAAGCATAATTATAACGCGTCTCTTCATCAGCCGGATTGTTGCGCAATGCATTTTTATAGGCTTCTACTGCGCCGCCATAATCCTTATCTTTCATAAGCGTATTTCCAATATTATGAAAAGCCTGGTGTTTTTCTGCTCTGGTTTTAGCGATTTTCAATGCTTTAGCATAATGATATTTGGCTTCGCCAGATTGATTTTGCCTGTAAATAGCATTTCCTAAATTGTAAGCCGCAATAGATTTTTTCGGATTTTTAGATTCTGAAATTCGGTATTCTGCTTCGGCATCATCATATTTTTTTTCGGCAAAAGAATCGTTTCCTTTTGGCAAATCCTTATCTTTTTCCTTTTCTTGAGCTTTCGCAAAAAAGGAAAATAAGCATATAAAAATTAATATCAAATATTTGTTTCTGTCTATCATCTATCAGTCTATTATCTAATTATCTTTCTCATTAAATAAATTCATCTTTTTCACCCATTTTGTCTTTTTCTCTAAAAGGAATACATCCAAAAGCAACAAGAAAAAACCAAATCCTAAAAACCATTGAAACTGCGATTTGAAATCGGCCATTTGTGTGCTTTCAAATTCGGTTTTTTGGATATTATCTAAGGCGTTTTTCACATAATCCAAAACTTTTTTGGTTGAGTTGCCGTCAACATAACCGCCGCCAGCACTTTTCGCAATGGTTCTCAACACTTCTGCGTTTCGTTTGGTGATAACTACTTCACCATTTTGGTCGCGTTGAAAACTTTCTACCACACCATTTCTCTTCAACGGAATAGTTCCGCCTTTTTCGGTTCCAACTCCAATAGTCATTATTTTCAAACCAACTTTTTTAGCTTCTTCAGCAGCATCGACAGCAACATTTGAATGATCTTCTCCATCGGTGATGATGATTAAAAGTTTGTTGGTTTTATCTTTTTTATCGATGTAAGTTAGAGCCAAATTAATCGCCTGATCTATTGATGTTCCTTGTGCTGAAATCATTCCCGGATTCATGGTTTGCAAAAACATTTTTCCGACACTATAATCGGTAGTAATCGGTAAAACTGGGAAAGCACTTCCTGAATAAGCTATGATTCCAATTCGGTCACTGCCCAAATTATTGATAATCTGTGAAACCAATTGCTTGCTTTTTTCCAAACGACTTGGCGCTACGTCTTCGGCCAACATACTTTTAGAAACATCAATCGCAAAAATGATATCAATTCCTTCGCGTTTTACCGTTTCTAATTTTGTTCCGATTTTTGGGTTAACCAATCCGATTATCAAACAAGTTAATGCCAATAGAATTACACCCAATTTCAAAGCAGGTTTGAAAGCTGATTTTTCAGGGCTTAATTTTTTGATTAAATCCAAATCACCAAACTCGCGTTGTTTCTTTCTTTTCCAGAATTGAATGTACAGGAAAAGGAGCGTCATTACTGGAATGACAAACAAAAAGTATAGATACCATTTTTCTTCTAACTCGTACATGTTTTTAAATTTCAAATGTTAAATCCCAAAATTCAAATAAACTCCAAATTTCAATTTTCAATCCTAATTTTAGTTTGAAATTTTGATTTTTGATTTTGAATATTATTTGTTATTTGGTCATTGCTATTTGTGTTTTTATATAAAACTTCTATAAATTGTATTTCGTAAACCAAACTCAATTAAAACTAAAATCCCTGCAATCCAAACAAACAACCTGTATTTTTCATCATAATCATAGAATTTCAGCTCTTGAATTTCGGTGGTTTCCAGTTTATTGATTTCTTTGTAAATCGATTCCAATTTGCTATTACTACTTGCTCTGAAATATTTTCCACCCGTATTTCTGGCGATAGTTTGTAATAAGTTCACATCAATTTCAACAGGCATCATTCGGAATAAAAAGCCGCCATTTGGAGCATACGCATAGGGAAACATCGCGTTTCCATTCGTGCCGATTCCGACTGTATATACTTTTATTCCGTATTCTTTTGCAATTTGCGAAGCTGTTTCGGGCTCTATAAAACCAGCATTGTTCACACCGTCCGTTAAAAGAATAATCACTTTACTTTTGGCTTTGCTGTCTTTCAAACGATTTACGGCTGTCGTCAATCCCATTCCGATTCCGGTTCCGTCCTGCAAAACGTTGTCGTATTTAATGCTTTGAATCGCTTCTTGAATAATTGCCTTGTCGCTTGTAACCGGTGTTTTTGTGTATGCTTCTGAAGCATAAACTACAATTCCGATTCGGTCATTTGGTCTTCTCTCAACGAAATTCTCGGCTACTTTTTTCAAAGCTTCCATTCGGTTTGGCTTTAAATCTTTGGCCAACATACTTCCCGAAACGTCGATTGCCATTACAATGTCAATTCCTTTGGTCGATTTGGTTTGGCTGCTGATATCTACTTTTCTTGGTCTTGCCATGGCAATAATCAACGAACTCAACGCCAATAACCGTAATACAAACAAAAACGGTTTTAGCTTGGCTAACAACGATTTTTGCGCTTTAAAACCTTTTACCGAACTTATTTTTAAAGTAGCGGATTGTTGTTTTCTTTTCCAGATTTGCCACAAAACTGCCGCCGGAAGTAATAGAAACAACCAGAAAAACTCAGGATTTAAAAAACTTACCTCTTTCATTCTTGCGCTGTTTGTAATTCGACCGAGTTCAACATTCTTTCCGCAATTTGCTGTCCGTATTTATCATCTTCACGATGCATTACCAAAATAGTTTGTAAGCCGCTATTTTGACTGAAAAGCAATACTTCATAATACATTTTAGTTGACTTGCCTTTTATTTTATTTAAAACTGTCATTGTCCCGTAGGCTTTTTTACCTGAAATCCCTTTCTGAGTATCAAAATCTTCTGTCTTCACGATGATGTTTTGTGCGCCCTGAGCCTCCATAATTTTCAGATAACCTTCGGCTGTTTTATCTAAATCGATTTGTGTTTGCTGTTTGTAGGTTACTGTCGAAACTGCGATATAGAAATCTTCCAACAAGCTTCCATAACCAAAAGTTTGCATTTCCTTAATCAACGCCATAGCATCTTTTGGAAGTGTTTTTGTTGCGTCAATTCGCTTCAACACTTTTGGTGTTTCTACTCTTACTCCGGGATTTCCGTATTCGCTATAAACCCATTGGCCTTCGACTAAATCTTTGGTTGGATGACCAAGGAAATTGTCTTTTACATAATCAAATCCTTTGAAATAAATCAAGCCTAAAACAAAAAGCATCAGCATTCCCAATATGATTCCGATGGTGGAAATAATTCGGACGCGCTTTTGTTTTTTCAGTTTTTGCAAACGCGCCAATTCTTTTTGTTGTTCGTTCCATAACGCCAGTTCATCATCATCTTCCACAACTTCCGGAATTGACTTATGAATGATTACAATAGAACTTGAAATGCGTTTTTTATCTTCTTCAATTTCATAGTCAAGCGGTTTTACTTTGGCAAATTTTACCAAATCGGCTTGCATTAAAACCTTTTCCAGATTTTCTACCGTTTCGTTTGAGAGCTTGAGTTTCTTTTGTTTGGCCGCTTTACGCAATCCTTCAATCAATTCGGAAGTTGTACTTTCCATAGCTGGAATATGAATTTCTTCCTCAATGTAATTACGTGCGATATCTGTTAATTCAGAATAATAATGTTTGATTTCGCCTTTTTGCCAAAGTTCTTTGACTTCCAATTGTTGTAATAAAGTTGTTGCTTTTTCGATAGGCGATTTAAAAACAATTACTTCAGCTTTTGGTTGACTTTGTCTTTTCTTAATGAATTGATAAATGAAATAACCAGCAATCCCGATAACTAATAATATTAAAAGGTAAATCCACCAAGTTCCTAGCGGACTTTCAGCTTGAGCGATGTCTTTGATGTCGTACATCTTTTGTTTCAGCGTATCGACTTTTACATCATTGACTTCTAATTTAATGCTGTCGGAAAAAACAGCTTTTCCGTTAATCAAAACAGGAATTCTTGGGATAACATAGCTACCTCTGTCGAACTGCGTTAGCCCATATTTTTTGATTAATTCATATCGCGCGCCATTCCTAACCGTGTCAATTTTATACGAATGAATTACTTCCAAAGCACCAAAATTCTTCGCTTCAGGGAATTTTACTTTTGATAATGTATCAACATCTGTTTTTAAAGTCAATTTGAATTCGGCTCCGATTTTGTTTTTGGTAACATTGACAGAAGTCGCCACTTTTTGAGCAAAAAGCGAAGTCGATAACAGAAAGAATAATATGTATAGTTTAATTTTCATTTGTTGTTTTTCTTAACCGCAAAGTGCGCTATCCCGAAGCTTCGGGATTCGCAAAGACCGCAAAGTTCAATTCGAAAGCTTTGCTAACATTGCGCCTTCTCTGCGTTCTTAGCGGTTAAATTTTTCATCTCGATTTAAAATAACCCAATAATTTTGTCACATAACTTTCATCAACTCTTGTATTCACAGTTCCGGAACCGCATTTTGAAAAGATATCTTTGAAGTAACTCACTTTGTCCTGATATTGTTTTTCATAACTCAAACGCGCTTTTTTAGAACCTGTATTCACTACCAAAACTTCTCCTGTTTCGGCATCTTCCATTTGTACCATTCCGATGTTTGGCATTTTTTCTTCTCTGATATCGTATACACGAACACCGGTAATATCGTGTTTTTTTCCCGCAATCTTCAAGGTTTTCTCGTAATCGTCATCTACCATAAAATCAGAAATGACAAAGACAATCGCTTTCTTTTTTTGAGTGCTAGATAAAAATTTCAATGCTTGGGATAAATCAGTTTTTTTGCTTTTTGGCTGAAACTCGATAAGTTCACGGATGATTCTTAACACATGTGATTTTCCCTTTTTTGGAGGAATGTACAATTCGATTTGGTCGGTAAATAAAATCAAACCAATTTTATCATTATTCTGCGTTGCTGAAAAAGCCATCGTTGCAGCAATTTCAGTAACGATTTCACTCTTGAGTTGGTTTTTGGTTCCGAAACTTTCAGAACCCGAAATATCAACCATCAACATCATGGTCAGTTCGCGTTCTTCTTCAAAAACTTTTACATAGGGTTCGTTGTAACGAGCGGTCACGTTCCAATCGATGGCACGAATATCGTCCCCAAACTGGTACTGCCGCACTTCCGAAAACGTCATCCCACGACCTTTAAACGAGGTATGGTATTCGCCCGAGAAGATATGATCACTCAGTCTTCGGGTTTTGATTTCGATTTTACGAACTTTTTTCAGTAAGTCTTTTGTTTCCATCTTCAATAGTTTTCAGTCGCAGGTAGCAGTCGCAGTAATTAATCAGTTTTAAACTGAAAACTGTGACTGAACACTGTAAACTAAATTTTAAGGTACTTCTATTTCGTTTACGATTTTGTTGATGATGTCAACAGAAGTGATGTTTTCCGCTTCTGCTTCATAAGTAACGCCAATTCTGTGACGTAATACATCGTGAACTACGGCTCGAACATCTTCTGGAATTACATAACCACGACGTTTGATAAAGGCATAACATTTGGCAGCAACAGCTAAATTAATGCTTCCACGCGGTGAAGCGCCAAATCCGATAAGTGGTTTTAAACTTTCAAGTTTGTATTTTTCAGGATTACGAGTAGCAAAAACGATATCTAAAATATATTTTTCAATTTTTTCATCCATGTAAACTTCCCGAACCGCTTCTTGTGCTTTTAGGATTTGCTCAACAGAAACAACTGGATTTACTTTTTCGTATGAACCTTTTAAATTCTGACGGATAACCAATCTTTCTTCATCCATTTTTGGATAATCGATAACGGTTTTTAGCATAAAACGATCGACTTGCGCTTCTGGTAATGGATACGTTCCTTCTTGTTCAATTGGATTTTGTGTTGCCAAAACTAAAAATGGTCGGTCTAATTTGAATGTTGTATCACCGATAGTCACTTGTTTTTCCTGCATCGCTTCTAGCAAAGCCGATTGTACTTTTGCCGGAGCACGATTAATCTCATCAGCCAAAACGAAATTGGCGAAAATCGGTCCTTTTTTTATAGAAAATTCGTTGGCTTTAATATTGTAAATCATTGTTCCAACAACATCAGCTGGCAATAAATCGGGTGTGAACTGAATACGGCTAAAACTTCCGTGAACTGCCTGTGACAAAGTATTTATGGCTAAGGTTTTTGCCAAACCAGGAACGCCTTCCAGCAGAATATGTCCTTGACCTAAAAGTCCAATTAACAATCGTTCTACCATGTGTTTCTGACCAACGATGACTTTATTCATTTCCATAGTCAGCAAGTCGATAAAAGCACTTTCTCTTTCAATTTTTTCATTAATTGCTCTAATGTCTAAAGCAGTACCATTTTCTTCCATAGTTACTCTATTTATTCTAATGTGTGACGGTTATAATTTTAACATTTCAAAAGTGAAAATTTAATCTCTTATCAGATGTTAACAATGCGTTAAAACTTTACAAAACATCCCGATTTTAAGGATGATTTATGATTTTCTTTTTATAATTTTAAGACCTAATCTGTTTTGGGGAATTTTCGGTTGCAAAATAATAAAATTTCCGAAAAACAAAAACAGACTTCAACACAGCAAAAAAATTAAAAATGAAAACAAAATTATCGCCCATCGTTGCCGGAACCATGAATTGGGGAGTTTGGGATAAAAACCTTTCGGTTTCAGAAATGGAGCATCTGATTCATATTTGTTTCGAAAATCAAATCACCAGTTTTGACCATGCTGATATTTATGGAGGTTATACTACCGAATCGGATTTTGGAAAGGCTTTCACCCAAAGTAAAATAGACCGAAAAAAACTTCAATTGATTTCAAAATGCGGAATACAACTTGAGAGAGCCAGAAATAACGCTATTAAACATTATGATTATTCAAAAGATTATATCATTTGGTCGGTTGAAAATTCATTAAAAAATCTACAAACTGACTATTTGGATGTGTTGTTATTGCATCGTCCAAGTCCGTTGATGGTTGCTGATGAAATCGCTGAAGCAGTTTCCAAATTAAAAAAAGAAGGTAAAATTATTGATTTTGGCGTTTCCAATTTTACGGCTTCTCAAACCGAATTGATTCGACAAAAAACGGAAATCAATTATAATCAGATACAGTTTTCGGCAACGCATCATGAGGCGATGTTAGACGGAAGTCTTGATTATATGCAGTTACACAATATTCGTCCGATGTCTTGGAATCCGCTTGGAACCGTTTTTAGAGAAGATATTGAACAAACACGAAGATTAAAAAAATTGTTAGCGCAATTGGTTGACAAATATCATTTAGGTTCGGATACCATTTTGTTAGCTTGGATTTTAAAGCATCCGGCGAATGTGATTCCAGTTGCGGGAACAGTAAACATTGCCCGAATTCAGGCCTTGATGAAAGCCGTTGAAATGGATTTAGACCAACTGGATTGGTTTGCGATTTGGACAGAAAGCATGGGGAATAAGGTTCCGTAAAATAGTGGTCAGTGGTCAGTATTTAGTTGGCAGAAACTGAACACTATTCACTGAACACTGAACACTTTAAAGAATGATAAACAAGCGTCTTCTCATAAAAAACCTACTGGCTCACAATGATGAGTGTAGTTTTTATGATAAGAAACGCCAATTAAATTTACATACTAAAGAAGGAAAAGGCAAGTTTTTAAAACATATTTGTGCTTTGTCGAATTCTAATCCTTCTAACAACTCTTATATTGTTGTTGGTGTTGAAGACCAGGACAACGAAATCCTAGGTGATGACTTTTTTGATGACAGTCGAATTCAGAATCTGGTAAATGCTTATTTGGAAAATCCACCGAAAATTCAATATGAAAATGTTCCATTTCCGAATCTGCCAAAAGACAGAGTTGTGGGTTTGGTAACTATTAAACCAAAACATAAGGCATCGTTTTTTAAGAAAAATATTCATACGATTTTGGCCAATACTACTTTTGTAAGAGTAGGAAGCAACACAATGCCTACGGAAGAAAAAATCCCGTATTCTAAACAGAATATTGAAACGGTTATCAGCATCGAAAACAGTTCGCGAAACAGCATTGCGTACACATTGGACGGTGTGATTGATTTTATGAATAATCGTCATAAAGACATGACGTCAAAGTATAATGTATTTAAAGAATTGTTTGTGATTTGTTGGGCTGGAGTTCCGAAAAAAATCAGGGACACAACGTATCTTTCGCGTGTAGATATTGAACTGATAAACGAGCAAGTGAAGCTTTTCTACTCAGCGCTTGATGTTGTTTCTATTAGTTATGATGAGCAAAGTTTTACAATTATTGAGCATGTGGCACTTGGATTAAATGACAAAACCAGTTACTATCCTTTGGAACAATTGACGATTCATTTTTTTGACAATGGATATTATAAAATGGAAACCAAATTGCTTTTTGAGCCACCGGCGTATAACAAAAAAATGCTGCATCATATTTACAATGCCACTATTGCAGTAATCAATAAGCTAGAAAAAGGCTTGCCACTTAGTGAACGAGAAGAAAAAGATTTGGAAAATTTATCTTCGACTTTGATGATTTGTTATCTCAATGGTTTTGATGATGCAAAGCAAAAGCTGATCGATGTCAAACTTTTTCTAAAAAACAAAAAAAACCCAACAGTATATTTAAGTTTTAAAGAAGCCATGCGAATATTAAGAAAAATGAAATACAATACCAACAATGCATAGAAAATTAGTAATAGGTGATATCCACGGCGGATTAAGAGCATTGCATCAAATTATGGAACGGGCAAAAGTCAGTAAAGATGATACCTTGATTTTTCTTGGAGATTATGTTGATGGCTGGAGCGAGTCACCACAAGTAATAGATTATTTGATAGAATTGAATAAAAAAAACAAATGCATTTTCATTCGAGGCAATCATGATGAACTGCTTTTGCAATGGCTATCTGAGAGCAAAGACAATCTTGAATGGTACAAACATGGTGGAGAAGCCACAGTTTTAGCATATACTAATATTTCAGCAGCAAAAAAACAAATCCATGTTGATTTTCTAAAATCGCTTCAAGATTATTATTTAGATGAACAAAATAGATTATTCATTCATGCGGGTTTTACGAATATGAACGGCATTCATTATGAATATTTTCCAAAATTATTTTATTGGGACAGAACGCTTTGGGAAACCGCTTTGTCATTAGATCAATCGCTTCCTAAGTACAGTCTTCATTATCCAAAACGACTAACATTGTATGACGAAATTTATATTGGTCACACACCTGTAACCAAAATAAACGAAACAGTTCCAATCCAAAAAGCCTGCGTGTGGAATATTGATACCGGAGCAGCTTTCAAAGGGTCATTAACCATTTTAAATGTTGATACTAAAGAATTTTGGCAAAGTGAACCTTTGAATGCGTTGTATTTTAATGAGAAAGGAAGGAATTAATTTAACTACTTTTGCAACACTCGAGGTCAGAATGACCGAACTGAACGAAGTTAAAATAAATAGATTTTAAAATGAAATCGAAGATTCACGAATACCAAACAAAAAATATTTAAAACATGAGTAAAAAAATAATCACAATAGCAGCAATCGCTATGGTAAGTATAGCAAACGCACAAGCTTACAAAGGAAAAGGAGACATCAAAGCGCAAGTTGGACTGAATGTCCAAGATCATGGAACAGGAATTAATACTTCTGTTGATTTTGGTATCGGTGAAAATATGTCTTATGGTTTTGTAGCGTCTTATTTGCTCTCGGTGGATAAAATTGGCGATGTAAAACCAGATTTTGAAGATAGAGCTGATTTTAAAGTTCGTTTTAATGCTAATCTAGGAAGCGTATTTAAATTGGATAAAGCAATGGATATCTATCCGGGATTAAATTTAGGGACAAGAAATTTCGGAGCGCATTTAGGTTTTAGATATTTCTTTACTGAAGGCTTTGGCGTTTATACAGAAGCCGGAATTCCATTGGCAAAATACGATTCAAATGTTCAAGGGTTTGAAGAATATAATAATCAATTTGTGTTTCAAATAGGAGCCTCATTTAATTTATAAGGAATGAGTGTTATCGACCAAAGATTAAACGACAGAAGCGGATCCAAATGTGAATTGTGTGGTTCAACCGAAGATTTAAGAATTCATTTAACAAAAGAGGAAGCTATATCTTTAGACAACTCTGTATTAGTATGTACAACCTGCAAAAACCAAATAGAAAACATTACGCCAACAGACCCAAATCATTGGAGATGTCTTAGTGATAGTATGTGGAATGAAAATAAACCTGTTCAAGTTGTGGCTTGGCGTATGCTTAACAGATTGCGTGCAGAAGGCTGGCCTCAGGATTTGTTGGATATGATGTATCTTGATGATGAAACTTTAGTTTGGGCTGGCGCTACTGGCGAAGGCGAAGATGAAGATGGCAAAATTGTACACAAAGATGGTAATGGAAACATCCTAAAAGAAGGCGATTCTGTTGTTTTAATCAAAGATTTAGATGTAAAAGGCGCCAACTTTACCGCAAAACGTGGTGCAGCAGTTCACAATATCAAATTGGTTTGGGACAACGCCGATCAAATTGAAGGCAGAGTTGAAGGACAACATATTGTTATTCTAACGCAATATGTGAAGAAAACAAAGTAAAACACAAATTGTTATAAATTAAAAAGCGTCCTAATTCGGGACGCTTTTTTTTGTGATTAATTCGACTGTAAATTGACTGTTAGTGATTGCGGAATCACATGACAAACATTACGAGTTACAATAATAGGACTTGAGGTATAAGTTTGGTAGCCATCTTTGGTGACAGTCACAGTATAAATTCCGACTCTTTCTCCGGCTCCAGCAAACGAATACTCTAATCCTGGAATTAGTTGTAAGGTTTCATTATAACTTCCGTCAGTTGCTTCAACAGTAACACCTTCTACTAAAGGATTTCCGGTTGTGGCATCAAGAACAACAATATTCAAACCATATACATACTGTTGTGTGCAGACAATCTGATCGTCATTGTCATTTTTACAGGATGATATCATCAATAATGCAACTAATAATGTAAAGAGGAATAATCTCTTCATAGCTTCTGAATTTTGATTTTTGAAGTAGATATGAAAACGCTCATAAAGTTGCGTAAAAAACCGACTAATTTGAGTCGGTTTTGATTTTAAATCAAATTTGTATATACTTGTATGAATTTGGTATACGACCAACCAAAATCCAAACTAATAATAAATAAAAAATTATGATAAAAAAACTATGCCTTATTCTATTGCTACTATCTTCATGTTGCTATAGCCAGGAAGTAAATACGGATATTAGAGAATACAAAGCTTTTAAAGAAGGAACAACTTATTTTGTAAAGTCTAATGATAAAAAATACAATAAGATTGTTAATGACATTTTGATAAAATATTGGACAGTCAATAAATTTGAAATGATTACTTCCAATCAAGTTGAAAAATTAAAAGGAGAAAGTTCTTTTTTTGTTGATCAGGTTGAGTATAGTTTTTCGAGAACGGGAGGTACAACAGGAGCACTAAATATGGAATACGGAGTGCCAAAACTTGCGATGTTTAAAGAATATAAAAAAGGCACGCCTAAAGGAGTTATGTCGTTGGTACAAATAGATGAAATGACTCCTTTAGAAATACTTTGTTCAATACAGCAAATGCAAAGTCAAATTAATTTTGTTTTTGATTTGAATACAAAAAAGGATCTTGATATAAAAGATTATCTGGATGAAGTAAATGAAAAAAACAAAAAAAGAATACAAAGCAAAACACTTTATGTAACTCGTAATGGTCTTAAAGATGAAATTGACCATGAAGCGGGTTTAAAAAAAGTATACAATTATAAATTTATTTTCACAACCCGTGAAAATATAGAAAAAGCTATCGAAGATCAAAATGAGGATGCCGTATTCTTAAAAGTGATTAATTATAGAAATTTAAAGTTTGTACTTTTTATCTGTGCGAAAAATAATGAATTGCTATACGGACGGGTAATGACCGGATTTAATCAGCAGGAAATTGGACCTAAATTTTTCAAAGATATTAATGAATAGATAAAACTATTAAAGAAAAAAACGTCCAAGATGTGTTGGACGTTTTTGTTTAAAATAATTTATAATGCACTACAAATCAAATTTTATTCCCTGAGCCAATGGCAAACTAGTAGTGTAATTAATAGTATTGGTCTGTCTTCTCATATACACTTTCCAGGCATCAGAACCTGATTCGCGTCCGCCACCGGTTTCTTTTTCACCACCAAAAGCACCACCAATTTCAGCTCCGGAAGTTCCGATGTTTACATTGGCAATTCCACAATCTGAACCTGCAACTGATAAAAATGCTTCTGCTTCACGAAGATTGTTTGTCATGATGGCTGAAGATAAACCTTGGGCAACTCCGTTTTGAACCTCAATTGCATTGGTTACATCTCCAGAATATTTCAGTAAATATAAAACCGGCGCAAAGGTTTCGTGCTGCACGATTTCAAATGAATTTTTAGCTTCAGCAATCGCTGGTTTTACGTAGCAGCCGCTTTCGTAACCTGCACCATTCAGCACGCCACCTTCCACTAGGATTTTTCCACCTTCTTCAACAACTTTTGATAATGCTTTGTTGTACATTTCAACTGCATGGGTATCGATAAGTGGACCAACGTGATTGTTTTGGTCTAATGGATTTCCGATTCGTAATTGGCCATAAGCACCAACGATGGCATTTCTTACTTTGTCATAAACACTTTCGTGAATGATTAATCTACGCGTAGAAGTACAACGTTGCCCTGCTGTTCCAACAGCTCCAAATACAGCTCCGATAACCGTCATTTTGATATCAGCATCCGGAGTTACAATGATTGCGTTGTTTCCGCCAAGTTCCAATAGCGATTTTCCTAAACGAGCCGCGCAAGCTTGCGCGACAATTTTACCCATTCTTGTTGAACCTGTTGCAGAAACCAAAGGAATTCTTTTATCATGTGTCATTAGCTCACCAACTTTATAATCACCGTTTATTAAGCAGGATATTCCTTCCGGCAGATTGTTTTCTTTTAATACTTCGGCAATGATATTTTGACAGGCGATTCCGCATAATGGCGTTTTTTCAGAAGGTTTCCAAACGCAAACATCTCCACAAATCCATGCTAAAGCTGTGTTCCAAGCCCAAACGGCAACTGGAAAGTTGAATGCTGAAATGATTCCGACAACTCCCATTGGATGGTATTGCTCGTACATTCTGTGTCCAGGACGTTCTGAGTGCATTGTTAATCCGTGTAATTGACGAGAAAGACCAACAGCAAAATCGCAGATGTCAATCATTTCCTGAACTTCTCCGTAACCTTCCTGTAAAGATTTCCCCATTTCGTAAGAAACCAATTTTCCTAAAGCTTCTTTGTTTTCACGTAATTTTTCTCCAAACTGACGCACGATCTCACCACGTTGTGGTGCTGGCATTAGTTTGAATGTTTTGAAAGCCTCTGTTGCTGATTGCATAACTTTTTCATAATCGGCGGCGGTTGATGCTTTTACTTTTCCGATTAATTGTCCATCTACCGGTGAATAAGATTCGAAAGCTTCTCCGTTTGAAAACCAATTATTTCCTGTAGAAGTTCCTTCGTTTATAGCTTTTACTCCAAGAGTTTCAAGCGCTTCGGTCATGCCGAATTGTTGCGCAATTGTTGAATTTGTTATTGTTGACATTTTAAATGTGTTTTATTTTTGACAAAAGTAAATCTTTATTTCGATTTAGCCCAGATGGGAACGGCATCCTTTTTATTGTTTTGTAGAATGCCCTTCGACAGGCTCAGGGTGACAAAACAATAAAAAGATATAGTGGACAGCTGGAATTGCTCCTGATTATTTGGCCGTAAATCTTGGGTCGATTTCCATTACGGTTCCACATTTATTGCACGTTCGCAGTTCTTTTGAATTATAGAAATGTTCGAAATGGTGCAGAAAATCTTTTTCGATATCGGTCAGTGGAAAATAGACTTCGTAGAGTTTGTTGTTGCAGTTGTCGCAAAACCAAAGCAGGCCATCTTTTGCATTAGTTCCAGCACGTTTTAGTTCGATTACTAAACCTATTGAACCTTCGCTTCTGTTGGGAGAGTGTGGCGTTTTTGCCGGGTGCAAATACATATCGCCAGCCGAAAGTTTCATAGCTTTCTTTTCGCCATTATCCTGAACATAGACAGTGATTTCGCCTTCAAGTTGATAGAATAATTCTTCGGTTTCGTTGTAATGATAATCTTTTCGGGCATTTGGACCAGCCACAATCATCACGATATAATCTTCGGAATCAACATAAATGTTCTTATTCCCAACAGGCGGTTTTAGTAAATGACGATTTTCGTCTATCCATTTGTTGAGGTTAAATGGTTTTGGTATTGCCATGATAGTAATTTTTAGTAAAGTTATAAAATAAAAAAGTCCCGAACGTTTCGGGACTTTAAAATATTACTTCACTTCCTTAATAAGGTAAATAAAAGCTGGAAAGTGATCACTGTATCCTATTTCGGTTGCACCGTGCCTTAGCGGATATCCTTTATACTGTCCGACGGTTGTTATCATATAAGGTTTGTTGTAGATTCCGGCTTTCCAGTAACGGAAAGAAGAAGTATCTTTTTGAATCAAGGTTTCAGAAACCATGATTTGATCAAAAATATCTCCCGCATCACGATAGAAAAGCGTTGCATTTCCTTTGTAGAACATTTCTTCAAAAGGATTGTATACACCGAATTGTTTTACGTCTTCTTTTTTGCGTTTGGCTCCGATGCCTTCTTTCACACTTTTATTGTAAGTTCCGTCATTCAAATCACCCATTATTATGATTTTTGAATTGGGGTTAACTTTGTAAATCGAGTCCATTACTTTTCTCCCTAATCTACCTGCAGCTTCACGGAAAGGGGAACTTTTTTTCTCACCACCAGAGCGCGAAGGCCAATGATTTACCATGACGTTCACTTCTTCACCATCAAGAAAACCGGTTACCAATAAAATATCCCTTGTGTATACGCGGTCTAAATTTTTGTCTATTTCTGATTTGTCATCGGAAGCATCATCGGAAGCATTCTTTTCTTTAGCTTTTGCGTTCAGTTGATTTTTATAAATCAATAATGGGATGTTCTTGAAACTTGTAGGTCTGAAATGTTTCTTTTGATATAGTAATGCCACATCAATTCCTCTTTTATCTGGAGAATCAAAATGAACAATTCCGTAATCTTTACCTATAAGTGCAGGCTCTTTTACCAAGTCTTCCAAAACGATTCTGTTTTCGATTTCCGCACCACCAATTAGTACAGGAGAATTGTTTGGATTCTCTGTTGTTCCAATTTCGGACAAGACTTTTGCCAAATTGTGTAGTTTTTGCTTGTATTTTTCTGAAGTCCAGTTCTGAGCTCCATTTGGTAACCATTCCTCATCGTTATTTGCTTCATTAATTGTATCAAACAAATTCTCAAAATTATAAAATGCAACGGTATGCACTATATATTTTTTAGCTTGTGCATTTGCTCCTAAAATTGCGAATAAAACAAAGAAAACGGCTATAAATTTTCTAATTCTCATAATATATATATTAATTTAATATCAAGTTTTTTACAAACTTCGAGCCAAAAGTAGATAATATTATTAAAAGATGTACATTTGTCGGCTGTTAAGTTTTTATTAAGCTTACAGTTAGAGAGAAATTAACTTAATTTTATTTATGAAAAAACTTGTTTTTAGTACATTATTGGTAATGCAAGTGCTTTTTAGTTTTGCACAAACTACAACTGGGATAACTGGAAAAGTTGTAGATTCTAAAACGCAAAAACCATTACAAAACGTTGTAGCTTCTATTCAAAATACGAGCTTAACAGTTCTTACAGATGCGATGGGTATTTTTACTTTTAAAGACGTTCCCAAAGGAAGCCAATTAATTCAAATTAAAAGTGCCGGATTAAAAGATCAGTTGTTGGCAGTTGAAGTTGAAGAGGGCAAAATATTAGATTTAGGCGTTGTAGTCCTTGAAGAAGACATTACTTCTGAGCAACAATTAAGTTTGATTACCATTACCGAAAATGATTTAGGTGATGATAATAGTGGTTCTGAAAGCACTGCAGGATTATTACAAGCTTCAAGAGATGTTTTTCAACAAGCTGCAGCTTTTAACTGGGGACAAGCCCGTTTTAGAATAAGAGGTCTTGACAATGAGTACGGAACAACCATGATAAATGGTGTTACCATGAATAAAATTTACGACGGAAGACCACAATGGTCAAATTGGGGTGGATTAAATGATGCTACAAGAAATCAGGAATTCACAACAGGATTAGCTCCGTCAGATTATACATTTGGAGGAATTCTTGGAACACAAGAGATTAACACAAGAGCATCTATATATAGAAAAGGATCCAGACTTTCGTTTTCTGGAACAAACACTAACTATAGTTGGAGAACCATGGCAACACATGCGTCAGGTATGGGGACAAATGGTTGGGCATTTGTAGTTTCGGCTTCAGGACGTTGGGCAAAAGAAGGTTATTTTGAAGGTACAGACTATGATGCAAAAGCCTTATTTGCAAGTGTTGAAAAAAGATTCAACAAGCATCATTCCTTAGGCTTTACATCAATTTACTCTGAAAATAGCCGAGGGAAAAGTTCGCCAAATACGGATGAGGTTAGAAACTTAGGTGGTGAAAAATATAATTCCTACTGGGGTTGGCAAGATGGTAAAAAACGTAATTCAAGAGATAAAGTGGTTGACGAACCAATCTTAATGTTGACTCATTATTGGAAAGTGACCGATAAGACTAACTTGAATACTAGTGTTACGTATCAGTTTGGTAAAATTGGCAATAGCCGTTTAGACTTTAATGGTGCTGATAATCCAGATCCAACGTATTACAGAAACCTTCCAAGTTTTTACACTTCAGCATATGATCCTGATGATTACACTAATTTCTTAGGAGATGATCCTGCAAATGTAGCAGCGGGTCAAGCGGCAGCTTCAAATTTTCTTGCACACAAGCAAATTGACTGGAATGCAATGTATGAAGCTAATAGAGCTACTAATGAAGCAGGTTTGAGTGCTGCATATATTTTGTATGAAGATAGAACAGATGATAAAGTTTGGACAGCAAACACGATATTTAATTCACAATTGGCAGATAATATCAATATGAATGCAGGAGTGACTTTCAGAAAATTGAAATCACACAATTTTGCAAATATTTTAGATTTACTTGGAGCTGATTATTTTAGAGACGTTGATAATTTCCAAGCTGGAGACAGAGCGGAAGCAGATTTAAATAATCCGCAAAGACAAATCACTGAATTACAGGTTAATTCTGGAGATGGCAAATTTTCATACAATTACAATCTGTTAGCTAATACTGTTGATGCCTTTACGCAATTTAAATTCACATATAAAAAAATTGATTTCTATTTGGCAGAGTCTTTCACAAGAACACAATACCAAAGAGAGGGATTATACAGAAATGGGATATACTCAACAAACTCATTTGGAAAAAGTAATAAATACATCTATGAGAACTTTGGTTTTAAAGGTGGTTTGACTTATAAAATTACTGGTAAACAATTCTTAGCAGTTAATGCTGCTTACATGACAAAAGCACCATCATTAAGAAACCTTTTTCCTAATGCACGTATTAATGATAATGTAGTTGGGGATTTGAAATCAGAAAATATAACAAGTGGAGATGTAAGTTACATCATCAAAGCTCCAAAATTCAAATCTAGGATTACGGCTTTCTATTCAAATATTAAAAACGCAACAGAAACTTCATTTTATTTTGGTGAAGGAATTTTTGCAGACGATGGTGGAGACGGTGGAGATGCATTCGTAGCGGAAACTGTAAAAGGTATCGAAAAGCAAAATATCGGTTTGGAATTAGGAATGGAATACCAAATAACGTCTACAATTAAATTATCACTTAGTGGGGCTTATGGAGAGTACACATACAACAACAATCCAAATGTTTCTTTAAACAATGATGATTTAGCTTCGGCCACTAATACAAATCCAGTAACTGAGTATGGGCCAGCTTATTTGAAAGGCTACAGACTTGCTGGCGGACCACAAACGGCTGCTTCATTCGGAATCGAATATAGAGATCCAAAATTCTGGTGGATTGGTGCTAACGCAAACTATCTTGCTGATAATTATTTAGATATATCATCATTATTGAGAACGGATAATTTCTTCAGAAATCCGCAGGATCCAGAGGGATTATCTTTTCCGGAAGCTACACAAGAAAGAGGAGCACAGTTATTAAAACAAGAGAGATTTGACGATTTTTATCTTGTTAATTTAACCGGAGGAAAATCTTGGAAGATAAAAAGCACTACATTTGGATTATTCGCAACAATCAATAATGTTCTTGATGTTGATTACAAAACTGGTGGTTTTGAACAAACAAGAAATGGTAACTTTAGAGAGGTAAATCAGGACGTTTCAAGTGGAACACCAGCATTTGCTCCTAAATATTTCTACGGATATGGTAGAACATATTTCTTAAACCTTTATGTTAATTTTTAAAAAATAGCTATGAAAACAACAATTAAATTTTTATTGTTAGGAGTAATCGTTTCATTATCATTCACAGGATGTTCTCCTGAAAATGATATTGTATTACCTAACTCAACAGATTACAAATTCTATCAGGATTTTTCAACTTTTGTTGAGGATTTAAGTGATAATATTCCTGATCCGATTGCATTAGAGGGATGGACAAACTATGCACAAGTGGGAAGTGTAAAATGGAATCAAGGATTCTACAGCGGTTCAAAATACGCGGAATTCACTTCGTTTCGATCTGGACAGGCTTCTAATATTGCTTGGTTGATTTCACCGGCTATTAACATGGACACTATGGATCATGAAACGTTGGCTTTTGGCGTTGCTCAGGCTTATGTTTCTTCATCTTCTAATTCTATCGAATTATTTGTTTCGACTGACTATGATGGTACAAATGTGATGACGGCTAATTGGCAGCCATTAACGTTCAAAACGCCATCATTAGCTTACGAGGATAGATTTAAATTCTTCAGTTCGGGCTTAGTTGACTTATCCAGTTATACAGGAAATATTTATATCGCTTTTAAATGTAAAGGGTCGGGAACTAATTTTTCTCTTGACGGAACATATGAAATTGACAACATTAGAATTTTCGACAAAAAATAAATCATAAAAACTATGAAAATAACAATTGCAAAATTAGGCTTATTATTATCGTTGACAATCGGACTTTTTTCTGGTTGTGCTTCTGATGATCATTATACTACGCCGGACAATACTTTGACAACAACCGAACTTACACCTACTACAACAGTTGCAGCAGTAAAGGCTGCAGCACCTTTTGTAGATGATCAGTTGCCAGGATTAGTACCACCGGTAGAAATTACAACAGATGATATCATTGAAGCTTATGTGACTTCAAGTGATGCTCAGGGAACATTCTATAAATCTATTTCATTTCAGACCATTCCAACGGATGCTTCGGCTCCAATAGGATTTAGTGTGCCTGTTAACGCCACAACTTTATTTGGAGAAGGTTTTACACCAGGTAGAAAGGTATACATCAAATTAAACGGTTTGTACGCAGGAATTGTATACGGTTCATTACAAATAGGTTCTTTATATCAAGGAACTATTGGAAGGATTTCTGAATTTGAATATAAAGATCATTTATTCCCATCATCAACTGTAGAACCTGAAAGTGCGATGTTAAGAACAATGACTTTGTCACAGGCTTACACTGATGATGTACAAAATACTTTAATCGATTTAGAAGTTGTTCAGTTTTCAGATTCATCAATAGGAAGAACTTATTATGACATTGATTCAGGTGGTGGTGCAACAAACCACACTTTGGTGTCTTCAACTGGTGGTTCTGAACAGATTATCCGTTTTAGTAGCTTTGCTCCTTTTACTGGAAAAATGGTACCGTCACTAAGCGGGAGAATCCGTGGTGTATTGACAAAATATGATACTGATTTCCAATTCATTGTTAGATACGAAAGTGATATTCAATTAACACAACCTCGTTTTGATTCAAATCCACCCGTTGGAGGAACTGCTTTAGCATATACAGGAACATTGAATGAACCTTTTACTTCATATAACGTTAGTACTACCGTTTTTCCAAAATACATTAACGACCCGGTAGTTGGAAGTAGATTGTGGCAACTTAAAACATTTAGCGGCAACAAATATATTGAAATGAGCTCTTTTGCAGGGTCAGGTAATCCTGGGGTGCCTGCCAAAGTTTTGTTTTTTGTACCAGTTGATTTTGCGGCTGCAAGTACATTTACATTTAAAAAAGAAATTAGATTTAATTATGGTGAAGCTTTAAATGTTTATTATGTAACAGCAGCTAATTATACACCGGGTTTACCTGTAAATATGAGTTCTTTTGTAAATATTACATCAAGTTTTACTATTTCTTACCCAGCGATTGGTTCATCAGAAAACACTTTTAATTCTGCTGGAACTTACGCTATTCCGGGAAGTTTAACAGGTAATGGCTATTTTGTTTTTGAATATGTTGGAACAACAACTGTTACTACTACCGTTCAACTTGACGATATTGTTATCAATTAGTATTTTAAATACAGTTTAAATTAAAAAGAGTCCCAAATTTGGGGCTCTTTTTTTTGTGGAATATTGTTGTAAAACGGCATGCATTTTCATAAATAAGGATTAATAGTATGTCTCATTACGCAGTTGATACAAACCGCTGTTAGCTGTAGCTTTTTTCATTCTATAATTGTTGCTTGAAGTCCAAAGTGAAATTCGTTTAGAGCTTTTTCGTTATCAGACCATGAAAATTCTTTCTTTTCATAATAACCACATTTTCCGGTTTTAGGCAAAAGTGGAACGTGAATTCCTTTACAGAGAACGGGATAAATGTTTTCAAATGGTATGTAACTAATTAATAGCATTAGTTTACCAAATTCAAATGCAATCTTATAAGAGTTGTTTTTTAATTCAGTTGCCAATTCAGAAATCTTCTCTGAATTTCCGTTTAACAACCAAGTTGGTGATTGAATCCAATAAAATGGTCTGTCCCCATGATTTTGTTGTCCATAAGATGAAACTTTTAAGGGTAAACTGTCAATGTTTAATCGAATATGTTGAAAATGCGTTGATGGAATATTCTTTAAATAATTTGAAGAGGAATTCAATGTGAATGCCGTTTTTGCGGTCCATCTGCTTAAAATCTGTCGTTCGTTGTCATTTAGTTCAACAACTGTTGATTCTCCTAGCATAAGAGGTTTTAATATCGGTATTGCGTCTTGTTCTAATTCACTCATCCATCCATTATTGCATTCCTCACAAATTTGTCCAGCAAGCAAGCCTTCTAGAGTATGTTGTCTTGTTGTTAATGTCTCTCCGATATTTGAAAAATGTGTTGGCTGAATTTTTTCTTGCCTAACTTTTAAAAAGTCTAGCAACCATTTGGGAATGACATTTTCCTTGCTTCGATTTTCTCGAGTTAAAGGAGCGTCACAAAAAGCGCAAAGTTTGTCTTGTTGTTGAGTCATAAAGTTACAGCTAACTACTATATTAATCTAATCGGTATACATTCTAAGATTTAGTCTCTACCTTTTGATTTCTTTTGTTATTTGTATTACTGAATTCAAAAATAATTATTATAGTATTCCAAGACCATATTAATTCAAATTAACTAAAGCAAAGCTAATATACGCCTATTTTAAAAGCTTTTTACTATAATATGTGTAACCTGTAAAAACCAAAAAACCGTCTCGTTATTATAACGAGACGGTTTTCTTATTTTAATAAAGAAAGTCTTTAAATTACTTTACAATCAAGAACTCTGAACGTCTGTTTAGACCGTGTTGCGCTTCTGTACAAGGATTACAAACTTCTTTTGGTTCTGATTCTCCCATTCCTTTCCCGGAAATTCTGCTGGCATCAATTCCTTTAGAAATTATATATTGTACGGTTGATTTTGCTCTTCTATCCGATAATGGTAAATTGTAGTTATCGCTTCCTCTGCTATCGGTATGCGATTTAGCCATGATAACCATTTTGTCATTATTCTTCATTACCTGAACCAATTTATCTAGCTCAAAAGCACCTTCTTGTGTGATATTGCTTTTGTCAAATTCAAAGTAAATAGGGTTCAATAAAATTTCTGTTTCAGTTACAATAACATCTATTGGTTGTAATGGCGCATCCACTCTTGCTTTTGGTCCTTTGCTTTTAGTTACGGCAAAAGTATTTCCTTCATAACCATCTTTTGAAGCTTGAACTACATAAGCTCTGTCGCATTCAACTCTATAACTTACTTCGCCTTTCGCATTTGACATTTCAGTAGCGATAACATTTTTCTTGTCATCAAGTATCGAAACGCTTGCATTGACTAAAATAGCACCTGTTTTTGCATCGGAAACAACAATTAAAACATCAACAGCACAAATTGGATTAACAATAAAGATATCGTCGTTTCCACCTCGGTTACTCGATAAGAATCCTATTTTTTTACTTTCATTAAATGTAAAAGCAAAATCATCTTTTTCAGAATTTACTGGTTTACCCAAGTTAGTTGCTTCTGAACCATTGGATAAATCAATTTGGTATACATCAAATCCACCAAGACCTTGTTTCCCGCTTGAAGCAAAGAATAATGTTTTGTTGTCGTCAGCAATAAAAGGGAAACTTTCATTTCCTTCGGTATTTACTTTGTTTCCCAGATTTTGTGGATCGCCATAGGTTCCGTCAGCATTAACTGCTACTTTCCAGATATCAGTAGTTCCGCTGCCTAAACTTCCAGGTCTGTTAGACGAGAAATATAAGGTTTTACCATCTCTACTCAAACTTGGATTGCTGTTTGAAAACGTTTCGTCATTAAATGGCAAAGAAGAAATACTTCCCCAAGAATCTCCATTTTTAGTTACACTAAAAAGATACACTTGACTGAATTTGGCATTTGCCTTTTTATCTTTAGGTGTAGATTCTTTCTCTTTGTAGCTTTCACTAGCAAAATAAGCCGTTTTACCGTCAGCACTAATTGTTATTGGACCATCATGCCATTTTGAATTTAACTCAGTCACAGTCGAAGCATTTGTGATGGTTCCATCTGTATTGTAATCTGCTTTATAAATGTCTAAGAATGGTTCATCTGTCCAACCGTAGTTTTTACGGGCACCATTTCTGGCACTGGCAAAATACAAACTGTTCTCATATAATACGGCGCTAAAATCAGATTTGTCGCTACTGATGTCAGAAGATTTAACATCATATAGCTTAGTTTTATCTAATAATCTTGGAATGTAATTTGGATTTTCATTAAATGCTTTGGTTCTTAAATCATTTGGAGCAGCCGCTGCAAATTTTCGCATTTGCTTGTTAGCATCTTCGTATTTTCCTTCCGCTTTCAACATTTGAGCATAACGGTAATACGTTTCAGCATCTTGTTGTGTTTCGGTTGCTTTGGCATACCATTTAACCGCTTCTGTAGAATTAAACATATTATAATTGGCATCGGCTAATTGCTTATAAACATAAGGATCCGCTTTTCCGTTTTCAACCAATTTCTGATATTCTTTGGCAGCGTCGATATATTCAAATCGGGCGAATAATTTATCGGCGACCTTGGTGTTTTTATTTTGCGCCGACATTGTAAAACTGATGGCAACAAAACTTAATACTATATATAAATTTTTCATTTTTAGAATTACTTTATAGGTTAGAAATATCTTGGTGAACGTGATACTTTTTTCGGGAAGTTCAAATCAAATAACAGCATTACTTCGTGAGAAGCTGGTGTTACAACATTTAAATCTGAAATAATGTGATCGTACGCATATCCGATTCTCAAGCTTGGTGTAATGGCAAAGTTTACCATCGCCCCAAAAGAGTCTTCCAATCTATAAGTTGCTCCTAATTCTAACTTATCATAGAACATGAAGTTAGTGGAAACATCAAAAGATGTTGGTGCATTTACCGATGATTTGATCATCGCAAAAGGTTTGAATTTTAAATTAGGGTTGATGTCAAATACATAACCTCCGGTCAAGAAATAATGGATTACATCAGTTCCGTATTGCCTCCCATCAAAATCTAAATATTTAGATTTTAACATATTTGGCACTGAAAAAGCAACATAATATTTATCGGTATAATAGAAAAGCCCCGAACCAATATTTAAGAAGGTATTATTTGGATTTCCAGAACCAAAAACATCATCTCCTAAATCGGGTAATGTTGGATAAATAGTATTGAAATCGATTTTGTGCATGGTTGCTCCAGCTTTTAAACCGAAAGCTAATCTACGCTCACCACCTAAATTAAGAGTATAAGAGAAATCAGCGTAGAAATTATTTTCTTCAACGGGTCCAATTTTATCTGATATTACAGAAAGTCCCAAACCTACGTTTCTTCCAACCGGGCTGTGGATGAAGAATGTTCCAGTTGTAGGCGCATCTTCAATTTCAACCCATTGTTTTCTGTAGAGGAATCCACCTGACACACTCTCTTTTGAACCAGCATAAGCTGGATTCATCACACTCATATTGTACATGTACTGTGTGTAATGCGGATCTTGCTGTGCTCTTAACTCTGTAATCGCTAAAGCCAATATCGCAATGAAATATACTTTCTTCATTTTGTTTTGTTTTATTTTGAATGCAAATTATATAGTAAGTTATTGTGCTCTATTGATGTAAATCCATCCTGTTTTGGTTTCACCATTATTTCGGTCAATAATGAAATAATAGGTTCCATCTGGAAGTTCATCTCCGTCGTCTGATTTTCCGCCCCACTCATCAACATAATCATTGCGCGAATAAACTTTCATTCCCAATCTGTTAAATATAGTTAATTTTCTAACATCATAACCCGTTAAGTCAAAAGTGTCATTTAACCCATCATTGTTAACAGAAATACCTTTTTGTATAGTACAGAATACAGAATCTACATCAAAAGGAAGTGACACAGTAGAACATCCATCTACAGTTATAGTTACAGTATAAACCCCAATTGCTGTTACCGTTATACTTTGTGTATTTCCTACTTCAGCACCTGCGTCATTATGCCAAGAATAAGTTGCTGTATCAGGATCAAACGAACCATTTACAGGAGTTGCAGTTAAAATATAATTCACACTTTGACATCCACCGGTAAGTTCAATTGTTACTGGAGGAACTATTGTAACCTGAGTAGTACCTGGTGTTGAAACTTCACAATTACTAACATTTGGATTCGTGGTATAGGTCACTGTATATGTTCCAGGTGTACTCGTTAAATCGATAGCTCCAGTTAAAGGATTTATTATCAAACCAGTTGTTGAGCTAAATGTATCGCCTGATGCAAATCCAGAATTAAGATTTGGTAATTCAGAACCATTATTCGCACAGAATGGGGTGTCATAATTGAAACCTGTCACTAAAGTAACCACTGGTTTTATCTCAAGTAAGAATGCTGGCGATGTTGTTGCGCTTACCCTACATGAAGCTGGATCTGCGACAACATTAACAACAATTGAGTAAATTCCGGGGGTTGAATTTGCTAAATCAATTACACCAGTAGTTGAGTTAATAACTAAACCTGTTGATGGACTAGCTGAGAATGTGGCAAAACTACTAAAACCTGAGTCTAGACTTGGAGACAAAGTAGCCTGCGCATTTTTACAAATAGGTGTCGAATAACTAAATCCAATGATTGGTGTTATTATCGGATTAATAACGATTGTGGCTGAACTTTGTCCTCCTGCAAGACATATTGCTGGTTGATTTGCTACAGTATAATTAACGGTGTGTGTTCCCGGTGTAGAATTCGCTAAATCGATTTCTCCAGTAGATATGTTTACAAACACGAGTCCAGTAGTAGTTATATCCTCTGAATAAATTCCTCCCGTTGTAAACCCTGAAGTTGGAATTGGTGTAGGGTTTGGAGTTGCATTTTGACAAACCGGAGTTGAGTAACTAAATCCAGTGACCGCTACAATAGGATTAAGAGCATCAATAGTTACAGTTAATGGTGGAGATGTACAACCAGTAGACAAATCTTTAATTACAAGTATATGATCACCAATAGCTAAATTACTGAATGTAGTACTCGATTGAAAAGTTCCATTATCAACACTATATTGATAATTAGAAATCGAAAAAGCATAACTACCAACATTGGTATAATCTTCAGGATCTATAGCTGTCCAATCAGCAGGATTCCATGTTGTGCTTGGTAATGTTGCAGTATTTAATCTTCTGTAGGTGTAACCTGTTTGATTACTTGGTGTAAATGTTGAACCGTTCGTTACGCCCCAAACATCTAGTTCAACATCGGTTGATGTAGTTAACCTAATATTATCATTATTATTTACCCCTCCACATCCTGTAAAAGTTTGATTTGGAACAATACCAGGTATGTTAGCATTACTACTTACTTTGATTACATTAGTAGTGTTATTTGCAATAGTTCCTGTTAATTGCAAGTCGCATGATAAAGTTGCTGTGACAGGCGGTGAACCCCAAGTATAAAATTTCAATTTATAATTAGCTAAACTCAATGGAGCTCCAGTTCCGTTATATAGCTCAACATAAGTTAAAGAACCAGTATCTGCATCGGTAACTTCAGAGATAAATAAGTCTGCTGGTAATGGTCCACTAGCATCTAATGGGGTAAAACTAATTGTCCCAGTTGGTGATGAACAAGAAGATGGAGTGGTTGTAATATTCGTTGGTGTTGGAACTGTATTAATAGTTACAGTAAATGATTTCTCATTAGTACATCCACTAGCTCCGACCGCATATATATAAATTGTTTGAGTATTTGTAATCGGTGCTGTAATATCTAATGGACCTACTCCGCCAGTTTGAGAGAAATAGTTACCAAGAGTTAAACTTGGTAAAGTGTAAGTATAACAAGCAGCAACTGGCGCAGGTTGAACTATATTTGGCAATGCTATAATTTCAACTTGAGTAGAAGGATTTCCAGTTGTGCAAACAGAACCAGGTAAACCATAAACTACTGTATAAATTCCAGGTGAACTTAAACTTGGATTTATTTCACCTGTTGTTGGATTAATACTCAACCCAACATTTGGAATTGCAGAATAACTTCCTCCTGTTGTTCCAGTTTGAGTTACAGTTTGAAGACTGGTAACACTTTTACAATAAGATGGACTATTATAACTAATAGTTGCTGTGGTAGGTTCAGAAATATTAATAGTATATGATTTTACAAATTGAATACAACTTGCAGTTGCAGCAACAGTATTTGTAACTACATAATTTCCTGCGGTACTTGCCTGAAGGTTTATTTCACCAGTAGCAGTGTCTGCAAAAACCAAACCAGGAGTTGATGAAAAAATACCCGCTAAAGATCCTACAGCTATAGTTGGAATTGGATTAGAAACACCCGCTGCTCTACAGTAAGATGCAGGGCTGTAACTAAAAAAAGCATCTGGGCAACAATTTGTTGTACCATGTCCCGGTGCAGTGCTATTAGTTTGTGTTAAATTAATAAATCCTGGATCATCGGAAAAATTAGTAATTAATACAATATAAAATTGTCCTACAACCGCATTTGCTATGTTTAAATTTTCAGTTGATGCTAATGAGAAACTACATCCTGTAGTTTGTGTTATCGGAACACCAATTCCAGGTGCTTGTCCACCGCTTATGGCAGCACACCCAGCAGCTTGACTTGTAAATGGTCCCCAAGCAGCATAATCTACATCTAAATCTGGCGTGCCTCCAGCAGTAGATGATTGTGTAAGTAAAAAATTAATAGGCCCTGAAGTTGCTACTTGAATTGTAAAGTATGCAGGATTTGGTGATGTAGTTAAACATCCGATTGTTCCTAAACTAGTCACCCCTGTTGTATTAGCATAATTTGTTAAGCTACATACTGTTGAGCCAGTAGGGCAAGTCGAAGGTGTTGAAATACACAAATTAAATGTAACTGTTTGAACTGCGGCAGAATTGGAATAAACTCTAATAAAATAGGTTTGACCTACAACTAAGTTATTTGCAACACTTGAAAGACTATTTGCAACACTACAATATAACTGTGTCAAAGTTCCACATTGACCAGAATAAACAGCGTGATTTAAGTTGGTAGTAGAACCAGTAACATTTTGTAGAGAAATATTTAAATAAGTATTTGTTGCTACAAATTGAAACCAAACATCATCATTTGCATTACCTATACACGGTGCGGTTGTCCCGGGAGTTGAAGCTGTTGCACCAGTTATAGTCCCGGGTGTAACTTGTTGACAAACTGAAGATGAGTTTACAGGGGCAAAAATTGCACCCGAGCAATCATCATTAATTATTAACGTTAAAAAATCTTTGCCTGAAGACCATGCGCTTGAATCTGTAGAAGAACAAACAGCTCTTACATAAAAAGTATATTTTGTCCCAGGATTTAAACCAGTTATTAAACTTGGATTTGCCGAAACAATTACACCCGTAGCAGTTGGTAAAGGGATTGGTGATCCAAATGATACATATAAAACTTCCCATTGGGTTGCCGGAGTTGTATTAGTATCAGTCCAACCCAATAATGCTGAAGTTGATGTGATGTTAGTAGCGGTTAAATTGATAGGCTTCAGACAAGTTGGTGCAGGCGCACAAGTAACATTAGCAACCCATCCTGAATTGGTAAATAAGCCATCGCTTCTAAATCTAAAAGTTAAGCAACCTGAGTTACTTGATGAAGTAAACGGACCAGGAATTGTTGTTCCCCAAAAAGCGCCGGGTGTTGTTAAAGGACCAAAACCGACACCATTTGTACTCGATATTTGAGGAGCAGTTATTGAATTTCCATCATAAACATATATCCCATCATATTCATCTTCTGTATCAAATGTTGTGAAAGTTACCGTTACTAATTCTCCAGGAATTGTAGGGCAAATTGTTACAGTAGAGTCTGCATTATTAGAATAATTTGCGGTTAAACCACCTGAGTCAATATAGTTACCACCACAAACTGGTGGCGCAATTTGAGTTGTTACGATGGCGGGACCTCCCCAACTACTACTATCTGTAACAGAGCAAACCGCTCTTATATAAATGTTATAACATGTTGCAGAACTTAATCCTGTCAGTGTAAAAGGATTTGTAGATGTACTAACAAAACCTGTTGAAGCTGCAGTTGGTGCCGGCGAAGCACAAGGCAATGCTAAAACTTGCCATCCTGTTTCGGTGTTACCATTTGTCCAAGATAAAGAGGCAGAATTAGAAGTTACGCTACTCGCTGCTATATTAGTTGGTTCAGGACAAGTTGGTAAATCTTCTACAATTACATTATCAATATATAATCTCCATCCATCAAGTCCACCAGCAGGAACATGCCAAGCAATATTAACCGTACCGCTGTAGGCAGCAAGATTAACAATTTTTTCAACATATGTAATATTTGAATAAGAAGCTAAAGGAACTAAAATAGTTGTAAAGTTTGCTGGAGCTGAACCAGTTGTAGAAAGCATAACTCTAAAGTCATTAGGCTCAGTAGTAGATTGGACTCTATATCTAAATTTTAATCTTTGGTTTCCTGTAAGTACAATTTGAGGAGATATCAACCAGTCATCGTTAGCACCAGCATTAAAATCTGTAGTGATAGCTGCAGATTCATTTCCTTCAAATGGATTTATAGCATAGTTCATATTCCATGTATCGGTATCACCATTAACATTTAAAACTGTCCAGCATGCTTGTGATGTAGAAGTACTATTAAAACCTTCTTGAAAAGGAACAGTAAAAGCAGCACACGGAGTATTGATTGTTATGGGAGTAGACCATTCACTATATAATCCACCACCACAATCTGCTCTTAAATAAATATTGTAACACGTATTTGCTGTCAATCCTGTCGAAAGCGTGTAAGGATTAGTTGTAGCAGTTGCAGTCGGTGTTGACGTTGCAGTTGGTGCTGACGAAGAACAAGGTAATGCTATGACTTGCCATGAAGTAGCAACTGTTGTATCAGGATTAATAGGTTGTGTCCAGTTTAATAGAACTGAACTTGCTGTAACTAATCCTGCAGTAAGTGCTGTTGGAATTCTACATGATGGTGGAGGGCCACAAGTAATATTACTTACCCACCCAGCAGCTGTAGTGGTTGCATTTGATGTAAATACAAAAGTCAAGGTTCCTGCAGACGATGATGCTGTAAAGGATGGAGGTAGAGTTGTTCCGGTTAACGTTGCCAAAAGTGGAGCTGTAACGTCGCTACCATCATATACTCTCAATAAGTCAGATCCGTTTTGAACGTTAAAAGAAGTAAAAGTAACCGTAACCACCTGACCAGTAATAGTAGGAACTATTGTTGTGGTCACGTTCGCATTATTGGCATAATTTCCTGCCAATCCTCCTGAATCTACAAAGTTACCACCACAAACTGGAGGTGCAATTTGAGTAGTAACTGTTCTTGCTCCAGACCATGCACTTACTCCGCTTGAAGAGGCATTACAATCTGCTCTTACGTATAAATCGTAACATGTTCCAGGTGTTAATCCTGTAATTGTAAAAGGATTTGTTGGAGCAGCAATCCACCCAGTTGTAATCGCTGTTGGCGCTGGTGATCCACATGATAAAGCTATTACCTGCCAAGAAGTTGCGCTTCCAGCATTAGTCCAACCAAAATCAACCGAAGTAGATAATAAAGCAGCTGTAGTCAAGGCTACTGGCTGTTGACATGCTGGAGGAGGTCCACAGGTTACATTTGCAACCCAACCTGCTGCGGTTGTTGTACCATTAGAAGTAAAGACAAAGGTTAAGCTACCATTTGAAGCACTTGACGTAATAGCAGGGGGCAAAGTAGTTCCTGAAAAAGTTCCTAATAAAGTTCCAGTTGTATCAGTACCTGCATAAACTCTTAACAAGTCATTATTTAATTCTGTATTAAAGGTTGTAAAAGTAACGGTTACTAAATCCCCCGGAGTTACTGGGTTTATTGTGGTACTAACGTTTGCATTATTCGCATAATTTCCTCCTATACCACCCGAATCTACAAAATTACCTCCACAGACAGGTGGAGCTACTAAAGTTGTAAAGTTGGCAGAAGCTACAGACCAGGGACTCGAGAATCCGGTGGTACATACTGCTCTTACATAAAATTTATAAGCAGTGTTCGGAAGTAATCCAGTTACTGCATAAGGGAATGTAGTTGTGGTATGTGTTGCAACTCCTGTTGGAGTCCCTGAAGCAAGTACAACTTCTATTTCCCAACCATTTACTGCACCATTAGGATTTGTCCAGTTTAAGGTAGCTCCATTTGGAGTTATTACAGATGAAACTAATCCTGTTGGCGACAAACACGCAGCATCAATGCTAACATCATCTACTAACCATCTATCACCACCAAAATTGCCGTCTGGTTGGGAAAATACTTTTACAAAAGAAACGTAAACGAATTGACCAGCAAAAGCAGCCAAATCAACAGTTTTTTCTGTGTAGATGTTAAAGTTAGTGGTTGGCGTAATTAACTCATCTTCTGTCCATTGTTGTACTAATAAATAGTCATTTGGATTGGTTTGTGATCCAGTAGCGACAGAGGCTACTTTTATCTGATAAATAGTCCCTTGATTTCCACTGGTAAACATTCTTGTATAAAAATGTAATACTCCATTGGTTGGAATTTGCACAGGTGGAGTTGCTAAATATTCTTCGGTAGTATTTCCGGCACCAATATTTTCCCTGTTAACATAAGCAGCGTTAACTCCTTGGTATGGAAAGGCGGTATTAATTTCCCAGCGTACTGGAGATCCGCTAGTATCAAATACAGCCCAGTCTCCCGTACCTAAAGGCCAGTGTGTTGACGGAAATGCATCAGGACCTGTAGTATTTTCAAAACCTTCTAGAGCTAATTGGGAATAGCCACTTATAGAGAATAATAAAAACAGTAGTAGTAAAGTAATTTTTTTCATAAAATGAAAATTTTGAGTTTTTTGTTAATTTTTCTTGAAAATTTTTGACGCCCAAATTTAGTAAAATTTATGAATTATTTATGAATTGTTTTTGATAGACACACATTTAACAAATCAATCCAAACTATTATTAAGAATCATTAACAATTTATGTGATTTTTTAATTCTCAAATGTCTAATTTTGCCATAGAATCAAAAAAAATGTTAGAAAAAGAAATTATTAATTTTGAAAGAACTGTAATTGTTGGAATAATTACGCAAAATCAAAACGAAGAAAAATTAACAGAGTATCTCGATGAGCTGGAATTTTTAACTTACACAGCTGGTGGTGAGGTTATTAAAAGATTCTCTCAAAAATTAGAAAGACCAAACCCTAAAACCTTTTTAGGAACAGGTAAGATGGATGAAATTAGTTTGTTCATCAAAGAAAAAAATATTTCAACAGTAATTTTTGATGATGAATTGTCGCCATCTCAACAAAAAAATATTTCTAAAATTCTTGATTGTAAGGTTCTGGACAGAACAAATTTAATTTTAGATATTTTTGCACAAAGAGCAGAAACTTCTTATGCAAGAACTCAAGTAGAATTAGCACAATGCCAATATTTATTACCTAGACTTTCCGGAATGTGGACACACTTAGAACGTCAAAAAGGAGGAATTGGTCTTCGTGGTCCTGGGGAAACAGAAATTGAAACCGATAGAAGGATTGTTCGGGATAGAATAGCTTTGCTGAAAGAAAAAATAAAAACCATTGACAAACAGATGTCGGTTCAAAGAGGCAATCGTGGCGCAATGGTCAGAGTAGCTTTGGTTGGTTATACCAATGTTGGGAAGTCGACATTGATGAATGTAATTAGCAAAAGCGAAGTGTTTGTCGAAAACAAATTATTCGCTACACTCGATACTACTGTTCGTAAAGTAGTTATCAGAAATCTGCCTTTTCTGCTTTCAGATACCGTTGGATTTATTAGAAAATTACCAACACAATTAGTGGATTCTTTCAAAAGTACGTTAGATGAAGTTCGCGAGGCGGATTTGCTATTACATGTTGTTGATATTTCGCACCCTGATTTTGAAGAACACATAAGTTCCGTTAATCAGATTTTACAAGATATAAAGAGCAATGACAAACCTACTATAATGGTTTTTAATAAAATAGATGCTTTTAAAAATCAAGAAATTGAAGAGGATGATTTAATTACCGAAAAAACAACAAAGCATTACACTTTGGAAGAATGGAAAACAACTTGGATGAGTAATGTTGGTAAAAAAAACACCTTGTTTATTTCGGCTACCAACAAAGAAAATTTTGAAGAATTCAGAGAAAAAGTATATGAATCCGTGAGAAAAATTCACGTCACCAGATTCCCTTATAATAAATTTCTTTATCCAGATTATAAAGATGCCGTAGAAAAAGAGTAGCGTTTAATTTCTATTGAAGATAATAAATGTATCCAACATTCAACCAAAGATTCCAATCATTTGCTCTATTCTCAGGATATCTGGTTGGGTCAGGATTCAAACCGTCGACCCAATTAGAGAAATAATACTGCCATCTAAGGTCAACCATTAAATCAGATAGTTCCGTTAATTTGTATCTACAACCAATACTGGAAACTATAGACCAAACGGTTCCGCTTTCGTCTCTCCAGCCATCTAAATATTTATCGGGTGTAGTAAGTGGTGTGCCTATAGGGCCAAGAGTGGACCAAGCTTTAGGGCTGTAAAAACTAAATTGTCCACCCAAACTAATAAATGGAGCAAACGAACCTAAAGTAGCTGTAAATTCTCGTATACTTAATGGAAAAAATTCCAATTGCATACCAACATTGGTAACAGCTGTGCTACCTCTCATAGCTCTTAATTGATTGGCCATTAAACTGGTTCTGCTAGCATCAACCCATTTTCCAAAATGTTGCAATTCGGTTTTATTATAGGACAACTCACTTCTTAATTTAAAGTGATCATTAAAATAGGTCTCGGGAGTGTAACAATTACATTCGGCTTTATAGGAAAAATTTAAATAATGAATTATACCAATACCATATCCGGTGTTCCCCGCATTTGTAGAAAAATCATGACGCTCACCATAATCCGACTGAAAAGCAACAGGACCAAGTATTGCACCAATTTCATGGGAAAATCCAAATTGAGCATTTACGCTATTTGACAAACCAAATAACAGTAGTAAGGTTATGATAAAATTTTTGGGCATTTGCATTCTAATTAGTTCAAATCTCGACAAATATATAAAAACATCAATCAGTTATAAAATATAAATAAAAAATACTTGATTTATATATGAAGAAATAAATAAAAAGTTTTATAAGCTGTCACTTTAATAGGTTTATTCAACTTTTATTGGGATAACAATAAAAGCAATGAGAATTTAAAAAAAAAGATGTCATTATTTGAATAAAATGTATATTTGTCCGATTTTACGAAATCGATTTCTTAAAAAATATAATAGTATAATTTTATGTCACAAAGTATCAACACATTTATGGAATTGGTTGCAAAAAGAAATGGCCATGAACCTGAATTTATGCAAGCAGTTATGGAAGTTGCTGAAACAGTAATTCCGTTTATTGAACAAAATAAAAAATACCAAAACAAAATGCTTTTGGAAAGAATGGTAGAGCCAGAAAGAGTAATCATGTTCCGTGTGTGTTGGATTGACGATGCCGGAAACACGCAAGTAAACCGTGGTTACAGAATTCAAATGAACTCAGCTATTGGACCATACAAAGGTGGAATTCGTTTTCATCCATCAGTAAACTTGAGTATCTTAAAATTCTTGGCTTTCGAACAAACTTTCAAGAACAGTTTGACAACATTACCAATGGGCGGTGGAAAAGGAGGTTCTGATTTTGATCCAAAAGGAAAATCGGATATCGAAATCATGAAATTTTGTCAAGCATTCATGACCGAATTAGCTAAACATATTGGTGCTGATACTGACGTTCCTGCCGGAGATATCGGTGTTGGAGGAAGAGAAGTTGGCTATATGTTCGGTCAATATAAAAGATTGAGAAACGAATTTACCGGAGTTTTAACCGGAAAAGGAATTACTTTCGGAGGTTCATTAATCCGCCCTGAAGCTACAGGTTATGGTGATGTTTACTTCGCTCAAAATATGTTAGCAACCAAAGGACAAAGCTTTGATGGAAAAACTGTTGTGGTCTCAGGTTCAGGAAATGTTGCGCAATATGCAATCGAAAAAGCAACCGAACTTGGAGGAAAAGTAGTTACAGCTTCTGACTCTTCAGGATATATTTATGATGCTGATGGAATCACATCTGAAAAATTGGCTTACATCATGGAAATCAAAAACGTAAACTACGGAAGAATTTCCGATTACGTTGCAAAATACCCTTCAGCAAAATTCGTAGCTGGGAAACGCCCATGGGAAGTTAAATGTGATATTGCTTTACCATGTGCTACTCAAAATGAATTAAACGGTGACGAAGCAAAAGCGCTTATTGCAAACGGATGTACATGCGTTGCCGAAGGTGCAAATATGCCTTCAACTCCGGAAGCTGTTACAGAATTCTTAAAAGCAAAAATTCTTTTTGCTCCAGGAAAAGCATCAAATGCTGGTGGAGTTGCGACTTCAGGTCTTGAAATGTCACAAAACTCTTTGCGTTTAAGCTGGACATCGGAAGAAGTTGACCAACGATTGAAAAACATCATGGCAAACATCCACGAGGCTTGTGTAAAATACGGTACAGATGCAACAGGATATACAGATTATGTAAAAGGAGCAAACATTGCCGGTTTCGTAAAAGTAGCTGATGCCATGTTAGCACAAGGAATAGTATAATTAAATAAACCAACCAAAACCCTTGAAATGCCATCAGAAATGATGGCATTTTTTGATTCAAATACAACAATTAGATAATTTTTGCGTTTATACTATATTTGTATGCTAATTATTTACAGATGAAAAAGTGCTTTTTCGGGGTTTTATTTCTTTTTTTTCAAATTTGCTTATCACAACCATTTCAAAATTGGAAAGGTTATTTTTCATACAATCAAATTAAAGATATCTCAGAATCAAACACCAAAATTTATGCTGCTGCCGAAAATGCGCTGTTTACCAAAAACGTTGTATCTAATGATATAAAAACTGTTAATACGATTGATGGTCTTTCGGGACAAACCATTTCTGCAATTTATCACAGCGACACTTTCAATAAAACAATTGTAGGGTATGAAGACGGATTGATGATTATCATTAATGATGCCGACGGAAGTATGTTAAATGTGGTGGACATCATCAATAAAAACATTCCTTCAAATATCAAAAGAGTAAATCATTTCATGGAATATGATGGCATTGTCTATGTTTCCTGTGATTTTGGAATTGTGCAATATAAATTGGCAACTTTAGAATTTGGAGATACTTATTTTATCGGTCCGGCCGGACAGGAAATAAAAGTCTATCAAACAGCTATTTATAATACTGCAATATATGCTGTGACACAATATTACGGAATCAGAAAAGCAGCTGTAACCAATCCAAATTTGATTGATTTTGCACAATGGCAGGTTTTTGATGGCGGTTTTTGGAACGGTTTAGTGACATTTAATAATCAGCTAGTCGGAATGAACACAAACAATAAAGTCTACAAATACAATGGTTTCTTTTTTGAAGAATTTGGAACTATTGGACAAACAGGACTTGATATTCGTGCCACTTCAAATTATTTAATAGTTACTTCTTTAAATCACGTTTTTATTTACAACACATCATTAAGCCAAATAATTCATATTCAAAACTCGCAAATAACTTCAATTCCGGTAACTTTTACATGTGCAACCGTTGTTAATGAAACGATTTATATCGGAACAAATGAAAATGGAATTGTTTCCTCACCTATTAATTCTCCCACTAACTTCGAATTTATTATGCCTAACGGACCAGTTCGGAATAATATATTTTCGATAAATAGTTCGTCCTCTAATTTATGGGCAGTTTATGGAGGATATGATATATTATACAATCCTTTTAATTACATAGGATTTTCGCTTTCAACATTTGGAATAAGCAAATACAATTCAACTAATCTTTGGTCTTATATTCCCTATAGCGCTCTTCCCAGTACAGAAGCATTGACAAGAATAACGGTAAATCCGAACGATGAAAACCAAGCTTTTTTCAGCTCCTATAACCGAGGTTTGCTGCAAGTAGATTTAGATTTGCCAACGACACTTTTTAACGAAAGCAACAGTACATTGAAATCACTAAGTTCGCCTTCAACAACAGGTATCAGAATCGGCCCTTCAGTTTATGATAAATCAGGAAATTTATGGGTAACTAACAGTCGTGTAAAAACCGGACTGAATGTTCTAAAATCTGGAGGTCAATGGCAAGCGTTTGACATGGAAACCATTTTAACAGATTATGCAAGTAATGATTTTAGTAAAATAGCCGTCGACAGAAATGGCACAAAATGGATTGCCACATATAAAAACGGAGTTGTTGCTTTTAACGAAACGGCCAATATTTTTAAAAAATTATCAGAAGGAGTTGATTTAGGAAATCTTCCTTCTCAAGACGTTAGAGCTCTTGCTGTAGATAATAGAAATCAGGTTTGGATAGGAACAACACGGGGATTGAGAGTATTGCCAAGTGCCGGAAGCTACAATAGTGATGATCAAATGAAAGCCAATGCGATTATAATTCTGGAAGATGGTTTGGCACAAGAACTTTTATACGAACAATTTATTACAGATATTGCCGTGAATGGTTCGAATCAAAAATGGATTGGAACAGCAGATTCAGGGGTTTTTCTTTTTTCTTCCAATGGTCAGGAAACGATTTATCATTTCACAAAAGACAATTCACCCTTACCAAGCAATGTAATCAATGACATCGACATCAATTCAGTTACCGGTGAAATTTTCTTTGCTACCGATAGAGGAATGGTTTCTTTTCAAGGCACAGCGACAAAATCAGCCGATAATTTAGACGCGGTATATGTGTATCCAAATCCGGTTCGCCCCGAATTTGTGGGAACAGTAAAAATCGCGGGATTAATTTCGAAAGCCAACATAAAAATCACAGACATCGAAGGAAATTTAGTCTACGAAACCACTTCCGAAGGCGGAACGGTAGAATGGGATACCAAAGCTTTTGGTAAATACAATGTAGCTTCTGGAGTGTATATGATTTTCATCGCTGCCGAAGATGCCTCAGAAACTGCTGTTAAAAAAGTGATGATAATCAGATAAATTACGAATTATGATTTACGAGTCATTAATTCGTAATTCGTAATTCGCAATTCGTAATTAACTATGCTCGTCAAAACCAAAGCCATCGTCATTTCTTCTCTAAAATATCAGGAAAAAAGCCTGATAGTAAAATGCTTCACGCAAAGCGACGGCTTAAAAAGTTACTTTGTGCCCAATGCTTTTGCAGCTAAAAAATCAAATCAAAAGATTGCGTATTTCCAGCCTTTATCGTTACTCGAAATCGAAGCCAATCACAAGAACAAAGGAACCCTCGAGCATTTCAAAGAAATAAAACTCGCACACGCGTATCAAACAATTTCCACCGATATCGTCAAAAGCACTATCGTGATGTTTCTCTCCGAAATCATTCATCACAGTATACACGAAGAAGAAAAAAACGAAAACTTGTTCAACTTTCTCGAATCGGCTTTGCTTTGGCTTGATGCTCATGACGAAATGGCTAATTTTCATCTGATTTTGATGTTGGAGATGACCAAGTTTTTTGGGTTTTATCCCGACAATTCTGAAGCGGTTTTCAAATTTTTCGATTGCAAAGAAGGAAACTTTACAGCATTTCAGGGAACCAATTGCCTATCCGAACACGAAACTTTTTTGTTCAAAAAACTAATTGATTTAAAATTTGACAGCGACCAAAAGGTTTTTGGCGTAATCGAACGTCAAATCCTACTAAAAATTCTACTAGACTATTATACCATTCATCTCGATGGTTTCAAAAAACCAAAATCACTCGAAGTTTTAAAAGAGGTTTTTGCTTAAAAGTTCAAAAAAACATTCTTCTTTCTTAATTTTTAGTAAAAGTCTATTCTCTTTTCTCTATTTTCTATTCTCTTTTCTCAAAATTCCTTACTTTCGCAGACTTGATTAAAGAAAACGACAAAAATGAGTACTAAGTTTACTGAATATAAAGGACTTGATTTGCCAAAAGTGGCCTCAGATGTTCTTGATTTTTGGAAAGAAAACAACATCTTTGAACAAAGTGTTACGTCTCGTGAAGGCGCGACACCTTATGTGTTTTTTGAAGGGCCGCCATCTGCAAATGGTTTACCCGGAATTCACCACGTAATGGCACGTGCTATCAAAGATATTTTCTGTCGTTATAAAACTCAAAAAGGCTTCCAGGTTAAGCGAAAAGCAGGTTGGGACACGCACGGTTTGCCAGTTGAATTAGGTACCGAAAAAGAATTAGGCATCACCAAAGAAGATATCGGGAAAACCATTTCCATCGAAGAATACAACGAAGCGTGTAAACGAACCGTTATGCGCTATACTGATGTGTGGAATGATCTTACCGAAAAAATGGGCTATTGGGTAGATATGGAAGATCCCTATGTGACCTACAAATCCAAATATATGGAATCGGTTTGGTGGTTATTAAAACAGATTTACGATAAGGATTTATTATACAAAGGCTACACAATACAACCCTATTCTCCAAAAGCCGGAACAGGTTTGTCTTCACACGAAGTAAACCAACCCGGAAGTTATAGAGATGTGACGGATACAACAGTTGTAGCTCAATTCAAAACAAAAGTCGAAACATTACCAAGCTTTTTACAAGGTTTTGGAGAAGTTCATATTTTGGCTTGGACGACTACACCATGGACGTTACCTAGTAATACAGCATTGACAGTCGGACCAAATATAGATTATGTTTTGGTAAAAACTTTCAACCAATATACTTTCGAACCAGTAAATGTTATTCTGGCTAAAAACTTAGTTGGAAAACAATTCGGAAAAGGATTTTCTGCAAGTACTGATGATGCTGATTTTGCAGACTTCAAGGCTGGAGATAGAACCATTCCGTTTAAGACTTTAACCGAATTCAAAGGAAAAGATTTAGTTGGAATCCGATACAAACAATTAATGCCTTTGGCTTTGCCATATCAAAATCCAGAGAATGCGTTTAGGGTAATTTCGGGAGATTTCGTAACTACTGAAGACGGAACCGGAATCGTGCACACCGCGCCAACATTTGGTGCCGATGACGCGAAAGTTGCCAAAGAAGCAAAACCAGAAGTGCCGCCAATGTTGGTTCTAGATGCTAATAGTAATCCAGTGCCTTTAGTTGATTTACAAGGCAAGTTTATTCAAGGCTTGGGCGATTTGTCTGGAAAATATGTGAAGAATGAATATTATGATGCTGATAAGGTACCAGAACGTTCAGCTGATGTAGAAATTGCCATTCAATTAAAAGAAGAAAACAAAGCTTTTAAAGTTGAGAAATACGTTCACAGTTATCCACACAGTTGGAGAACCGACGAGCCATTATTATATTATCCGTTAGATTCTTGGTTCATCAAAGTAACCGAAGTCAAAGACAGAATGTTCGACCTTAACGAAACCATCAACTGGAAGCCAAAAGCAACCGGCGAAGGCCGTTTCGGAAATTGGTTGAAAAACGCTAACGATTGGAACTTATCACGTTCACGTTATTGGGGAATTCCGTTGCCAATATGGAGAACCGAAGATGGAACCGAAGAAATTTTAATCGGTTCGGTTGAAGAATTGGTCACAGAAATAGAAAAATCAATTGCAGCAGGTTTCCAAAAAGAAAATCCGTTCAAAGGTTTTGAAATCGGAAACATGAGCGAGGAAAATTACGACTTGGTTGATTTGCATAAAAATGTGGTTGACGCCATCACCTTAGTTTCGGCTTCTAGAAAACCTATGAAACGCGAAGCTGATTTGATTGATGTTTGGTTCGATTCAGGCGCGATGCCATATGCACAATGGCATTATCCATTTGAAAATAAAGATAAAATTGACGAGAATAAAGATTTTCCAGCCGATTTTATTGCGGAAGGAGTTGACCAGACACGTGGTTGGTTTTATACTTTACACGCCATTGGGACTTTGGTTTTTGATAAAATTGCCTATAAAAATGTAGTGTCAAATGGTTTGGTTCTGGACAAAAACGGACAAAAAATGTCCAAACGTTTAGGAAATGCCGTTGACCCATTTACAACACTGGCAGAATATGGACCTGATGCCACACGCTGGTACATGATTTCGAATGCAAATCCATGGGACAACCTGAAGTTTGACATTGAAGGTGTTGCTGAGGTGCGTCGTAAATTCTTCGGAACTTTATATAACATATATTCTTTCTTTAGTTTATATGCTAACATCGATGGTTTCAAATATGGTGAAGCAGAAATTCCGTTAAACGAAAGACCTGAAATTGACCGTTGGATTTTATCGGAATTGCATACTTTGATAAAAGTGGTTGATGAAGCTTACGCCGATTATGAACCAACAAAAGCAGCTCGAGCTATTTCTGATTTTGTTCAGGAGAATTTGAGTAACTGGTATGTTCGTCTGTGCAGGCGACGATTTTGGAAAGGCGAATACGAAAAAGATAAAATTGCGGCTTACCAAACATTATATACTTGTTTGATAAATGTTGCAAAATTATCCGCGCCAATCGCTCCGTTCTTTATGGACAAACTGTATCGTGATTTAGTTAACACCACTAATAGTGAGGAATTTACCAGCATTCACTTGGCAAAATTCCCTGTTTCGGTTGAAAACTTTGTTGATAAATCGCTCGAAAGCAAAATGATGAAAGCACAAACGGTTTCGTCGCTTGTTTTATCACTTCGAAAGAAGGAAATGATAAAGGTGCGTCAACCATTGCAAAAGGTAATGATTCCTGTGCTTGACGACAATCAGCGTGTTGAAATTGAGGCAGTTTCCGACCTAATAAAAGCCGAAGTTAACGTTAAAGAAATAGAACTTTTAGACGATGCTTCGGGAGTTTTGGTGAAACAAATTAAGCCAAATTTCAAGGTGCTTGGACCACGTTTTGGTAAAGACATGGGTTTGATTGCCAAAGAGATACAAAATTTATCGACAGAACAAATAAACGAATTAGATATAAATGGCGAGCTATCGCTTGTTATTTCAGGAAATAGTATAATTTTAACATCCGATGACGTTGAGATTTCCTCTCAAGATATTCCGGGTTGGTTAGTGGCAAATGCAAATGGCATAACTGTTGCGCTAGACATTACCTTAACGGAGGAATTGATAAAAGAAGGAATCGCAAGAGAATTGGTTAACCGAATTCAAAACCTAAGAAAAGATTCAGGATTTGAAGTAACGGATAAAATAAAGGTTCATTTGCAGACAAATAACGGTTTAGAAAAAGCAGTTGCGGCCAATGAAAATTATATCAAATCGGAAACACTAACAGAATCCTTAGTTTTTGTAGATGATTTAAAGAACGGAACAGAAATAGAATTTGACGACATAAAAACAAGAATATTAATCTCAAAATAGCATAACGATGGTAGAAGAAAAAATGAGATACTCAGATGCAGATTTAGCAGAGTTCAAAGAAATTATTATAAACAAAATGGAAAAGGCAAAAGTTGACTTAGAGTTGATAAAGAGCGCCTATATGAATGACTTAAACAACGGAACTGATGATACGTCGCCAACGTTTAAAGCATTTGAAGAAGGCAGCGAAACCATGTCTAAAGAAGCCAACTCGCAGTTAGCCATTCGTCAGGAAAAGTTTATCCGCGATTTGAAGAATGCACTATTCCGTGTGGAAAATAAAACATACGGTGTTTGTAAAGTAACCGGAAAGCTAATTTCAAAAGAAAGATTGCGCGTTGTTCCTCACGCTACGATGAGTATTGAAGCTAAAAATTTGCAACGATAACAGCTTTACTTACCATAAAAAAAGCCTCTTGTTTTTGGAACGAGAGGCTTTTTATTTATAAATTGATTTGACTTAACAGATTCAGCGTAAAATTAGGGCCGTAACTGTATTGCGTTATTTTATTTTCACCAATAACAATTAAATGGCTGTCTAAAGGAATAATGTCTTTTACATTTCCTTCATAGGTGTTTTCTAAAGTAAGACTAGCGCTGTTAGCAGCATTAAATACTTTTAATCCATTGTTCCCGCAACCAACATACAGCGTACCATTTTTAATTCCTAAACCATAAGGCTCGCCAATCAGATACGTTGATAGTAATGTCGGATTTGAAATATCAGTAACATCGATAACATTAATCTGATCTTCAATAGCACCACAACTAGAACCGCCACGAACAGTAATATAAGCAGTATCCTCATAGACAACTACAGGATCGCAGGCTGTTGCATGAGAAAATCCGGAAACAAAATAAGGGTTGAATTCATCAGTGGCATCAACCGTATACATTCCCGTAGTTGAACCCACAAATAGTATATTTTTCTGGATAAATAAGGTTTCAAATTCTCCGCCACCAAACCATTGTGTCATATAAACTTCTTTGTCAAAAAAGGTAGTAATAGGGTTTGTGATATTGAAAACATTCAATTTATAAGAGTCAATTGTATAGAGTGCGTTGTTTCTTATTTGGAAACGGGCATACGAACCTCCTGTTCCCACAATTCCGTTGGCACCATTAAATGAGGCCAAAGCATCTTCTGCCAAAATTATTTCCTGTGCTTCAGGTCTGTCTCTCATTTCAATAGCAAAACCTGTAATTATTTCGTCTCCGACAGGAGTAACTGTGTAGTCATAAAACTCAGCATCATCAGGAAAAACAGGGCTAAAACCAATAGAATTTTGTACGGTTCTTACCAAAGTGATATTTTGAATGTTGCTGATGTCAAAAACCAACAAATCGACAAAGTTATCGGCAAATAGATAATTTCCTTTCACAGAAATATCATGAACGCCTTCAATATTTATAAATGCAATATTTATAGGTGCAGAAGGATTAGCGTTGTTAAAAACATGAACGCCTTGTTCTTTGGCAATGTAGAAAAGATAGTTTTCTGCAACATAAATTTTACCGTCCGAATTGGTTTGTCTAGCTGAGTTTACAGAGACAGTTCCTCTAATTTCTGCTAATGATTTCAACGTTGGAACCGCAAATCTTGCTTGTTCTTTTGCAGAATCATCCGAATCACATGAAGATATAAGTATAGAAAAAATACAAGCAGCGATTAAATAAATTTTTTTCATAATCAGTTATTTTATTGGTTAGTTTCTTTTGGATGTATAAAAACCAAATTGGTTGCTTTTGATGGTGAAGTTAACAAATCTTTTACTAACATTCATAAAATGTATAGAATGAGATTTATAACTAAAAAATATTCTGCCTTTTGTATAATAATATTGTTATTTTTGCGCCAGTAAAATCCAAAAAATGTCCTTAAGAAATTCCATTTTAATCATTGCCATTATTTTATTGGTTGACCAATTCGTCAAAATTTATATCAAAACCAACTTCGTTTATGGAGAAGCCGGACAAATTGATGTTGCCAGTTGGTTTAAAATATTACTGATTGAAAATGAAGGAATGGCTTGGGGAACAAAAATCCCGGGTGCTTATGGCAAATTGATACTAACAGTTTTTAGAATCTTAGCAGTTTTAGGAATTGGCTATTGGTTATATGATTCGAGCACAAAGCACAGTTCTAATTATTTAATGGTTGCCATTTCTTTAATTTTTGCCGGTGCAGTCGGGAACATTATAGATTCCGTTTTTTATGGTGTTATTTTCGATAACAGCTACAATAACTTAGCAACTTTATTTGCTGAAAATCCTTATGGTACTTGGTTTCATGGTAAAGTGGTCGACATGTTATATTTCCCAATTGTAGAAGGGAATTTCCCGGAATGGTTGCCTATTTGGGGTGGACATCCATTCAAGTTTTTCAATGCTATTTTTAACATTGCCGACATGGCGATTTCAACAGGTGTTGGAATTCTAATAGTGTTTAATAAAAAAGCATTTGCAAAGAAAACGTCGCTTGGAACTAACGAAACGAGTGAATAGCTGTTGGCGTAACGCAATAATCTAACCGAATATCGGTTGGAGAAACATCTTCAATAGTTTCTTCTGGTTCAAAAAAGGACAATCCAACTTTTATAACATCTTCAGGACATTTCGAAAGAAAGTTGTCGTAAAATCCTTTACCATATCCTACTCTATTTCCCAGTTTGTCATACGCTAAAAGCGGAACAAACACCACTTCTGTTTTGGAATTTGGGACTTCTCCCGAAGCGTCGGGACCATCTACAGGTTCGTAAATGTTATATTGGTTTTTTTGGAATTTGGTATTGTCTGTCAATAGATAATTAGTCATTCCGCTGCTCTCAAAATCACATTTAGAAACTAAAATTTCCTTATCTTTTCCTGCCAATATTTGAAGAACGAATTCCGTTTCTACTTCTTTTTGTTCTTCTATAGTAAGAAATAAATGAAAATAGGTTTTATGCCAGATGTCGAGTTGAAGCATTCTATTAGCAATCGCCAAACTCTTGTCTTCAATTTCGTCAAGCGATAATTCTTGGCGCAAGGCTTTATATTTAGCTCTGAGTTCTTTTTTATTCATACTTCAAAAGTACTTTAATTTTTATAACTTTGAAATCAACAAATCCTAAATCCTAACATTATAAAGAGATTGCTTCGTGCCTCGCAATGACTATGGAAACTCCTTCTATCGAACTTCAAATACAAACGCTTCCGGACAATCCCGGCGTGTATCAGTATTATGATAAAGAAGGCAAAATTCTGTATGTTGGCAAAGCCAAAAACCTTAAAAAACGTGTTGCTTCTTATTTCAATAAACTCCATGACAATGCCAAAACCAATGTGTTGGTCAGGAAGATTGTTGTCATTAAACACATAGTAGTTTCTTCTGAACAAGATGCACTTTTATTGGAAAACAATCTAATAAAAAAACTACAGCCACGCTATAATGTGTTGCTGCGCGATGACAAAACCTATCCTTGGATTTGCATCAAAAAGGAACCTTTTTCCCGAATTTTTCCAACGCGAAGAATGACCAAAGACGGCTCGGAATATTTTGGTCCGTATACCAATTTCAAAACCGTAAATACTATTTTAGATTTGATTAAAGAGCTGTATCCGTTGCGAACTTGTAACTATGATTTGAGCGAAAGCAATATCAAATCGGGAAAATTTAAAGTGTGTTTGGAATATCATATAGGGAATTGCAAAGGGCCATGTGAAGGATTGGAAACTTTACAAAATTATCAAAAGCAAGTTGATGCGATTCGTCAAATTCTGAAAGGAAACTTTAAAGACAGCATGCGAGATTTCAAGAAAATGATGCAGGATTTGGCTTCCGAAATGAAATTTGAAGCGGCACAAAAAATCAAAGAAAAAATAGATGTTTTAGAAAATTACCAATCGCGTTCCACAATATTAAATCCAAAAATTTCAAATATTGATGTGTTTTCGATTGTTTCCGATGAAGCGACAGCGTATGTCAACTTTCTACAGATTGCACATGGCGCTATCATTCGGTCATTTACTTTGGAACTCAAAAAGAAATTGGACGAAACCGATGAAGAATTATTAGAACTTGCGGTTGTTGAACTTCGGGATCGATTTCATTTGACATCCAAAGAAATTATTCTGCCTTTTGCTTTAGATTTTGGTTCTACAATAAAAGTTACCGTTCCACAATTGGGAGATAAAAAACAAATTCTAGACCTTTCTGAAAGAAATGCAAAATACCAACGATTAGAACAATTGAAACAAATCCAGATTATAGATCCTGAACGCCACACCAATAGAATTATGGCACAAATGCAGAAGGATTTACGACTTTCGGTTGAACCCAGACATATTGAGTGTTTTGACAACTCAAATATTCAGGGAACGAATCCTGTTTCGGCTTGTGTGGTTTTTAAAGATGGCAAACCAAGTAAAAAAGATTACCGCCATTTTAATATCAAAACCGTAGAAGGCCCAAATGATTTTGCTTCGATGGAAGAAGTGGTTTATAGAAGATACAAACGGCTTTTGGATGAAAATCAACCCTTGCCACAATTGATTATTATTGATGGCGGAAAAGGGCAATTATCATCGGCGTTGAAAAGCATTGATGATTTGGGTTTGCGAGGAAAAATTGCGATTATTGGGATTGCTAAACGATTGGAAGAATTGTTTTATCCTGGCGATTCGGTTCCGTTATATTTGGATAAAAAATCGGAAACATTAAAAATTATTCAGCAGTTGCGCAACGAAGCACACCGTTTTGGAATTACACATCATCGCGATAAGCGAAGTAAATCGGCATTAAATTCAACCATAGAACTGATTCCGGGAATTGGCGAAAAGACCATGCTCACGTTACTAAAACATTTCAAAAGTGTTAAAAGATTGAAAGTAGCCACAGAAAAAGAAATTTCTGATGTTGTTGGAGTATCAAAAGCCAAAAAAATTTCCGAATTTTACAAAAAAGAATAGCAAGTGCAGAAAGAGCCAATAGCCGTTAGCCAAAAGCCATTAGTCAAAAGTAGTCTTGCTGCCACTATTGTCTATTGCCTATTGCCTATTGCCTTTTTATTACTACCTATTGCCTCAAAAGCGCAGGACACTATTAAAAAGACTCGACCAAAAATCGGTTTGGTTCTTAGTGGTGGTGGCGCCAAAGGATTTGCTCATATTGGGGTTTTAAAAGTATTAGAACAAGCTGGCGTAAAAATCGATTTTATTGGCGGCACAAGTATGGGCGCCGTTGTTGGCGGTTTGTATGCTTCGGGTTATAACGCTACTCAAATAGATTCTATTTTTTATAATACTGACTTTGATCAATTGCTTCAAGATTATATTCCACGTTCATCCAAAAACTTTTATGAAAAGCGAAATGATGAAATGTACGCAATAACACTTCCTTTCAACAAACTTAAAATTGGGATTCCTATAGCGCTTTCTAAAGGAATGTATAATTATAATTTGTTGTCAAAACTTACACATAAAGTAAGACACATAAGCGATTTTAGCAAACTTCCCATTCCATTTTTATGTATTGCTACTGATATCGAAAAAGGCGAGCAAGTGGTTTTGCAAAATGGTTATTTGGCGCAAGCCATGTTGGCCAGTTCGGCTTTCCCATCTTTGTTTTCACCTGTAGAAATTGACAGTAAACTTTTAGTTGATGGCGGTGTTATTAATAATTATCCCATAGATGAAATTCGGAAAATGGGGGCAGATATTATCATAGGCGTTGATGTTCAAGACGATTTAAAAGATAGAAATTCCCTTAAAGACGCTACTCGAATTTTGGTTCAAATAACAAATCTGGACATGATTAAGATGATGAAAGATAAAATTAAACTAACCGATATTTATATTAAACCCGCTGTTTCTGAATTTGGTGTAATTTCTTTTAATGAAGGGAGAGAAATTATTAAGAAAGGCGAAACTGCTGCTTTTGGGGTTTATGAGCAAATAAAAAAACTCGGAGATACAACAGGAACTTATCAACCTAATACCATAAAGCGCGAAAAGGATTTTTTACAAATTAAAAATATTTCCATAAACAAATTGGATAATTATACTAGAGCCTATATGTTAGGGAAACTGCGTTTTAAAAACGGAAGTAAAATAAGTTATGACGATTTGAAAACGGGAATTAATAACATAAATGCAACTCAAAATTTTAGCAGAATTAGCTATACGATTGGAGTAAATCAAGACGGAGATGAATTAAAACTGAGTTTGACTGAGAATGCGACGAAAACTTTTTTGAAGTTTGGACTTCATTATGATGGCTTGTATAAAAGCGCAGTTTTGGCAAATATAACTCAAAAAAAATCACTATTTAAAAATGATGTGGCATCAATGGATATAGGACTTGGGGATAATATTCGATACAATTTTGATTACTATATTGACAATGGTTTTTATTGGAGTTTCGGCTTCAAATCACGTTACAATACTTTTAACAGAAACCTTACAACCGATTTTAGAAACGGGGCATTGTTAACTCAGTTGGGTTTAAATAGCATAAATATTGACTTTTCAGATTTAACAAATCAAGCGTATATGCAAACGGTTTTTATCCAAAAATTTTTAATTGGAGCCGGAATAGAACATAAATTTTTAAAAATTGAATCAGAGAATTTGGGACAAATTAATCCAATTTTTGAGAAAAGCAGTTACACAAGTGTTTTTGGTTATATGAAATACGACTCTTTTGATAATAAACTATTTCCCAAAAAAGGTTGGTTGTTTTCCGGAGATATTCAATCCTATTTATTTTCTTCTGATTATACAAATGAATTCCATCGTTATTCTATCGCCAAAGGTGAAATAGGAATTGTTGAATCTTTTTCTAAGAAGTTAACATTAAAAGTACAGTCGGATGCTGGTTTTGTTATTGGTAAAGAGAGCGTTCACTTTTTCGACTTTGTTTTTGGAGGTTATGGTTTTAATACAATTAATAATTTTAAACATTTTTATGGTTATGACTTTTTAAGTATATCTGCTGATAGTTATGTTAAATCATGCTTCACTTTGGATTACGAAATTTACAAAAAGAATCACATAAATTTTGCCGCAAATTATGCAAATGTCGAAGATAATTTATTCGAAAATGGGAATTGGTTATCAAAACCAAAATATACAGGTTATGCAATTGGATATGCTTTAGAATCAGTTGTTGGGCCAATCGAAATTAAATATTCATGGTCGCCTGAGCTAACTAAAGGATTTACTTATTTTAGCGTTGGCTTTTGGTTTTAAAAAGCCAGAAAACATTTTTATGTATTTTACACATAAAAAACTATATTTGAAACTATTATTTTTTAACTAAAAAACCACAATATGTCTATTTGGAAAAGAAAACCTATGGCGCTATTACTTGCTGAAGCGTCTGAATCTGAAAAAGGATTAAAAAGAACACTGACCGCTTGGTCACTTGTTGCCTTAGGAATTGGAGCAATCATCGGTGCCGGACTTTTTGTTAGAACAGCAACAGCCGCTGCTCAAAATGCTGGACCATCAGTTACTATAGGATTTATTGTAGCCGCTATTGGATGTGCTTTGGCAGGATTGTGTTATGCCGAATTGTCTTCTTCTATTCCAATTTCGGGAAGTGCCTACACTTACACTTACGCGACCATGGGCGAATTATTGGCATGGATTATCGGTTGGGATTTAATTTTAGAATATGCCGTTGGAGCCGCAACTGTTGGAATTGCGTGGAGTGAATACCTCAATAATCTGCTGGTCAATGTGCTCCATGTGAGCCCAATTCCTTACGAGTTATGTCATTCACCGTTTCAAACTTCAACAGATGGTGTTAGTGGAATTATAAACATTCCGGCATTTTTTATAGTAGCTGTAATAAGTTTATTGCTGATAAAAGGAACTCAGGAATCTGCTTTTGTAAACGGAATTATCGTTGTGGCTAAAGTAGCGATAGTGATAATGATTATCATTTTTGGATGGCATTTTATTAAACCTGAAAATCATACGCCTTATATTCCTCCAACTTCAATATTCACAGACGAACACGGTGTTGGCCATAGCTATGGCGGAATCATGGGGATTCTTGGTGCAGCAGGAACGGTCTTCTTTGCTTTCATCGGATTTGATGCTGTGAGTACAGCTGCTCAGGAAACAATAAACCCAAAGCGTAACATGCCAATCGGAATCTTAGGATCTTTGGCAGTTTGTACCGTTTTATATATTCTATTTGCTCACGTATTGACAGGTCTAGAATCTGTTGAGTTTTTTAGAACTAGCGGAAAAGAAGCATCCGTTGCTAATGCGATATCTTCGGCAATGCCAGGATATGAATGGCTGGCTCAGTTCGTGACTGTGGCAATATTAGCCGGATTCTCATCTGTAATCTTAGTAATGTTATTAGGTCAGTCGAGAGTATTTTACTCAATGGGTAAAGATGGTTTATTACCAAAATCATTCAGTGATATACACCCAAAATTCAAAACACCATACAAAGCTAACTTGGTAATTATGGTAATTGTTGGTTTATTTGCCGCATTTATTCCAGGTGACATTGTTGGTGATATGACAAGTATAGGAACTTTATTTGCCTTCATCCTAGTTTGTGTTTCAGTGATTGTTTTAAGAAAAACGCATCCAGAGATGAAACGTGAATTCAAAACCCCATTTGTGCCTTTAGTTCCAATTCTTGGAATTATTGTTTGTCTTGCAATGATTTATGGTTTAGGATGGACAAACTGGTTGAGATTAATCGTTTGGTTAGCTATCGGTTTTGTTGTTTATTTTGGCTACAGCAAGAAAAATAGCAGACTGAATAATCCTAAAGAATAATTTATTAAAAAAATAATTTACAGAAGGATTAAAGGGTTCGCTCTTTAATCCTTTTCTGTTTTATTAAAAATTAAAAATTGATAATTATCATTTTTAGGAGTTATATTTTTCCGATATTTGTGTACATGAAATGAGCTTTGCGAATTACATATACACGATAAAGGGCAATCAAAAAAGACAAATGAAAACTACTTGGAATAATTTGCTAGCACATTTAAAATTTCTGATTAAGAGAAATCCGGAATGAATTTATGAATCAATATATCGTAAATTTAATATCTAATATCTAATATCTAATATCTAATATTTTAAATAATGCCACTATATCATAAACTTGGCGATTTTCCACAAAAAAGACACACGCAGTTTGAAAAACCAAACGGAGGTTTGTACTACGAACAGCTTTTTGGCACCGAAGGATTTCACGGACACGCTTCTCTGCTCTATCATGTTCACAGACCAACGCAAGTCAAGGAAATAGTCAAATCATATTCAGTTGAACCAAAAATTGCCATTGGCAAAAATATAAAGTCATTGCTACTAAAAGGCTTTGAATTAAAGCCTGAAGATGATTTTTTAGACAGCCGAAAAGCCATGTTGGTCAACCGCGATTGTATCATTGGATTGGCTGCTCCAAAAAAATCATTAACAACTTATTTCTACAAAAATGCCGATGCCGATGAAATGCTTTTCATCCATAAAGGAAAAGGGAAACTGCGCACAATGATGGGAAATATCCAGTTTGAATACGGAGATTATCTTATTATTCCACGCGGAATGATTTATCAAATCGAGTTCGAAACTTCCGAAAATAGATTGTTTTACGTTGAATCTTATGCGCCATTTTATACACCAAAAAGATATAAAAACGCTTCCGGACAACATTTAGAACATTCTCCTTTTTGCGAACGCGATTTCAAATTGCCAACCGAGTTAGAAACGCATGACAAAAAAGGAGATTTCACAATCAAAATCAAAAAAGAAGGCATGATACACGAAATGGTTTATGCTACGCACCCTTTTGACGTCATTGGTTGGGATGGATACAATTTTCCATACGGATTCAGCATCCATAATTTTGAGCCAATAACAGGTCGTGTGCATCAACCGCCTCCAGTTCATCAAACTTTTGAAACGGCGACTTTCGTGGTTTGTTCATTCTGTCCAAGAATTTATGATTACCACCCCAAAGCAATTCCGGCGCCATACAATCACAGCAATATTGATAGCGATGAGGTTCTGTATTATGTTGATGGCGATTTTATGTCGAGAAACAATATAGAGCAAGGTCATATTACGTTGCATCCAAAGGGTATTCCACATGGTCCGGCACCAGGCGCAATGGAACGCAGTATCGGTCAAACCGTAACACAAGAATTAGCCGTTATGGTAGATACGTTCCGCCCATTGATGGTTACAGAAGAAGCCATGGGATTAGATGACGGACAATATTATAAATCCTGGGTAGAGTAAGGAGCTATTTCCCGCTATCCGTCACAATCTGTCATTGCTTTGTCTCCCTGAGCGCAGTCGAAGGGCTTATTTCTAAAAGCAATGTCAGGATTTCCACTCCTATCGGGGCTAAAAAAATACAAATTAAACTTCACGACTGACTATTCGTGCATTCGTGGCAAAAATAATACACAATGAGTAAAGAAATAAAATCCGTTGAATACGGACTAGAAAAAATATTTGAAGGCGCACAGGATTTCCTTCCGCTTTTAGGAACAGATTACGTAGAATTTTACGTTGGCAATGCCAAACAAGCAGCACACTTTTACAAAACAGCTTTCGGATTCCAATCACATGCCTACGCAGGTTTAGAAACCGGAATGAAAGACAGAGCGTCTTATGTTTTAAAACAGGATAAAATACGATTGGTTTTAACAACCGCTTTGAACAGCAATTCACCAATTGGAGAACACGTAAAAAAACACGGTGACGGAGTAAAAGTGGTAGCACTTTGGGTTGAAGATGCTCGTTCGGCTTTTGAAGAAACTACAAAACGTGGTGCCAGAGTATTCATGGAGCCAACAGTTGAAACAGACGAACATGGCGAAGTAGTTCGAGCCGGAATTTACACTTATGGCGAAACGGTTCACATGTTTGTGGAACGTAAAAACTACAACGGATCCTTTTTACCAGGATATAAAGAATGGAAATCCGATTATAATCCAGAACCGGTTGGATTAAAATATGTGGATCACATGGTTGGAAATGTAGGATGGAATGAAATGAACATTTGGGTTAAATGGTACGAAGATGTCATGGGATTTGTAAACTTTCTTTCATTTGACGACAAACAAATCACAACCGAATATTCGGCTTTAATGAGCAAGGTAATGAGTAACGGCAACGGAAGAATTAAATTTCCAATAAACGAACCGGCCGAAGGAAAGAAACGTTCCCAAATTGAAGAATACTTAGATTTCTATGAAGGTTCTGGTGTGCAACATATCGCAGTAGCCACTGATGACATCATCAAAACAATTGCCGATATGCGTTCGAGAGGGATTGAATTCTTGAGTACACCACCACAAGCATATTATGATGCGATTCCGGAACGATTAAAAGATCACATGCATAAATTCAAAGAAGACATCAATGAACTTCAAAAACTAGGGATTATGATTGATGCTGACGAAGAAGGTTATTTGCTACAAATTTTTACCAAACCTATCGAAGACAGACCAACACTGTTCTTCGAAATCATTCAAAGAATGGGAGCAAGAGGTTTTGGTGCCGGAAACTTCAAAGCGTTATTTGAATCTATAGAAAGGGAACAAATGCTACGAGGAACTTTATAAAAGTCGAATTTATTTGAATTTTATTTAAAAAACAACCAGCAAAACAACTATTCTTTATTAATTAATTGTTAAAGTTGACAAATCACTTGTAATTATGTAATGGTTTGAATTATATTTGCACCATCAAAAAAACGAGGAGTGGTTTCCTTTAATTTTTGGATAAATTTTCATAATTTATAGTTTTTTGGTTGGTTAATAGCATAAAAACTCAGTCATAATTTGACTGGGTTTTTTTGTTTTGGTACATTTGGAACAGATATTGTAAATACAGTATAAAAACAATTGCAAGACATGAAAAAATATCTTTTACTATTATTGGTTTTTATTACTGTAAGTTTTGATTCCCAAAAGCCTGAAGCATATGACTCGGGCGAATGGTTTAAGTTCAGGATACATTATGGGTTCGTAAATGCAGGATATGCAACCCTTGAAATAAAAGATGCGGTCAGAGACGGTAAAAAAGTATACCATGCTATTGGCAA
>NZ_JANMXZ010000029.1:0-10119 GCF_031381455.1 Flavobacterium sp. | reverse complement strand
ATATAAGCGCGAAACCCACCACAAGATGAGATTTCTTTAAAGGGTCGTGGAAGATGACCACGTTGATAGGCTATAGATGTAAAGGCAGTAATGTCATAGTCGAGTAGTACTAATAACCCATAAGCTTATGTACGCTTTTCCGGCCCAGCCCCCCGACCCCCAAAGGGGGAGAAGGGAAAGGGCCGGAAGAAACTTTGTTACAATTTTATTATTCTTCTTTATCTCAGTATGTTAAGATATTAGTTGTAAGTCCGCTTACAACAAACGGCTTAAGGTGGTTATTGCGTCGGGGCTCACCTCTTCCCATCTCGAACAGAGAAGTTAAGTCCGACTGCGCAGATGGTACTGCAGTTATGTGGGAGAGTATGTCGCTGCCTTTTTTTATGGAAACCCTGTTCTAACGAACGGGTTTTTTTGTTTTTAGGCCAGAACCACCCCGCCCTTCGGGCACCCCTCAAGAGGGGAATCTTCAGCAGTTAATATGTAAGACTGTATAATTGACAAGGTTGGCTATACCAATGGTAAGAATGGCTATTGTATTAACATGATAGGTTATTCAAACGGTAATAGAGTTTATTGTATTGGTAAGGTTGGCTATTATATTAATAAGTTAGGCTATTCAATTGATAAGGGAAGCAATACTATTGGCAATTGAGGTTATTCAATAAGTAAGTTAGGCTATTCAATAGTGAGGATTTATAAAATAAAAAACCCTGATAATTCAAAAATTATCAGGGTTTTACTTTACATAGTGTTTTATCATATTTTTAATCCTTTTATGAGTTGGTACTCTGTGGAACTGTTTCCGTATTGTGCTTTTACGCTGTCTTTGATACGGATTGCTGTTTGTGATAACAGGTAGTAAGTATCTATACGCGTTGTGTTGTTTTGTACAAATTGTGTGAAAGTATTCATCACCTCATTGTTTGCTGCTACGGCATTTGTATAGATGTCATTTAACCCTGCTATATTCAGCGTTGTATTTGCTGGTTCATAGTTTCGCCCGAAGTTGGTTAAATTTACAATCAGGTCAGCAAAATACTGTGATCTTGAATTATACGACTGGTAGGATTGACTTACCGTTGCTTCAACAGGATTAGCGGATCTACTATTATTAATGTTTGCTCCTCTAATCTTAGCAACAATTAATGCTACATCTGTTGCTTCCTTGCTGGTTCTTCCGAAAGAACCTTTTACTGTTCCGTTTATTGGAGAAAGGATTTTGGTGATTGCCAATGTTCCTTTTTCGAATATTTGGATTCTGTTTTCTACAGCCAATGAGTAAGTTTGTTTTTTGTTAGCGACTGTGTTGTTGAATCCTTTTGTGGTGTTGATTAAATCAGTGAAACTGCTGATGCTGTACTCTGGTTTAATTGGTTGGTAGCCGTTGAAGTTTTGTAATGCTGCTACCAGGTTTTCTGCGTTACCGATTCTTGCTCCGTAACTGGTTTCTGATGTTGATCTCATGATTTCTAAAATTTAAAGATTATTTGTGAACTATTTCACATAAAATCGCGAGCCAAATTACATGCCAGTATTAGTAGGAGAAAGCTTAAAATTTGATTAAGATTGGTTTTTAGAAAAAAATTAAAAAAATAAATGGCAAAAGTCAAATAGAAAGTTTGCTTTGAATAATACAGGCATGAGATGTTTTTATTTTCTTACACTTAATAGAAATAATTTTATAAATTAAACGAATGGTAAATGAAGAACAATAACAAGAGGTATGGCTGATTTAATATTTTTAAAGGCATTAAGAGATAAATTAAAAGGAGGAAATACAAAATCTATCCATCTTAATGCATTGCCTGGCAGGTATGCTACTCGCCTTGATTTGTCTAATTTGAATTATATAAAACCTCAATTAGCTGAATCTTTTCTCGAATTACTTTTTACAAAATCCTGTTTTGAATTCAAGGTTTCATTTGATGATATAGATATTAATTCAATTTCTAATGATGAGCAAAAGCGATTGGGTTTATTATCTAAAAGATTAAATTCATTGAACATTGAAAATGAAGATAATTATAAAGAACATGGAATTAAAACATTTAGTTTTGGTTTTCCACTATTTATAATGCCTTCCAAGAGTGACCCCAAAAAAATAATTAAAGCGCCTTTGTTTATTTGGCCTTTGGAGTTGATAAAAGCAACAAATAAAATAAATACATGGTCCATTTTAAGAAATAAAACCAAAAATGAATTAGCAAAGATTGTTGATGAAGAAATTCATACAGTTAGTTTAAACGAAGTTCTGTTGTCATTTTTAAAGAATGATAAAGATGTAATAATTCCTCAGATAAATGAAGAATTACTTGAGGATGCTATTATTGACAGAAAAGAATTAATCGATGAATGCTTAAAAGTTTTAAATATCTTAAATCCGAATTCGTTGAATAGCTTTGAAAGTTTAACAAAAAAATTAAATGACAACTTAGAAACTATTCCAGAAGCAAAAACATTAGAATCTCAAGTAAATAATTTAGGAAGTATTTATTTTGGTGGAGTTTTTGGCTTGTTTAGAGCTCAAAAAGAAAGCATTATAACAGATATTGATAAGTTAATAGAGAATTTTGAAACATTTCAATTTGAAGAGTTAAAAATTGAAGAGTTTTCAGGAACTCCTCATAGTGCGGTTGAGACTGATCCTAGTCAACAAGAGTTACTTAATACAATGGGATTAGACACAAAAAAGATAATTCAAGGACCACCAGGGACTGGAAAAAGCCAATCATTAACAGCTCTAATAACTAATGCACTAGCAAATAATTTAAAATGTCTTGTTGTTTGCGAAAAGAAAACAGCTTTGGATGTAATAAAAAATAATTTGCATCGTGAAAATGACCAATTAGGAGCCTTGGCTGCTATAATAGAAGATATAAATAAAGATAGGGATGGAATAGTTAATTCTGTTAGAGACAGAATAAGCACAATACAATATCTACCTTATTTTAACACATCGAATTATATTACTATCAATCAAGATATTGATAAAAATATTTTTGAGATAAATGCGGGTCATAAATTGCTTGACGAAAAAATTTATAAAGGGAAAAACTGGACAGAGTTGGTTGGTAATTTTTTGATTAGAGAAAAGTTGTCAAATCCAGAATTATTGAAAAATAAATTAGATTATAACCATTTTAAATTCAATAAAGATGAGAATGAGTTAATTGAAATAGTATCTAATTTGAAGAAAGGTAAACAACTCTTTAGAGAAATTAACCACGTACAGCATCCTTTGAATATTTTGGATGATAATATATTTAATGAGGAGAATCCCAGAGGGGTTATCATAAAACTTGAAGAAGATGTTGCTGCAACAAGCAAAAAATTAGAGAAACTTTCAGAAAAAATTAATTCCGATATTAAAGAATATACTCATTGGATAAATACTCATTTTGATGAATATGCGGAGTCAGTAAAAATAGGAATAAATGATTATGTCTCTTTTATTAAAGCCAATAAAGATGAATATGGAGTACTTTTTCTTAATGAGGATGTTCTAACAAACATTAAAATCAATTTTTTTAGTGTTTTTTCGAAAAGATATAAATCACTTAAAAACAATAAAAAAGTTATTCTTGATAAAGTTATAGATGTCAAGGAAAGACATTTAAAACACAATTATTTTAATCACCATTATATTGAAATAAACAAGTCCAATTCCTTAATTGACTACGTTGAAAATATAAACAAATTAATAAATACATTCTCAGTTTGGGATGAGAATATAGAGAAAGTTAAAAATGAGTATACACAAAATATCTGTTTTGAAAATATCCATTTTAATTATGATGAACGAGAAAATATTAATAAAACAGAAACAAACTATAAACAGATTTCAGAAACTTTTGAAAAGGGAAAAATTTTAAAAAAATCATTATCATTAGCTACAAAACATCATAACAAACTTGTAGAAATTGAAAAGTTTCTAAATGACTTAAAAACGGTATCAGTTAATTTAAACGTTTTTAGAGAATATTATGATTGGAGAAGATTCTACATCCAATTACCTAGTTTGCATAAATCAATAGTTAATTCATTAATTGATTTAAATAATCCGGAATGGGAATCAATATTTGAAAGCTGGTATTATTACTGGTTATTAGCTTTAAATGAAAAAGAGGAGTTGCCGAAAAATGAATATAAAATTTTAGATTTATACGAGGCGAAATCTCAATTAAAGAATAATCAAATAGAAAGCATTATTAATAATTGGTCAAAAAGACAATCAAATTCTATTAAGCGAGTTCAAGGTAAAGGTTTAAATCCAATAAGCTTGTTTAATAAAAGAGGAGCAGCTGGGCAGAGAAGAAATTCTTTGAGGAAAATTGTTAATACTGATTTCGATTTGTTTACTGACTTTTTCCCAGTGGTTATGATAAGTCCATCCGTATGTAGTTCCATCTTACCATTGGTTGAAGGTCTATTTGATGTTGTTATTTTCGATGAAGCGAGTCAATTAAGGATTGAAGATACTTATCCTGCTTTGATTAGAGGTAAAATAAAAATTGTTTCAGGTGATAGTCAACAAATGCCGCCGACAAACTTTTTTCAAGGAGGCAATGCACTATTAAGCCCAAATGAGAATGATTATGAAGAAGAGCAAACCGCTCAAGAAATTCATGATTCAATGCAAAAAGTTAATGATTCGTTAGAATTAGCTGATAGTGAGTCTTTGTTAGTTTATGCTGAAAATAATAATTATAAACAGTCATATTTAAAGATTCATTATCGCTCACAGCATCCAAGCTTGATTGATTTTTCTAATCATGCATTCTATGGAAAGAGATTGATTCCAATGCCTGCAAAAGTAGAATATAAGCCTATTCAATATATCGAGGTTAATGGGGTTTACGAAGATTCAGTTAATAGAGATGAAGCAAAACAAGTAATAAACATATTGTTAAACCACATAAAGCCGCTTAAAAATGGTAAGTATCCTTCCGTTGGAGTTGCAACATTTAATCTTTATCAAAGAAATTTAATTTTAGAAGAGATATCTAAAGCCAGACAATTAAAGCCAGAATATGATAAAAAAATAGCTGATTTAGGTTCAGATTTATTTGTTAAAAATTTAGAGAATATTCAAGGTGATGAGAGAGATATTATGATTATTTCAACCACTTTTGGGAGAAGAGTTGATGGGTCATTTAGACAAATGTTTGGGCCTATATTACAAAAAAATGGTTTTAAACTTTTGAATGTAATAATTACTAGGGCGAAATATAAAGTTTATCTATGTACTTCAATTCCTCAAGAAAATATTAATCAATATTCTTCTTTACTTCAAGAATTTAAAAATAACGGTAGAGCAATTTTTTATTCATATTTGGCTTATGCTAGAGCTGTGAGTGAAAATAATACAGAAACAAAGGAATTAATATTAAAACAACTTTATGAAAATTGTGAGACAAAATCATTTGATATTGAATATGATGTAGTAGGGTCAGAATCTCCATTTGAAGATGAAGTTTATTATAGGTTAGCGAATAAAATAGGTCAAGAAAGAATTCAACAACAATTTAAAATGGGAGGGTTTAGAATTGATTTAGTTGTTAAATCAAAACTTACTGGAAAACCAATTATTGCTGTAGAATGTGATGGTGCCAAATATCACAGTAGTAACGAAGCTTATGCGTGGGATATGTTTAGGCAATCCCGCCTTGAAGAACAAGGTTTTATATTTTATAGAATTTGGTCGACAAATTGGTTTAATTATACTGAGAAAGAACTCAATAAACTTGTAGAGTTCATTCATAAAAGTGATTTGGAAGAAATTCAACAAACTAGTTTAGCTTCTGAAGAAAATATTTATAGTGAAGAAGACATAAACTTGAATCCTCCAATTTTTGGAGAAATCAAAAAATCATTATTTGATTAGTAAAGTCTCAGTGTGAATTATTTTGAGATTCCTCCTTCGTCGGAATGACAAAAGGAGGAGTTTTTTTATTTCAATATCTTTTCCAATGCCTCCACCGTTGTAGCATGATACCCTGATTTTGCTTTAGCATAAATTTGTTTTGCCCAAACTCTTCCTTCAGGCGTTTTTATCATTTCCTTGTATAGCGGCGTTAAGGAATAGGTGCGGCTATAGGTTGTTAAGTATCGCTCAATGGCAGGATAGGCAAATTTATACTGATGCTGAATCGCTATGATGAACCATTGGCGGCGGATTACAAAATTGCCTCCTTTGGTAAAGTTGAATTCTTTGTCGATATCGGTCATTTCCTGAACGGTTAAGTCTTTTGGCAGGTAATCTATGAAATGTTGTTTTTCGTTGGTTGATTTTATCTTTTGACTCAATCCTTTAGTGCCGGTTTTTCTCCATGTTTTTTGGATAATGTCAATCGCGTTGAAATCTTCTGATACAGGAGTGATTATATTAGATGGAATTCCCGGTTTATAAATCCAATCGTCTAGTTTTATTTTGTCAGCTAATGCTTTATCACCTTTGATTAGGTTTTTATTGAAATAGGCAACAAACGCTGTAGTAGTTATGGATTGGAACGCATGGTCATTGAAATAGTTGGTAAGAAATACATCAAATTTTTCACGACCAACTGTAGCTTCAATAGTCTGTAAAAAAGCATAGCCTTTTTCATAAGGGATGTCACTCAATGCGTCATCAGGGTTTTTACCTGCTGTATCTACTTTCAGTCGCGTATAAGGGTTGTCAATTCCAAGTTCATCCAAATTGTTTTTTAGTACTTTTCGACTTAGTACATCTTGCATATTGGCTTCTTTAACTCCAAATACTGCTTCTCCAATCCGGTGTTCAACATAAGTGGTAAAACCTTCGTTGAGCCAGGTTTCATCCCACGAGGCATTGGTTACCAGGTTTCCGCTCCAACTATGTCCTAATTCATGTGCTAACAAACTTGTCAACGAGCGATCGCCGGCTAAAACAGTAGGCGTGAGGAAGGTTAAGTTTGGATTTTCCATTCCGCCAAAAGGGAAACTTGGTGGCAGCACAATCACATCATATCTTCCCCAGCGATATGGGCCAAATATCTTTTCGGCGGCGTTAATCATATCTCCGAGTTTGGCAAATTCCCAAACTGCTTTGTCAATTTGTGAATGTTCCGCATACACTCCAGTTCTGCTATCAATCGATTTGAATTCAATATCGCCTACAGCGATTGCCATCAAATAGGATGGAATAGGTTTTTCCTGTTTGAAAGTATAAACGCCTGTTTCGTTTTTCTGTTGTGGATTTACGGCACTCATCAACGCCATTAAATCTTTAGGCACGGTAACTTTAGCATTATAAGTAAAGCGGACACTAGGTGAATCTTGGCATGGAATCCATGTACGCGACCAAATGCTTTGTCCTTGTGAAAACACAAATGGTTTCTTTTTGTCGGCGGTTTGTTCAGGTTTTAACCATTGTAGTGCTACGCCGTCTTTAGTTGTGTTGTAATAGATAGTGACTTTGGTAGTGTTCGGCTCTATAGTTATGTGAAGTGGTTTTCCGTGGAGTTCAATTGCTGCACCTAATTCGAATTGGGTTTCTTTTTCGTCATCACCCAAAGTAACTTTAGTGATGTTCAGCGTGTTTTCATCAAATATGATTTCGTTTCCTTTCGTAATATTATCAATTTGCCACGAAGCTTTTCCGGAAATAGTTTGGGTATCAAAATCGACTTTGATATTTAAATCCAAATGTTTGACAATAGCTTCAGATGGATTTGAAAACGAATGGGCGTCTTTTGTAGTTTGATTTTGTGGCGTGACTTCTTTTTTTTGGCAGGCAAATGTTACTATTAATAGTATTAGGAAATAGGGCTTTTTCATTTTTGATGTTTTATAACTTTCAAAAATAGGTAAAATTATGTGGAGTGTGAATTTATTTCTACCTACATTTCTTAGTGTTTTTGTGACTTTGCGAGATTTTTTTTCACGCAAAGACGCAGAGACGCAATGCTAGATACATTATGCTTTTGTTGAATGAACTAAAAAAAATCCCGTTCGAACTTTCACCCGAGGCAAAGCCGAACGGAGCGAAGCTAAAACGGGATTTATTATTGTTAAAACGAAGCGGCTTATGCCAACATCGTTACAGGATTTTCTATATACTGTTTCAAAGTTTGCAGGAATTGTGCTCCTGTCGCTCCATCAATAGTTCTGTGGTCACAAGCTAAGGATAGCATCATGGTATTTCCTACTACAATTTGACCGTCTTTCACAACTGGTTTTTCTACAATTGCTCCAACGGATAGGATAGCAGAATTTGGTTGGTTGATGATTGAGTTGAATTCGGTAATGCCGAACATTCCAAGATTAGAAATAGTAAAAGTACTTCCTTCCATTTCTGATGGGAGTAACTTTTTGCTTTTTGCTCTTCCGGCAAGATCTCTTACACTTGCACCAATTTGAGATAAACTCATGCCGTCTGTGAATGGCAATACAGGTACAACCAATCCATCTTCAACAGCAACAGCCACGCCAATACTAACGTGGTAATTAATTGTAATTGCATCTGCTGACCATTGTGAATTTATTTTTGGATGTTTTTTCAAAGCCATTGCGCTGGCTTTAATTACCATATCGTTGAAAGATACTTTGGTATCCGGAACGCTATTAATGACTGCTCTTGATTTCATTGCTTCGTCCATTGTTACTTCGATTACTAAGTTGTAATGTGGTGCAGTGAACAATGATTCTGCTAAACGTTTCGCAATGATTTTACGCATTTGAGAATTTTTGATTTCTTCTGTTGCAACTTGTCCTGCAGGAATATAAGATTTTGGCGTAGCTGCAGCAGGTTGTGCGTTGTCGGTTGTCGGTTGTTGCACCTCTCCCGAAGCTTCGGGAGCGCTCGGTGTGACACTGGAAGGAGTGAAGTTCTCCACATCACTTTTTGTAATACGACCGTTTTCACCTGAACCTTTTATTTGAGAAAGATTAATTCCTTTGTCCTTAGCAATTTGTTTTGCTAATGGAGAAGCAAAAATTCTTTCACCATCAGTTGTTGTTTGTGTAGCTTCTGTTGTTGGTGCAGCTGTTGCTGATTGTTCAGTTGTTGCCGGAGCAGCAGCTGGTGCAGCTCCACCATTTTTATAATTTTCAGCTATGCCTGTAATATCTGTTCCTGCCGGTCCGATGATGGCTAAAACGCTGTCAACCGGTGCCGATTGTCCTTCGGTAATTCCGATGAACAATAATGTACCAGCATTGAAAGACTCAAATTCCATTGTAGCTTTATCGGTTTCGATTTCAGCAAGGATATCACCTTCTTTTACTTCGTCACCTACTTTTTTCAACCAGGTTGCAACAGTTCCTTCAGTCATAGTATCGCTCAAACGAGGCATCGTTACTACAATTACTCCTTTTGGTAAAGAGGCTGTTGTCGGTTGTGAGTTGTCGGTTGTCGATTGAGGCACCTCTGCCGAAGCTTCGGGAGCGCTCGGCGTGACAGCTTCAGGTTTTGTCTCAGCAGCAACTGGTCCATCACCTCCTGAAATTATACCTGAAATATCTTCTCCTTCTTTTCCAATGATGGCTAATAATGAATCTACCGAAGCAGTTTCACCTTCTTTAATTCCTATGTATAATAAAGTGCCTTCATTGAAAGATTCAAATTCCATGGTAGCTTTATCGGTTTCGATTTCAGCAAGGATATCACCTTCTTTTATAGTGTCACCTACTTTTTTCAACCAAGTAGCAACAGTTCCTTCTGTCATCGTATCGCTCAAACGCGGCATTGTTATTTTTGTTGCCATAATTATAGTCTGTGAGGGATGAAAGGATAGTTTTCTTCTTCGTAAACCACGTCATACAATTGCTGTACTTCCGGGAAAGCTGATACTTCGGCGAATGTGACACACTCTTCCACTAAATCTTTTACTCTCTCATCAATAACTTCAATTTCTGCATCAGTGGCATATTTGTTTTCCTTGATGACATCCAATACTTGGGTGATTGGGTCAATTTTTCTGTATTCTTCCACTTCTTCTTTAGAGCGGTATAATTGTGCATCCGACATAGAGTGGCCTCTGTATCGATATGTTTTCATTTCCAGGAAAGTTGGTCCGTCACCACGACGCGCTCTCTCCATAGCTTCGTGCATAGCTTCAGCTACTTTTACAGGATTCATTCCGTCTACCGGTCCGC
>NZ_JANMXZ010000025.1:0-150511 GCF_031381455.1 Flavobacterium sp. | reverse complement strand
GAAATGGGATTTTACTATTTTGCTCCCCTCCTTTGGAGGGGTTGGTGTAGGCTATCCTAAAGCCGCTCTTTTAAACCCAGTAACCACAAGATTTTTATCTAAAGATTTCACATAATCAGCTACGCTCAATTTGTTGTCTTTGATGTAATCTTGATTTACTAAAGTGTTGTCTTTAAAGAAACGCGCTAATTTACCTTTAGCAATATTGTCTAACATTGCTTCTGGTTTTCCTTCTTGACGCAGGATGTCTTTAGCAATTTCTATTTCTTTAGCGATGGTATCCGCATCAACACCAGTTTCGTCTAATGCGATTGGTGACATAGCTGCAGCTTGCATTGCAATGTTTCTAGCTACTTCGTCAGCACCTTCTAATTTTGCAGATAGTGCTACTAAAGTTGCAATTTTGTTTCCTGAGTGAATGTAAGAACCAATAAAAGCTCCGCTCAATTTTTCAAAAGAGTTGATTTCAATTTTTTCTCCAATAACACCAGTTTGTTCGATTAATTTTTCAGCAACAGTAAGTCCATTGAAATCTGCAGCTAAGAAAGCTTCTTTTGTATCGAAGTTGATAGCCAAGTTAGCTAAATCTGTAGCCAATTTTACGAAACCTTCATTTTTTCCAACGAAGTCAGTTTCGCAGTTTAATGTGATAACAACACCAGAAGTTTTGTCTGCATTTACAACAGCAATTGCTGCTCCTTCGGTAGATTCTCTATCTGAACGATTAGCAGCAACTTTTTGTCCTTTTTTTCTAAGGTTTTCAATTGCTAAATCAAAATCTCCTTCAGCTTCTACTAAAGCTTTTTTACAGTCCATCATTCCTGCACCAGTAATAGTTCTTAACTTATTTACGTCTGCAGCAGTAATCGTGATTGTTGACATAATATTTTTTATTTAAGTTTAAAAATTCTTTTTTAAAATGAAATTACGAATTACAAATTGGAAATTACGATTGAAAACAATTCGTAACTCTTAATTCATAATTCGTAATTATTTTGTTTTACTCTTCAGTCTTAGGTTCAGTAGCTTCTGCTTCCACTTCTGGAGCAGCTTCTAATTCTACAACTGCTTCCACTTCCGGTGCAGCTTCTACTTCTGGAGCAGCCTCAACAGCGGCAGCTTCAACGACTACTTCAGCAGCAGTTACTTCTTCAACAACTTCTACTTCATGAGTATCATCACCTTCTTTATCAGAAGTTCTGTTAGCCAATCCATCAATAACTGCAGCAGTTACCAGGGATAAAATTTTATCAATTGATTTTGAAGCATCATCATTGGCTGGGATAACATAATCTACTTCACGTGGATCAGAGTTAGTATCAACCATTGCAAAAACTGGAATGTTTAATTTTTGTGCTTCTTTTATTGCGATGTGTTCTGCCTTGATATCCACTACAAATAATGCAGCCGGAAGTCTAGACATATCAGCGATCGAACCTAAGTTCTTCTCTAATTTTGCACGAAGACGATCTACTTGAAGACGCTCTTTTTTAGACAATGTCATAAAAGTTCCGTCTTTCTTCATTTTATCAATAGTAGCCATTTTTTTAACGGCTTTACGGATAGTAACGAAGTTGGTTAACATACCACCTGGCCATCTTTCAGTGATGTACGGCATGTTACAAGCTAATGCTTTTTCAGCAACGATGTCTTTTGCTTGTTTTTTGGTAGCTACGAAAAGTATTTTTCTACCTGATGCTGCGATTTTTTTCAAAGCTTCATTAGCTTCTTCAATTTTTGCAGCTGTTTTATATAGGTTAATAATGTGAATTCCATTACGCTCCATATAAATGTAAGGAGCCATGTTTGGATCCCACTTACGAGTCATGTGTCCGAAGTGAACACCTGCTTCTAATAAATCTTTAACTTCAATTTTGTTTGCCATTGTGTAATAGTTTACGTTCCGTTTGATTAGCAATGCGTCACCTTTTTCGCTTAATAAATTAAGACTTTGGACTGCATTTCGATGCTAAACTAATTCCCTCTTTAAAAGGAATATCGACAACTGTGTTTTAAATTCAATTTTAATTGTAAAAAAAGCACTTCGACTGCGCTCAGTGAGACACTTTCGAATTGCATAATCAGAATATTAACGTTTCGAGAATTGGAATCTCTTACGTGCTTTTTTCTGACCGAATTTTTTACGTTCTACCATTCTTGGATCTCTTGTTAGTAATCCTTCTGGTTTTAGGATAGCTCTGTTTTCAGCTTCCACTTCACACATTGCTCTTGCAATTGCCATTCTCACAGCTTCTGCTTGCCCTGTAGAACCACCACCATATACATTTACTTTTACGTCAAAGTTAGTTGCGTTTTCTGTCATAGACATTGGTTGCAATACTTTGTATTGTAAAGTAGCTGTTGGGAAGTAGTTGTTAAACTCTCTTTTGTTTACGGTAATTTTTCCTGTTCCTTCCGAAACATAAACACGTGCCACAGCACATTTTCTTCTACCGATTTTGTGAATAACTCCCATTATTTTAGATCGTTAAGGTTAACTGTTTTTGGTTTTTGAGCGCCTTGTTTGTGCTCTGTACCTACAACAACATTTAAATTTCTGAAAAGTTCAGCACCTAATTTGTTTTTAGGTAACATTCCTTTAACAGCTTTTTCTACTAGTAATGCAGGATTTTTTTGTTGCATAACTTTAGCAGTCAAACTTCTTTGTCCTCCTGGGTAACCTGTGTGACGGATGTACGTTTTCTCGTCAAGTTTGTTACCGGTAAGGTTGATTTTCTCTGCGTTGATAACAATTACGTTATCTCCACAGTCGACGTGAGGTGTATAACTTGGCTTGTATTTACCTCTTAAAAGCATCGCGACTTTTGAAGCAAAACGACCTAAGTTATGACCATCAGCATCTACAATGATCCACTCTTTTGTAACAGTGGCCTTGGTTGCAGATTGTGTCTTGTAGCTTAATGCGTCCATAATTTTATTTTAATTAAACATTCCATTCCCAATAAAGGGAGTGCAAAAGTACAATTATTTATTAATAAAGCAAATAGCATTTTTTAAATATTTTTATAAAACCTAATATTTTGTGTAAAATCCTTTTAACGAATGGACTTAGCAAACAAAATAGAATCAAATTTTTGAATAAAAAAACATAGTATTTCGTATAATTTATGGTTAACTTTAGTTCGTCTTTATTATGTAGCAGAATAAATTTCACTATTTTTACATTTTAAGACAACAAAAATGAGATCGAAAGCCACATTAAAACAAATTGCAAAAGAGTTAGGAGTTTCTGTTTCTACAGTTTCTAAAGCATTGAATGGAAGCCCTGAAATCAGCGAACCAACAAAACAGCGTGTTCAGGAATATGCCAAACTGAAAAATTACAAACCCAATGTTATTGGACTAAATTTAAAAAACAGAAGAACAAAAACTATTGGCGTCATTATTCCTAATATACTAAACTCATTTTTCGCCAAAGTCTTTAGCGGCATCGAAAAAGTAGCCGATGAAAAAGGGTATAAAGTCATTACCTGCATCTCCAACGAGTCTTCGGAAAAAGAAATCAATGCTCTCGAAATGTTGAGCAACGGAACTATTGACGGTTTTATACTTTCCATTGCTGAAGAATCTCAAAAGCTGCAAAAATTCGATCACTTTACTACTATAATAAATGAAGGAACACCAATAGTCATGTTTGACCGTATTGCTGATGAGGTGAATTGTGATAAAGTTATTGTTGATGATTTTGAATCGGCAGTGAATGCAACCGAACATTTGCTTAAAACAGGATGTAAAAAAATCGCACTGCTTTCTGCTATTGATAATCTGAGTGTTGGGAAATTAAGAGCGCAAGGATTTTACAAAGCCCTCGAAGCTCAAGGATTAAAAGTGGATGAAAAACTTGTTATACTAACCAATAACAATGATGAATTCAATAAAAAAATTGGAGGTTTTTTTATAAAAAACAAACCGGATGGCGTTTTTGCTCTTGATGAACACGCTTCGGTAACTGCCATGAAACTCGGAATCCAAAATGGATACAAAATACCTCAAGATTTATCGTTAATTGGTTTTGCCGATGGCGTTTGGTCACGCAGGATGACACCAAGTTTGTCAACAGTAAGCCAACACGGACCGGAAATTGGAGAAGTAGCAGCTCAATTGTTAATCGATAAATTGGAAAGCATCGAAGAAACCTTCACGTTCACGACCAAAACAATTAAAACTGAATTGCGTCAAAGAGATTCTACTAAGAAACTATTATAAGTGGTCTTAATAACGCAACCAAGAATCACTTTTAGTATCCTTCCAAAAAATAAATGATTTATGAAAAAAATTGATTGCTTTTTTTTAGTGTTTTTTTTTAGTTTGAATTGTTGTTTTGCACAAGAAAAATTAGATGTTTTTGATATTGCGAGGAAAGGAACAATTGAACAAGCAAAACAAGTTTTGAAAACAAACCCAAATGCTTTTAAAACCGTAAATAAAGATAGTTTTTCACCGCTTACGTTGGCTTGCTATAAAGGAAATAATGAAGTAGCTAAACTTCTAATAGAAAGTGGATGCGATATCAATCAAAAAAGTGGTATGGGAACACCTTTAATGGCGGCAGTTGTTAAAGGAAATGTTGAAATCGTAAGTCTGTTGTTAAATAAAAAAGCGGAAGTAAATTCGGTAGATGATAATGGAACCACAGCTTTATTATATGCAACGATGTTTAAAAACCGAGAGATAGCGAGTTTATTAATAAAAGCAAAAGCCGATCCAAACACGAAAGATAACAGAGGAAACTCTGCGTTAGACTATGCCATTCTCGCGAATGACGATAAATTAATCGAAATACTTAAAACAAAATAACTATGAAAAAAATTACTTTATTTACTTTCTTAATCATTACAACTACTTTTTTTGGACAAACCTATTCAACAGGTGTAATGAATTTTACCACTGGATATTCTGGAAAAATTGATGTTACCAATTCGTTGGTTACCTTAACCTTAGTTGGCCCATCAACAGGTTGGTTGGGAATTTCTTTCGACTCAGTACAAATGGATGATATAGGGAAAGATGTAGTACTATTTGACGGTACAAATCTATCAGACAGAACCTTTGATGGACAAGGGATTGTTCCACCATTAGACGCTATTCAAAATTGGACAGTAACTTCAAATACCGTTACAAGCGGAGTTAGAACTGTTGTAGGAACAAGAGCAAGAAGTACAGGAGATGCAAACGATTACACATTTAGCGCAAGCGCACAACCATTAAATATTGTATGGGCACGTAAATTGGCCAATTTCACAGTTTCTTATCACGGAGGAGGAAGTTGTGGAGTTACCGTATCTAATTTTACTCTAGGAAATGCTGATTTTAATGTTGAAGCGTTTAAATTATTCCCAAACCCTGCAAAAGGTTTAACATCAATTGAATTGCCAGCGAATATTAATGACGCGCAGGTTAAAATTTATGATAATCTAGGTAGAATTGTAAGAAACCAATCAATTACTAAATCGGATAACAATGTTACTACTTCGGATTTGTCAACGGGAAGCTATTTAGTTGTCGTTAGAACAGATTATGGGAATGCTACAAAAACTTTGATTATAGAATAACCCATCTAAACCCATAAAAAAAGCTATAGAAGTTCTATAGCTTTTTTTATTGTTATAATATTCGTTCTAGTGTGCCTCTAGCCAATCTTTTCCTAAACCAAGTTCTACTTCCAAAGGAACTGCCATTGTGAATGCATTTTCCATTTCGTGTTTGATCATGGGTTGGATTTTTTCTAATTCAGAATTGTGTACATCAAAAACCAACTCATCATGAACTTGCAAAAGCATTTTTGACTTCCATACCGAGCCTTCGGTATCAGAGCTAAGTTTTTTGTAAATATTAATCATTGCAATTTTTATAATATCCGCAGCCGAACCTTGAATTGGAGCGTTCACAGCATTTCGTTCTGCTCCACCACGCACAATAGCATTGGCCGAATTAATATCTTTTAAATAACGACGTCTTCCCAAAACGGTTTGCACATAACCATTTTCACGGGCAAAATCAACTTGCTCCGACATATAGGATTTTAGTTTTGGATACGTTTTGTAATATGCATCAATCAAAGCGGCACTTTCAGAACGAGATAACGAAGTTTGATTACTCAAACCAAAGGCGGAAACACCATAAATGATTCCGAAATTTACCGTTTTCGCATTGCTTCGTTGTTCTTTGGTAACTTCTTCCAATGGAACGTTGAATACTTTCGCGGCCGTACTTTTATGAATATCTTCATTGTTTTGAAACGCTTTTATCATGTTTTCTTCGCCAGATAAAGCTGCGATGATTCGGAGTTCTATTTGAGAATAATCCGCAGAAAGTAAGGTGTAATTTTCATCACGCGCAATAAATGCTTTTCTGATTAATCTTCCGCGTTCGGTACGAATCGGAATGTTTTGTAGATTTGGATTATTCGAACTCAAACGACCAGTAGCTGCAACCGTTTGCATATAATCGGTGTGAACTCTGCCAGTTTTTTTATCTACTTGATTTGGTAAAGCATCAATATAAGTACTTTGCAATTTTACCATTTGACGCCATTCCAAAATATCTTTCACAATTGGATTATCTTTTTCTAAATAACTTAAAATTTCTTCGCCAGTGGCATATTGACCTGTTTTGGTTTTCTTTTGTTTAGCTCCGCCGATTTTTAGTTTGTCGAATAATATATCACCGAGTTGTTTTGGTGAAGCCAAATTGAATTTTTCGCCAGCCGTTTCGTAGATTTTCTGCTCAAACTCGTTGATGTCTTTTTGCATATCAACCGACATTTTCTTTAGATACTCTTCATCCAAATTGATGCCTTCCATTTCCATCGCGGCTAAAACCGGAATCAACGGAATTTCGATTTCTTCAAACAACTTTTTGGTTTCGGCTTTGTCTAAAATCGGGCTGAAAACTTCTTTTAATTGTAGCGTAATATCAGCATCTTCGGCAGCGTATTCTTTAATATCTTCCAACGGAACATGGCGCATTGATTGTTGATTTTTGCCTTTTTTGCCAATCAAGGTTTCAATAGATTTTGGTGAATATTTTAAATAGGTTTCACTTAGAATATCCATATTGTGACGCATATCCGGATTAATCAAGTAATGCGCAATCATCGTATCGAATAATTTTCCTTTGATTTGAATTCCGTATTTCGACAATACTTTCAAATCATATTTAACGTTTTGCCCAATTTTTTCAATGGTTTCACTTTCGAAAAACGGCTTGAATTTATCAACTAAAGCTTGCGCTTCCTCTTGATTTTCGGGAACCGGAACGTAAAATGCTTTCCCTTTTTCAAACGAAAATGACATTCCAACCAACTCGGCGTTCAAAGCATCAATTCCTGTAGTTTCGGTATCAAAGCAAACAGAAGATTGATTCATCAGATTTTGTAAAAACAATTTTGTTCCTAATTCACCTTTAACAACTTGGTATAAATGCTCTGTAGTTTCAAGCGTTGCGTAATACGAATGCGGTTTTGGTTCGTCACTTTCATCATCAGAAAAACCAAATAAATCGAATTGGTTTTCATTTGATTTTTTGGCAATAGGTTTCTTAGTTGTTTTTTGATTATTGTCATTGCCATTGTCATTGTCATTGCCATTGGTTTCAATTTCATCAAATTCTTTTCCAGAGCCAAACCATTTATCGAACTGCGCTTTCATTTGACGGAACTCTAATTCCATAAACAACGCATCCGTTTTTTCTACATCGGGTTTAGACACTTCATAATCGGCAGCATCAAAAGTGACAGGGCAATCCAATAGAATTCTGGCTAATTTTTTAGATAAAATTCCGAGTTCCGCATTGGCTTCAATTTTGTCTTTCATTGCGCCTTTTAGCTTATCAGTATTTGCTAAAAGATTTTCCATCGAACCAAATTCTTTCAATAATTTCTTTGCAGTAACTTCCCCTACGCCAGGCAATCCGGGAATATTATCGGCAGCATCGCCCATCATTCCGAGGAAATCAATAACTTGTTCAGGATGTTCGATTTCAAATTTTGCTAAGACTTCCGGAATTCCCCAAATTTCAATGTCGTTACCCATTCTGGCTGGTTTATACATAAAAATATTTTCGGAAACCAATTGTGCAAAATCCTTATCTGGCGTGACCATAAAAACCTGAAAATTTTCTTTTTCGGCTTGTTTAGCCAAAGTTCCAATCAAATCATCCGCTTCAAATCCAGCTTTTTCAATAATCGGAATATGCATCGCTCTTAATAATTCCTGAATATACGGAACGGCAATTTTGATAGCTTCCGGAGTTTCATCGCGATGTGCTTTGTATTCGGTATACATTTCATAACGATAATCGCTTCCGCCTTTATCAAAAGCAACCGCCAAATGATCCGGTTTTTCACGTTTGATTACATCCATCAAAGAATTCATAAATCCCATAATTGCCGAAGTATCCATTCCTTTTGAATTGATTCGGGGATTTTTTATAAAAGCATAATAGCCTCGAAAGATTAAGGCGTAAGCATCAAGAAGGAAAAGTCGTTTTTGTGACATAATTTAAATGGGATTAGAATCCGACACGAGCGCAGCGAACTGACGCAATAAATAAATTCGGATCAAGTTGTAAAAATAACTAAAGTTTCAAAAATGACCGATTGTTTTTCAATAGAAATTAAATCAATGTTAAAAAAGATTTAATAACTTCAATAGCATTAACTTTCTTTGTTAATTTGTTAAAAAATTAAAAATGGGTTTTCGCTTTCTAATTCTTTTCGTAATCATCGCCATAGTTGAGTTGTATGCTTTTCAAGCTATAAAAACAGTTACTAAATCCAAATGGATTTTGATTGGCTATGCCGTAATTTCACTCGCAGCGATAGTATTTATTACTTATGAATTATTTAAGTTTGATAGAAGTGTTGGACAAACCAAGACGACTTTAATTACTTTAGGATTGTTGCTTTTAGTTTTGCTTCCAAAAATAGTGTTGACATTTGTAATGCTTTTGGAAGATGTTTTCCGATTTTTAATGGGAACAGTTACCCATTTTATGGGTCATAATTCGGATAGTTTTTTGCCCGAAAGAAGGAAATTTGTTAGTCAGGTTGCCATAGGATTGGCAGCGGTTCCTTTTCTTTCTTTGATTTACGGAATGACGATTGGAAAATACAATTACAAAGTAATCCGACAAACCTTGTTTTTTCCTGATTTACCCGATGCCTTTGAGGGTTTTAAAATCACTCAAATTTCAGATATTCATAGCGGTAGTTTTGATAATGAAGAAAAAATTAGATATGCCATTGATTTAATCAACGAGCAAGAAGCTGATTTGTTATTGTTTACCGGAGATATTGTGAATGCCAAAGCGGATGAAATGCATCCGTGGATTGATATTTTTAACGGAATAAAGAAATACGAGTACGGGAAATATTCCATTTTAGGAAACCATGATTATGGTGCTTATTTAGATTGGAAATCGGAAAAAGCAAAAGCAGAAAACTTTGAAGCCATAAAAGATTTACACCGCCAGATTGATTTTAAATTGATGATGAATGAAAACGTTAAAATCAAAAAAGGGAATGATGAGATTGCATTGATTGGCGTAGAAAACTGGGGAAAACACTTTGGTGAATTTGGCGACATAAACAAAGCTTCTGAAAATTTAACCGAAACAGATTTTAAAATCCTAATGAGTCACGATCCAAGTCATTGGGAATATATTATAAAGCAACATCCAAAAAATATCCAGTTGACACTTTCGGGACACACACACGGAATGCAATTTGGAATAGAAATTCCGGGTTATTTTAAATGGAGTTTGGCGAAATACATGTACAAACAATGGGCAGGATTGTACGAAGAATTTGGAAGATCTATTTATGTAAACCGCGGTTTTGGATTTCATGCCTATCCAGGACGAGTAGGTATTATGCCTGAAATAACTGTTTTTGAACTAAAAAAAGGAGAAAAAGTAGCATAATTAGTTAAAAATGCTACATTTGTGCTTTACTATTTCTTTTAAGCTATAAAAAGAATTAAAAACATTTTGGTTTTATGTCAAAATTTGGAGAATTAATCAATGCTCAAGTGCCTGTGTTAATTGACTTTTACACAGAGTGGAACGAATCTTCAGTTTCTATGCATCCGGTTATCCGAGATGTAGCCGCTGCGCTTGGTGATAGAGCAAAAGTGATAAAAATTGATGTAGATAAAAATCAGGAATTGGCTGATGCACTTCGCATAAAAGGATTGCCAACCTTGATGATTTACAAAGAAGGTCAAATGGTTTGGAGACAATCAGGAGAATTGGATGCAAATACCATTATTGGATTGGTTCAGGAGCAACTATAATCAATTTTATCACAAACAAACCCTTTTTCTTTTAAGAAAGCTAACGTTTTAGGCAAAACACATTTTAGGTTTTGCTCCGCTTTTTGGCTATCGTGAAAAACAATGATGCTTCCGCTTTCTATATTTTTTAAAACATTATCCAAGCATTCTTCAGGAGTAATGGTTTTATCAAAATCCATGCTTAAAACATCCCACATTATTATTTTGTAGCCCAATTTCCGTAAAATTCTGGATTGAGAAGGTTTAATCTTCCCATAAGGCGGACGAAAGAGATTATTGATTGCTGGTTGGTGATTGCAGATTGCAGATTGACAAAGTTGGGTGTTTACAATATATTTAGCTGTATCTGTTTTCCATCCTTTCAGATGGTTAAAAGTGTGATTGCCAATAGCGTGCCCTTCTCGGATTACTTTTTGGAAAATTTCCGGATGTTTTTCAATGTTGTTTCCGATGCAGAAGAAAGTGGCTTTGGCCTCGTATTTTTTTAGCTGTTCCAATGTCCATTCGGTAATTTCCGGTGTTGGACCATCATCAAAAGTTAGGAATACTTTATTTTCACGATTAGGAATATCCCAAACATAATTTGGAAAAATCCTTTTGATAAAATAATTTATTTTCACCCAGAAACTCATACGCTAAATATAAAAAAAATGTGTCAAATGATTTCTCACATGACACATTTTATAGTTTTTCTAATTTCTATTTTTAACCATATAGAACCATAGTTTTTATGAAAATTCTTGAGACGTTTAACTATAGATAGTTAATCATAGCTTTGTGAACCAAGACCCGAGCGATAGCGAACTGGCGAAGCAATTGGCCTATCCAATCCTTTTTTCTATGTTTCTATGTGGTTTGTCTTTTGTTATTCTAAATCTCTTCCGAAACGGGTAAATCGTTGTACGAGAGAGTTAAAAACCGGTTTATTTTTGTTGTAAAATGCTACATCACCGCGTTCTTTCATTACGATTAATAAACTTCTATAACGTTCAATATCCGTGATAATATCGGAGGCAATTCCGTTTTGAATTGACGGCTGAATATTGGAATAATAGGTTAAATTTTGTTTGTATTTAGTCATTAATCGTTCTAATAATTCTCTGGCTTTGGCTTTTTCACCAAGTTCGTAATAACCGCCAGCAAATGGTTCCACCATGGTGTAATAACCATAATAATCCATTGGCATTTTATTTAAAGCTACATCGATGACTTTTTTGGCTTTATCTTTTTTACCTTCATTAATTAATTTTTCCATTAATCGCGCCATGTTGGTTCTGTACGAAATGCTGTTTTTACGAGTTTCAGGATCGTGATAGATGGAGGTTAAGTCGCCATTACCCCAACGCCATTTCATAACTAAGTCATACATTTTATCGCTATCAATATCACCCATGTCGTATGGGTTTTCTTTATCGATAGGCGTTTTTATTGGCACTAATTTATAAACCAATCCATCAAGTTGAAGATAGTCTTTCATCCAAAGATAATCGTCATCGCCAAAGCTTCCACCGGTAAAATAAATTGGGCGTTTCCAATCGTTGTTAGCCAAAACATCTAAAGCCATCAAACGGTTTTTATACATGGCACTTCCTTTAATATCTAAGTCGATGTATGATACAATTGAATCATAATACTTCGGATTAACTACCTTGTTTTTGATGATGTTGCTTTTGTCAATAGGAATCCTGATTTTATTCGTTGGATAAAAATGGATGGTTTGTCCGTTTGACATTTCAACTGTTGATTTTGGGTTTTTGATAAAATCAATCCAAGCTTTTATTTCCCAGCGCGCGTCCGTTTTTGGAATGTGGGCAACATAATCCAGTTTATCCCCAACATACTCGCTATGTTTGAATGATATTGGTAAACCGTCCGATTTATAGGTTTTGAATTTCATTTGGTCAATATACCAATCGGTCATGAACAATTGCGTATTCACGATTTTAATATCGGTTCTGATGCCTTCAATTTCTTGGGCGTACCAAAGCGGGAAAGTATCATTATCACCAATAGTATACAGAATAGCGTTTTGATCGCATGATTCGAGGTAATTCTTTGCCATGGCAATTGCGGTGTATTTTTTGGCACGAGAATGATCATCCCAGTTTTGAGAAGCCATTAAAATAGGTGCCGCCAAAAGACAAGCTCCAATTACAATTGGTCCAACCAATTTTGATTTTAATTTTTCGGATATGATTTCATAAATAGCGTAAACGCCAAAGCCAAGCCAAAGAGCAAAGACATAGAACGAACCAACTAGTGCATAATCGCGCTCACGTGGTTCAAAAGGTCTTTCGTTTAAGAATATTTTTAAGGCAATACTGGTGAATAAAAACAAGGCTAGCAGCACATAAAAACTCTTTAAATCTTTTTGGGCATGATACATCAATCCTATCAAACCAATAAAGAATGGCAAGAAGTAATACAAGTTTCTGCCTTTATTGTTTTTAACATCATCAGGTAGGTTTTCCTGTGTTCCTTTGCCAAGATGAATTTCGTCTATAAACTTAATTCCGCTTAACCAATTGCCATCAAGATTGTCATATTTTCCTTGAATATCATTTTGTCTTCCAACAAAATTCCACAGCAAATACCTTCCATACATATAGCCAAATTGGTATTCCACCATGAAACTTAAATTGTCCCAAGTCGATGGTTTTTCCACAATTATATAGTCGCTGTATTTTTTTAGGAACGAAACATAATCTTCGTTGTCAATTTTTTTCTGAGCGTAAGCCGATTTAAATTCAGAAATAGTTTTGCTCATTTCGTCTTTTAACTGACCAACTGCCATGGCAACTTGTTCTTCGCTTAAACTATCGATGTTAACACCATATTGAGCTAAGTCTTCTTCATAAGGATAATTTTGATTTAGTTCCACTTTGGGAACGTCTGTAAACTGAATGTAATTATCTATATGGTCAGTACTCCAAAGTCGGGGAAGAATTGCTTTTTGCGCATTGTCACTATTTTGTTCTGCTTTGATATAGTTGTTTACAATGACATATTTCCCTGTTTTATAATCTCTTTCATAGTTGGGCGCTTTGTCTAAATAAGGTTCATCTTTATCTAAACCGGCAAAAGTATCTGTGTATTGTGGGCCGTAAAATAATGGGTTTACGCCATATTGTTCTCTGTTATAATAGGCTAAAACTTCGGCTGCATCGGAAGGTTTGTTTTCATTGATAACTACATTGGCATTGGCGCGAATTGGCAACATCATCCAAATAGAAAAACCGATAAGTACAAAAAGAACACATAATAATCCGGTGTTATAAAACGGATGCCCTTTTTCTCGGGTGTATTTTAACCCAAAATAGAAGAATGCAACAATCAATAGAAGTGCAAATATAGTTCCTGAGTTGAATGGCAATCCAATGCTGTTAACCATAAAGATTTCCATTTTACCAAAGAATGCTAATGTATACGGCAATAATAATTTGAAAATGAATAATAAAATGGCAACAATTATAATGTTAGCAATGATGAAATTCTTGATGGTAATGGTTTTGAAATTTTTAAAGTAATACAAAAACCCAATAGCAGGAATGGTCAATAATGCCATAAAGTGAACACCAAACGAAAGTCCGACCAGTAATGAAATCAACAACAACCAACGATTGCCTCTTGGCGTATGCATGTCTTGTTCCCATCGTAATCCAAGCCAAAACAATAGGGCAATTAATAATGATGCCATAGCATATACTTCGGCCTCAACCGCACTTGACCAAAAACTATCTGAAAAAGTAAAGGCTAATGAACCAACCAAAGAACTTCCTAATATAACAATTGCTTTGCTTCTATCAATTTCGGTGTATTGGGAAACTATTTTTCGCAATAATATTGATGATGACCAAAACATAAACAAAATAGTAAAGGCACTTGAAAAGACAGACAACATATTTACCATCAAAGCGATGGTTTCTTTGCTTGTGGCAAACATGGCGAAGAAAGCTCCCAGAATTTGGAACAATGGTGCTCCAGGTGGATGACCAACTTCCAATTTTGCGGCTGTTGAGATATATTCTCCACAATCCCAAAAGCTCATGGTAGGTTCAACGGTTAACGAGTAAGTAATTAAGGCAATTGTAAATGTTGTCCATCCTAAAATGGTATTCCACTTATCGAAGTTAAAGTTCATCATATAGATATGAAATGAAGGTTTTTATTTAATGTACAAAGAAACTATTTTTTTTAACGCAAGGAAACGCTCATGAACAAAATTTTCTCAAATAGGATAACGTGCTACTATCAAGTTTATTGTGATTCATATTGGATTGATTTCAGAGTTAGTTTTTATTTTTTATAGTTATTTATTTGTGTAAAATAAAATTTGTACTAAATTTGCACTCGCGTTAAGCAAAACGGCAGTTTCACTGAACACCGCTGACAATATTGCTTCGTGAAGTAAAGCTGGTCTATGGTGTAATGGTAACACAACTGTTTTTGGTGCAGTCTTTCAAGGTTCGAGTCCTTGTAGACCAACAAAAAATCCTCTCAATTTGAGAGGATTTTTTGTTTTTATAACTTTAAGAAACAGCAACTATATTTTGAAAGTAACCACAGGACGCAAAGAATGATTTACCAAGTCTTCACTAATGCTTCCATTAAAAAAGTGTGAAAGTCCCTTTCTGCCATGTGTGCTAACTCCAATTAAATCGGCATCAATATGATCTGCAAAATGTAATATTCCGTTTTCAACATTCACATCATTATAAATATTGATAGTATATTTATTGATGGTGAAATTAGAAACAAAATTTTTCATGATTTCTTTTGCAACATGAGTAGGTTTAAAAGTACTTGGCGTATTAATCATCGCTAATTCTAATTCTGCGCCAAATTTGTTAGCGAATTCAACTACTTTAGCAAAAGGTTTTTTTATTTCGTCAGTGAAGTCAGAAGCGAAAACAAATTTAGATACATTAAACTCTTCAACTTCTTTTTTGATAATTAAAACAGGCGCTACCGAATTACGAACTACTTTTTCTGCATTTGAACCAATAAACATTTCTTTAAATCCGCTTGCTCCATGTGAACCCATTACAATTAAGTCAATATCATTTTTCTCACTTACTTTAAGTATTCCGTCAAATGCCAATTCAAATTGAATAATTTCGGAAACCTTTAATCCATCTAAACATTCATCATCCATCAAATCTTCCAATCTGTTGATTGCGGCATTTTTAAAAAGCATGATTTCAGGTAAATCATGACCGCTTCCAATAGCATCACCTGCTTGATGCGGTAATTCTAACATGTGTAGTAATATTATTTCACCACCATTTTTTCGAGCAATTTGCGAGGCAACTTTTAGTGCGTAATGAGCATGATTTGAAAAGTCTGTAGGAACTAAGATTTTTTTCATAATATAAAAAGTAAATTTTGGATTGGATTAACACAATAAAGATATTATTTTTTTTTTGATACGACAACAATTTTTGATTTATAAAAAAATAACTATATTTGCACCGTTATTTACCATTTAAACTAAATAATGAGGGAAGCAATGCTTCCCTCTTTTTATACAACTATGGCATTTAGAGATAAAATTTTAGAGTTATTGGAAGAAGGGTTAAAGGAAAGACCTTCATTGTTTTTGGTAGATTTAACGGTTACCGAAACATTCAAGATAATAGTAACTTTAGATGGAGATAATGGTGTAAATTTGCAGGATTGTATCGATATAAGTCGGGCAATTGATACTAATTTAGACCGGGAAGAACAAGATTACGCATTAGAAGTAGCTTCGGCCGGAGTTTCAACACCATTAAAACTGGTTAGACAATATCGAAAAAATATTGGAAGAACATTAAAAGTAAAAACAGCTACCGAAACTATAGAAGCACTATTAGAGCAGGTTTCAGATGAAAGCATTACGCTTTCCTGGACGGCAAGAGAACCAAAGAAAATAGGGAAAGGAAAAGAAACGGTTCAACACAAACGAGAGATTCCTTACTCAGATATAAAAGAAGCAATTGTTACAATAATATTTAATTAAATTAGGCATGGAGAATATTGCATTAATCGATTCGTTTTCAGAGTTTAAAGACGATAAACTTATTGATAGGGTAACGCTTATGGCGATTTTGGAAGATGTATTTAGAAACGCATTGAAAAAGAAATACGGTTCTGATGATAACTTTGATATCATTATCAATCCTGATAAAGGTGATATGGAAATCTGGAGAAGAAGAGTAATCGTTGCTGACGATGATCTAGATCTGGAAAATGAAGAAATTACATTAACAGAAGCAAGAAAAATTGAAGCCGATTTTGAAATAGGTGAAGAAGTTTCTGAAGAAGTAAAATTAATCGATTTAGGAAGAAGAGCTATTTTAGCTTTGCGTCAAAACCTGATTTCTAAAATTCACGAACACGATAACACTAATCTTTACAAACAATTTAAAGATTTAATAGGTGAAATTTATACTGCGGAAGTACACCATGTTCGTCCAAGAGTAGTTATTTTAATTGATGACGAAGGAAATGAAATTGTTTTACCAAAAGAAAAACAAATTCCATCTGACTTTTTCCGTAAAGGAGATAACGTTCGCGGAATCATCGAAAGCGTTGAATTGAAAGGAAATAAACCGCAAATTATCATGTCGAGAACGGCAGATAAATTCTTGGAAAAATTATTTGAACAAGAAATTCCAGAAGTTTTCGATGGTTTAATTATGATTAAAAATGTAGTTAGAATTCCAGGTGAAAAAGCAAAAGTAGCGGTGGATTCCTATGATGACAGAATTGATCCTGTTGGCGCATGTGTTGGTATGAAAGGTTCAAGAATTCACGGAATTGTTCGCGAATTAGGAAACGAAAATATTGACGTAATCAACTACACTACTAATTTGCAGCTTTATATCACAAGAGCATTAAGTCCTGCAAAAGTATCTTCAGTTAAAATTGACGAAGAGAAAAAAAGAGCCGAAGTTTTCTTGAAATTAGAAGAAGTTTCGAAAGCTATTGGTCGTGGTGGACACAATATCAAATTGGCCGGACTTTTAACAGGTTACGAATTAGACGTAATCAGAGAAGGTGCTGCTATTGAAGAAGATGATGTTGAATTAACAGAGTTCTCAGACGAAATCGATGGTTGGGTAATCGACGAATTTGCAAAAATCGGATTGGATACGGCAAGAAGTATCTTGAATCAAGATGTTGCTGATTTAGTGAGAAGAACCGATTTAGAAGAAGAAACCATTTTAGAAGTAATAAGAATATTAAAAGAAGAGTTTCAGGACTAATCTTTTAACGCACAATAGATAACATTAATAAGATTTTATGTCTGAAGGAAATATTAGAATTAATAAAGTTTTAAGGGAATTAAATATTTCTTTGGAAAGAGCTGTGGATTATCTTAAAGATAAGGGAATTGTCATTGAGGCAAATCCAAACACAAAAGTTTCCGATGATGTATATTCTATTCTTTGTGGACAGTTTGCCGGTGACAAAGGGAATAAAGAAGCCTCAAAAGGTGTAAGCGAAGAAATCAGAAAAGAAAAAGAAGCGCTTCGAATTGAAAGAGAAAAAGAAATCGAAGACAAACGCAAGCAAGACGAAGAACGTCAGCAACAACAAGAGTTGATTAAAGCGAAAGCAACGATAACAGCTCCAAAGCAAGTTGGCAAAATCGACTTAGAGCCTAAAGCACCAGCTGCTCCGGTTCAACCAGCAAAGCCAGTTATTGGCTCGAGCGACAGCGAACAGCCGAAGCAAAAGAAAGAAGTTAGCAATAAAAAAGAAGAAACACCAGTTGTTACTCCAAAAGAAGAAAAACTAGTTGCGCCAGTTGCTGAAGAACTAATTGATGAAACGCATACAACACAATATCAAAATCTTACCGGACCAGTACATACTGGACAAACAATAGATTTAGCGCAATTTAATAAACCCAAAAAGAAAAAAGAGGAGTTTAAAAAAGACGCTAACAAACCTGCAACTCCGGCAACTGGGCAAACTGCTCAACAAGCTGCGAATGCGAATGCCAATAAAAATAAAAGAAAAAGAATTCCGGGCAAACCAGAACCAGGGAAACCTGTTGTTGGTGGCGGAGGCGGAGGAAATGCTTTTGGACCAAACAAACCAGGTGGAGCAAAACCAGGCGGCGGCGGATTCCAAAAAGGAAATCGTCCTGCAATAGTTCAAAAAGTAGAGCCAACGGAAGAAGAAGTTAAAAATCAAATTAAAGAAACTTTAGAGCGTCTTCAAGGAAAAGGAAACAAATCTAAAGCGGCAAAATATAGAAGAGACAAGCGTGATACGCACCGTCAACGTTCAGAAGATGAGCAACAAGCATTAGACGAAGGAAGTAAAACAATCAAAGTAACAGAATTCGTTACGGTTGGTGAAGTCGCAACCATGATGGATGTTCCTATTACAAAAGTAATTGGAACATGTATGTCACTTGGAATCATGGTAACCATGAACCAAAGATTGGATGCGGAAACGCTATCAATAGTTGCTGACGAGTTTGGTTTTGAGGTTGAATTCATTACGTCAGACATTGAAGATTCGATAGAAATTGTCGCAGATAAAGAAGAAGATTTAGTATCTCGTGCACCAATCGTAACCGTAATGGGTCACGTTGACCACGGTAAAACATCGTTGCTGGATTATATTCGTAACGAAAATGTAATCGCAGGAGAATCAGGTGGAATTACACAACACATCGGTGCTTATGCCGTTACGCTTGAAGGCGGACAAAAAATAACTTTCCTTGATACACCGGGTCACGAAGCGTTTACCGCGATGCGTGCTCGTGGTGCTCAAGTTACCGATATTGCTATTATTGTGGTTGCTGCGGATGATGACATCATGCCACAAACCAAAGAAGCGATTAGCCACGCGCAAGCTGCTAATGTTCCGATGATATTTGCGATTAACAAGATTGATAAACAAGGCGCTAATCCTGAAAAGATTAAGGAGAAATTAGCCGCGATGAATTTATTAGTAGAAGATTGGGGTGGAAAATACCAATCGCATGATATCTCTGCTAAAAAAGGAACAGGCGTAAAAGAATTATTAGAAAAAGTATTGCTTGAAGCTGAAATATTAGACTTAAAAGCAAACCCAAATAAACCTGCTGTTGGAACTGTTGTGGAAGCACAATTAGACAAAGGAAGAGGATATGTATCAACAATATTGGTACAATCCGGAACTTTGAAAGTAGGAGATTATGTATTGGCAGGAAAAAATCACGGAAAAGTGAAAGCCATGCATGATGAAAGAGGACATACCGTTATGACTGCCGGACCATCAACACCAATATCTATTTTAGGTTTGGATGGTGCGTCAACGGCTGGAGATAAATTTAACGTATTTGAAGACGAAAGAGAAGCAAAACAAATTGCAACGAAACGTTTACAGTTAATGCGTGAGCAATCGGTTAGAACACAGCGTCATATTACCTTAGCGGAAATTGGTCGTCGTATTGCTTTAGGTCAATTTAAAGAATTGAATATCATCCTTAAAGGAGACGTTGACGGTTCTGTAGAAGCACTTTCGAGCGAGTTTTCTAAATTGTCTACGGATGAAATCCAAATCAATATTATCCATAAAGGTGTTGGAGCGATTACCGAAACTGACGTGATGTTGGCTTCAGCTTCTGATGCGATTATCATCGGATTTAATGTTCGTCCAGCTGGAAATGCCCGTCAGTTAGCACAAAAAGAAGAAATCGATATCAGAAGTTATTCTATTATTTACGATGCTATCAACGACTTGAAAGACGCGATGGAAGGAATGCTTTCCCCAGAAATGAAGGAAGAAGTTACCGGTACAGCAGAAATCAGAGAGATTTTCAAAGTATCTAAAGTGGGAACTATTGCAGGATGTATGGTTACCGATGGTAAAATCTTTAGAAATTCTAAAATCAGAATTATTCGTGAAGGCGTTGTTATTTTCACAGGTGAATTGGCTACGCTGAAACGTTTTAAAGACGATGTGAAAGATGTTGCTAAAGGATATGATTGTGGTATGCAGATTAAGAATTACAACGAAATTGAACAACTTGATTTAATTGAAGCTTTCCAGGAAGTAGAAGTGAAGAAAAAGATGAAGTAATAAATGAAAATCCCGAGCAATCGGGATTTTTTTATTTAACTCTATTCTGTCTTTCCCGCGCAGGCGGGAATCTATTTATTCGGTTTAATCAAAAACGCATTCGGATATTTTTTCTTTAAATCGTTGAGGTTTTTTTCAGCTTCAATTCGGGTTTTGTAATTACCTACCCAAACTTTATATAATGGCGTGCTGAAAACAATAGTAGCATCAATATTTTTGTTTTCTCTTTTAAAATCAAGCAAGGCTTTTTTAGAATTTTCAGTATCACCGTTAAAAATCTGAATTTTATAGCGGTCATTTATCGTTATGGAACTGTTTATTTTTCTTTTTTCGTTTAAAAGCTGCTCAAACTTCGGATCTTGACTTATACTTACTTTTGCCGCTTGACTATAGCTTTTTTGAGATATAAACACAAGAGTAACAATGGCGAAAAAGAATTTTATTTTTTTTAAAAAGGTCATAATTGTTTGATTTTTATACAAATGTAAAACTAATAGAATTAAACTGCAGTCAAAACATTATTTAGAATTAATATAAATTGATATTTAAGATATATTTAAGGTTTTGAGAATAGTTCATAAGTCGTATTTTTGTGCAAGTTTTTAATAAAGCGTCGATTTTTAGCCGAAAACCGTCAGAAAAAATCATGCCAACAATAGACGATAATTACTTATTATATGAAAAAAGTGGGTAACCATAATTCGATTTCAAGGAAAATAATCTACAGTTTAGCTCTAATGCTAACATTCTCCTTCACTTCATTTTCACAAGCAACTCCGCCAGCAGCCGCTACACCAGCAACTGCAACAGCCACAGCAGCACCAGCTGCAACTGCTGGAGGCGACGCAGTAGCAGGAAAAGCATTGTTTAACGCTAATTGTGCAGCTTGTCACAATCTGGACAGAAAAATGACTGGTCCAGCATTAAGAGGTGTTACGGGTCGTCATGCCAGAGAATGGTTTTATCCATGGATTGCCAATAGCTCTGCCATGATTAAGTCAGGTGATGCAGATGCCGTTAAAATATTTAATGAATATAACAAGTCAGTAATGACTGCGTTTCCTCAATTGTCTAAACAAGATGTAGATAATATTTTAGCGTATACAGATGAGCCAAAACCAGAACCTGTAAAACCACCTGGAGTTGTTGGTGTACCTGGAACAGGAGTCGACAATAGTGGAATTTCCAATAATGTTATTCTTGGTGCTTTGTGTTTAGTGTTGTTGATGTTGGTTGTCATGTTGTTCTTTGTGAACAATGTTTTGACTAAGGTTGCCAAAGCAAATGGTATTGAAGTTGCTGAAAAAGAAGCCAGATTACCGATTTGGAAAGCATTTGCCAAAAATCAATTTTTGGTTTTAGTTTCTGCTATATTCTTATTATTAGCGAGTGGATTTTTTGTGTACGGTTTCTTAATGCAAATTGGTGTTGATCAGGATTACGAACCAATTCAACCAATACATTACTCTCACAGAATCCACGCAGGAAGCAATGGTATCGATTGTAAATATTGTCACTCTTCAGCAAGAGTCAGCAAACACGCAGGTATTCCATCCTTGAATGTTTGTATGAACTGTCATAAAAATATTGCTGAGGTTTCAGATACTACAGCAACGCCAGAATACTCTAAAGCATTCTACGATGGAGAAATTAAAAAATTATACACAGCAGTAGGTTGGGACGGTTCAAAATATACCGGAAAAACTAGTCCAGTGAAATGGGTTAGAATTCATAACTTACCTGACTTTGCCTATTTCAATCATTCACAACACGTAACGGTGGCTGGAATTGAATGTCAAAAATGTCACGGTCCGGTTCAGACTTATGAAATCCAAAAACAATTTGCTCCATTAACTATGGGTTGGTGTATTAAATGTCACCGAGAGACCGATGTGAAAATGGAAGGGAATGCCTATTACACAAAAATTCACGATGAACTTTCAAAACGTTATGGTGTAGACAAATTGACTGCAGCACAAATGGGAGGAATCGAATGTGGTAAGTGCCACTACTAATAAAATAATTTAAGAAGCTAATATTTATATACGATGTCATCGAACAAAAAATACTGGAAAAGTGTTGAGGAACTAAACGAAAATAGTTCTATTGTTGAGGCGCTTAGAAATAATGAATTTGTAGAGGAAATTCCAACTGACGAATTTTTATCTGACAAAGATGCATTATCTTCTTCTTCAACTACTCGTCGTGATTTCTTGAAATACGTTGGATTTACAACTGCAGCTGCAACATTAGCAGCTTGTGAAGGTCCAGTACACAAATCGATTCCTTACGTTTTGCAACCGGAACAAATCATTCCAGGTGTTGCTGATTTTTATGCGACTTCTATGTTTGATGGTTTTGACTTTGCTAATTTATTAGTAAAAACCCGTGAAGGACGTCCAATTAAAATAGAAAACAACACTATTACCGGCGCGAAGTTCGCTGCCAATGCAAGAGTTCATGCCTCTGTATTATCATTATATGATAGTATGCGTTTGAAAATAACCAAGGTTGCTCAAAAAGACGCTACTTGGCAAGAAGCTGATTTGAAAATAAAAGCAAGTTTAGCGGATGCAAAAGCTAAAGGTGGACAAGTTGTTTTATTGACAAATACATTAGCAAGTCCATCAACTGAAAAGTTAATCGCTGAATTTATCGCTAAAAACCCAACAGCAAAACATGTTGTTTATGATGCTGTTTCTGAATCGGCTGCATTAGATGCATTCGAAGCAGTTTATGGAGAAAGAGCTTTGGCAGATTATGATTTTTCAAAAGCAAATACTATAGTTTCTCTTGATGCTGACTTTTTAGGAGATTGGCAAGGTGGAAGTTATGATTCTGGTTATGCAAAAGGAAGAGTTCCTCAAGCCGGAAAAATGTCAAAGCACTATCAGTTTGAAGCAAACATGACTTTGTCTGGAGCTGCAGCTGATAAGCGTGTTCCAATGACAATTGCTAACCAAAAACAAGCTTTAGTTAAAATATATAATCTAATTACAGGATCTGCGGTACCAACCGGAAAAGTTGCTAACGAAGATGTAGTTACGAAAGCAGCACAACAATTAAAAGCTGCCGGAACCAAAGGACTTTTAGTTTCAGGTATTCAAGATAAAAATGCACAATTATTAGTTTTAGCTATCAATCAAGCTATAGCTAGTGAAGCATTTTCGACTATCGGGACACGTCAAATTAGAAAAGGTTCTAACGAAAAAGTAGCTCAATTAGTTGCTGATATGAATGCAGGAAGTGTTCATACATTAATTATGAGTGGCGTAAATCCAGTTTACACTTTAGCCGATAGTGCTAAATTTGTAAGCGGATTGAAAAAAGTAAAATTATCGGCTGCCTTTTCTTTAAGAGAAGATGAAACAGCTTCAATCACAACTATTGCAGTACCAGCACCTCACTATTTAGAGACTTGGAACGATCTAATGTTGACCAAAGGAACGTATTCTTTGACACAACCAACAATTCGTCCATTATTCAGCTCAAAACAATTCCAGGAAGCACTATTATCATGGAATGGAAACAGTGCTGATTATTATGACTACCTAAAAGCAAATGCTGCATCATATACAAATGGTGCTTCATGGAACCAAACGGTTCACGATGGTGTTGCAGTTGGAGCTTCTAGCGGAGCTTCTGCAAGTTCAGCAGAATATGCTGCTGCGGCAAACGCTTTGGCACAATCAAAACCAGCAAACGGATTTGAATTGGTATTGTATACTAAAACAGGTTTAGGTGATGGTCAGCAAGCTAACAATCCATGGTTACAAGAGTTTCCGGATCCAATTACAAGAGTGGCTTGGGATAACTATGTTACTGTTTCTCCAGCAGACGCTAGAGATAAAGCATTAGGTTTTGAAAATAAAATCGTTGCTAATGGTGGACTTAACGGAAGTTATGCAACACTTACGGTAAATGGAATAAAATTGGAAAAAGTTCCAGTTATAATCCAACCAGGACAAGCTAAAGGGACTTTAGGTTTAGCTTTAGGTTATGGTAAAAAAGTTGCATTAAAAGAAGAAATGCAAGTTGGTCTTAATGCTTATGCATTCTACGCAGGGTTCAACAATGTACAATCAGCTTCTATCGCCAAAGCAAGCGGAGAACATGAGTTCGCTTGTGTTCAGTCACAAAAAACGTTGATGGGAAGAGGCGATATTATCAAAGAAACAAACTTAACTATTTTCAATACTAAAGATGCTAAAGAATGGAATACTATTCCTATGGTTTCTTTAGACCACAAAGAAGTTCCGGCAACATCTGTAGATTTATGGGATTCATTTGATCGTTCAGTTGGACATCATTTTAATCTTTCAATTGACTTGAACGCTTGTACCGGATGTGGAGCTTGTGTTATTGCTTGTCATGCTGAAAATAACGTTCCGGTTGTTGGAAAAACAGAAATCAGAAGAAGTCGTGATATGCATTGGTTGCGTATTGACAGATACTATTCATCTGAAGAAACGTTTGCTGAAGACAACGAGAAAAAAGAAAACTTTGATGGTTTATTTGGCGAAAAAGGATCGTTAGGAGGATTTGGTGAAATGGAAAATCCAGCGGATAATCCACAAGTATCTTTCCAACCCGTAATGTGTCAGCATTGTAATCATGCTCCTTGTGAAACGGTTTGCCCTGTGGCAGCAACTTCACACGGTCGTCAAGGTCAAAACCAAATGGCTTATAACAGATGTGTCGGTACTCGTTACTGTGCAAACAACTGTCCATATAAAGTGCGTCGTTTTAACTGGTTCTTATATAACAACAACGACGAATTTGATTTCAATATGAATGATGATTTAGGACGTATGGTTCTTAACCCGGATGTAAACGTTCGTTCACGTGGAGTTATGGAAAAATGTTCTATGTGTATTCAAAAAACACAGTCGACTATTTTAACAGCAAAACGCGAAGGAAGAGAAGTAGCCGTTAATGAATTCCAAACTGCATGTTCAGCAGCTTGTTCAACAGGAGCTATGGTATTTGGAGATGTTAATAATAAAGAAGATCAAGTTACAAAACTATCCGAAGATAAAAGAATGTACCATTTATTAGAAAGTGTTGGTACAAAACCAAATGTGTTTTATCACGTTAAAGTTAGAAATACGTAGTATAAAAATATTAATTAAGAAATAAAGGAATATGTCGTCTCATTACGAAGCACCCATTAGAAAACCATTAGTTATAGGTGAAAAATCATATCACGATATAACTGTAGATATAGCTGCTCCAATTGAAGGAAGAGCTAACAAACAGTGGTGGACTGTATTTACTATTGCATTAATAGCTTTCCTTTGGGGAATTGGCTGTATCATTTATACCATTTCTACAGGTATTGGAACTTGGGGATTGAATAAAACAGTTGGTTGGGCTTGGGATATTACTAACTTCGTTTGGTGGGTAGGTATTGGTCACGCCGGAACGCTTATCTCTGCCGTGTTATTATTATTTCGTCAAAGATGGAGAATGGCAATTAACCGTTCTGCAGAAGCGATGACTATTTTCTCTGTAATCCAAGCGGCTATATTTCCGGTTATTCACATGGGTCGTCCTTGGTTAGCGTATTGGGTATTGCCAATTCCAAATCAATTTGGATCACTTTGGGTAAACTTTAACTCACCATTGCTTTGGGACGTATTTGCAATCTCAACCTATCTTTCTGTATCATTGGTTTTCTGGTGGACAGGATTGTTACCTGACTTTGCAATGCTTAGAGATAGAGCAATAACACCTTTTAGTAAAAAGATTTACTCTATATTAAGTTTTGGATGGAGTGGAAGAGCTAAAGACTGGCAACGTTTTGAAGAAGTCTCTTTAGTTCTTGCAGGTTTAGCAACACCATTGGTGCTTTCGGTTCACACGATTGTAAGTATGGACTTTGCTACTTCGATTGTACCGGGTTGGCATACTACGATTTTCCCTCCGTACTTCGTTGCAGGAGCGGTATTCTCTGGATTCGCGATGGTAAACACCTTGCTTATCATTATGAGAAAAGTATCAAATCTTGAAGATTATATCACCATACAACATATCGAATTAATGAACATTGTAATCATGATTACAGGTTCTATCGTAGGTGTTGCTTATATTACGGAGTTATTTATCGCTTGGTATTCCGGAGTTGAATTTGAACAATATGCATTCTTAAACAGAGCTACCGGACCTTACTGGTGGGCTTATTGGTCGATGATGACATGTAATGTATTTTCTCCTCAGTTTATGTGGTTCAAGAAATTAAGAACAAGTATTATGTTCTCTTTCATTATCTCGATTGTAGTAAACATCGGGATGTGGTTTGAGCGTTTCGTAATTATCGTTACCTCATTACACAGAGATTATCTTCCATCATCATGGACAATGTTCCAACCAACATTTGTAGATATTGGAATTTTTATCGGAACAATAGGTTTCTTCTTTGTATTATTCCTTTTATATGCTAGAACTTTCCCAGTGATTGCTCAAGCAGAGGTTAAAACAATATTGAAATCTTCAGGAGAAAATTTTAAGAGACAAAGAGAATTAGAAGGTCACAATCATTCAGATAAACATTAATAATTGCTATGAGTAGTAATAAAGTTATACACGCAATATACAATGATGATGATATCTTAATGGATGCTGTAAAGCAAACCAGAAAAGCGCATCACCATATTGAAGAAGTTTTTACACCATTTCCAGTCCATGGTTTGGATAAAGCAATGGGACTTGAACCAACACGTTTAGCAATTTGCGCATTCATCTATGGATGTATTGGTTTGACAGTAGCTACGACCATGATGAATTATATTATGATTCAGGATTGGCCACAAGATATTGGAGGTAAACCAAGTTTTGCCTACTATCAAAATATGCCGGCGTTTGTGCCAATTATGTTTGAGATGACCGTATTCTTTGCAGCGCATTTAATGGTTATTACTTTTTATATGAGAAGTAGATTATGGCCATTCAAACAAGCTGAAAATCCGGATGTTAGAACAACTGATGACCATTTCTTAATGGAAGTATCCGTAAAAGATAATGAAGAAGAATTGTTGAAGTTCCTAAAAAACACAGGCGCAGTAGAAGTTAAAGTAGTTGAAATTGATAAGCATTAATATAGATATGAAAAGTTTACTTAAAATAGCATTTGTATTAGGTATCGTTGTTTCCTTTTCGTCTTGTAAAGATAATTTGAAACCAAACTACCAATATATGCCAAACATGTACGAATCGGTGGCTTATGAAACCTATTCTGAATCTGATGCTTTTAATTCGCCAACAGGCTTAAAAGGGAAAGAAGGTCAACTTCCGCCAGACGGATCAATCAAAAGAGGATTTGTTCCTTACGGAATTCCGAATACAACAGAAGGATATGACTTCTCTAAAACAATTACAACATCACCGCTTGATTCAACAGTAGTTGATATGAAAAAAGCAGAAGAATTATATGGTATTTATTGTGCTATTTGTCATGGAGAAGCTGGAAACGGAATGGGGAAATTAGTGAAACAGCAAAAACTTCTTGGTGTACCAAATTACAAAGACAGACAAATCACAATAGGAAGTATTTTCCATGTTGAAACATACGGATTAAATTCAATGGGTTCTTACGCAAACCAATTGAATCAACAAGAGCGTTGGATGGTTGCTGCTTATGTTCTTGAACTTAAAAGCAAATTATAATTGTAGAACAAACAGATTGTTATAGATATGTATACATTTTCAAGTAAATTAAAAACCTTTTCTTTTGTCCTAATGATCGTTGGTATTCTTGGGATTGGTTATGGTTTTTTAACTGCACCAAAAACTGTTCAAGATATAGAGAAGATTCTAAAAGAAGAAGAAGCTCACCATGAAGGCGGACATGAAGCAGCAGCAACTCACGAAGCGACAGGAGCAGCATCTCACGAAGCAGCAGCTGCAACTCACGAAGAAACTGCTAAAGCAACTGAACACTCTACTTCTGTTGAGCACGAGGAAGCAGTAGCTGAAACTACTCATGATACAATTGCTAAAGATACTATAGAAGCTGCAGCAGTAGCTGAACCAGCTCATGCAGAACACGCTGAAAATAATGCGGAAGCACATGCTGTTGAGCACGCAGAACATGTTGAACACGTTTTTCATCAATTACAAAATAAACCATGGGCAGCAGTATATGTTGCACTTATATTCTTCTTGTTACTAACAATGGGTGTTTTAGCATTCTATGGCATTCAACAAGTGGCACAAGCAGGTTGGTCTCCGGTATTGTTTAGAGTAATGCAGGGAATTACGGCTTACTTACCAGTAATATCGATTATCTTCTTTGTATTTTTATTAGTATCCGGATTCCATCTTAACCATTTATTTGTGTGGATGAAAGAGGGAGTTACGGACCCAACTAGTCCTAATTATGACGAAATAATCGCAGGTAAATCAGGCTATTTGAATTTTGCTTTTTGGATTTCTAGAGCAGCGATATTCTTGTTAGGTTGGAATGTATACCGTTATTTATCTAGAAAAAATTGCTTGGCTCAAGACGAAGCTAATGATGATGTTTTCTACAAAAAGAACTTCAAAATGTCAGCGGCATTTTTAGTATTCTTCATAGTTTCTGAATCTATTATGGCTTGGGATTGGATTATGTCTATAGATCCTCACTGGTTCAGTACACTTTTTGGATGGTATGTTTTTGCCAGCTTCTTTGTAAGTGGTATTACTGTGATTCAACTGGTAACGATTTATTTAAAATCTAAAGGATATTTAGAAAATGTAAATTCTAGCCATATTCATGATTTGTCAAAATTTATGTTTGGTATTAGCGTTTTTTGGACCTACTTATGGTTTTCCCAATTTATGTTGATTTGGTATGCTAACATTCCAGAAGAGGTTACGTATTTCAAAACAAGAATTGAACTGTATAACTTACCATTCTTTGGTGCGTTTTTCATGAATTTCGTATTCCCAATTTTACTTTTAATTAATACCGATTTCAAACGTATTTATTGGATTGTTGTTATGGGTGGGATCGTAATTTTAGCTGGACATTATATCGATTTCTTCAATATGATTATGCCGGGAACAGTTGGAGACAGATGGTTTATCGGAATTCCTGAAGTATCAGCGCTATTATTTTTCTTTGGATTATTCATTTACGTGGTATTCGACGCTTTAACAAAAGCACCTTTGGTTCCAAAACGTAATCCTTTCATTGAAGAAAGTAAACATTTTCATTATTAATATTTAAAGTAAATTACAAATGACAACTCTTTTGGTACTTATAGTTGTAGTTTTATTGGCAGTAGCCTTGTGGCAGTTAACAAAGATATTCGACTTAACACAAGTCGGAGTAGTTGTTAATGACAGTCCCGTTGCAACTGATAATGATAATAAAGTAAATGGTTACTTGATGTTTGGTTTCTTGGTTTTCATTTACCTGACAACAATTTGGTGTCTTGTTTATTATGGAAAATTCCCTTTAATTGGTGATTCAGCCTCGGAACACGGACCGCAACTTGATAATCTGATGGTTATCACTATGCTTCTTATCTTCATCGTACAAACTATTACACAAGCCTTATTGCATTACTTTGCCTTCAAATACAGAGGAAGACAAGGACAGCAAGCGCTTTATTTTGCAGATAGTAATAAATTAGAATTTATCTGGAGCGTCATTCCAGCTATTGTTTTAGCAGTATTAATTCTTTACGGATTGTATGCTTGGACAAATATTATGTTTGTGGATGAAAAAGATGAAAAAGATGCGATTGTTATCGAATTGTACGCACAACAATTTAAATGGGAAGCAAGATATTCTGGTAAAGACGATGTATTAGGGAAAGCCAATGTAAGATATATTGAAGGTGTAAATAATTTAGGAGTAGATTTATCAGATCCAAATGCACAGGATGACTTTACTTCCTCGGAATTACATATCCCAAAAGGAACAAGAGTTATATTCAAATTGCGCTCACAAGACGTATTGCATTCTGCTTACATGCCACACTTTAGAGCCCAAATGAACTGTGTTCCGGGTATGGTAACCAACTTCTCATTCATTCCATCACTTACTACTGCTGAAATGAGAGAAAACCCGAATATGGTTGAAAAGGTTGCCAACATCAATAATATCAGAGCTAAGAAAAGTGTTGATTTAGTTGCCAAAGGTGAACCAGCTCTCGATCCTTACACCTTTGATTATTTATTGTTGTGTAACAAAATTTGCGGTGCATCTCATTACAATATGCAAATGAAAATTGTTGTTGACACACCAGAAGAATACAAAGCATGGTTAAAAGAAAATTCGCCAAAAACTATTGTATTAGCGGTCAAAAATGCAGTTGCAGAAGCAAAAGCAACTGAAGCTGGAGCAACACAAACAAAGGATTCAACAAATGCAATGAGCAAAGACACTACTGTAGTTGCCCAGGCAGAAATGAAATAATTTATAAAATTTAAAGTTTACCTATTATGTCAGCAGAAGCTCACAATCACGACGAAAGTCACAATCACGAACACCACCATAAAGACACCTTCATTACTAAATATATTTTTAGTATTGACCATAAAATGATTGCCAAGCAGTATTTAATTACTGGTATTATTATGGGAGTTATTGGAGTTGGTATGTCTTTGCTTTTTAGATTGCAATTGGCATGGCCTGAACAATCATTCAAAGTATTTAGCTTTTTTCTAGGAGAAAAAATGGCTCCAAATGGAGTGATGACAAACGAAGCGTATCTCTCTTTAATTACAATTCACGGAACCATAATGGTTTTCTTTGTACTTACAGCAGCTTTGAGTGGTACGTTTAGTAACCTATTGATTCCGCTACAAATTGGAGCACGAGACATGGCATCCGGAATTTTGAATATGATTTCTTATTGGTTGTTTTTTCTTTCTAGTGTTGTGATGGTTAGTTCACTTTTTGTAGAATCAGGGCCAGCAAGTGCCGGATGGACTATTTATCCACCATTAAGTGCATTGCCACAAGCAATTTCAGGTTCAGGAACCGGTATGACTTTATGGCTAGTTTCTATGGCTATATTTATAGCAGCTTCCTTATTAGGATCTTTAAATTATATCGTAACCGTAATTAATTTAAGAACAAAAGGAATGTCAATGACAAGATTGCCACTAACAATTTGGGCTTTCTTTATCACTGCTATTATTGGTGTTATTTCATTCCCGGTTTTACTATCAGCTGCCTTAATGTTAATTATGGATAGAAGTTTTGGAACTTCTTTCTTCTTATCGGATATTTATATTGCTGGTGAAGTATTACATTATCAAGGTGGTTCTCCAGTATTGTTCGAGCATTTATTTTGGTTCCTAGGACATCCAGAAGTATACATTATCTTATTGCCAGCACTTGGAATCACTTCCGAAGTTATAGCAACAAATTCCCGTAAGCCAATCTTTGGATACAGAGCAATGATTATGTCAATTATTGCAATTGCATTTTTATCAACTATCGTTTGGGGACACCACATGTTTATCTCAGGCATGAATCCATTCTTAGGTTCTGTATTTACCTTTACAACTTTATTGATTGCGATTCCATCTGCTGTAAAAGCATTTAACTATATCACAACCTTATGGAAAGGGAACTTGCAGTTAAACCCTGCAATGTTATTCTCTATCGGATTGGTTTCTACTTTCATTACTGGAGGTTTAACAGGAATTATTCTTGGAGATAGTACGCTGGATATTAACGTCCACGATACGTATTTTGTTGTGGCACACTTCCACTTAGTAATGGGTATTTCTGCTCTTTACGGAATGTTTGCCGGAATCTACCATTGGTTTCCAAAAATGTTCGGACGAATGTTAAACAAAAATTTAGGTTATGTTCACTTCTGGGTAACAGCAGTCTCTGCTTACGGAGTTTTCTTCCCAATGCACTTTATAGGAATGGCAGGTTTACCAAGACGATATTATACCAATACTAACTTCCCATTGTTTGACGATTTGCAAAATGTGAATGTAATAATCACATGTTTTGCTTTATTTGGTGGAGCTTTCCAATTAGTATTTTTATATAACTTCTTTAGTAGCATTTTCTACGGTAAGAAAACAGTTCAAAATCCATGGAAATCGAATACATTAGAATGGACAGCGCCAATTAAACATATTCATGGAAACTGGGAAGGTGAAATTCCTCATGTACACAGATGGCCATATGATTATAGCAAACCAGGACATGATGATGATTTCGTTCCTCAAAATGTTCCAATGAAACCAGGTGAAGAACAGTTACATCATTAATTCATTAGTATAAAACAGTAAAATGCCTTTCCTATCGAAAGGCATTTTTATTTGCACTCAACTTTGTTATATATTTGTAATATGAACGAAAATCTCGACCCAACTAATTCCAGTTTTAATCCTGAAGAACTTGACCTTGAAAAAAAGTTAAGACCTTTATCTTTTGATGATTTTACAGGACAAGAACAAGTGTTGGATAATCTAAAAGTATTTGTGGAAGCCGCCAATCAAAGAAGTGAAGCGCTCGACCATACTTTGTTTCACGGTCCACCAGGATTAGGAAAAACTACGTTGGCTAATATTTTGGCTAACGAACTAGGCGTTGGAATTAAAATTACTTCCGGACCAGTTTTAGACAAACCCGGAGATTTAGCAGGATTACTAACCAATCTTGAGGAAAGAGATGTTTTGTTTATTGATGAAATCCACCGATTAAGTCCGGTTGTGGAAGAGTATTTATATTCCGCGATGGAAGATTTCAAAATTGATATTATGATTGAATCCGGGCCAAATGCCAGAACCGTTCAAATCAATTTAAATCCGTTTACACTTGTTGGCGCAACCACCCGTTCCGGATTATTGACGGCACCAATGCGAGCCCGTTTCGGAATTCAAAGCCGATTACAATATTACAACACCGAATTATTAACTACAATTGTCCAACGTAGTTCCAGTATTTTAAAAATGCCAATAACAATGGAAGCCGCTATTGAAATTGCAGGTAGAAGTCGAGGAACACCACGAATAGCCAATGCACTTTTGCGTCGTGTTCGTGATTTTGCTCAAATAAAAGGCAATGGTAAAATTGATATTGAGATAGCAAAATATGCCCTCAAAGCATTACATGTCGATGCTCATGGCTTGGATGAAATGGACAATAAAATTTTGGTTACTATTATCGATAAATTCAAAGGCGGACCAGTCGGTTTGTCAACATTGGCTACAGCCGTTTCCGAAAGTGGAGAAACCATTGAAGAAGTTTACGAACCGTTTTTAATTCAGGAAGGTTTTATCATCAGAACGCCACGAGGAAGAGAAGTTACTGAGAAAGCGTATAAACATTTGGGGAAAATTAAAACTAACATTCAAGGAGGATTGTTTTAATTTTTCAACCATTAAGAAAATTAAGTTTGAATTATCTTAACTAAACTTAATGCCTTAATGGTTTAATTTTTTAAAATCATTAATTGTTTAATAATAAAGAAAAATACTCTCGACTTATTAAAACAGAAGCCAAACGCCTCGGTTTTTTGTCATGCGGAATTTCCAAAGCTGGTTTTTTAGAAGAAGAAGCACCGCGATTAGAACATTGGCTAAATCAAAATCATCACGGCGAAATGAAGTACATGGAAAATCATTTCGATAAACGGTTGAATCCAACGTTGCTGGTTGATGATGCCAAAAGCGTGATTTCATTGCTGCTGAATTATTATCCATCCGAAACACAAAACACGGATAGTTATAAGATTTCAAAATACGCTTACGGTCAAGATTATCATTTTGTCATCAAAGAAAAATTAAAGGAATTATTGCACAGCATTCAAACCGAAATCGGAGAAGTTTCTGGACGTGCTTTTGTCGACTCAGCACCGGTTTTAGATAAAGCATGGGCAGCCAAAAGCGGTTTGGGTTGGATTGGGAAAAACAGCAATTTGCTAACCCAACAAATAGGTTCTTTTTATCTTATAGCTGAATTGGTAGTTGATTTAGATTTGGAATATGATTATGCAACAACCGACCATTGTGGTACCTGTAAGGCTTGCATTGATGCTTGTCCAACCGAAGCAATAGTTGCGCCTTACGTAGTTGACGGGAGCAAATGTATTTCCTATTTCACTATCGAACTCAAAGAAAATATTCCGTTGGAAATGAAAGGCAAAATGGACGACTGGATGTTTGGCTGTGATATTTGTCAGGATGTTTGTCCCTGGAATAAATTTTCAAAAGCACATAGTGAACCTCTTTTTAATCCAAAAACCGAATTACTTTCGATGACAAAAAAAGATTGGAAAGAAATCACCGAAGACACTTTTAAAAAAGTATTTAAAAACTCCGCAGTTAAAAGAACAAAGTTCGAAGGATTGAAAAGAAACATCAATTTTCTAAAGTAGACTCTCTTTCAATAATATTCGTTTCTAATTCTATAGTTTTAGGTTGAAAAGGGAGCAACTCTTTTTTATTGTTAATTTCTTCCAACAATAATTTAAAAGATTGAACACCCATTTCAAAACTCGGTTGGTCAACGGTACTCAATTTTGGGGTAATTACTTTCGACATGAACCAATTGCTGAATCCAATGACTTTTACTTGTTCGGGAATTTTGATACCTACTTCATTAAAATAAGCTAAAACTCCAACGGCAACCAAATCGGTAATCACAAAAATGCCATCTACATCAGGATGTTCTGCCGCTATTTGTTTGGCAAATTCCAATCCTTCTTCAAAAGTCACATTTTTACATGTGTAAACCAGTTTTGGGTCAAAGGGAATATTGTTTTTCTCCAACGCTTTTTTGTACCCCAAGAATCTATCAATCGCATTTTGAGGATTCACAGGTCCGCGAATGTGAGCAATTTTTTTACACCCTTTTTGAATCAAATGTTCTACCGCATTGAAAGCCGCTTTTTGGTCGTTAATAATCACTTTTGAACACGGAATCAATTTGGAAATTTTGTCAAACATCACAAAAGGAACTTCTTTGCGAAGAATATCTTTGATATGCTCGTCGTCGTTTGATTCATTCGAAAGCGACATGATAATGCCATCGACTCTTTTATTCATCAAAAGCTCTACTTGCTTTTTCTCCATTTCCAAAGATTCATTCGATTGGAGTATAATTACCAAGTAACCATTTTTCTCTGCTTCATCAATAATACCATTAATGACATTGGAGAAAAAATGATGCACCACTTCCGGAATAATCAATCCAATGGTGCGCGATTCTTTGGTTCTTAGGTTTACGGCAAAACTATTAGGAGTATAACTTAAAGATTGTGCTAAATCTAAAACCGCTTTTCTCGTCTTCGGACTAACATCAGGGTAGTTTTTTAACGCTTTGGATACCGTAGTAATAGATATTCCTAAGGTTTCAGCAATTTGTTTCAAAGTAATGTCTCTCATTTAACAAATATCATAAAAAAAATCCAATCTTGTATCGAAAACGTTTTCGGTACTTTCGAAAACGATTTCGGTAATGAATTCTTAATTTTTTGTTAACTAAAAATATAATTTCGAAAAATAAACCAACAAAAATTACTAATCAAACAAATCACAAAAAATGAAAAAAAGTACTTTATTTTTGAAAAAGATGTTGTTTTTTATGGCGTTAATGCTATTCAATCTCTCTTTTTCACAAAGCAGTAGTTTAACTGGAAAAGTTACCGATACCAAAGGCGAAGCAGTAGTTGGCGCCAATGTAGTATTGAGTAGCGGATCTAAATCCACTGCCACCAATGCCGATGGTATTTACACTTTCTCAGGTTTAACTGATGGTGCAGCTACAGTGACGGTATCTTACATCGGTTTTGCGACCGAAAAGAAAACCACAACAGTAAGTGGGAATACCAATTTGGATTTCCAAATGCAAGATGATTCTAAAACATTGGATGAAGTGGTTGTAACGGGTGTTGTTAATCCGAGAGCCAAAATCAAATCCAGTGTTTCCATCACCACTTTAGATGTGAAACAAGTAGAGCAATCAGCACCAAGATCAACGGCCGAAATCTTCAGAACCATTCCGGGGATTCGTTCAGAATCTTCAGGAGGTGAAGGAAATGCCAACATCTCGGTTCGTGGAGTGCCAATTTCTTCCGGCGGTTCTAAATATTTACAACTGCAAGAAGACGGATTGCCGGTATTACTATTTGGCGATATCGCCTTTGCAACGGCAGATATATTTACGAGATTCGACAGAAATATTGCCAAAATTGAAGCGATTCGCGGAGGTTCTGCTTCTACACTTTCTTCCAATTCTCCGGGTGGAATCATCAACTTTATCAGCAAAACCGGCAAAACCGAAGGCGGAAGTATGGTAACCAGCTTTGGATTAGACTACAATGATTTCAGAACAGATTTAGAATACGGAGCCAAAATCGGAGATGGATTATATTTTCATGCCGGTGGTTTCTACAGAACTGGTGAAGGCGTTAGAAGTCCGGGATTTACAGCCAATAATGGAGGTCAATTTAAAATGAATGTTACCAAAGAATTCGAAAACGGTTCCGTGACTTTTTATGCGAAGTTCTTAAATGACAGAGCAGCAGCCTATATGCCAATGCCAGTGCAAGTAACCGGAAGTAATTCTAGTCCAAATTGGGGCAACGTCAGAGGATATGATGCTACTTCAGGAACACAACAATCTATTTATCTAAAACATAATGTTGGTTTAGATGGCAATGGCAATGTGAGAAGAGGAGATGTGTCTGACGGTATGCATCCGGTTTCTAAAACAATTGGTGCTTCGATGAACTTTGAGTTAGCTGATGGTTGGAAAGTAAGCAACAACGGGAGATTCTCTTCTAACAGCGGACAATTCATCGCGCCATTCCCGGCAGAAGTTTCTGCGGCAGCAACAATAGCCAACTCTTTCGGAGCTGGTTCAACTTTGACCTATGCTAATGACGGAACTCCATTTAATAACTCAAATGGATTGGTTTCAAGAATTCACATGTTTGATACACAATTAAATGATTTCAATAACTTCATGAACGATTTAAGAATCACCAAGAAGTTTGATAAATTCGGTTTAACAGCAGGTTATTTCAAATCGATTCAAAATATTTCAATGTCATGGTTGTGGAATTCTTATCTACAAGAAGTGTCGGATGATAATCCGCGTTTAATCAATGTTACTGATGCTGGCGGAAATTTACTTTCTGAAAACGGATTGTACGCTTATGGCGTTCCGGCTTGGGGTAACTGTTGTACCAGAAATTATGATACACAATACAATGTGTCTGCACCTTATGCTAATATTTCATTTGATGCATCAGACAAACTTTCATTAGAAGGTGGTATTCGTTTCGATATGGGACAAGTAAACGGTTCGTTTGCAGGTTCGTCTCAAACGGTTTTTGACATCAACAATGACAATGTAATCTCTGCACCTGAATCTAGCGTTTCAGCTATCAACACAGCCAATACAACCGCAGTTGATTATGACTATGATTATGTTTCTTATACTTTAGGCGGAAATTATTTATTAGACGCTCGTCAATCAGTATTCGTTCGTTACAGTAAAGGTGCTTCTGCCAAAGCGGACAGAATTTTATTCGCAGGATTAGATTATTTGGATGGAGACAAAATCAACTCTTTAGATTATTTAGCCCAAGCGGAATTAGGATACAAAAGAAAATTCTCTAAAGGTTATGTTTATGCCACTTTATTTAGCTCAACCACTAAAGAAGAAGGCGGATTTGAAGCGACTTCAAACAGCATCATCGAAAATGATTACAAATCAATGGGTCTTGAGTTAGAAACTTCATACAACGTAAATAACGATTTGAACTTACGCGGTGGATTTACCTATACTAAAGCCGAAGTAACTTCAGGAGCTAATGATGGAAACGAACCAAGAAGACAACCTAAAATGATGTACAACTTCATTCCAACCTATAAATTCTCTCAAGGTAAAAATACACTAGGATTGAGCTTTATTGGTCAAACTAAAGCGTATGCACAAGACAGCAATGAGTTAGTAATGAATGGATTTGTAATCGTAAACGGATTTGTAGAATTCGGAATTACCAAAGGCTTATCACTAAACCTTGCCGGTAATAATTTATTAAACACTTTAGCCATTACAGAAGCTGAAGAAGGAAGTATAACAGCCAATACCACTAATATCGTTAGAGCAAGACCATTGCCGGGAAGATCACTTTCTATGGCGTTGTCTTACAAGTTCTAAACAACCTTTTCATGTTTAATTTGAGTAATTCCTATACCGTAGTTTATATGGTATGGGAATTGTTTTTAAAGCAAAAGAATTTTTATATTTAATCAAATTCTATTCTAATGAAAAAATCAGCCTGCCTTCTTTTCCTTTTTATGTTGTTTTTCAATGCGAATGCGTTGGCTCAGGAAAACAAAACCAAAGACGAAACAAAACCTGAAAAAGCAGTAATGATTGTCTATGGAAGTGACGAATGTCATCATTGTACGGATACTAAAAAATACCTGAAAGAAAACAACATTGAGTTCCTCTTTTATGATATAGACAAAAGCCAAGAGGCCCTAAAAGAAATGCTTTTTAAACTCAAAAAAGCGAATGTCAGTTCCAATAATTTGTCAATTCCGGTAATCGATAAACAAGGCGTGATTTTTACCAATAACATTCCTTTTGAAGAGTTTCTAAAGAAATTAAATTAAAATCATGAGCAAAAAAACACACCTAAGCTTTTGGCAAATAATCAATATGAATGTTGGTTTTTTTGGCATTCAATATAGCTTTGGGTTGCAACAAAGTGCTGTTAATCCTATTTATGATTTTTTAGGAGCTCATCCTGATCAAATTCCCTTGCTTAACTTAGCCGGTCCATTAACGGGATTGTTAATCCAACCGATTATTGGCGCCTTGAGTGATAAAACTTGGTCACCAAGATTGGGCGGAAGAAGAAAACCATTTTTCCTAATCGGAGCTTTGATTTGCAGCTTAGCACTTTTTGCTTTCCCGTTTAGTAGTTCTTTGTGGATGGCAGCTGGATTACTTTGGATTTTAGATGCAGGAAACAACACGGCTATGGAACCGTATCGCGCTTTTATCGCCGATAAATTAGACGAATCGCAACAGCCAATGGGTTTTCAGGCGCAAAGCTTTTTTACCGGATTCGGACAAACTTTAGCCAATATTTCACTTTTTATTTTCCCGTTAATTTTTATTGGAACGACTGGCAAATTGCCTACTTGGGTTTTTGCTTCGTTCTTTTTAGGTGCTGTTTGCTCGATTGCTTCGGTGTGGTGGAGTTCTCACACCACAAAAGAAATTCCTCCAACTGAAGAAGAGCTGCAAAAAATCAAATCCGAACGCATCAGTCTTTTTACGCCTTTTATTGATATAGCAAAAGCCGTAAAAGACATGCCTAAAGTAATGTGGCAATTGGCTTTAGTCTATTTGTTTCAATGGTACGCTCTTTTTTGTTATTGGCAAAACTCCTCCAAAAGCATAGCGCTCTCGGTATGGAATACAAGCCCGGAAAAAGATATGAAATTGTACGGAGAAGCTGTTAGTTGGACAGGTTTGGTTAATGGTTGGTACAACATAGTCACTTTTTTATGTGCCTTTTCCTTGGTTTATTTCGCCAAAAAATATTCGCCAAAGTATGTGCATTTCGGTTGTTTACTATTGGCCGCTATTGGATTTTTAGTATTTCCTCATATTCATAATAAATATTTATTATTCCCCGCCATTACCGGATTTGGAATTGGTTGGGCCAGCATGATGGGCATTCCCTATTTGATGGTCGTTGCCAATATTCCAAAGGAACGTTACGGAGTTTACATGGGCATTATCAATATGATGATTGTCATTCCAATGTTTATCCAAACCATCACTTTTGGATTTATCATGAAGCATTTTTTGCACAATGATGCCCGATTAGCCATCACTTTCGCCGGAGTATTATTGGTAATCAGTGCGGTTTTGACCCTTTTTATATCAACTAAAAAACAAGCAATTAGTGAATAATACAGCCTACCATAAAGCCATTGAATTATTAGGTTATGTTTCCACACCCGATGGTTTTTTAGCCAGCGCGGTAAGCACTACCAATTACAAACGGGTTTGGGCAAGAGACGGTGTGATTTGCGGTTTGGCAGCCTTAGCTTCAGACGACGAGAAATTAATAAATACTTTTAAAAACACTTTAGAAACGTTGGCAAAAAACCAACATCCAACCGGAAAGATTCCTTCAAATGTCTTGATAATAGATGAAAAAAGTGAGGTGAGTTATGGCGGTTTAGCCGGAAGAGTAGATGCCGTGACTTGGTTCATCATTGGCGTTTGTCAATATGCCTATTACAAATGTGATGTTTCGTTTATATCAAAATACAATTCGGAAATTGAAAAATGTTTTGAACTTTTAGAGGCATGGGAATTCAACAACAAGCATCTTTTATATGTACCTCTTTCAGGGAATTGGGCAGATGAATACATTACCGATGGCTATGTTTTATACGACCAATTGCTTAGGATTTGGGCTTTAAAAAGTTATAATTATTTTGTAAAAAGTGAAGCCATCACTGATAAAATCGAAAAAATAACCACGCAAATTGAAATCAATTTCATGCCTGATACAAATGGTGAGAAATACCACGAGCGAGCCTATAAGGAAGTCAATTTTCAAGACTACATGCCCTGCTCGTTCTCTCCTTCGGGCTATAAAACCCAATTTGATGCTTTCGCCAATTCGTTGGCGTTATTGCTAAACATTGGTTCAAGCGAATTCCAAAATAAGATGTTGAACTATGCTAATACTCTCGCATCAGAAACTCAATTAGGATTGTTGCCTGCTTTTTGGCCACCAGTTTTTGAAACCGATGAATATTGGCATTTACTCAAAAATAATTGCAAATATGAATTTCGAAATTATCCTTATGAATTCCACAATGGTGGAAGTTGGCCTATGGTCAATGGTTTTTTCGGATTGGCATTGTTGTCAAAATTTGAAAGGCAAAAAGCAATCGCTATTTTGGAAAAAATAAATGAAGCCAATGCCAAAAAAGACTTTTCGTTTTATGAAAATTTCAATACCAAAACCACTGAACCCAATGGGGTTTCTCTTTGCGCTTGGAGTGCAGCAGCAGCGGTTTTAGTGCATCAATCATTACATTATAATTTTAAAATTTTAGTTTAATTGAAATCAATAGACATCATTAGCATAGGCGAGGTACTGATAGATTTTATTGGCCACGAAGTCAATACACCCATCAATAGAACCAAAGACTATCATCGTTTTTTAGGCGGTTCACCAACGAATGTAGCTGTGAATGCTTCGCGTTTGGGGTTGAATTCCGTGCTCGTGGCTTCTTGCGGTCAAGATGGTTTGGGCGATTATGTTATTCGAAAATTAAAAGCCAATCATGTGAACACTTCACATATCGGAAAATCGGAAACAGTGCCAACCTCGGTAATTTTTGTGTCGAAGTCAACAGAAACGCCCGATTTTATTCCCTATCGCCAAGCAGATTGCGAAATATACGAAAGCCAATTGCCAGATGAAGTCATAGCGGATGCCAAAATATTTCACACCACTTGTTTTGCATTGAGCAAAAATCCGGCAAGGCAGACCATTTTAAATCGAGCCAAGAAAGCCAAAGAATTAGGATTGCAGCTGAGTATCGATATCAATTTCTCAGAACGCATTTGGCCCGACAGAGAAGAAGCTAAAAAAGTGCTTAAAGAATATTTGTCTAACGACCCGTTAGTAAAACTCAGTGAAGACGATTGTTACCGACTTTTTGCTGCCGTCAAATCGGAAGAATATATTTTTGAATATTTCCACAGTTTAGGTGCCACAACCATTTGCCTTACCAAAGGAAAAAGCGGTGTTGTAGTTTCAGATATTAATCAAGGAGTTTTTTTTCAAAAAGCCATTCCTATTGACGAAGTAAAAGATACTACAGGCGCAGGCGATGCTTTCTGGACCGGATTTTTATATGCCCAATTGCATCAGAAAAACATAGAAGATACCATGGCGGTTGCCCAAAAATTAGCCGCCATAAAACTACAAAATGTTGGGCGATTGCCCGATAACATTAACATCAAAGAGTTAATACAGGATTAAACGCCATTCAGAAATATAGTTAGTTAGATTGCTGAAAAGCTGTAATGATAAATTACGGCTTTTTTGTTTGTCAGTTGTGCAAAAAGAAACCACTAAAAATTTCCTTTTTACATTCAGTCTTCTACCTTTGTAGTTATCAAAATAAAGACGATGCACAAAGATAGTAAACGTAGAGAAGCGCTTTTATACCACGCAAAACCCACGCCCGGAAAAATTAAAGTGGTGCCAACCAAAAAATATGCAACCCAAAGAGATTTGTCATTAGCTTATTCTCCTGGCGTTGCCGAACCTTGTTTGGAAATTGCCAAAGATGTAAACAATGTTTATAAATATACTTCCAAAGGAAATTTGGTTGCTGTAATCAGTAATGGAACTGCCGTTTTAGGTCTAGGTGATATTGGTCCCGAAGCTTCAAAACCCGTGATGGAAGGAAAAGCATTGCTCTTCAAAATCTTCGCCGATATTGATGTTTTTGATATTGAAGTTGGAACAAAAGATGTCGATGCGTTTATAGAAACGGTAAAAAACATAGCGCCGACTTTCGGTGGAATCAACCTGGAAGATATTAAAGCACCTGAATCTTTTGAAATTGAAAGACGTTTAGTTGAAGAACTGAATATTCCGGTAATGCACGATGACCAACACGGAACCGCTATTATTTCGGCAGCAGCTTTACTAAATGCAGTTGAATTGGCCGGAAAGAAAATGGATGAAGTAAAAATGGTTATTTCCGGTGCAGGTTCTGCGGCAATTGCTTGCGCTAATCTGTATGTTTCGTTTGGCGTAAAGCAGGAAAATATTGTTATGTTTAATAGCAAAGGAGCGCTTAAAAAAGACGACCCAAAAATTTCGGAAGAACAAAGAAAATATGCTACTGATAAAGACTTTCCATCGTTACTTGAAGCAATGACTGGAGTTGATGTTTTCGTCGGATTGTCAACCGGAGATATTGTTACGCCTGACATGTTATTGGGAATGGCAAAAAATCCAATCGTTTTCGCAATGGCAAACCCAAATCCGGAAATAAATTATGATTTAGCGATTAAAACCAGAAGAGATATTATCATGGCAACGGGTCGTTCTGACCATCCTAACCAAGTAAATAATGTGCTTGGGTTTCCCTATATTTTTCGTGGTGCTTTAGATGTTAGAGCGACCAAGATTAACGAAGAAATGAAAAAAGCAGCGGTAATTGCTTTAGCAGAATTGGCCAAAGAATCCGTTCCTGAGCAAGTAAATATTGCTTATGGTGAAACCAAATTAAATTTTGGGAAAGAGTATATTATTCCAAAACCATTTGACCCAAGATTGATTGCAAGAGTTCCATTAGCAGTTGCAAAAGCAGCCATAGAATCTGGAGTTTCGCTACATCCGATTACCGATTGGGAGAAATATGAAGAAGAGTTATTAGAGCGCCTTGGGTCTGATAATAAAATGGTTCGTTTGTTAACCAATCGCGCAAGAACCGAACCAAAACGTGTGGTTTTTGCTGAAGCAGATCATTTGGATGTATTGAAAGCAGCCCAAATTGCGTACGAAGAAGGTATTGCTCATCCGATACTTTTAGGAAATAAAGATGTTATTTTGGAACTTAAAGAAGAATTAGGTTTTGATGCTGATGTGCCTATTTTTGATCCAAAAGACAAAGAAGAAGACAAACGACGATTAAAATATGCTGAAATTTACTGGAAGTCGAGACAGCGTAGAGGAATTTCGTTACTCGATGCTCAAAAATGGATGCGTGAACGGAACTATTTTGCCGCAATGATGGTGAATGAAGGCGATGCTGATGCCATGGTTTCCGGATATTCCAGAAGTTATCCATCAACAGTGAAACCATTGATGCAATTGATTGGCAAAGCTCCGGGAATTACTTTAATTGCAACTGCCAATATGATGATGACCAATCGCGGACCCATGTTTTTATCAGATACGGCGATCAATCCAAATCCGACTGCAGATGAATTGGCAAAAATTGCTTTAATGACTGCCAAAACGGTTAAAATGTTTGGAATGGAACCAGTAATCGCAATGGTTTCTTTTTCAAATTTTGGATCGTCATCACATGAAAGTGCTAACAAAGTGAGAGAGGCTGTGGCTTATTTACATAAATATTATCCGGACTTAGTTGTCGATGGTGAAATACAATCTGATTTTGCCTTAAACGCCGAGATGTTGAAAGCTAAATTCCCTTTTTCAAAACTGGCAGGGAAGAAAGTCAACACCTTGATTTTTCCTAACCTGGAAGCTGCAAATATTACCTATAAACTTCTAAAAGAATTGGACAAAGTGGATTCTATCGGACCAATAATGTTGGGAATGGAAAAAGCAGTTCATATATTCCAACTTGGCGCAAGCGTAGAAGAAATGGTGAACATGGTTGCCGTTGCCGTGGTTGATGCACAAGAAAAAGAGAAAAGAAAAAAGATGTCTGCCAAATAGTTTTTGTATTATTGTACAGATATTGCAAAGACATTCTTTCAATTAAAGAATTTTGCTATATTTGAAATAGATTTTAGTAAAAAATGATTGCACACATTCAAGGAAAGTTAATTGAAAAATCACCTACTGAAGTAGTAATTGACTGCAATGGCATTGGTTATCATATTAATATTTCGTTGCATACTTTTTCTTTACTTCCCAATGCCGATTTTATCAAATTGTTTACGTTTCTTCAAATTAAGGAAGATGCGCATTCTCTGTTTGGTTTTGTAGAAAAATCTGAGAGAGAATTGTTTAAATTATTATTATCAGTATCAGGAATTGGAGCTAGTATCGCAAGAACAATGCTATCATCATTAGATCCAAAACAGATAATACATGCTATTGCTAGCGCAGACGTTGTTACCATTCAATCTATAAAAGGAATTGGAAGCAAAACTGCCCAGCGTGTGATACTTGATTTGAAAGAAAAAGTGTTAAAAATCTATGATTTAAGCGAAATTTCCACCTCGCAACACAATATTAGTAGAGAAGAATCGTTATCTGCTTTGGAGGTTTTGGGTTACGTTAGGAAAAATGCCGAAAAAGTGGTGGATAAAATCATAAGAGAAAACCCAGAAGCCGGAGTTGAAACAATAATCAAACAAGCGTTAAAAAATTTATAATTCTTGGAAACAATATACTTTACAAAATCGATATTGAACTTTAAAAAATTAGTCTTAGGATTAATTTTGTTGCTAAGTGCTACAGTTTTTGCGCAAGTAACTCCAACCGAACCAAAACCAACCGATCCAGAACCAACAGGTTATTCAACCGGTAAAGTTGAAATAAAAAATCCAAATAGCATTGTCAATGCTTATACATATGACCCAGCCACAAATAGGTATATCTATACCAGTACAATGGATGGTTTTAATATTAATTATCCAATAATTTTAACACCACAAGAATACGAAGAATTAGTGCTTCGTGAATCGATGCGCGAATATTTCAAAGAAAAATCAGACGCAATTGATGGTAAAAAAGAAGGAAGCGAAGCAAAGAAAAAGGATTTATTACCTCGATATTATGTCAATTCCAGTTTCTTTGAAACTATTTTTGGTTCTAATACAATTGATGTTAAACCTACGGGTTCTGTTGAAATGGATTTAGGAGTTCGCTATACCAAGCAAGACAATCCTGCTTTTTCACCAAGAAACAGATCACAAACTTCTTTTGATTTTGACCAAAGAATCAGTATGAGTTTGAATGGAAAAGTGGGGACACGATTGAGCGTGAATGCCAATTATGATACCGAATCAACTTTTGCTTTTCAAAATCTTATCAAGTTAGAATATGCACCAACGGAAGATGATATCATTCAGAAAATTGAAGTTGGAAATGTAAGTATGCCACTTTCAAATTCATTGATTCGTGGAGCACAAAGTTTATTTGGAGTAAAAGCTCAATTGCAATTTGGAAAAACTACAGTAACCGGAGTTTTCTCTGAACAAAAATCACAAACAAAATCAGTTACAGCTCAAGGTGGCGGAACCATTCAGGATTTTGAAATGTTTGCCCTTGATTATGATTCTGACAGACATTTTTTCTTATCCCAGTATTTTAGAAATAAATACGATGAGGCCTTAAAAGATTATCCTGTAATCAGAAGTAGAGTTCAAATTACAAGGATTGAAGTTTGGGTAACCAACAGACAAAATCGTGTAAGCACCACCAGTAATAACTTAAGAAATATTATTGCGCTACAAGATTTAGGTGAATCTAGGTTGTCTAATTTTACCGACAACAGTAGAGTGGTTGCTGTAAATCCAACTGAATATATTTCAAATAACTTCTTCTTATCACCTACGGCAACTGATTTACCTTCTGATAACAGCAATAATAAGTATGACCCAGAATTAATAACTACGGGTGGCGGATTATTGAAAACAAGTATTCGAGATATTGTCACGTCAAGTGGTGGTTTTAATAATATCAATCCGGTTGACGAAGGAACAGATTATTCCAAATTAGAAAATGCCAGAAAGTTAGCACCTAATGAGTATACACTTAATCCACAATTAGGTTATATTTCGTTGCAACAACGTTTAGCTAATGACGAAGTATTAGCAGTAGCGTATCAGTATACTATTGGTGATGACGTATATCAAGTTGGAGAGTTTGGAACAGATGGTGTTGATTCTACAGTACTTACTGGTACAACACCTGATGACGCATCAGTATCCACACAGAGTTTGATTCTGAAAATGTTAAAGAGTAATTTAACCAATGTTCAGAAACCAATCTGGAACTTGATGATGAAAAATATTTATCAAATTCAAGGCGGATACCAATTACAACAGGAAGATTTCAGATTTAACATTTTGTATAGTGATCCGTCACCGATTAATTATATTAGTCCGGTTGCAGGAACACCTTTTCCAACAAGTCCAACAACTCCACCGGGAAATGATGTTTCGGAAACACCACTTTTAAAAGTTTTCAATGTTGATAAATTGAATTACAATAACGACCCACAAGTTGGAGGTGATGGTTTTTTCGATTTTTTACCGGGATTAACAGTTGATCAACAAAATGGGCGAATTATATTTACTACAGTTGAGCCGTTTGGTAAACTCTTATTTGAAAAATTGCGTTTGCTTCCATCCGAAAACTATTATGGCGATCCAACTACTGCGGATTATAATGCTAATCAGAGAAAGTATGTATTCAGAAGCATGTATGCCGGCACACAAGCGGCGGCTTTGCAAGACGCTGAAAAAAATAAATTCCAATTAAGAGGAAGATTCAAATCTTCTGGTGGTGATGGAATTCCGATTGGAGCTTATAATGTTCCAAGAGGTTCAGTTGTGGTTACGGCAGGAGGAAGAGTATTGCAGGAAGGAATTGATTATAGTGTGAATTATCAGGCTGGAAGAGTTCAAATTTTGGATCCTTCGTTACAAGCATCTAATACGCCAATTCAGGTTTCCGTGGAAAACAACTCCACTTTTGGGCAACAAACCAGAAGATTTATGGGAATAAATGTAGAACACAAATTCTCAGATAAATTATTAGTAGGTGCGACCTACATAAAAATGACAGAAAGACCACTTACGAGTAAATCGAATTATGGTCAAGAATCAGTTAACAATACTATTTTTGGTTTCAATGCCAATTATTCTACCGAAGTTCCTTTTTTAACCCGATTGGTTAATAAATTACCGAATATAGATACTGATGTTCCTTCTAATTTCTCCTTACGTGGCGAAATGGCTTTCCTGAAACCCGATGCTTCCAAAGCAGATCAGTTTGAAGGGGAACCAACAGTTTATGTAGACGATTTTGAAGGATCACAAACAACCATTGATATGCGTTCTGCTCAGTCCTGGAGTTTGTCGTCTGTGCCAAAAAGGCCAATCACTAGTGATCCTAATTATTATAATGATTTTGGATCTGCTTCTACTACTTTAGAGTATGGATACAAAAGAGCCAAATTAAACTGGTACAGTATTGACCCAACCCTTTATGTGCAAACTCCAGGGGATATAGGTCAGGATGGAATTTCTGCCAATAATACGAGAAGGATTTTTAGCCGTGAATTATACCCTAATACTGACATTCAGGTTGGACAATCTCAGGTAATTAATACTTTAGATTTAACCTATTATCCGGAGGAAAGAGGGCCTTATAACTATAATCCAATAGCTCTTTCGTCTGGATTTAGTACAGGACCTACGGGAGATGCCAGGGAAAATTTTGGTGGAATTATGCGTGCCATAAACTCTACAAACTTTGAACAAAGTAATGTTGAATATATTCAGTTTTGGGTTTTAGATCCTTATTTTGATCCGGGAAATCCAACAGCTGTTGCGAACCCGTCAAACATAGGGCAAATTTATTTTAATCTGGGAGAAATATCAGAAGACGTTTTAAAAGATGAGCGTAAGCAATATGAAAATGGATTGCCGTCTAACAGCGCTTCACAATCGTTAACCAATACTACAATTTGGGGTAAAGTCCCTTCATCGCAATCACTTATCTATGCTTTTGATGTTGATGGAGCTAATAGAACAGCTCAAGATGTTGGATTTGACGGTATCGGAGATGCAGCTGAACAAAACCTTCCCGGAATTGGAGGATATGCAGGTCTTGCTGACCCTGCAGGGGATGATTATCAATATTTTTTAAGTGCTACGGGCTCAACCATTTTTGACCGTTATAAAAATTATAATGGAGTTGAAGGCAACTCACCAGTTGGAGTTTCAAATGACAATAGAGGGTCATCTACGATTCCGGATGTTGAAGATATAAATCGTGACAACACGATGAATTATTCAAATGCCTATTATGAGTATAAAATTGATATGCAACCGAACATGGTTGTTGGATCCAATTTTATTACAGATATTGTTCCAACCACGCTTCGAGATTCAGATATTCGAAATCAAAATCCAACAGAAGCAAGATGGATTCAATTTAAAATTCCGGTATCGCAGCCAACTTCAGTTGTTGGTAGTATTTCTGATTTTCGTTCTATCCGTTTTATGAGAATGTTTATGACGGGATTTGACAAACCAATTACAGTTCGTTTTGGGGCTTTAGATTTAGTTCGCGGTGAATGGAGACGTTATGAGAATTCATTTCAAACAGCAGATGACCCTTCACTTGATAATACCAATTTTGATGTGTTGTCAGTTAACATTCAAGAAAACTCACAGCGAGTTCCTATTCCTTATGTAACACCGCCTGGTGTTGTTAGAGAGCAACTTCAAAACGGGCAACAAGTTATTAATCAAAATGAGCAATCACTTTCGTTAAGAGTTAACGGAACACCAGCAGGAACAGGAGGATTAGAAGTTGGCGATTCAAGAGCGGTATTTAAAAATGTTGAAGTTGACATGCGTCAATACAATAAGTTGAAAATGTTTTTACATGCAGAGGCATTGCCAACAGACGGAACACCATTGCAGGATAATCAAATGAAGGCATTTATTCGTTTTGGAAATGACTTTACCAATAACTTTTATCAAGTTGAAATTCCACTTAAAGTAACTCCGCCAGGAGTGCCAACAGGAGATACTGAATCAATAGCAGAAACTATTTGGCCTGATGCTAATGAGATTAATCTAAATTTGTCATTGTTAACTAAAATGAAAGTTAAATCATTAGGTCTCGATTTAACGACATTCCCTGATGGCATTTACTATCCGGATGATGACATCACGCTTCCTGATGGTGATGGTGATCCAAACTTACGTTTGGGAATTAAAGGAACTCCAAATTTTGGTTTGGTAAGAACCTTAATGGTTGGTATTAAAAATAATCATACAGATAGTGTTCGTGGTGAGGTTTGGTTTAACGAATTGCGTATGGCCGATTTGAATAACAAAGGCGGAATGGCAGCTGTTTTAAATATGGACACGAACTTAGCCGATTTTGCTACAGTTTCTGCTACAGGAAGAATGAGTACCATTGGCTTTGGAGCTTTAGAACAAGCACCACAAGAAAGAAGCAGAGAAGATATGCAGCAGTATAATATTGTTACTAATCTTAGTTTAGGGAAATTATTGCCAAAAAAATGGGGTATTAATTTACCATTCAATTATGCTGTTGGCGAAGAATTAATTACGCCGGAGTATGATCCGTTTAATCAGGATATTCGTTTGCAACAGTTGATCGACAATACCACGGATGCTGCTGAGAGAGAAAATATGAGAAACCGAGCAATCGATTTTACAAAAAGAAAAAGCATCAACTTTATTGGTGTCAAAAAAGACAGAGCTCCGGAACAAAAGCAACGCATTTATGACCCTGAGAATTTAACCCTTTCGTATTCCTATAATCAAGTTGAAAAGCACAATTACGAAATTGAAAATTATATAGATCAGCAAGTAAATACTAGTGTTGATTATACCTATACTTTCAAAAATAAAGCAATTGAACCGTTTAAGAAAAGTAAGTTCTTTAAGAAAAGTTCGTATTGGAAAATGCTTAGTGATTTCAATTTCAACTATCTGCCGGCAAGTATTTCATTTAGCAGTAACATTATCAGACAATACAACAAACAGCAGTTTAGACAAGTTGATGTTGCCGGAATTGCTTTAGATCCATTGTTTAGAAGAAATTATATGTTCAACTATCTATACGGATTTAATTATAACCTCACAAAAGCTTTAAAAGTAAACTTTACAGCATCGACGCACAATATTGTTCGTACTTATTTAGATGAAAATAACGTTCCGGATAATAGCAATACGATTTGGACAGATTTTTGGAATATTGGAACACCAAATCAGCATAACCAACAAATTGTTGTTAACTATGAATTGCCAATCAACAAAATTCCAGTATTGGCGTTTGTAAAATCGACCTATTCGTATACCGGAGATTATAGTTGGCAAAGAGCTTCATTAGCTATGAATTCAGTTGATGGATATGATTTAGGAAACACCATTCAAAATGCTGGTTCACATCGTTTGAACACGGCATTCAACATGGAATCTTTTTATAAATATATTGGATTAGGTAAAAAACCTGCTGCACCAGCTCAGAAACCAGCTGCGTTACCAAAACCAGGAGAAAAAATAACCGGCGTCAAAACGCAACCTGCCAAAACAACTAATGTGTTTTTAGACGGATTGAAAGGCGTTTTAACAAGTGTAAAAAACATTCAGATTAACTACACTCAAAACGAAGGAACAGTACTTCCTGGATTCTTACCTGGATTAGGTTTCTTTGGTTCGGCAAAACCATCACTAAGTTTTGTTTTTGGAGGACAAGATGACGTTCGTTATGAAGCTGCGAAAAGAGGTTGGTTGACAAGCTATCCGGAATTTAATCAAAACTATACGCAAGTTGTAACCAAAACATTAAATCTTACGGCTAATGTTGATTTGTTTCCCGACTTTAAAATTGATTTAAGTGCAGACAGAACGTATGCTAATAACTATTCGGAACAATTCAATACTACTGACCTTCCGGATGCAAACGGAGATTACTATCACGCTCAATCGCCATACAACTTCGGAAACTTCTCTATTTCTGCAGTGATGCTAAAAACTTCCTTTAAAGGAAGTGATGAAAATTACTCTTCCTCTTTTCAGGATTTTAGAGATAACAGAATTATTATTGCCAACAGATTAGCAACACAATATTATGGTGGGCCAAATTTCCCAACATACGGAGACGGAGCGAATCAGGTTCCGCTACCAACAGATCCTAATTATAATTTTTATACTAATAACTTTGGTTACCCAATTGGTTTCGGTAAAAACAATCAAGCCGTTTTGATTCCCTCTTTCTTGGCAGCTTATACAGGTTTATACACAACAGGTGCGGGTGAGACTTCCAAAGATATTTCTTTAGGTGCTTTTAGAAACTTCCCAATTCCAAACTGGACAATTAAGTACAGCGGATTGATGCGTTATAAATTCTTTAAAGAAAGGTTCAAACGTTTCTCTATTCAACATGCTTACAGAGCTTCGTATACGATAAACTCTTTCCGTTCAAATCTTGATTATGATCCAAATTCTTCAGTACAACAGGATAATGGTAATATTGGGAACTTCTACAACAAAACAATTATTGCCAATATCAATTTAGTAGAGCAATTCAATCCGTTAATTCGTATCGATTTTGAAATGAAAAATGCGTTCAAAATTTTGGCAGAAATTAAAAAAGACAGAAGTTTATCGATGAGTTTTGACAATAATTTATTGACAGAGGTTCAAGGTAAAGAATATATTGTTGGTGTTGGATATCGCTTTAAAGACGTCATTTTTTCTTCGCAATTAGCGGATAATCCAACCGGAATTATTAAGAGTGATATCAATTTAAAAATTGATTTCTCCTATAGAAACAATAAAACCATTGTACGTTATTTAGATTATGATAACAATCAATTAGGAGGCGGACAAAATATTTGGTCAGCAAAATTAACAGCCGATTATTCGTTTAGTAAAAACTTGACGGCAATTTTCTTCTATGACCATTCATTCTCAAAACCTGTAATTTCTACATCATTTCCATTAACGAACATTAGAGCTGGTTTTACTATGCGATATAATTTTGGAAACTAACCCGTATTTTTCAATAAAAATTACAATATCAAATGGTATCTTTACGGTCTAAATTTAATATCAAATGAATATACCAAGCAATTTAAAGTATACTAAAGACCACGAATGGGTTTTAATTGATGGCGATATAGCAACTGTTGGCATCACCGATTTTGCACAAAAAGAATTGGGCGACATTGTTTATGTTGAAGTAGAAACTTTAGACCAAACATTAGACAAAGACGAAGTTTTTGGAACCGTTGAAGCAGTGAAAACGGTGTCTGATTTATTTTTACCAATGTCGGGAGAAATTATTGAGTTTAATGAGGAATTAGAAAGAAATCCTGAAGATGTTAATTCAGATCCTTATGGAAAAGGATGGATGGTGAAAATCAAAATTTCAAACGCCGCTGAAGTAGAAGAATTACTTTCGAGTGATGCTTACAAACAACTCATTGGTGCTTAAAAAAGCTACGTTTAGTTTAGCCCTAGGTTGGACGCTGTTAATTGCTGTTTTGTGCTTGCTCAAGTTCACCAATTTGCCTGCCATTAGGGTTTCAGGAGCTGACAAATATGTTCACTTTACGCTTCATTTTGTTTTTACAATGCTCTGGGGATATTATTTTTGGCTGAAGCTAAATGAAATAGTACTAAAGAAAATAGTGTTCGTTGTTACAAGCTCACTTTGCTACGGAATACTGATTGAGATTTTGCAGGAAACATTCACCACGACAAGACATGCAGATATATTTGATGTATTGGCAAATTTTAGCGGCGCATTAGTGGCCTTAGTTTTATTTGTTTTAATTAAAAGACATAAGATAGCAAACAAATAAATAATAAAGATTGTCCTGTCTCGCATGATATCGAGACGGGATTTTTTTTTACTTTTATCGAATGAATACAAAATCCTATCTTGAATCGATATATTTAGAGAAAATGAAGAAAATACTACCTTTTTTTGTACTGCTTTTTTTAACAAGCACAATTAATGCTCAGGTTACCCAAAAAGCTGCCGAAAGATTTCCTGTTTTTCCGACTTGCGAAAACTTACAGTATCAAGCATTAGAAACTTGTTTTTACAATCAAGTGCAGGATTTTGTGTACACTAATTTTAATGTGCCTGAAAACCTGAAACAAAATAATTTCAAAGGAAATGTAATTGTACTTTTTGAAGTGAATGATACCGGAAATTTTAAAGTGCAATATGTTGATGCTATCGATGAAGCATTAGTCGCCGAAAGCAAAAGAGTATTTGCAAAAATGCCAAAGATTTCTCCGGCAACGTATAACGGAAAACCAACATATGCCAAATACACTATCAAAATAGCCATTCCTTTGCAAAGCGCAGCCGACTTGCAAGCACAAAAAGATGCGGATGCTTTGGCCGAAAAGGAGTCAAACGTTCACAAACCCAACAACAAACAGCTTACAGAATTAGACAGCATCAAGTATAAAAAATTTGACAATCCACAGTTTGAAAGTCATATTAATATTCCGTTTTCACACAGTTACTATTCGCAGTTTGATGGTGCTTTGAATCAAGTTGGCGCCAATAATCATACTGGTTCAAAACCCTTTTCTTATGCGGAAGTTTCTAAATATTATAACTTAAAAGAAGAAAATCAAAAGCTCTTAAAAAATAAGACAGTATGGTTTGGCCGAAAACTTTGGAACGAAAATTTAGTCGAAATTCAAGGCGAGGATTATTGGTTTACACTGAATCCAATTTTCGATATCCAAGTTGGGAAAAGTGACCCAAGCGTTTCTTCTTATACTTATATAAACACCAGAGGAATTCAATTTAATGGTGGTTTGGGAAAGGAATTAAATTTTACAACTACCATATACGAAAGTCAAGGACGATTTGCTGATTACTTCAATAGTTATGCAGAATCGATAAAACCCGATGGTGGAAATCCAGCTATTATTCCCGGAATTGGAATTGCTAAAGAATTCAAATCGGACGCCTATGATTTCCCAATGGCTGAGGCCAATTTATCGTACACGCCAAGTAAATTCATCAATTTGAATTTGGGTTATGGCAAGAATTTTATTGGCGATGGTTATCGTTCGTTGTTGTTGGGTGATGGAGCGAGTCCGTATCCTTATTTTAAATTGAATACTAGTTTTTGGAAAATAAAATACACCAATTTGTATACATGGCTCAAAGATGTCCGTTCCGAAGTTACCGAAGACAGAACCTATGCGACCAAGTTTGCTGCCAGTCATTATTTGAGTTTGAATATTACCAATCGATGGAATATTGGTTTGTTTGAGTCGGTGATTTGGACCAACAAAAACAATCGTGGTTTTGACATGAGTTTTGTAAACCCAATTATATTTTATCGTACCGTGGAATTTACTTCTTCGGCTAGAAGCGGGAATGCATTGTTAGGTTTGACAACCAAAGTAAAATGGAACAATCAAATCAATTTTTACGGGCAGTTTTTGTTAGATGAATTTTCATTGGAAGCAGTAAAGGCAGGGAATAAGAGCTGGAAAAATAAGTTTGGGTATCAATTAGGAGCCAAATATTACAATGCATTCAACATTAAAAATTTATTGTTGCAGGTAGAATACAATCATGTGCGACCTTATGTGTATGCGCATAGCGAAGCCATTACTAACTATGGTCACAACAACCAAAGTTTAGGACACCAATGGGGCGGAAATTTCAAGGAATTTATTGCCATTGCCCGTTATCATAAAGGAAGGTATTTTGCAGATGCTAAAATTACGGTTGGCGAACGCGGATTGGATCTTAACAACGCTACCGACAATTTTAATTACGGAAGCAACATCTATTTGAGTTATAACGATAGTAGACCAAATGATACAGGCGTAAACATTGGACAAGGAAACAAAACCAGCATTTTCATCACTGATTTGCAAGCGGGCTATTTGATAAACCCTTCAACTAACATGAAACTATTTGGTAGTTTTATCTACAGAAATTTTAATCCTGCAACCGAAACCGCAACAGCCATTAAAGAAAGCACCACTTGGTTCTCTGTTGGATTAAGATGTGATATCTTTAATTGGTATTTTGATTATTAGGATATAGTTTAAAACATAGCAAAACCTGACAGGTCTTTAAGACCTGTCAGGCTTTTTTAGTGGGTTTTTTGCTAGATTTTTTTTTCATGGATTGTAAATCTACAATTCCGATAGAGTTGATTTGCAATTCCTATTTTAATCATAAAATAATCATTAATTTTTATGAATTGTTTTTTGTCAAATCGTTTTCTATAAAGTACCTTTGCGGCAGTTTTAAGACTACAAATGAACGCGACTGCTTCTACATTTTCCCTCAAACAAATTGCGATTGATTTCAAAGAAATCACCAAAGCGGGTTTAGCTATCAGCGTGGTGTTTTCCTCTATTGCGGGTTATTTGCTCGGCGTGCTTGATTTTCATGATTTAAAAGTGACAACCTTATTGATGTTAGCCATTGGTGGTTACTGCATGGTTGGTGCTTCAAACGCGTTTAATCAAGTCATTGAAAAAGATCTTGACGCGTTGATGGACAGAACCAAAAACCGTCCGGTGGCTTCGGGAAGAATGTCTCCAAATCATGCGTTGTTTATAGCCAGTTTGTTGACTATTATTGGTTTGATATTGTTGTATCTTATCAATCCAAAGTCGGCTATGTTTGGCGCGATTTCTATTTTTCTGTATACCAGTGTTTATACACCATTAAAACAATATACACCGCTTTCGGTTTTTGTTGGAGCATTTCCCGGCGCGATTCCATTTATGTTGGGTTGGGTTGCGGCGACGAATAATTTTGGCATTGAAGCAGGAACGCTTTTCCTGATACAATTTTTTTGGCAGTTTCCACACTTTTGGGCCATTGGCTGGTTTTTATTTGAAGACTATGAAAAAGCTGGATTCTTTATGTTACCAACAGGAAAAAAAGACACATCAACTGCCTTGCAAACCATTTTGTATTGCGTTTGGTTGTTAGTCGCTTCTATGTTGCCAAGCTTGGGTTATACCGGAAGATTATTTCTTTCGCCAATTGCAGCGGGAATCGTATTTTTTCTTGGTCTTTGGATGATTTTTTATGCGGTGAAATTATATCAGGAAAGGACTTCAAAAGCTGCCCGAACATTAATGCTGGTAAGCGTTTCTTATATATCTTTGCTGCAATTAGTTTATATTATAGATAAATTTTTAAGATAATGGATATGACAATGACTGCCCAAGAACACAAAGAAAGAAAAGAAAGATCAGCAAAACTATTGTTGTTGTTTGCAATGGGAAGCATGACAATGATGTTTGCCGGAATAGTGAGTGCATTTGTAGTGAGTAAATCGAGAGAAGATTGGATGAAAGATTTCCAGTTGCCAACCGCTTTTTACTTTAGTGCACTAGCGATTATTTTGTGCAGCATTACTTTTCATTTGGCCAAAAAAGCCATTCAAAAAGACGATAGAACGCTCACAACCAATTTTCTTTTTCTGACATTAGCCTTGGGAATCTCTTTTGTGTTTTTTCAATTTAAAGGCTTCGGACAATTGATGGATAGCGGCTATTTTTTTTCCGGACCGGAGAGTAATATTGCCACAACTTTTCTGTACGTAATTGCGACGGTTCACTTGGCGCATCTTGCCGGAGGATTAATTTGTCTTTTAATCATAATTTATAATCATTTTAAACAAAAATACAATTCAAGTCAAACACTTGGAATTGAGCTAGGTGCAATGTATTGGCACTTTCTTGATTTCTTATGGATTTGTTTGTTTTTGTTTTTATATTTCTTTAAATAAGAAAAAAAATCTAAATTTGGGAACTTTTTAACTTATAACTTTTATGGGAGCTACAGTTACTACTGGAAATAATACTTCAACTACTTGGGGCGGCGGAAATGAGCCAATGGGAGCAAGTTATGGCAAATTGATGATGTGGTTTTTCATCATATCGGATGCTTTGACCTTCTCTGGTTTTCTTGCGGCCTATGGTTTTTCTAGATTTAAATTTATTGATAATTGGCCTATTGCCGACGAAGTGTTTACGCACTTTCCGTTTATGCATGGTGTAGAAGCACCGATGTATTATGTGGCATTGATGACTTTTATCTTAATTTTCTCTTCTGTAACTATGGTTTTGGCGGTTGATGCAGGTCATCACATGCAGAAGATGAAAGTAGCGTTCTATATGCTATTGACTATTCTTGGTGGTTTAATCTTCGTTGGTTCACAAGCTTGGGAATGGAAAAATTTTATCAAGGGCGAATATGGTGCTGTAGAAACCAAAGGTGGAAGCATCATCCAATTCGTAAATAATGAAGGCGAAAGAGTAAAATTGGAAGATTTTGCAGTACGCTTAACGGGTCAAAGAGAAGAGTTGACAAGAAACAAAGGAAAGTGGTTCATGAAAGATGAAGAAACCCTAACGACCTATTCTGTTGCTGAGGTTCAGGCCGGATATAAAGCACATCCTGAATTATTAATCAGAACTGAAAAAATATATAGAGACACCGCTGAAGATAAAGCGAACAAAAAGCTTGAACCGGGTTTAAATCATAACAAAAAAAGAGAAATCTTAACAAGAGCCGAATCGGATATTATGGTAGCGAATAGTGCTATTGTTGTTGAAGGCGCTAATTTGAAACACAACGAATACGGAAGTAAATTATTTGCTGATTTCTTCTTCTTCATTACCGGTTTCCACGGATTCCACGTATTCTCAGGAGTTATTATCAACTTCATTATTTTCTTAAACGTTGTTTTAGGAACGTATGAGAAAAGAAGAACCTACGAAATGGTAGAAAAAGTTGGACTTTACTGGCACTTTGTCGATTTAGTTTGGGTATTCGTATTTACATTCTTCTACTTAGTTTAATTTTTTAGAAAACTCATATTATGTCACACGCACACGCACACGAGCACGTATCAAATACAAGAAGAATCTGGATGGTTTTCATCCTTTTATCTGTAGTAACCACAGTTGAGGTGTACTTAGGTATAACAAGACCAAGTTTTTTATATATGAATAACTTCATAAGCATGAACTTGTTAAACTGGGTATTCATCTTATTAACTCTTTATAAAGCATACTATATTGTTTGGGCTTTCATGCACATGGAAGGTGAAAAAAGCAGTTTGCGTTGGTCAGTTGTTGCGACTGTTATTTTCCTTGTATTATATTTATTATTTATACTTCTTGTTGAAGCAGATTACATTTTCGAGGTTTTTAAAAATGCTACCATTAAGTGGAATTTTTAACACTATATTAATTCAAAAAAAGTCCCGTCTATTCTATTGAAACAGACGGGATTTTTTTATTTTTGCACATCCGCTTTTCACAATCCAAATGAAAAAAAATATTGTCCTTTTTGTCTTGTTTGTTTTACCCATAGTTGCCTATCTTTTTTTTGCTTCCGGCGTAAACAGTTTTATTTCTTTGCCAATCATTACCAAAAACATTCCAGAAGTTAACACTTGGAAAACTCTAGACAATAAATCAGTTGCTTTAACTAATAAAATCACCATACTTGGCTTTACAGGAAGTGATGTGATTAAACATAAAGGAAACTTTTTTAACCTTTATGAAGTTATATATGATAAATATAAAGATTTCAAAGATTTTCAGGTTGTAATGGTTTTACCTGACGGAACGCAGAAACAGGTTGAGGAGTTACTAAAATTAGACATACAGAAATTAGGCACACACAAAGGATGGAATTTTGTTTTTGCTTCTCCAAATGAAATAACTACTTTCTATGACAAACTTCAATTGGTAGGGAAGCTCGATACTAGCTTGGCAACACCAAACGTTTTTATCATCGATAAGAAAAGAAACCTAAGAGGTAGAAAAGGGGAAGATCAAAAAGGAACACCCGAATATAAAGAGGGATACAACACTATTTTTGTTTCGGAACTTTATAATAAGATGATGGACGATATGAAAATCATCATTTATGAATATCGTGCAGCGCTTAAAAAAAATCATAATGCCACCAAAGAACTTTAGATTTTTATCAAATGAAGAATAAGTCATACATCGGATTATCGTTTGTTGTTTTGGTCTTTGGAATCATCTTTATTCCGAAAATTATAAGCATAATAAAAAGCGGTACTATAGTTCAAGGCGACAGAATTGATGCTATTTCCAATCATAAAAATGGTGAAACAGGTTTGGTTACAATTGGACCGGTTCCAAAATTTGAGTTAACCGATCAAAACGGAGCAAAGATTAACGACAAAACCTATTTAGGTAAAGTATTTGTGGTGGAATTTTTCTTTTCAACTTGCCCTTCCATTTGTCCAGTTATGAATAGAAACATGGTTGATATTCAAAATAAATTTTTTGGAAATCCTAATTTCGGAATTGCTTCTATTTCTATTGATCCGGAAAATGATACTTCAAAAGTATTGAAAGAGCATGCCAAAATAATTGGTGTGAAATCTTCCAATTGGCATTTGTTAACTGGCGATAAAAACTATATTTTTAATATTGCTAACAAAGGGTTTAATCTGTATGCCGGCGAAAATAAAAATGTCAAAGGCGGATTTGAACATTCCGGACTTTTTGCTTTGATTGACAAAAAAGGAAACATCCGTTGCAGAAAAGATGATTTTGGAAACCCAATTTTATATTATGACGGTTTAGAGAAAAAAGGGGTAAAAGCCATTATAGAGGACATAAAAAAACTTTTAAATGAATAAGTCAGATAACAAAACACTAGAGCAACGATTTAGATTTCCAATAATTCTGGTTTCAATACTAATTCCCTTAGCAGTAGCTGTTTTATTTACAGTCAAGCTAAAAGATTTTGGGATAGAAGTGGAGCCGCTTTCATTTTTGCCACCAATATATGCTTCCATAAATGGTTTTACTGCATTATTTTTAGTGATGGGAGTAATAGCAATCAAAAACGGAAACCAAAAGGTGCACGAAAGATTTATGACTACTGCAATTGTTTGTTCTGTAATTTTCTTGGTAATGTATGTGGCGTATCACATGACTGCAGATTCAACTGTTTATGGTGATATAGATGGGAACAAAATTTTAGATGCAACAGAAAAAACAAATGCAGGTTTAGGACGTGATGTGTATTTATTCATTTTGCTTACCCATATTGCGTTGTCAATTATAATCATCCCTTTTGTATTAATTACATATGTTAGAGCACTTGCTGCACGATTTGACAAGCATAAAAAAATAGCTAAAATTACTTTTCCATTGTGGTTGTATGTTGCTGTAACTGGAGTTGTAGTGTATTTAATGATTTCTCCTTATTATGCTAATTAAAGAACAAAGAGACTCGAGCCCAACGGGCGAACTGTATGGAGCGAAGCGGAATAAAAAGAACAAAGAGAAAAGACTTGTTTTCTGTAAAAGGACATTCTTTTTTCTATTCTCTATTTTCTATTCTCTAAATAGTTTTTCACAATGCGCCATGTGTCGTGCCGCTTTAGAAAGTGAAGGAAATAAAACGAAAGTTGAAGCAGTAAACGATGGTATTGTATTCCTAATGGCTATTCCGTATCTAATTGTGGCAGCTATAGGTTTTGCGATTTATAAAATGTATTACAAGAAGTCAATTTCTAAGGAAGAAAATCTGCCAACTGACCTCTAAAAACCTGCCTGCCGGCAGGCAGGCTGATCACTTTCTCAATCCATTCCGTCAATTTTCACATTCATTTTTCCGGTAGTTGTAATAAATGCAATGATGGCTTTATCAGTTACTTCTACTTTTTCAAAATCAAAATCATTCATAGTTCCGTTAACGAAAACACCTTTCATCGGGGAATAATTATTCAGATAAGGCAGCAAACTTTTTTTGCCTTCCTCCAAATTTTCTCTGATTGAATAGCGACAGTTGTCCTGAATTTTTTTCAAAATAACACCTTGCAATAGCCAATTGGCAGTTCTGGTTAATAGTCCTTTTGTATTTAAAACATAATCCATTTTTTCAAAATAAATCTCTTTGGTTACTGCATTATAATTTGGGCTTCCCGAAAGATATATTGTTCCGTTGATGCTTCCTGTCATTTCAAGCGCAATAATAATCTTGCTGTCTTTTTGCCAAAGCGCCACATTTTGAACTACGATTTTTCTACTTCCAGCTGCGAATTCTTTTCCTTGAAAATTACTCGAAATAATTCGGGATGCGCTTTCGTAAGTCGAAATAGCGGCAACGTTTGCAGTAAGTTTTTCAGGAATTTTAGCCACTGCCTTAAACTGAATAGCATCTCTGTCAAAACTGCTTTTTGGTTTTGAACCAACCATAGTTTGCATATTACATTTCAGCCCTAAATCCATTTTGATTTCTTTCTTTCCCAAAACCGCATCGGTAACATACACTTCAATGGGAATAAGTTTAAACCAAGACTGGTATTGCTCGCTGGTGATAAATGGCGTGCTCATTTTTTCCAAAACATCAAGCACATAAGGCTTAAAATCACAGGAGTTTTCAATGGCTTCATCAATCTTTTTAGCAATTTTTGATTTGAAAATGGAAAGCGTAGGATTAATGATATACGTAATTGGGACATTTCTTCCAGCGACTAGTATAGATGGGCTTTCTGACCATTCAAAATCCTCAATTTTAGAGGTAGTCGACATTTTCCAATTAGACAATTTCACATCGCTAATCAGTGTAATTGTTCCATTCAAATTAATTTCTCTAGTATCATTTAAACCCATAAAATCGGTTCCGTATTTGAATCGGGACCAAATTTTCAAAGGCAATGTCGTTTGGATTTTACCATTTTTCTCAATCAAACGAATCGGTGCCGTTTTAGTGATTTTCATTTCGGTTTTGTCATCTTCCAAATTCGAGTCGTTATAAATTTCACCATTCAGTGTTTTATTCAATTGGGTTTCTATTTCTTTTAATGAAATTTCCAACGGCATATTGACAAACGATGTTTTGGTATTGTATACCATCGGAGTATCATCTGAAGGAAGTGGTTTTAAGGCTTCAATTTTTTGAGTAGTCGAACAACTTGTATAAATAAGGGAAACAAATAGGATAGAAAGTGTTGCTTTTATTCTTGACATAACTGCGATTAATTTTTGGCAAAAATAAAAGTAAAAAATGTAAAACATTGTAACATTATTAAAAAAGGTAAGTCTAAAGTTGTAGGTTACTAAATAAGTAATCAAAAAGCAAAAACTATATCTTTGTCTATTAGAAAATTTGAGGGTTATAAACCCGTTTTACTATGAAAAACAGCATACAATCATTCACATTACTTTTTATCCTTTTTTTAGGTTTTACTTCCGTTGCTCAGCAAAAAAAGTGGACAATTCAGGAATGCGTTGAGTATGCCTTGAAAAACAATATTTCCATCAAACAATCAGAGTTGGATATAAAAACGGCCAATATTGATAAGTCGTCTGCTATTGGAAATTTTCTACCAAATCTAAACACCAGCATTTCTCATTCTTGGAGTATCGGCGCCAATACGAATCCGGTTACCAATGTTAGAGAAAATCAAACGACACAATATACTCAATTCGGTTTGAGTTCAAGTGTTACTCTTTATAATGGTCTGCAAAATGTAAATCGTTTACGCAATGCGAAAATGGTGCAATTAGCAAGACAATATCAGTTGACCAAAATGCAGGATGATATTTCATTATATGTTGCCAATGCGTATTTGGATATACTTTTTAATAAAGAAAATCTAAAAGTGCAACAAGGTCAGTTGGCCTATGATGAAACCCAGTTGAAACGTACGGATGAATTGGTGAATACCGGTTCAATACCAAGAGGAGATTTGTTGGATATGAAAGCAACAATTGCTGCCGATAATCAAAAAGTGGTTGCTGCCGAAAATAGTTTGTTGATTTCAAGACTGAGTCTGGCGCAATTACTTCAACTAGAAGATTTTCAAAATTTTGATATTGCCGATGTTGATATTGATGCAAAGCCAAGTCCAGTAATGGCAGAAACTTCCGAAGCGATTGTTGAAAAAGCAAAGCAGGTAAGAGTCGAAATTAAAATTGCGCAAACTAATTTAGACCTTGCACAAAGAGACATTAAAATAGCAAGAGGCGCATTGCAACCAAGTGTAACTTTTGGTTATAATTTTGGAACAAACGCCAGTTATTCCGATAGAATTGTTGGTGTTGATGGAAGCGGAACGCCAATAATCGCAAGTCCGTTACCTGTTTTTGAACAATTCAGTAATAACAAAGGGCACAACTTTGGACTCCAATTAAACGTTCCAATATTAAACGGTTTTTCTGCCAGAAATAATGTTCAACGTTCAAAAGTAGATTATGAAAAAACAAAAAATGCTTTCAACCAAGCGAATCTGGATTTAGAAACCAATGTTTACAAAGCAATTACCGATGCTAAAGGTGCTTTAAAAACGTATGAATCGGCAATTTCTACTTTGGAAGCAAGACAGGAAGCTTTTAATTATGCCAAGGAAAAATATGCTGTCGGTTTGATGAATGCTTTTGATTTTAATCAATCACAAACCATATTTGTAGCCACACAATCTGATGTTATTCGTGCTAAATACGATTATATTTTTAAAATGAAAGTAGTAGAGTTATACTTTGGAATCCCAATCATTCAAAAACAATAAATCATGTCAAAAAAGAAAATTTATATACTAGTTGGAGTTGTTATCTTATTAATCATAGTGCTTGTTACCCTAAAGACAAAAGGAATTATTGGCAGTAATGATGATTCAAAACAAATAGAAACATCCAAAGTTGATGAAATAACAATAGTTGAAACTGTTTCAGCAACTGGAAAAATCCAACCAGAAATTGAAGTAAAAATATCTTCGGAAGTATCAGGAGAAATTATTGCTTTGCCAGTAAAAGAAGGACAAGTGGTTAAAAAAGGAGATTTATTGGTTAAAATAAATCCCGATTTATACACTTCGGGTTACAACAGAACGATTTCCAATTTATCTGGAACCAAAGCGGGTTTGAGCCAGGCAGATGCAACTTTTAAAGAAGCAAAAGCAAGTTATGAAAGAAGCAAAACCTTGTTTGAAAAAGGAATTATATCCAGATCAGACTGGGACAAAGCGGTGGCTACATTTGAAGGAGCAGAAGCCAACAAAAAATCAGCTTATTATAATGTACAAAGCGCGAATGCAACAGTAAAGGAAGCAAAAGACAACCTTGGAAGAACAACTATTTATGCTCCGGCAGACGGTACTATTTCTTCGCTTGGAGTTGAATTGGGAGAACGGGTTTTAGGAACACAACAAATGACCGGAACCGAAATTCTTCGTGTTGCCAACCTTAATAATATGGAAGTAGAAGTGGATGTGAATGAAAATGACATCGTAAAAATCAGTATTGGTGATAGCACTAATATTCAGGTTGATGCTTATCTGAAAAAGGAATTTAAAGGAATTGTGACCAGTATTTCTAACTCGGCGAGCGCAGCCACTACAGCTGATCAGGTTACAAATTTTAAAGTAAAAGTTAGAATTTTAAAAGAATCCTACCAAGATTTGTTGGAAGGGAAACCGGAAACCTATTCGCCATTCAGACCCGGAATGACGGCAACTGTTGATATTATTACAAAACGAAAAGAAAAAGTTATTGGTGTGCCAATTAGCGCTGTGGTTGTGAAATCGGATACGGCGGCAACCAAAAGCTATGAGGTAAAAGACGAAGGCGAAGACAAAAAAGTTACCGCAAAAAGCGACAAAAAATTCGAATGTGTTTTTGTAAAAGTTGGGAACAAGGCCAGAATCAGAATTGTAAAAACAGGCATTCAGGACGACACTAATATTGAGATTACTTCTGGTTTAAAGAAAGGCGATATAGTCGTTGTTGGCCCATATACCACAGTTACGAAAGACCTGAATTCTGGTGATAAAGTTAGTCAGACGAAAGATTCTGATAAAGAGAAAAAATAATAGTAACCGCAAATTCACAAATTAGAAAAGCACAAATCAGCAAAAATAATCTGCGAATCTGCGGTAACTATTTAACATCAATACTCACTTACCATCTTGACATATATTTTAAACATAGAAACGGCAACTAAAAACTGTTCGGTTTCTTTAGCTAAAAATGGGGAAACTATTTTTTGCAAAGAAATCGCAGAACAAGGCTTTTCGCATGCCGAAAAATTGCATGTTTTTATTGAAGAAATTCTAAAAGAAACAGGCGTTTCGGTTCAAGAAATTAAAGCTGTTGCTGTGAGTAAAGGTCCAGGTTCTTATACCGGTTTGCGCATTGGTGTTTCTACCGCAAAAGGCTTGTGCTATGCGCTTGGAATTCCGTTGATTTCTGTTGATACTTTGCAGGTTTTAGCTAAGCAAGTTGCTGTTGACAATGGTTTAATTGTTCCCATGTTGGATGCGCGAAGAATGGAAGTTTATAGTGCCGTTTTTGATGCAAATCATAACAAAATAATGGAAGTACAAGCTGAAATTCTTACTGAAAGCAGTTATGCTGAAATAACCGAAGCTGTTTGTTTTATTGGTGATTGCCAAGAAAAATGCAAAACGGTTTTAACCAAAAACAATTTCCATTTTCTTTCCGATATAGTTTTCCCTTCGGCAAATGAAATGAGTTCTTTGAGCTATGAAAAATTCGTAAAAAATGAATTTGAAGATGTGGCGTATTTTGAACCTTTTTATCTAAAGGATTTTTTGATAGCAAAACCAAAGTAAATCATTTCTTCGGAGCTTCTTTTACAATAGTCTGCATAGCAATTCCTGCTTGGTCAAAAGCTTCTTTACATTCTTCTAAAACATCAGAACACATTTGTCCATAATCAGCATTTTTTGCCCACGGTTGTATGGCTAACTGAATTGTAGTATCTGTTAAAAGATTTACAACTACTGCTGGAGCTGGAGTTTTCAATACTTTGGGATGGTTTTCCAAAACTTGCATCACTATTTCTTTAGCCGTTTTAATATTGGTATGATACGAAATAGTGAAAAGCAAGTTGGCTCTTCTGTTTTTCCCCAATGAAAAATTAGTGATAACGCCATTAGATAAAATTCCGTTCGGCACAAAAATAGTTTGATTGTTTCCGGTAACTAATTTGGTTACAAAAATCTGAATTTCACTTACCGTTCCGGCAACTCCTTGCGCTTCTATCGAATCTCCAACTTTGAATGGCTTGAATAAAATAATCAGCACGCCACCGGCAAAATTGGATAACGAACCTTGTAAGGATAAACCAACCGCCAAACCTATTGCTCCAAGAATAGCGACAAACGAAGAAGTTTCAATTCCCAGTTTTGAAATAAAGGTTACGAAAAGTAAAAAGCGCATTGCCCAAAGCAAACTATCGGCTAAAAAGGTAGCTAAAGTTGGGTCCAATTCCCGCTTAACCATAATCTTTCTCACCAAACGATTGATAAGTCGAACAGCATAAAGTCCAATGAAAAGAATGACCAAAGCTGAAATTAACTTTGGCGAATAGTCAATTAAAAGTTTGATAAATTGATCAAAATATTCCGCGAAGGAATGGATATAGCGCAGTTCTTTCTTTTCCATAATTTGATAAAAAAATCCCGACTCCCGAAGCTTCGGGACGGGATAAATTATTTTGACAAAAATAGTAATTTTAAAAATTAATCGGCATTTTCATCAGCTGGTTTTACGACATCTTCTGCTTTAGTTCTTATTTCTTCGGCATCATCAGAAGCATCATTTCTAAATGAGCTTACTTTTTCTTTAACCGTTTCAACGGTATCGTGAGCAAAATTTTCTACTTTTTCAGCATATTCACTTGCCTTTTCTTTTACCGTTTCTACCGCATTTTCAAACGTTTCTTTTGCAGCCGGAATATGTTCGTTTACTTTTTCTCTTGCTGTATCCACAAAATCTTCCACCTTGTCAACTAGTGGAGCTGCGGCTACTTTTGCTTTTTCCAGTGTTTCTTCAGCAAAAGTTTCTGCTTTATCTGCCACTTCTTTTGGTGATGAACCAAATAATTTTTTAAAAAAATCTCCTAATGCCATGACTTTGAATTTTAAGAATTAATAATAACAATATTACGATTTTTATACGATTAAAGTCCAATTTCTTTAGTGATTTCTTCAAAACTAGTCGTTGGTTTTTGGCAGGTTTTGTTCTGGCATAAATAAAATAGCGTTTCGTTATCTGAAAAGCGATTTTCTAGAAATGGAAGTTTAGAAACTGAAGAACTTCCGGCAATAATGATGTTTGGTAAATACCTTTGATTTATTTTTTCCAAATAGTCCAAAGCATTATTTCCGCAAATTGCCAGCTCTTTATTTTGTTCTGAAAAATGTAAAAGTACGTTCAGCCAATTAGAAAATGCCGACGGATAAGTAATTGTTGGAATAATATTCTGAACCATTTGCTGGCAGATTTTTTCATAGTAACTATTCTCAAAATAAATACTCAATCTGAATAAAGCATTCGCCATGACTGAATTTGACGCCGGAATCACATTGTCTTCTAATTCAAAATGAGTAGTAATTAAAGCTTCATCTTGATGTGAAGTGAACGAGAAAAACTGCGCTTTCTCATCATAAAAATTATCAAAAGTATAATCCGTTAATTGCTTAGCGTTTTGCAACCAGTTCTCATTAAACGTAACTTCGTATAAAGAAATAAACGCCTGAATAACATGTGCATAATCTTCGAGAAAACCATTGATTGTAGCTTTTCCGTCTTTGTAGCTGTGTTTTAAATTTCCTCCCGAACTCCATATTTTATTGATAATAAAATCAGCATTTTGCAAAGCAATGTCTAAATAATGTATAGTTCCAGTTGCTTTATACGCTTCAACAAAACCCTTGAGCATAATGGCATTCCAAGAGGTTAAACATTTATCGTCTAATCTTGGTTTACTTCTTTTTTCTCTTTCGATATAAAGGATTTGTTCCCAATGTTTTTTCTTTTGTATTAAACTTTCTAAATCAATATTTTGTTGAAAAGCTATTTCTTCCAATGAGTGATTTTGGATTAAAACATAATTTTCATGTTCCCAAAATCCGAATTCATTGATGTTGAAAACCAATGAAAACAATTCGAAATCGTCTTGTAGTAAGGTTTGTAATTCGGTTTTTGTCCAAACATAAAAGGCGCCTTCTTCGAGATGATTTTCACTATTTAAACTATCTGCGTCAAGCGCTGAATAAAAACTTCCCTCTTTTGTAAGCCATTCTTTTTCGACGAATTTTAATGTTTTTTCAATGACTTCTTTATAGAGTTTATTTCCGGTTAGTTTATAGGCATTTGCATAAAGAGACATTAATTGCCCGTTGTCATAAAGCATTTTTTCGAAATGTGGAACATGCCATTTCATGTCGACAGAATAGCGTGAAAATCCACCGTCAATAGTATCGAACAATCCGCCATGAGCCATTTTCGTCAACGTTAGATTCACAAAATCCAATAGCGTTTGGTTTTTAGTTTGATACCCAAATCGCAATAGAAATTCATAATTGGTTGGCATCATAAATTTGGGCGCGCGAGCCATTCCGCCAAAATCCCAATCGAAACTTTTTTGCCATTTGGAAACTAAAGATTCAAGAACTTCGAAATTAAAGTTGGTTTCCGATTCATTTTTTGAAATGATACTCATTGATTGTAGGCCATCATTTAGTTTTTCGGCATAATCTAAAATAGTTTGTGGTTGTTCGTTATAAATTTCCTGAAGTCGTTCCAGTGAATTTATCCAATCATTTTTTCTAAAATAAGTTCCGCCCCAAATGGGTCTTCCGTCGGGCAAAGTCACGACATTCATTGGCCAACCGCCTTGACCAGTCATAATTTGTACCGCTTTCATATAAACGGCATCAATATCGGGACGTTCTTCGCGGTCAATTTTTATACTTATAAAATGAGCGTTCATTGTTGAAGCTACTTCATTGTCTTCAAAACTTTCGTGTTCCATTACGTGGCACCAATGACAAGCAGAGTAACCGATGCTAATGATTATGAGTTTGTTTTCTTTTTTTGCCAAAGCCAAAGAATTGGCATTCCACGCTTTCCAATGCACAGGATTGTTGGCGTGTTGCAGTAAGTATGGACTGGTTTCGAGATGTAGTTCGTTCATGGCAGGTTTTTTAGCCCCGATTGCAGTGGAAATCCTTTTTTATTGCTTCGTGAAAAGTCCTTCTCCCGAAACTTCGGGAGCGCTCAGGAAGACAAAGCAATAAAAAGATTGCAACGGAAAGCGGGAATAGCTCCTAAAATAATTAAAAAAACCGAATGTCCAGTGGACATTCTCTTCTTAATATCAAATATAAAAAAAGCGTCTCAAAAGAAACGCTTTGTGAATTATCCGTTTACCGCTTCGACCACAATGTCTTTATCATTGAGCATGTCTTTCAGCATATTTTCTATTCCACTTTTTAAAGTAAATGTAGAAGATGGGCAACCGTTGCAAGCACCTTGAAGCACTACTTTTACACGCTTTTCGGTTTCATCATACGAATCAAAAAGGATATTTCCGCCATCGGCAGCAACAGCTGGTTTTACATATTCTTCGAGAATATTTATAATTTGCTGTGAAGTCGTATCAAGATTGTCGAAGTTTTTGATTTGTTGTTTTTCCTGTTTTTCAGTAGCAGTAATTTGGCTTTCATCAATCACGGTTCCACCATTTTCGATAAATTGTTTGATGAAGGTACGCAATTCCAATGTGATTTCATCCCAAGAAATGCTATCGTATTTGGTAACAGATATATAATTTTCGGCTATAAAAATTTCCTTTACATAGTGAAACTTAAATAATTCCTGTGCTAATGGCGAAGGCTTTGCATCGTTAATGTTTTTGAATTCGGCTGCTGTTTTGGTCAACGCTTTATTCACTACAAATTTCAGCGAAGCCGGATTTGGTGTAGTTTCACCATAAACAGATATGGGTTGTTTTTTGGTCGGATTTTCATTTGGCAACACAATTACACCCCCGTTATTGACAAAATTTTCTATTTGTTCAGCAACGTCTTCCTGAACATCTGACCATTCAACAATGCTAAATCGTTCAATCGCAATAAAATTTCCAGAGATATAAACGGTTTTCACAAAAGGCAGGTAAAACAATTGTTGCGCCAAAGGAGAATTTTTAGCCTCATCAATATTTTTGAACTCAAAGTTCTCATTTTGAGTTATAAATTCGGGAAATTCAAATTTTAATATAGATGGATTTTGAGTTTCTTTTATGTTGATTTTCATTGGGAAAGTATATTTTTATGCAAATTTAACAAAGTTATTTTCTGTGAATAGCTATATTTGAACAATTAAACAATTAATTAACATATTGAAGTAGATTTGGAATTAAAACCTTTGTATATTATTCCTTTCCCAACATGAAAAGGGAGTAATGATATTCGAATATTGTTCTAATAGATAGAGAACGTATTACATAAATTTATATATTTGAACGCCGTGTCAAATTATTAACCAAATCAGTTAAAAAAGCAGAAAGCAAGGATAGATTGATTATAGATCAAGCATTTAGAAAATCTTGCAGCACAACATTTAGAGCCCATTTCACATCAATAAATATAGTTGACAATGAATTTTAGAAAGATTTATTTATTAGCACTACTAGTAGTTGCACAATTTGCACATTCACAAGAAGGATTACCGGTATATTCGGATTATTTATCTGATAATTATTATCTGCTTCACCCTTCAATGGCTGGAGCTGCAAATTGCGCAAAATTAAGATTAACAGCAAGACAACAATGGTTGGGACAAAAAGACGCGCCAGCTCTACAAACATTAAGTTTCAATGGAGCTTTAGGTGAAAGATCTGGTGGAGGAATTATTGTTTTTAACGATAAAAACGGTTATCATTCTCAAACAGGTATGAAATTGACCTACGCGCACCATATTATGTTTTCACGTGACAATGTTGATTTAAACCAACTTTCATTTGGAATGAGTGCTGGTTTTATTCAAAGTAATTTGGATGAAAGTACGTTTTATGACAATAATCCTGATTTTGACCCTTTGATTTTTGGTTCTATTCAAAAGTCAACCTATTTTAACGTTGATATTGGAGCATCTTATAATTTTCTTGATTTCTATGTACATGCGACAGTAAAAAACGCATTAGCCAGTGACAGAAAGTTATATACTGATTTCGAACCGGTAAATCTGAGACGGTTTATTTTAAATTCCGGGTATACTTTTGGTGATGCAGAACAAATTCTATGGGAACCCTCTTTTATGTTTCAACTGGTTACCTTGACTCAAGAAAAAACAATTGATTTAAATATTAAAGCCTATAAAGATTTAGATTTTGGAAGATTATGGGGTGGAATTTCATATAGAAGAAGTCTTGATGGAGCACAATATGTTCAAGGGAATGGTGTAGCTGACCAAAAGTTGCAATATGTAACACCAATAATTGGAGTTAATTTTAAAAATTATGTATTTTCATATACCTATTCTCATTTATTAGGTGATGTTAAATTTGATGCAGGTGGATTTCACCAAATAACTTTAGGACTTAATTTATTCTGTAAACCAGAGAAATATCATTGTAATTGTCCTGCTATTAATTAATACAAATAACTGTCCCGTCTCGTTTTCTAACCAGACGGGACAATTTTTTAACCATGATACTAAAATCTGTAAACGGTAAAAGCCCACAAATTCCCGAAGATTGTTTTGTGGCTGAAAATGCAACAATTGTTGGTGATGTTGTTTTAGGTAAATCTTGCAGTGTTTGGTTCAATGCAGTTATTCGAGGCGACGTTCATTATATCAAAATAGGGGATAAGGTTAACATTCAAGACGGTGCCATTATTCATTGTACGTATCAAAAGCATCCAACAGAAATTGGGAATAATGTTTCTATTGGTCATAATGCGATTGTTCATGGATGCAAAGTTCATGATAATGTACTAATCGGAATGGGAGCCATTGTGATGGACAATTGTGTTATTGAAAGCAATTCAATTATTGCTGCCGGAGCAGTGGTTACTCAAAACACTGTAGTGGAATCGGGGACAATTTATGCAGGTGTTCCTGCTAAGAAAGTAAAAGACATTAACCAATCTGATTTTGCCGGTGAAATTGAGCGTATTTCCAATAACTACGTGATGTATTCCGGTTGGTTTAAGGAAGAGTAAAGAAAGCCTTTAGTTTGAGTCTATCCCGAAGTCTCGGGACTGATGGTAGCTAGCTAGCATGTAGCGCGGACAGCAGGAACCTGCCTACCGGCAGGCAGGCATGATTTAAAATTCCTAAAAGTTTGGCTCTTAAAAATCTTTAGTAATTACGGCGTACTTATTATTTAAAATGTCCTTCAATACTTTTGGATCTGCATTAGAGTAGAAAACGGCTTTAGCATTATTCTTTTCATTTTTCAACCCGTTTCTTTCCGATAAAACATTTTTTGTTTGACGCGCTACAGCTTCGCCGGAATCGATTATTTTGATTTCTTTTGGAAGTATTTTTTTTATCTGTGGAATCAAATAGGGATAATGACTGCAGCCCAAGACCAAATAATCAATATTGGCAGCTATCATAGGTTCTAAATAGATATGAAGCAATTCGTTCATTTCGGGCGAATTTATCTCACCATTTTCAATTAGCGGAACTAAACCGTGTCCAATTTGTTCAATGATTTTGGTGTCATGGAATTTCTCAGCAGTTTGGTGAAACAATTCACTATTTAAAGTTCCTTGCGTAGCCAAAATTCCGATAACGTGTTTTTGAGAATTTATGGCTGCAGGTTTAATGGCTGGCTCAATGCCAATGAAAGGAACATCGTATTTTGCTCTTAGTTCTTTAATAGCATTGGTTGTTGCGGTGTTACAAGCTACAACTATAATTTTGCAATTTTGATTAAGCAAAAACTCTGTGTTTTTAATGCTTAACGCAATGATTTCTTCTTTAGATTTTTGACCATAAGGCGCATTTTTACTATCCGCAAGATAAATGGTATCTTCATTTGGAAGCAAATTGTGAATGGCGTACCAAATGGATGTTCCTCCAATTCCCGAATCAAAAAGCCCTATAGGATTATTGTTTTCCATAGAAACAAAAGTAAAAAAAAACTGCTCAAATCCCGAAGCTTCGGGAGAGCAGTTTTTGAAAGTATTATGATATTAATTTAAAATCCTAAATCTTTTTTAACATCAGCTGTTAAATCTGGACCATCAGCTAAAAGTAAATCAGCAAGGTTTAAAACGTATTGGTATCCTTTTGCTTTACCAACTTTTGCAATCGAAGCTTTAATTTTATCCATCAATGGTTTTACCATATCGGCTTCTTTCTTTTGCAATTCTTTTTGAGCATTGTCTCTATAATCTGTAATACGTTTAACTAAATCTTGAACTTCTGTTTGACGTGTTGCATTAACAGCATCTCCAACAGTTGCAGCTTCTTGATCGTATTTTTTTATTTTATTTTGATACTCCTCAGCCATTGTTTTGTATTCAGCATCGTAAGTTCCGCTCAATTTTTCTAATTGTTTTTGAGCATCAAGCATCGCTGGCATTTTAGAAATTAGTTCATTTACATCTACATGTGCCGTTTTAGCTTGTGCATTGATGGTATAACTAGTTCCTAAACACAACACAGTAGCTAGTAGTAATGATTTCAATCGTTTCATTTTAAAAAGTATTAATTAATTATTTGTTATTATTATATTATTCTGTTTTTGGTTTATTCTTTGCGTCTTCTTTTGCTTTTTTTGCAGCTTCTCTATCTTCTAGAATTTTTTTCTTTTTGTCTTCTAAAGCTTTTTTTCTGTCTTCTATAAGTTTTGCTCTTGCTGCAGCTTTTTCTACTTTTGGATCTACTGCAATTGAATCAGATGTAATGTTAACCTCGGTTGGAGATGTTGTTTTATCATCGCCGGCTTTCTCCTTAACAGGAACCGTGCCAGTTTTTTTGGCATTCTTAGCATCAAGTAATTCTTTTCTTTTTGCGTCTTGTTCAGCCTTTTTAGCATCAGCTGCATTTTTTCTATCTTCTAAAAGTTTTGCTCTTGCTGCAGCTTTTTCTTCTTTACTATTTAAAACAGCTGTTGAATCTGTTGTTTTTGGATTGGTTTGAGCTGGTGTTGAACTATTACTAGGTTTTTTACCATTTTTTAAATCCAACAACTCTTGTCGTTTTAATGCTTGTTCTTCTTTTTTAGCTTCTGCGGCTGCTTTTCTTTGTGCAACCAAATCTTCTCTAGCTTTCTTTTTATCCTCTAATGCTTTTTTTCTAGCTACTAAGGTTGGATTTGCATCAATTGCAGCATCTTCTAATTCATCTTTAGCTTCTTGTTGTTTAACTTGCTTTGCACTCATTTGTTCTCTTTTCTCCGCTCTAGTAATAACTCGTATAACTTGATCGCTTATATCATATCTCTTGGCAGAAAAAAGCATTGTTAAATCGGAAGCTTTATCAAATACAAAGTCATATTTTTTAGCTTCGGCAATATCTTGAACGGCAGTAAAAACTTGATCTTGAATTGGTTTTACTAAAACCGCCTTTTGTGTAATTAAATCGCCATTTGGTCCAAACTTTTTTTGTTGAAAGTCTAAAAGTTCAGTCTCCTGAAATTTTATTTCTTCATCACGTTCGTCTATTAACTCTTTGGTCAATAGGGCTCTTTCTGTTTTTAAGGCATCTTTTAATTTTGCAATTTCAATTTTTTTGGCTTCAATATCTTGTTTCCATTTTTGTGCTTTTTGCTCTAATTGACTTTTTGCTTCACTATAGTCAGGGACATTTTGTAGAATATATTCCATGTCTATATAGCCAATTTTAACACCTTTAGATTGAGCATTTGTCTGATATACTGCAGATAAAACAAGAATTGATATTAAAATATATTTTTTCATTCTTTCATTTGATTTAGAAATATTATACCAAATATAATTAAAATTGTTGACCAATTATAAAATGTGTTTCCCAACCATTAGGATTTGTAAATCCAGGAACTGCATCAAAGCCATGGGCAAAGTCAATTCCCAATAATCCAAATGCGGGCATAAATACTCTCAAACCAAATCCTGCAGAACGTTGAAGCACAAATGGATTGTATTCTTTGAAAGTGTCAAAAGATGATCCAGCTTCTAAGAAAGTCAGCGCATAAATTGATGCAGCAGCTTTTAATGTCAATGGATATCGTAATTCTAGTGAAAATTTATTGTAGACTGTTGCACCATCTTGTGAAGATAAAGATTGGTTTGGATATCCTCTTAATTGAACAACTTCTCTGCCGTCTAATGAAAAGTTAGCTAGTCCATCACCACCAACAAAGAATCTCTCAAAAGGTACTAATCCACGACCACTATTATAAGCACCTAAATAACCAAACTCACCCAAGGCTCTTAATACTAATGCTTTTGATTGTGACCCAGCTAATCTTGTATACCAATCGGCTTTAAACTTTACTTTGTAATACTCGAGCCAGTTAAATTTTTGCTGATCAACTTTTGCTCTGTCTGCGGTTGCTAGCGTGTAATCACTCCCAACAGTTTGATAAACTCCGGAACCAGGAGCTGTTTCACTTAAGTAATCGCCTGGAGCTGGTTGTTGTCCGTTGCTGGTTGGAATAGTATTTATACCAGTATCATCTCTGTAAGTAAGTTTATAATCTTTTTGATTTTCTAAATCGGCATAATTTATTCCATTAAATAAGGAATAAGGCAAAGTGAATTTTGCTGAAACACTAAATTCAGAACCAGATGTTGGGAAAATTGGATTTACTCCTTTATTATTTCTACTCAAACCAAGCGTATACGCTAAGTTTCTTGAAGAACCGTCTCCGAAGGTAAACAATCCGGTGTTATAGTTGTTCAAATCATAATATTGAAAACTTACAGAACTTGAAAACACAAAGAAATCATCTGGAACTGTCAATCTTTTTGCAATACCAACAGATAATGATGTGATGTTAAAACTCTTATCTCTATCTACGTTAGTTGATCTTCCTGAGTATAGAAATTGTTTACTATGCGACAAGGAACTTGAAAATTGAATTGGTTTTTTTCCGCCAAGCCATGGTTCAGAAAACGATAAACTATAGGTTTGGAAAAACGAACTTGCCTGTAAACGCAAGGCAACTTTTTGTCCATCTCCCATTGGAAGCGGTTTGTAAGCTTCTTTTTTAAACATATTTCTTGCAGAGAAATTATTAAAAGACAATCCTAAAGTCCCAATAAATCCACCACCACCATAACCACCTTGAAGTTCAATTTGGCTCGATCCTTTTTCAACAACATTGTATTCAATATCAACTGTTCCAGCAGCAGGATCAACGTTTTTGAATTTTGGATCAATAGCTTCAGGGTCAAAGAATCCTAATTGTCCAATTTCTCTAATGGTTCTCACCAAATCTTCTTTGCTGTATTTTTGACCTGGTTGTGTTCTTAATTCTCTATAAATTACTCTGTCATTTGTTTTGTCATTCCCAACAACCGTAATATTGTTAAAGTAAGCTATTGGACCTTCAGTAACTCTAATTTCAAAATCAATAGTGTCGTTAGCTGTTTTTACTTCAACAGCGTTAATACTCGAAAATAAATAACCATTATTTTGATACAAGTTGGTAAGATCATCGCCATCAGGTTTTGATTTATCGGCAATTCTTTTTTCCAGTAAAACACCATTATAAGTATCTCCTTTTTTGATTCCCAGAACTCTTCCTAACATTTGATCAGAATAAACAGAATTTCCAAGGAATTTCATGTTTCCAAAATGATATTTTCTGCCTTCTTCAACTTTTACATTGATTGCTAACTTCGATTTTTTGGCATTTAAAAACACCGAATCGGTTATAACTCGTGCATCTCTATATCCTTTTTCTTTATACTTATCAATGATAGAAGTTAAGTCTTCTTTGTATTTATCTTTTATATATTTTGATGCTTTGAAAATACGAATCGGATTGATTTGTTTCGTGTTTTTCATCGCTTTCCTCAGTTTGGCATCCGAAAACTTTTCATTGCCTTCAAAGGTAATTCTTGAGATTTTCAACTTATCACCTTTGTCAATATTGACAAGCATTTTAACGTTATTGCCTTCGGTTGTATCGGGAATAGTTTTTATAAAAACTTTGGTGTTAAAATAACCGTCTTTTTTATATTTGTTTTCGATGTAATTTTTAGTAGTCGTAATCAAGTTTTCATTTACAATTTTTCCTTTTGTCAATGAATTGTCTTTGATAAGTCCTTCGACTTTTGATTTTTTAACACCTTGAATTTTAGCTTCACTAAGTTTAGGAAGTTCAACAATATCTAAGTCTAACCAAATGCTATCTGCTTCCACTTTATTTACATAAAAATCAATATCGCTAAAAAGACCAAGTTTCCCTAGTTTTTTTATGGCATTGCTCAATTCTTCTCCGGGAACTGTTAGTTGTTGACCTTTTTCTAAACCGGCAAATGTGACAACCGTTTGCTCGTTGTAGCTGATTTTGCCATTTACTTTTACATTAGCTAAAATATATTTTTTGCCTTGTTCTAGGGGAATTCTTTCTTGGGCTTGTAATTGAAAAATAGTTCCAAATAATAAAATGAATAGGAATATTTTAGAAGGGTTAATCTGCACTGAAATTTTATTTAATTTGTTCACTTGTTTTTCCGAATCGTCTTTCTCTTTTTTGATAACTAATAATGGCTGCATATAAATCGTCTTCTTTAAAATCGGGCCATAAAACATCGGTAAAATAAAATTCTGCGTAGGCTATTTGCCATAACAAAAAGTTACTGATACGGTGCTCGCCGCTGGTTCTAATCACTAAATCTACATCGGGTAAATTGTGCGTGTAAAGATGCTCATTTATAATTGATTCATCAATAGTGTCTATAGAAATTATATTATTTTTAACTTTCTCACTTATAATTTTAACAACATTTAACAATTCTTCTCTCGAACCATAGCTTAGCGCCAGTGTCAGGGTCATTCTTGTGTTTTTTTTTGTTTTTTCGATGACTGATAAAAGCTCATTTTTAGCTTTTGTTGGAAGCAATTCAATGTTTCCGATACAGTTTAATCGAATGTTGTTTTTTTCTAAAGTTGCCAGTTCTTTTTTTAGGGAATTGACCAATAACTTCATCAAGGTATCGATTTCTAACTTTGGTCGGTTCCAATTTTCAGTGGAAAAGGCATATAATGTTAGATTTTCAATTCCTAGTTTGGCACAGGTTTCAACAGTAATTTGTACTGATTTTGTTCCTTTTTCGTGACCAAATGCCCTTAGTAAACCTTGTTGTTTCGCCCAACGACCATTTCCATCCATAATTATGGCCAGATGTTTAGGTAAGTTGTCTTTATTAATGGTTTCTAATAAGCTCATTTTTTATTCTTTGCAATAACACGGTTTTTCTCCAAAAGTATATGTAATTGTAAATCCAGTAAACACATACCAATCCTTACTATTTATATTACCAAATTTCAAGGGTTCTAAATTTTCATTTTTTGGCAAACTTCCATCTAAATTATCAGTGAAAGTATACCTTGCCCCAACTTCAAATCCTAAAACTATATTTTCAAACACATTACTTTTAACTCCAACTATCATTGGGATGGAGAACGTACCTGCCGTATAATCTTTTTTTGTTTCTCCACTAACAACATACAATTCATCGTAAATAAAATAAGTAATACCGGTATAGACATATGGAGTCACTTTTTTAGTCAACACATCATGTAGGTTAAAATCAAAAAAATTGAATTCTAATCCGGCTGAAAACTCTTTTATTTGATTTTTAAATTTATAACCTCTTTCCACTCTTCCTTTAACATCCGAATCTAAATCATTTCCAGAAATAGTAGACTGTGTATAGGAGAATCTATAGGAATGTCTGGGGCTTTTATTCCATTTGTATAAAACACCAATGGCTAATTTATTCGGAGAAACATAAGTGGTTTTACCCACATCTCCTATGAAATTACTTCCACCTAAGAAAACACCAATTTCATGAATTTGCGCAGTCAAAACATTCTGAAAAATCAAACAAAAAAATAATACTAAAATCCTTTTCATCAAATTGAAAATAGCGTGCAAATATAACAATTCTCAGTACTTATCTAACATGAATTTTATATTTCTGTTAAATTAAATAAAGTACTGATTATTATTAGTCTTGCAATGGTTTCTATTCTAAAACGGGATTTTTAGAATTGTAGTATAAACAGATGTGCATTTTTTCTAATTTCTCTTGTCTTCTCCCCAAAGTAATTTGGTCCGAAGTGTTTTAAGAAATGTTTCTTCCGGAATTTCAACCATGTTAATTTTGAATGGGGTTTTCTTAATTACCAATTCAGAATTATTGCTGATAGTGGTAATTCTGGAGTCTAAAGCAACCAAATATTCCTCTTCTCTTCCCGAAACTTTGAGTTTTATTTCGGTATCATCCGGAATCACAAGCGGTCTTGCGTTAAGATTGTGCGGAGCAATTGGTGTGATAACCAATCCTTTTACTTCGGGTGTTAAGATTGGGCCACCACAACTTAAAGAATATCCTGTAGATCCTGTAGGAGTTGAAATAATTAAACCGTCAGCCCAATAAGAATTTAAATATTCACCATTTAAAGAGGTTTCAATCGTAATCATCGAAGTCGTTGCCTTTCGGCTAATCGCTATTTCATTCATAGCAAAATTTATGTCAATATCAGGACATTCAATACTCAACAATGTTCTTTCGGAAAGGGTATATTTTTTTTCTAAAACAATTTGAAGAAATAATTCAATTTTTTCTTTCTGCACTTTGGCCAAAAACCCCAGTCTTCCCGCATTGACACCAAGAATTGGAATTCCGGAATCACGAACAAAAGTAGTCGCTCTTAAAATGGTTCCATCTCCACCAATACTGATAAGAATGTCAAAACTGCTGTCTAAATCTTTGTGTGAAGCGAACGTTTTATATTGTTTTTCAAGAATTTTTTCTTCGTATAATATCTTTAAAAAATTTTTCTCAATAACCAACTCGACATTGTTTCTGTTGAAAAAAACAAAAATATCCTTAATGATTGGTCGTGTGTCGTTTTGATAATATTGTCCGAAGATGGCAACTTTCATATGGTTTAGATTTTACTTTGTACCTTGTGTCTCTAACTTCGTACTTTAAATTACATATTTAAATATTTATCCAAATATTCAGAACGCTCTTTTAAAGTGTTCAAGTAATTGTCTTCGTGATGTTCGGATACAATTTCATAATTATACCTGCGAAACGATTGAATGATTTCATTCATAGCGCCAAGCGTTGTTTTTATGGTTACCTGCACTTTTTCTGCATCGGCTTCCGAAACAAAAACACCAAGGAGTTTACCATTATTGCTTTCTACAATTTGAGTAATCTGACTCATCGAATAATCCGCAGTTGGTTTTTCAACCACAATAATTCCACCAGTTTCTTTAAGAAAAGGAGTTTCATTTAAAAACTTAATGACATCTGTAATTTCGTAATAACCAATATAATTGTTGGTTTCATCCAAAATAGGAACAATATTCGAATTATTTCTGGCGAAAACCTCTAGTACATCCAACCAAATCATCGATTGCCGCACAAAAAAACCTTCAAATGCATAGCGATACTCAATAATAGTTTTTTGAGTTTCAAAAGTTTCCGCATCAACACCCGAAATAGAACCTATATAAATGTCATTATCCATAACTGGAAAATGCGAATAAGTATTGTCAGCAAAGAAATCCTGAATTTCTGCTACAGATTCCGTACTCGAAAAAGGTTTAAAATCGTTATTGATATACTCAGAAAGTTGTCTCATGTTTGCTGTATCTTTTAGCGACTGCAAAATAATCAAATTTTGGGACATGATAGCTTGGTTAACTTTGTATTTTTGTGTAAAAATTAATTTACCGCAAATTCACAATTTTTTTAATTTAAAAATAAAACCAATTAGCGAATTTGCGGTTAAAAAATAAAGCATGACAAAATTAAGCGTAAACATCAATAAAATAGCAACGTTGCGAAATGCCCGTGGTGGAAATGTTCCCGATTTATTGCAAGTTGCCAAAGACATTCAACGATTTGGTGCCCAAGGGATAACCATTCATCCAAGACCGGATGAACGGCATATCCGTTATCAGGATGCACGCGATTTGAAGCCGATTGTTTACACCGAATTCAATATCGAAGGCAATCCACAGCACAATTTTATTGATTTGGTTCTCGAATGTAAACCCGAGCAAGTGACTTTGGTTCCCGATGCTATTGGTGCGATTACGTCTTCTGCCGGTTGGGATACAGTTAAAAATCAATCGTATTTAACGGAAGTAATTCAGGAATTTCAACGCAACGGAATCCGGACTTCGATTTTTGTTGATCCAATTCTGGAAATGATTGAAGGTGCCAAAAAAACAGGAACGGATAGAATCGAATTATATACTGAAGCTTTCGCATACCAATATGGTTTAGGAAATCAAAAAGCGATTGAACCTTATACAAAAGCCGCGATTTTATGTAATGAATTAGGTCTCGGAATCAATGCCGGACACGATTTGAGTTTGGATAACATCAAATTCTTTAAAGATAATATTCCTGGATTGTTGGAAGTTTCAATTGGCCATGCCTTGATTTCAGAAGCTCTTTATCTTGGTTTAGATAATGTTGTTAATATGTATCTGCAAAAACTAAAATAATTAATCTAAACAGATTTAAGAAAAATGCTTTGTGACTCGAGCCTAAAGGGCGAACTGACGAAGTAATCTCTGCGTTTCTCTGTGAATCTCTGTGTAACAATTTATGCTCAAATCAAGAATAGAAGGACAAGGTAAACCACTTATCATCATACACGGTTTTCTAGGAATGTCCGACAATTGGAAATCATTTGGTTCGCTTTACACTGCCGAAGGTTTTCAGGTGCACATGCTCGATTTGAGAAACCATGGAAAGAGTTTTCATTCCGATGAGTTTAATTATTCGGTAATGTCTAATGATATTTTAGAATATTGCCAACACCATAATTTGTCAAAAATATCTATCATAGGACATTCGATGGGCGGAAAAGCAGCGATGCTTTTTGCAACCACTTATCCTGAAATAGTTGAGAAATTAATTGTAGCCGATATTGGTCCGAAATATTACGCGCCACATCACGACGATATTTTAGCCGGACTGAACGCAGTAGATTTTTCAACAAAACCCGACAGAACTCAAGTTGAAGAAATTCTATATCCGTTTATTCCTGATTTTGGCACACGGCAATTTTTAATGAAGAACCTCTATTGGGTTGAGCCAGGACAATTAGCGTTCCGATTTAATTTACCGGTATTTAATGCCAAAATAGAATCTATTGGCGAAGCTTTGCCACAAGGAAATCATTTCGATAAACCAACACTTTTTATTCGTGGTGGAAATTCAAAATACATTTTAGATACTGATTTGTCCGAAATAAAAAAGCATTTTCCTATTTTTGAATTAGCAACAATTCCGAATGTTGGTCATTGGTTGCATGCCGAAAACCCAAAATTGTTTTTTGAGGAAACGGCAAGGTTTTTGAGAAACTGAAAAATTTAAAATTAAAAAATACATATATGAAACTATTATTTAGAATACTTATCACAGCCATTTTAGTTTTGGTCATCGCCAAAATTATGAAAGGCGTGCAGGTTGACGAATTCACTACAGCATTAACAGTTGCCATCGTTTTAGGCTTACTCAATTTTTTTGTAAAACCGATTTTGGTGTTATTCACTTTGCCAGTGACAATCTTCACACTCGGATTGTTTTTACTGGTAATCAATGCCGCAATTATATTGCTTTGCGACCATTTTGTAGATGGCTTTAATGTCAGTTCTTTTTGGACAGCAATGCTATTCAGCATCATTTTGTCACTTTCGCAATCACTAGTTTATCAAATCACCGGCGATACGAAATAAGACTGTTAAAATCAGTAAAATAAAATTGGTTGGGTTGCAGAAATGTTATAATTTTGCAACCCAATTTTAGTTTGTATAAAAATGAATATTACAAGAAATAACATAGATGCATTAAATGCAGTTGTTACTGTAGAGGTAGCAAAAAATGATTATGCTGAAAAAGTAAATAAAGTATTAGCGGATTACCGTAAAAACGCTTCAATTTCTGGTTTCAGAAAAGGAACTGTACCAATGAGTTTAATCCAAAAACAATATGGAAAAGCAGTATTATTGGAAGAAGTAAACAAATTGTTGCAAGACAATTTGAACAAATATTTAGCTCAGGAAAAATTAGACATTCTTGGAAATCCACTTCCAAAAGTAACCGAAGATTTCAATTGGGATTTAGAAGATTATAAATTCGAATTCGAATTAGGTTTGGCTCCGGAATTCAAAGTTGATTTAGCGGCCAAAAATGATTTAGTGCAATACAAAATCGTTGCCGACGATAAAATGTTGAATGACCAAATAACGCGTATCCAAAAACAATACGGAAAACTAATAGCAAAAGACACTGTTGAAGAAGGAAATGACGTTTCCGGATTTTTCACTAACGATGAAAATGGAATCAACAACAGAACGACTTTGTCTTTAGACACTTTCGCTGACAAGAAAACAGGAAAAGCATTTGTTGGTAAAAAAGTTGGTGATGTTGTGACGTTGAAAACGAAAGGTTTATTCAATGACGATCACAAACTAATGGATGTCTTGGCAATTGGTCATGATGATGTTCACGGTTTAGATATCGAAGTAACTTTCACTATTGATGAAGTTGTAGGTCACGAACTGGCAACTTTAGACCAGGAATTATTCGATAAATTATTCGGGCCAAAGGTAATTACTTCGGTAGCTGAACTAAAAGTAAAAATCAAAGAAGATGCAGAGCAACAGTTCAAACAACAAGCTGATCAAAAATTCCTAAACGATGTTACCGAATCTTTAATTGCAAACACTAAATTCGATTTGCCTGCTTCTTTCCTAAAAAAATGGATACAAATTGCAGGTGAAAACCCAATGTCTGCCGAAGAAGCGGAAGCAGAATACACAAAATCTGAAAACGGTTTGCGTTACCAACTAATCGAAGGTAAAGTAATGGCTCAAAATAATTTGCAAATTACTTTCGAAGATTTGAAAGACTACACTACAAATGTTATCAAAAAACAAATGGCACAATTTGGGCAAATGAATCCAACCGATGAAGATGTTCAAGGGATTGTAGCTCGTGTAATGTCAAATCAAGACGAAGTAAAACGTTTGTCAGAGCAAGTGATGAATGAAAAAATGCTAGACTTGTTCAAAGATAAAGTAAAAGCAAAAACAAAAGAGGTAAGCTATGATGAATTCATCAAAGCAATGTATGGTGAATTAAAACACTAATAATATATTTTACTATATTTGAGCGTCGAAGTAATTTGGCGCTTTTTTATTTAGAAGCTAATCCGGCTATACGTTGCAATCTTTTTTGTTTTGTCATGCTGAGCTTGTCGAAGCACAAAACAAAAAAGGATTTCCACTGCTATCCGGGCTAGGGTTTCAGCTTACCGACACTATGTCACTTTAAATAACAAGGCACAAAATTTGACAAACCAAAACAGTATTTTAAAACCCATAACAAAATTTATAATGGACTACGGAAAAGACCCGAGAGCTACGCTCGAACTGGCGAAGCAATTTAAAAAATTTGCTACCAAAAAACATGGCGTAAACAGTTTATACTACGATAAAATCGTAGGTAGCATGACACCTTATATTATTGAAGAACGCCAAATGAATGTGTCGCAACTAGACGTTTTTTCCCGTTTAATGATGGATAGAATCATCTTCATGGGAACCGGAGTTGACGATTATATGGCCAACATTATCCAAGCACAATTGCTGTTTTTGGAAAGTGTTGACGCTTCAAAAGACATCCAAATCTATATCAATTCTCCAGGTGGAAGCGTTTATGCAGGTTTAGGTATTTATGATACTATGCAATACATCAAACCAGACGTAGCAACAATTTGCACCGGAATGGCAGCATCTATGGGCGCTGTTTTATTATGTGCCGGTGCAGCAGGAAAACGTTCGGCTTTACCACATTCAAGAGTAATGATTCACCAACCATCAGGCGGCGCATCTGGAGTGGCAACCGATATGGAAATCAACTTGAGAGAAATGTTGAAATTAAAAGATGAGTTATACCAAATTATTGCACATCATTCGGGACAAACATTTGATAAAGTGCACAAAGATTCAGAGCGCGATTATTGGATGATTGCCGATGAAGCCAAAGAATACGGTATGATCGATGAAGTTTTAAGAAGATAAATTTAAAAAGTTGCTAAGTAACTGAGTTGCTGAGTAACTGAGAAAAAACTCAGCCACTCAGCCACTTAGGACTCAGGCACTCAAATAGAAAATGGCAAAACAAGTTTTAGAATGTTCTTTTTGTGGAAGGAAAAAACCAGAAACCAATTTACTGATTGCTGGAATAAATGCGCACGTTTGCGACAGATGTATTGAACAAGCTCACGGAATAGTTTTAGAAGAATTGAAATCAGGTGGAAGTGCTGCTTTGAAGTCGGCAACTGATTTGATTTTGAAAAAACCAAAAGAAATCCGGGCGTTTTTAGATCAATACGTTATTGGACAAGAGCAAACCAAAAAAGTAATGTCGGTTGCGGTATACAATCACTATAAAAGATTGATGCAATTGCAACACGAAGAAGATGTTGAAATCGAAAAAAGCAACATCATCATGGTTGGTCAAACCGGAACCGGAAAAACATTGGTAGCTAAAACCATTGCGCGAATGCTCGAAGTTCCTTTAGCGATTGTTGATGCAACCGTTTTAACCGAAGCCGGTTATGTTGGAGAAGATGTAGAAAGCATCTTAACCCGATTATTACAAGCTGCCGATTATGATTTGGCAAAAGCCGAAAGAGGAATCGTTTTCATTGACGAGATTGATAAAATTGCACGTAAAAGTGACAATCCATCAATAACCCGCGATGTTTCCGGTGAAGGCGTGCAACAAGCTTTGCTGAAATTATTAGAAGGAACGGTTGTAAATGTTCCGCCAAAAGGTGGAAGAAAACATCCGGACCAAAAATTTATTGAAGTCAACACCAAAGACATCTTGTTTATTGCAGGTGGTGCTTTTGATGGTATCGAAAGAATTATTTCTAAACGGTTGAATCGAACTGCAGTTGGTTATAACACTTCTAAAAATGTTGACAATATTGACAAAGACAATTTGCTTCAATATATTATCCCAAAAGACATCAAAGATTTTGGATTAATTCCCGAAATCATTGGTCGACTTCCGGTATTGACACATATGGACCCTTTGGATAGAGAAACGCTTCGCGCTATTTTAACCGAACCAAAGAATGCCTTAATCAAGCAATATAAAAAATTGTTTGCGATGGATGAAGTGAAATTCACCATCGATGACAAAGCCTTGGATTATATTGTTGACAAAGCTTTGGAATACAAATTAGGTGCAAGAGGTTTGCGTTCACTTTGTGAAGCTATTTTAACTGATGCGATGTATGATTTGCCAAGTTCAGATGAAAAAGAATTGCATATCGATGTTGATTATACGCGAGATGCGTTAACCAAAAACCTTTTGAAAAGACTTGAAATAGCATCATAAAAAAATCCCTCTATTGAGGGTTTTTTTGTTTTAAGAAGTTTATCTAACTAGTCCGCCACCTGAATTGGTTTTGTCAACGTCAATGTTGGTGTTGTCTTTTTTCAAGCTTAAGTTTCCAAAGTTGTAAACTAACGAAAGTCTAAAAGTTCTCGAATCCTGTTTTTGATAAAATTGCGTTTGCAGATTAGTAGATGAAACCGTAGCGTTCACTTCATTGGCATTGAAAACATCAAAGCAATGCAATCCTATTTTTAAATTTTTATTCATAAAATCTTTGCTGAACGAAATATCAAACTGCTGAATTGGCTTGGTGATATTATAGATTTCCCAAGTTCCTTTTGGTAAAATATAGTAAGACATACTATTCTTGATATTCCAAGGTAAAATGAATTGGGCTTCTGCAGCATAATTAAAAATAGGTTTGTTTTTAAACGAAAAATCATAACCTTCTGTTTGGACTTTGATGTAATTGAAATTGAAAAAGATGTAATTCATTTTCTCCATATTGTTCATCCTTTTTTGAAACTCTTCTTTTCCTTTAAAGAAATAATCCAATGGCAAAGGAATCGAAGCAAACAAGCTAAAGGTTTTTACTTTATCAAACTGCTGAAAAGTTTGTGTACTAACCAATTCTCCCGGTTCAGCATTGAATATGAAGAAGTTTTTATCTTTAGCAATGGTGTAATTCCCGCCTAAACTCAAAAACTGAAAAGCAGTCATCTTCAACTCAAAATTGTCAAAAAATGTTGGTTTTAAAAATGGATTCCCTTGTGAAGTATTGTATTGGTCAAAATTCGCGAAATTATTTGGGTCTAACGTATTGTAATTGGCCTGTTGGATTTTTTTAGAATACGAAGCTGAAAAATTCACATTTTCATTCATTTCATAAAGCGCACTTACATTTGGGAAAAAGTTAGTGTTTTTGAAATTGATTTTGGTTTCAGTACTATTTTGCGTCGCCGTTCTGTTGACTTTATAATCTTCAAAACGAAGACCGGCAGTGAAGTTAAACTTCTTAATTTTCTGTCTGGCTTCAATATAAAAAGCCAAATTATTTTCGGTATAATCAAAATCGATAACCGAATTAGATGCCGAATTCAAGTTGTAGATTCCGTTATCAGTAACTTTAATGATATTGTATTTTCCACCAGTATTCAATGAAAAATTAATAGTGTTGAAAGGAATCGCAAAGTCATATTTCAAATAATAATTAGCCAGTTTAAAATCGGCAAAACCATTATAATACGTCGCATCGCCATTGCTTTGACCTTGTGAAATTGTTGTTGGCTTTTTGTCAAAGAAGTTGCTAAAAGCAGTAACATCTAGTGTTCTTCCAATAGTGTCCAACTTGGTTTTGTATTGTAAACTCAACTCGTGATTGTTGTTTTTGTTTTTGGCATAACCAAAATTTGAATAGTCAATTCCGGTTCCGGTAGTTGTGGCTTGGTTCGTAATTCGGTCATTCGCCATATTTAAATTATAGTTGAACAATAAATTTGATTTTTCGTTCAGCTTATAATTCGTTCCCGTTCTGAAATAGAAATTTCTATTGGTAAACTTTGCCAAATTCCTTTGATACAGATGCTCGTTTGGCGTAAAAGAAGTAAAGTTTTGGTCCGTTATATTCAAACTTTCACTGTCGATATAGTTGTAACCAATCATAGTTTGCCAACTCAAATCTTTTGTTTTTCCGTTCAACAAAATCTGTGGACTTGGCTTTTGATATTTATTAAAATTATAATTGATATTAAAACTGGCATTGATGCCTTTTTTTCTTTTGGCGCTTGTGATGATGTTAATTATTGAACCACTGGCATTGGCATCAAAAGAAGCTCCGGGATTGTAAATTAATTCGATTTTTTCAATGGCATTGGCGGGTAATGTGGCCAGATAATTTTGTAAATCAGTGCCGCTAAGAGTAGTGGGCGTGCCATCAATATAAATACTTACGCCTTTGCTGTTAAGCGTAATACTTCCTGATGGTGATGTAATAACTCCGGGAATTTTTTTCACCGCTTCAAGACTACTACCGCTGTTAAGCATAGCATTGTCTCTGACGTTAATCGTAGTTTTGTCTGAATCTACTTTTATGTATTGTTTTTTGTTGCCATACACAGTAACTTCTGAAAGTTCGTTGGTTTTATCTGTTGTGTTGGTCTTTGAGCTTTCCTGACTTCCTGTCGGATTCTCTTGTGCAAATGCACCAGTTGCTGCCAATAATAGCGCGCTCATAATGATTGATTTCATTTGTGATTGATTTTGATTGATGATTTTCTCCGCTGCGCTCCAAACAGTTCGGCTGCGCCTCGGGTGATGATTGCCCATAAGACTTTCTCATCCATCAATTGTTACAACACAAATAAAATTAATTTGCTTTTTTATAATTTACAATCACTACGCCGCTAATAATCAGTATAGTTGCGATGATAATACGCCCTGTAATTATTTCATCTAGAATCAACCAACCTAAAAATAAAGCCACTACTAAGTTGACATAGGACAGCACCACAACTTTTGTTGAAGGCAATTGCGTAATTAAATAACTAAAAGCAACATAGCCTACAACCGAGCCAAACAAAGCCAAGTAAATCATAGCAAAAACACTTCGTGAGCTCCAGGCTGTTGTAGAGAAATCAGGTGTAATATAGAATTGAATCGAAGTCAAAACCACACCGGCAATTAGCATTTGAACACAAACATTCATCAACATGGTCAACGAATTTTCATTACCTCTTTTCATAAATATCGTTCCAACAGACCAAGCTAAAATTGCCAACAACAATGCAAAAACCCCTTGCCTGTATTCAGGAATCAATAGATCAGCCAAGCTGCTTTGGTAGATTAGGAAAATCCCCGACATTCCTAACAGAATCCCAACTATCGTTTTAACAGATAACTTTTCATAAGCTAATATCAAATTCAAAATCAAGACACAGAAAGGTGTAAATGTTGAAATTAAAGAAGCCAATCCGCTAGTGATGTACTTTTCAGAATACGTAGTCAAACCATTTGCCAAAACAATCATCAGCATGGATAGTATAAAAGCTTGCAAAAATTGTCTCGGATTGATGCTTTCTAATTTCTTTTGAGACAATAAATAAATGAATATAATTGAACCTGAAATCAGATTCCTAATGCCAGCCAAAATAAACGGAGGAATGGTTTCAACCCCAATGCGTATGGCTAAAAAAGTAGTTCCCCAAAAGAACGCCACACAAAATAAGGCGAGGTAAAGTTTTGTTTTCAAGCAACGGGATTTTTTATAATCATTTTTTCTGTTGGAATGTCAACCAAACATCGTCTTCCCGGGCCACATTTCATTCGATGTGGTCCACAAGAGGTTAGGAAAGCTATAAAAAATAATATCGCTACTAGTTTTTTCATTTTGGAGTTTGTGATTTCTAAATTGAAATTTATTTGACTTTTGTTATTTTCTTTTTGTGATTTCAACCTGCATACTTTTCAGCTGCTCCAAATAATCTCTTTCGTTAGAAAGACGCGGAATCTTGTGTTGTCCGCCGAGTTTGTTGTTTTCTTTGAGCCAGTCGTAAAATAGATTTTCTCGCGCAACATTAATAGCTAAAGGATTTAGCGTCATATTCTTGTAGCGCTTTGCTTCGTAATCAGAGTTCAACGTCTGTAAATTTTCATCCAATCTTTTTTGAAAAAGTTTTATATCTTCTGGGTGTTTTTTAAATTCAATCATCCATTCGTGGGCGCCTTTTTCCTTTATTTTCATAAAAATAGGAGCAACCGTATAATCTGTCACTTCGCAGTTTAAAGCTGAGCATGTTTTAGCCAAAGCCATATCGGTATTTTCAACCATTAGTTCTTCGCCAAAAACGTTGATATGATGTTTGGTTCTTCCCGAAACCCGAATTCGATACGGCGACAAAGAAGTAAAGCGGACGGTATCGCCAATCAAATAGCGCCAAAGTCCAGCATTGGTCGTAATCACAACGGCATAATTCTTAAACAATTCCACATCAGCAAGCCGAATTACTTTTTGGTTTTCGGTGCCAAAAGTATCCATCGGTATGAATTCATAGAATATCCCATAATCCAACATCAGCAACAAATCGTTGGAATAATTCAAATCCTGGATTGCAAAAAATCCTTCTGATGCATTATATATTTCGTAATATTTAAAATTATTTCGAGGCAGTATTTTTTTGTATTGTTCTCTGTACGGTTCAAAACTTACGCCGCCATGAAAATAAACTTCCAGATTTGGCCACAATTCCATTAAATTATCTTTCCCAGTTTCGGTCATAATTCTGTTTAATAACACCAACATCCACGAAGGAACACCTGCAAAACTGGTTACGTTTTCATTTTTGGTTTCGTTGATAATGGCGGAAAGTTTGGATTCCCATTCGTGCATTAAAGAAATTTTACTACTCGGCGTACTACTGAATTCAGCCCAAATGGGCATGTTCTCAATCAAGATTGCGGATAAATCACCAAAGTACGTATTGTTGTTTTCGTAAATCTGAGAACTTCCGCCAAGACGCAAACTTTTGCCTAAAAACATCTCCGAGTTTTCGTTGTTATTCAAATACATACACAACAAATCCTTGCTGCCTTTGTAATGACAATCTTCCAAAGCTTCATTGCTTACGGGAATGAATTTACTTTTTGCATTGGTGGTTCCGCTCGATTTGGCAAACCATTTTATTGGCGTGTTCCAAAAAACATTTTGAGCTCCTTTTCGGGTTAACTCAATCATTGGTTCCAAATCTTCATAAGTAGAAACAGGAACTCTTTCTGCAAAAGTTTGATAAGATTTGATACTTTCAAAATCATATTTCTGACCAATTACCGTTTCTTCAGACAAACGAATCAAATTCATCATTAGTTCTTCCTGCACTTCGTGAGGATACTTCAGAAACAACTCAATCTGATGAATGCGCTGTTTCAAAACCCACGAAGCGATAGAATTTATTAATGGTATTGGCATGTTTCGAATTTAGGAATTGCGAATTATGATTTAGGATTGTAACTTTACGCTAAAATAAGCAATTAATTCCTAAATCCTTATTCCTAATTCCCAAATAAAGATATGACTTACGAAGGCGTATTAACCAAAATGCAAACCGAATTCTTAAATCCGATTCAGTATTATCTGGTTTTTGAGAACAGTTTTTTGAGTTTGAATCAGTTGCTGGGAAAATCGATGGAGATAAATTTCGTTGGTTACCAATGTTTGAATTGTGGCAAAAAGAAAAAGATTTTCCGTCAGGGTTTTTGTTATGATTGTTTTATGAGTTCGGCAGCTGCAGGCGATTGGATTATGAAACCCGAATTAAGCACGGCTCATTTAGACATAGAAGACCGCGATTTAGAGTATGAAAAGAAAGTCCAATTGCAACCGCATATTGTGTATTTGGCGTTGTCAAGTGAAGTAAAAGTGGGTGTTACCAGACAAACTCAAGTGCCAACGCGTTGGATTGATCAAGGCGCCATTCAAGCCATCCCAATTGTGGAAGTTCCGAATCGTTATTTAGCTGGAATTACCGAAGTCGCACTAAAGAATCATTACACTGATAAAACCAATTGGCAAAAAATGTTAAAAAATGATGTTCCAAAAGTTGATTTGCTCAAAGAAAAAGGGTCGCTGAAATATTTGATTCCAAAAGAAGTTCAGGACTTTTATTATCCCGAAAAGGAAAATTTATATGAATTGCATTATCCTGTTTTGCAATTTCCAACAAAAGTCAACAGCTTGAATTTAGACAAATCACCAAATTTTTCAGGAAAGCTAACAGGTATAAAAGGGCAGTATTTGATGTTTGAAGACGGAACGGTTTTTAATGTTCGAACTTTTGAAGGTTATGTGGTTAAGATTTCGATTTAGTTTTTATTTTTTGCCACAGATTCACAGATTTTAAAATCATTTTTAATGTGTGAATCTGTGGCAAAAATTTCCTGTTATTTTGTGGTTGTTGGCGTTGTCTCAGGTTTTGGAGCTGCTTTTTTCTTTTTATTGAACAATCCGTTTATTAAATCTGTGGCCTGAGTTTTTACATCAGGTTTTGGCGTTGCCGTTTTAGAAGTATCCTTTGGTGTCGTGCTGTTGTGAATTATATTACCAAGTGCCGAAGTGCCTTGTTGAATCAGTTTGTCTTTTTGTTGTTTCACCAAGTTAGTGACCAAAGTGGTCGTAGCTTGTTTGACATCGGTAGTAATATTTGGATTTTTAAAATTACCAGTTAGAATAGCATTTATCGGGATCGTTTCAAATTTTTTAGCGTCAGACGGTGTTAATTTCCCAATTAAATTATTGATTTCTGTTCCCAAATATTTAGAAGGAACATCCAATTTTACATTATAGTTCATCAATTGGTCGAAGCCATGACTTCCACCAATTGTTGCTTTGATGTCTTGGTATTTGATATCGAATGGTTTTACATTTACTTTTCCGTCTTTAAAAGTTAATGCAGCCTTCAAATCATTAAGATTCAATTTTTTCAAATCCATAAAACCCAGCTTGTCATCCAGAGCGGTTAACAAAGTCGAGTTGCTTGAATTTACGGTTGTGGAAAGCAATTGTCCGAGTAAATCTCCCGTGATGCTTTTTAACTCTGGCGTCATTTCTTTATTTTTCAAATTTCCGGAAAGTTTGATTTTTGAGTTTAGTTTTCCATTAATGACACCAGCAAGAGGTGCAATTTTTTTCATCATTTCCAATTGAGTGAAGGTTTGCGCAATGTCAACACCATTCAACCCTAAATCCATATTGAATTTTGACGTTTTTTCTTTGGTAGAAACATCACCATTGAAAGTAATCAAACCGCCAAAAATATCGGTTTTACCATTTTCCAAAGTTGCTTTTTGGTCTTTGATAATTATTTTTCCGGATACATTTTTCAAAACCAAATTATCATATAAAACCGTGTTGGCTTTAGCAGTTAACGAACAATTCAAAAACGCTGGAATTTTCATCGCTTCATTGGCTTTTGTTTGTTTTTTAGCATCCGTTTCAGTAGTCATAAAATCGCTTACCGCCAATTGATTCGAGTTTAAATTAAAGTTTCCTTTCAGTTCCTGATTTTTAAATATAAAACCATAGAAATTTTCCAAAACACCACTTACAGCCAAATCGGTGTTTCCTGTAGTGGCATTAAATTGTTTCAAATTCACGCGACTTGGGTCAAAAGAGACTAAAGCTCTACTGATTTTCATAGTTTTCCCATTTTCATCAGTATAATTAAAACCAGTCAAATCCATAGTTCCAGCGTTTCTGATTCGCGCATAATCGCTTTTTTCAACTGCTTGCATATCAAATGCTGTGGTAACATCGGCATTTAAAATTCCGGTTAACGGTTTGTCCAATTTTAAAGGATAGGCTCTCGTAAGATTAGCCAAATTGATAGTTCCTTTTAAAGCGGCATTCACTAAAGCATTTTCGGCAATATTTTTAATATTGGCTTTCGCATTGAAAACATCTTGGTCAATTTGGAACGACAATTGATCCAGGTTCACATAAGTGTCATTCATCAAGCCGGTTTCGTTGATGATTTTGGTATCGATAATAATATTCTTAACAGATTTTGGCAAATTCGGATATTGAAAAGAAGCATTGTTTGAGGCGATTTCGACATTGAATTTTGGAACCGTTTTATCCGAATACAAACCTTTAGCAAAACCTACAACGGTAAAATCGCCACTGGTTTTCACATCTTTCAAATTGCTCGAATATTGCGACGGAATCAATCCCAAGAAGTTTTTGAATGAAGAAGTTGGCGTTTTAAATGTTAAATCATATTGTTGTCCGGCATCGACCAATTGGATGAAACCATCAAATTCTAAAGGCAATTCATTGATTTTGGCTTTGTTTTCTTTGAACGTATATTTGCTTTTATCCAAATCAATTCCAAGTATGGCATCGAGTGAAATTACGACATTTTTCATATAATTAATTTTGTCCATATCAAGCGAAATTTTCGCAGTTGATTTGGTCACCAAATCCAATTTTGATGCGGCAAAATCTCCGGTTCCTTCGTGATTGATGCTGTCTAAAACCATTTTTATTTTTGACTTTTCATCATAATATTTGAACTTGAAATTTTCAACCGAATACTCTTTTATCTTTAACGAAAGTGGTTTACTTTTTTCATTGTCATCTTTATTTTTATCTTTTAAAGCAATATCATAATTGCCAATTCCGTCTTTGTTAAAGATAATGTTTATCAAACCATTTTTAGATGAAATCCCATCAATAATCATTGGTTCGTTAGCATCATTGAATAATTCTTTGATAGACATTTTCAGATTTAATTCTTCAAAAGCAACTAAAGTATCGCCTTCAAATGGCGCTTTGTTGATGATGGATAGCTTTTCTATCGAAACACTTGCGTTGGGAAAATTTCGGAACAAACTCAAATCGGCATCAGCAAAAGCCACTTTAGCATCGACTTTTTCATTGATGGAAGTTAAAATTTTGGCTTTGATTTGGTCTTTAAAGAAATACGGAATTGCAAATGCCGAAATCACTAACAGCAATAAAACAATTCCAACGATTTTTAAGATTTTCTTTAACATGATGTGATAGATTTAGTTACGCTTTAATTTAACAAAAATAGAGCAATTTCCTCATAATTCGGTTATACTTTATGGAAGTTTTAAGATTTCAATCCGCCTTGATTGTTGAGAAATTGTTATTAACAGTCTGGTAATTTTTGTCGAAATTCTAAAATAGTTTTAGTTAATTTGTGCTTCCATGAAAAAGCAGCATCAAGTCATTTTATCTTTAGGTAGCAATCAAGGCAATCGTCTCGAAAACATTATGCGTTGCATTGATAATTTACATAATGAAATTGGAACAATTATTAGAGTTTCCAAGCTTTATGAAACGCCATCTTGGGGTTTTGAGAGTGAAAAATTCTACAATTGTGCTGTGATTATGAATACGCACAAATCGGCACACCAAATTTTGGAAGAATGTCTTTTGCTCGAAGAAGCTTTAGGAAGAGTTCGTGAAGATGTTGAAGGGTATCAAGCCCGAATTATCGATATTGATGTGATTACTTTTGATGAAGAAATCATCGCTTCGGAAAAACTACAAGTGCCACATCCCGAAATGCAAAACCGCTTATTTGTTTTGTTGCCAATGCAGGATTTACATCTAGATTGGCGTCATCCCATTTTACAAAAATATTTGCATGAATTGTTAGTAATTTCAGAAGATAAAAGCAATTGCAAAGTCATTCAGAATTTAGAAATTCCGATTGCGAAATTAAAACTCGACCATTTCAATTACATTGCCATTGAAGGAAATATTGGCGCCGGTAAAACTACGTTGACAAATAAATTAGCCGAAGATTTTAATGCGAAATCAGTTTTAGAACGTTTTGCGGATAATCCATTTTTGCCAAAATTCTACGAAGACCAAAACCGTTATGCTTTTCCGTTGGAAATGTCGTTTTTAGCCGATAGATACCAGCAAATTTCGGATGATTTAGCGCAATTTGATTTGTTTAAAGATTTTATCGTTGCCGATTATCATATTTTCAAATCGTTGATTTTTGCCAAAGTTACGCTTGCTGAAGATGAGTTTCGTTTGTATAAAACGATGTTTGATATTATCTACAAAGAAATGCCAAAGCCCGATTTATATATTTATTTGTATCAGACTTCAGAGCGCCTTTTGGAAAATATAAAAGAAAGAGGAAGAAGTTATGAGCAGGAAATTTCGGCTGAATATCTTGAAAAAATCAATAATGGTTATTTAGATTATATCAAATCCCAAACAGATTTAAATGTTTTGATTATCGATGTGACCAATAGGGATTTCCAGAATAATCAGGAAGATTATGTTTTTATTTTAAACGAAATTCAGAATAAGATTTCCAACTAAATCTATCTTTTTAAGCAAAAATGCCCTTTTCTTTCGGGTAAAGTATTATTGATTTTTGCAACAAACCAGTAATCTGTCGAAGGTAAAAGATTCCCGTTAAATGTGCCATCCCAAGAAGTATTTACAGCATTTAAGATAGTAATCAATTTTCCGAACCGGTCAAAAACGGTCACCACAGCATTTGGATAATAATTTATACCGCTAACCAACCAATTGTCATTAAACCCATCGCCATTTGGTGTAAAAAAAACAGGGAATGTTATTAAAGTAAAATTCTCAGAGTCATACCCACAACCATTTTTTTCTCGAACAAAAGCTTGATAAAAACCTCCTTTAAGAAGATTGAAAATAGGAGAAGTTTGATAATCGATACCATTAACGGAATATTCAAAATCGCCTGTGTTAGATGTCAAAATAGTAGCAGTGTTTTCATTGATTAGGATTTCTGATATAATTGGTGTGGTATTTACACTAACATCAAAAGTTCGAGTGGCTGAACAATTGTTTCCGTCAAAAGCAGTGACTGTATATTGAGTTTGATTAGTGACGATTATTTTTTGTGATAATTCTCCCGTAGACCAATTATAAGATAGTCCAGAAACACCCGTATCAAGTTCAATCGATGTTCCCTCACATATTGTTACGATTACATCATTTGGCAATAATAATAATGGATAAACATTAATGGTTACTGACATTCTAGGAGCTGAAAAACATCCATTATTAATTGCGTCAACATAGTAGGTTGTATTGACCATAAGAACAGGTGTTGTAAAATTATTTCCTGTAGCTAATGGAGTAGTATCGGTTAATCCTGAATACCAATTTACACTGCCTACGTCGGTAGAAGCAGTTAAAGTCGCTGTTGTATTACCACAAATATTATTTCCAGGATTTAAGATAAGTGTAGGTGTCTTAATTACATTTACGGTTAAAGGAGTTCTCGTTCCAGTTGAACAGCCCAAAGGATAAGCATCTAAATAGTAAATTGTAGTCGTAATTAAATTTGGAGTTGTAAAAGAATTTCCTGTAGCTAATGGAGTTCCCCCTGTTGGGTTTTGATACCAACTTATAGTTCCATAGGTTGCTGTCGCATTTAGTGTTACATTTTGTCCTTCGCATATACCATAAACTCCTGGTTGGTTTATTTGAGGAATGGTTGTCGTGCTGCTTGCAGAAATATTCAAAATAGGATCACCGGGCATACCGCCGTACTCTACAATATATCCCTTAGGTTGATAATCGCCACTCGCGCCCCCTATATTTGATAAATCATTCCAAGAGCCTGTAATACCTAATCCTGGAGCTGTTATGTGAGCATAATCTTCATCTCCCAAATTATTAGGCTCTCCATTATTCCATTTGGCAAAATTTGGCGTTGACCCATTTACGTCACCATTCCAAAAAATGGTACCTGCTTCGGGACCAGTTATCCATTTCCAAATACCTTCTGTTACTTCATCACTTCCGCCAATCCATCCTGCGCCAGCAGCTTGTTCTCCTGACAATTGAGCTTCGTCAGCTGCAGTTATAGTAGCTAGATAACCTTGTAAACCATAGTAGTTGCTTGCTTGAGCAGCATTTTTCGCATCTGACCAAGTAATACCTGTATTGGGGACATATTGATAATAATGACCATTTGAAGGAAGATAATTTGACTGACCAATCGTTATCGAAAAAGTTCTGATACCACTAGGACTTGTAGAATTATTTAAAAAAACAATGTCTTTAACAGCCGCTATCATTTCGGTATATGTTGGTTGTAATGCGACTCCTGTCAGAGTGAGTTTCCCTGTGCTTTGATTCCAATTAGAATTAATAGTTGGATGAATTCCTGTTAAAAACAATAAGTCTTGGATAGAGGTATAACCTGATGAAATTTGAATGTAAATGGCGTCAATTCCAGTATCATCGGGATCAACAATATTAAAATCGGAAACAATTTTCATAGAGTTTCCTGGGCAATATGTTTGATTTCCAGTTGCTGATAGAACTGGAGCAATATTAACTTTTAAAGAGATACGGTTTTGTTGGAATTGTTGCGCAATTACATTATTTCCAAAAAGAAATTGAAGGCATAAAAACAAAAAAAGTGGAAGTCTTTTCTGCATGGCTAAAAATAGATAAGACAAATTTAAAAATTGTAAAATAAATGCTAAAATTCTGTATAAATTAACTCAACATCTTTTTGAACAAATCCCACACCACAATTCCGGCGCTTACCGAAATATTTAAAGAATGTTTTGTCCCTAATTGCGGAATTTCAATTGTTCCATCGCAAAGCTCGATGGCGCTTTGGGAAACACCATAAACTTCATTACCAAAAATTAATGCATATTTTTTATTCTTTTCAACTTTGAAATCCTGAAGAAAGATTGAATTTTCAACTTGTTCAATAGCAAAGACGGATACATTTTCTTTTTTAAGATTTTCAATTACTTCTAAAATGTCTTTTTGATATTCCCAAGAAACAGTTTCGGTTGCGCCAAGTGCCGTTTTGTGAATCTCTTTGTTCGGCGGAATGGCGGTTATGCCACAGAGATATATTTTTTCGATTAAGAAGGCATCGGCTGTTCGAAATACAGAACCAATATTATGAAGACTTCGAATGTCATCCAGTACAATTATTACGGGTGTTTTTTTGGCTTCTTTAAAATCAGTAATTGATTTTCGTTCTAATTCTTTATTTTCAAGCTTGCGCATTTTTTTTGACAAAGATATTCAAAAAAAAAGTCCTGATATTATCAGGACTTTCTTGAATTATAATTAAGTAAAATTTAGCTTTTTGTTGGAGCAGCAGCATCAGCTGGAGCATCTGGCAAAATAGTTCCTTTGATTGTAACTACTTTAGTTTCTTGTCCTGTAGCATTAGATTTGATGGTTACCGTTTTTGTAAATGGACCAACTCTGTCAGTCGCATATTTTACACCAATAACTCCTTTTGCACCTGGAGCAATTGCACCTTCTGGTTTTGAAGGAACTGTACAACCACAAGAACCTTGTGTGCTTTCAATAACTAAAGGTTTGTTTCCGTTGTTAACAAAAACAAATTCTCTTTTTCCATCAGCGTTGTGAGGGATTGTTCCGTAATCGATAGTTTCGTTTTCGAAAACCATTCCCGGTCCGTCAACTTTTGGAGTTTCAACTTTAACAGGTGTATCAGCTTTCTTAGCTGTTTTTTTTGCAGTTTGTGCGTTGCTAGTTGCAACACCAAAAACAGTAATTGCAGCTAATAGGATAATTCTTTTCATTTTTTATAGTATTTAAGTTTCAGGTACAAATCTATTTAAAAATTGAAACGCTCCTCTTTTTTTTGTCTTAAGGTTAAATTAATTTTTTTTGGATGGCTAAATCATTCTAAAATATTTAAATTCGCTTTCACTAAAATTAATTTTAAATCCATTGGCAGCCAAAGAAATTTCGACGAAAGAAACTCCGTTAATGAAGCAATACAACGAGATAAAAAGAAAGTATCCCGATGCGTGTTTGCTGTTTAGAGTGGGCGATTTTTATGAAACGTTTGGAGAAGACGCCATTCGAGCTTCCAAAATTCTTGGAATTGTTTTAACCAAGCGTGGTGCAGGTTCTGAAACCGAAACGGCCTTAGCGGGTTTTCCACATCATTCTTTAAATACCTATTTGCCAAAATTGGTAAAAGCCGGACTTCGTGTAGCGATTTGTGACCAGCTCGAAGATCCAAAGATGACTAAAACTATTGTTAAACGTGGTGTAACCGAATTAATTACGCCCGGAGTTTCAATGAACGATGAGGTTTTACAATCGAGATCGAATAATTTTTTGGCTTCGGTTTATTTTGGCAAAAAACAATTAGGAGTATCGTTTCTAGACGTTTCTACGGGTGAATTTTTAACAGCACAAGGCAATGAAGAATATATTGATAAGTTGTTGCAGAACTTTAGTCCGAGTGAAATTTTAATTCAAAAAAACAACCGAAACCAATTCAAAGAAATATTCGGAGATAGATTCAATGTTTTCTATCTAGAAGATTGGCTTTACAAAGAAGATTATGCTTTAGAAACGTTAAACAATCATTTTCAAACGAGTTCATTGAAAGGTTTTGGAATTGAAGAATTGCTCGATGGCATTATAGCTTCAGGTGCAATTTTGTTTTATTTATCGGAAACGCAGCATAATAAAGTTCAGCATATTACCAATATTCAAAGAATTGCAGAAGATGTTTATGTTTGGATGGATCGATTTACGATTCGGAATTTAGAATTGTATCACAGTCATTCTCAAAATGCAGTTACACTTTTGGATGTGATTGACAAAACGCTTTCGCCAATGGGTTCAAGATTATTGAAACGATGGCTGGCCTTGCCTTTGAAAGACATTCACAAGATTAGAAGTCGCCATGAAGTTGTTTCTTATTTAAAAGAGAATATAGAAATTCTTCAGAATATGCAATACCAAATCAAGCAAATTTCCGATTTGGAGCGTTTGATTTCAAAAGTGGCAACCGGAAAAATTTCTCCAAGAGAAGTTATTTATCTCAAAGAATCGTTAGATGCTATTATTCCAATAAAAGTAATTGCTTTGGAAAGTAAACAAGAAGCAGTTCGTGTTATTGGCGATAGTTTGCATGCGTGTGATTTGCTTCGTGAAAAAATAAAAGTTACATTAAATCAAGAGGCACCAGTGGCTATTGCCAAAGGAAACGCAATTGCTAGTGGAGTTCATGCCGAATTAGACGAATTGCGTAGTATTGCCTTTTCAGGAAAAGAATATTTGGAGGGCATCGAAAAACGAGAGTCAGAAGCAACAGGAATTTCTTCTTTGAAGATTTCTTTCAACAATGTTTTTGGCTATTATATAGAAGTACGGAACACCCATAAAGATAAAGTTCCGACAGAATGGATTAGAAAGCAAACTTTAGTAAATGCTGAAAGATACATTACGGAAGAATTAAAAGAATATGAAACTAAAATTCTTGGTGCTGAAGAAAAAATCCATCAAATAGAAAGTCAATTATTTGAACAATTGGTCAGTTGGATTGCAACTTATATTAAGCAAGTTCAGTTGAATGGTAATTTAATTGGACAATTAGATTGCCTGATTTCTTTTGCGCAATTAGCCATAGAAAACGATTATGTGTGCCCAATTCTTGACGAAACATTTGAATTAGAAATTACCAATGGTCGTCATCCGGTTATAGAAAAACAATTACCTGTTGGTGTTCCGTATGTGCCCAATGATGTTTTCCTCGATAGAGAATCGCAACAACTTATTATGATTACTGGACCAAATATGTCTGGTAAGTCTGCAATTTTGAGACAAACGGCATTAATTGTTTTATTAGCTCAAATGGGAAGTTTTGTACCTGCAGAAAAAGTCAGAATGGGAATTGTCGACAAAATTTTCACTAGAGTAGGAGCAAGTGATAATATTTCAATGGGCGAATCTACTTTTATGGTGGAGATGAATGAAACTGCTTCGATTTTGAATAACATTTCGGATAGAAGTTTGGTTTTATTAGACGAAATTGGACGTGGCACTAGTACTTATGACGGAATCTCGATAGCATGGGCAATCGCAGAGTTTTTGCATGAAAATCCAGCTAGACCAAAAACACTATTTGCGACACATTATCACGAATTGAACGAAATGAGTGAGTTGTTGCCAAGAATTAAGAATTACAATGTTTCGGTAAAAGAGTTAAAAGATACGGTTCTCTTCATCAGAAAGTTGGTTGCCGGAGGAAGCGCTCATAGTTTTGGTATTCATGTAGCAAAAATGGCCGGAATGCCGCAAACTGTGATTCAAAAGGCACAGAAACTTTTAAAGAAATTAGAAAAAAATCATTCTAGTGAATCATTAAGTGGAATAAAGTTAGCAAAGGACGAAATGCAGTTAAACATCTTCAATCTTGATGATCCGTTATTGGAAGAAATACGAGAAGATATAATGAATTTAGACATCAATACTTTCACACCAATTGAGGCTTTGATGAAACTAAATGAATTAAAACGAATGCTACAGAAAAAATAAATGCAGCTACTGAATTGTGTTTATCAATTGGTTATGGTTTAACAAACTTTTTTTCAAAAAAAACGTTTGTATTATTCATTTTTAATATTACATTTGCATCCGCAATACAGCATAAGTATTGCTGTTCTAACAAATAATGTGAATGCGAAAATAGCTCAGTTGGTAGAGCGCGACCTTGCCAAGGTCGAGGTCGCGGGTTCGAGCCCCGTTTTTCGCTCAAGATTAAACGTTCTGATTATGATGTTAATTATCATAATAGTATAGATGGGAATAGTTTTTTTTAAACTAAATCATCACAAAATATAGCGCTCGGATGGTGAATATATTTAATTAATTTTTTCTAAAAATTAAACATCAAAAAATTTAAAGCTCGGATGGTGAGTGTATTTAATTAATTTTTTCTAAAAATTAAACCATCAAAAAAATCATTCTGCTCGGATGGTGAAATTGGTAGACACGCTGGACTTAAAATCCAGTGAACAGCAATGTTCGTGCGGGTTCAAGTCCCGCTCTGAGTACAAAAAGCTTCAAACACAGTTTGAAGCTTTTTTTGTAATTAAGAATATATGTTTTTTGTTTATATTTTATTTTCAAAAAAAACTCAACCGATTTTATGTTGGAACAACTGATAATGTTGAAAAAAGATTGTTCGAACATAACTCAAGGTTGTATATAAATGCTTTTACAACAAAAGGAATTCCTTGGGAATTATTCTTAAGTCATTCATGTGAATCAAGTTAGAAAGCATATAAATTAGAAAGATTTATAAAGAGAATGAAGTCAAAGAAATTCATCGAACGGTTGATAGAAGATGAAATGATTATAAATAATATTGTTGCGAAACTTTGATTTCGTGCGTGTTCAACTCCGAAGCTTCGGAGCCGCTCTGAGTACAAAAAGCTTCAAAAACAGTTTGAAGCTTTTTTTGTTTACATACTTTACAAATAAATTTGAACATTACATAAAATAAGAAAGCCACGCTAAGCGTGGCTTTAAATCTTTAAAAATAATTAGTTGTCTAATTATTTTTTTTCAGCTGGAGCAGCAGCTTCAGTCGCAACTGAATCAACTGGAGCGGCAACTGAATCAACTGGAGCAGCAACAGAGTCAACAGCTTCAACAGTAGTTGAGTCAACAGCTTCAGTAGCAGCAGCATCAGCTTGCTTACAAGATACTACAGTTAATGCAGCAATAACAGCTAAACTTAAAAATACTTTTTTCATCTTACTTAATATAAAAGGTTAATTATTAATTCGAGGCAAAGATATAAATTTTTTAATAGGTTAAAATAATTTTTTAATTTTTTTTAAAAAACCTATATTTTACTTCGATTTTTGTTTAGCAAGAACTGTGCCAAAACTTAAATTAATGTTAAAATATCACTTTTTATTTTTTTGGAGCAATGATTTTTAACTCTTTAATTAAGTTATCAGCTCCAGCAAATTTATCAATGATGAACAAAACATAACGAATATCAACCATTATATTTCTACAAATTTCAGGAGAATAATAAATATCGCTCATTGTTCCTTCCCATACTCTATCAAAATTTAAACCAATTAAATTTCCTTTGGCGTCTAATGCAGGGCTTCCGGAGTTTCCGCCGGTAGTGTGGTTTGTAGCTATGAAATCTAATGGCATTCTACCGTTTACACCATAAATACCATAATCTTTTGCATTGTACAAATCAATTAGTTTTTTAGGAGCATCAAATTCGTAATCGCCGGGAATATATTTTTCGATAACCCCATCTAAATAGGAAAAAGGCTCATAAAAAACAGCATCATTTGGTTTGTAACCCTTAATTTTTCCATAGGTTACACGAAGTGTACTGTTAGCGTCCGGGAAATTTCTATTTTTTGGGAATAATTCTAAAATGGCTTTCATATAGGTTCTCTGCACAGCAGTATTTTTTAAATTTATCTCATCATATTTTGGTATTACTTTTTTTAAATGGGTATCAGCGATTGCTTTAGCCACTTTATATCCTTCGTCATTGTTTAATTTTTCTAAAACAGTCTTTGTATCACCAGTTAATAATTCTTTGACCTTATCATAGCTTACCAATTGTGATTTCGTAAAAACTTGATTGGCTATATTTTCTGCATTAACATTTTCTAATGAACTTGGTAAAAATTGTTTTGGATATTTTTTACAATATATGGTAATTAATTCCTCGAAAACTTTTTGATCAACCGCTGGATTAAACTCATTATAAAATTCTCCCCAACCATTGATTAATGTTTTTTTTCTATCGTTAAAAGCCAGCTCTCCTTTAGTATTAAATAATTGCTCTAACTGATATAATTTATAACCAACGTTTAATATTTCAGAATTTGTAATAACAATTTCATTAAAATAATCTCTCGCTAGAGCATAGTCTTTGATTTCGTTATAATTTTTTTCAAATTCAGGAATCAGATTTCCGTATTCGGCTTTTTTTCCTGTTTGGATAACTTTTTCTTGAAATTGCTTTTCAAATTTTTGTTTTTCTCTAATAGCATTAGACTTTTTCAATCCTTTGATTTCGCCTTGCCATTTTTTCCAAGCGTTTGCAATAGTTTGATTTTTTGATGCATATTGAATTTTAATAGCTCTATCATTTCGCATAAATCCATTCTGAACTTTTAAAGTAATATCCCGAATTTCAATTTTAGCTGGATCAGAAGTGTTTACAATTTGCTCAACTGCAAACGAAGGCAAATATTCCTGTGTTGTGCCCGGATAACCCAAAACCATCGTAAAGTCGTTTTCTTTCAAACCTTTAATAGAGATTGGAAAAAAATATTTGGGTTTGTAAGGCACATTTTCAGCTGAATATTCTGCAGGACGATTGTTTTTGTCTGCATAAATTCGGAAAAGTGAAAAATCACCGGTATGTCTTGGCCAAACCCAATTATCACTGACATCAGCAAATTTTCCAATCGAACTTGGCGGCGCTCCAACTAATCGAATATCTTTAAATGTTTCAGTTACGAAAAGCAAATATTGATTTCCGTTGTAAAATGTTTTGATTGCATTTTCCTCCCAGCTTTCTTTTGGCAATGTCTTGGTTAGAGTAGTAATGTTTTCAAGAATTTTTTTTTGTTTGTCGGCTTCAGATTCAATTGCCGCAACACCTTCCAAAACTTTTGTAGTAACATCATCAATTCGCACTACAAAAGAAACTACCATTCCTTTGTTAGGTAATTCGTCTTCCATTTTGTATGCCCAAAAACCATCAGCGAGATAATCGTGTTGAACCGTTGAGTGATTTTGAATGGCGTCAAAACCACAATGATGATTGGTTAAAATCAAACCTTTGTCCGAAATAACAGCAGCCGTACATTTTTTATCAAAATGTGGAACACCATCTTTTATACTCGATTTATTGATAGAATAAATCTGCTCGGCAGTTATTTTCATGCCAAGGCTTTTCATTTCGTCTTCGTTCATTCCTTTTAACAAAGAAGGAATCCACATGCCACCTTGCTGCGCAGAAACTTGGACGAAAACAAATAAGAGTAGGATTTTTAAAAATTTCATTTTTTGATTTAAAGTAATTTGAAAAATAATTCTATTAAAAGAATCAAGATTAACGGTATGGCACACATTGTTGAAAATACAAATACTAGTGAATATTTAATTAACGTTTTGTATTTGCCTCTGTATTTCTGCAAAATTATGATTCTTTTCTTGTCTCTAAATAAATTAAAAAAGCAGTATGCATACAGTATAAAAAAAGCGGTAAAAATCACTGATAATCTGATTGTTCCCGAATAATCAAAATATTTGTACCAATTAAGAATTCCATGTTCATATAATTTATGAAGTAAAAAAAGTGATGGTAGCAAAAACAAAAATAGTTTTCCAACAACGAACGACACATGAAAACTTCCAGCATTATAATACTTTTCATTTTTCATTCTCGCTTCATATTCTATATAAAAAAGTCTTTCTAACATTTTTACTTCGTAATATGCTTCATAATAACTTCAGTTGCACCTTTATTCATTTGCACAAAAGTCGAGCAAATATGACCTTTTTCATGTCTAATATCTTCATTCGAAATCAAATTGGGAAAGGCATCATTCAATTCATTTTGATTAGCAACAGAAACACAGCCTTCTTGATGAACTAAAGCCACAGCTTCGGCAAAATGCGAAAAATTGGGACCAACAATAATCGGAATGCCAAAAGTTGCTGGTTCTAGTATATTATGAACACCGGGATTTCCAAAACCGCCACCAACATAAGCAATATCTGCATAACTGTATATTTTGGTCAGAATGCCAAAAGTGTCAACAATTAAAACATCGTAATCAGATAAATCCATATTCTCTTTTTCTGAAAATAAAATCACTTTTTTTGAAATCGATTTTTTCAATTCCTGAATTTGTTCTGATTTGATATTGTGTGGCGCAATGATAAATTTTACTTTTCCATTGGTTTGATTGATGTAATTCACTAGCAAGTTTTCGTCTTTTGGCCAGGAACTTCCAATGACAATGGTAGTTGTATTGTTTTTAAATTGCTTTATAAAATACAGAGAATTATCTCGTTCCAAAATAGAAACTACACGGTCAAAACGTGTATCGCCCGAGATTTTTACATTAGTAAAACCAATACTTTGCAATAATTTTTTGGAACTTTCATTCTGTACAAAAAAGTAATCAAATGTTTTTAAAGCGTTTCGGTAAAATGCACCATACCATTTGAAAAACGCCTGGTTTTCTCTAAAAATCCCAGAAATTAAATATGTTTTGATATTGAGCTTTTTCAACTCATTTAAATAATTTGGCCAATATTCATATTTGATAAAGAAAACCAAATCGGGATGAACAAGGTTCAGGAATTTTTGAGCGTTTGATTTTGTATCCAAAGGCAAATAAACAGTAACATCGGCGATAGTATTATTTTTACGAACTTCATAACCAGAAGGCGAAAAGAACGTCACAACAATTTTATGATTAGGGAATTCTTCTTTAATTTTTTCCATCACAGGCAACCCTTGTTCAAATTCGCCTAACGAAGCCGCATGAAACCAAATGGTTTTATCAGCGGAACTTATTTTGCTTTCCAATGTTTGAAAAACAGTCTTTCTACCATCAATAAACAACTTTATTTTAGGAATAAAAAGCCCCAACAATTTCACTATTTGTGAAGCAAAAAGCAGCAATAAATTGTATAGAAAAAGCATCTTCAAAAATTTGTTGGGCTAAAATACGTTTCTTTTGCCGAACATTAAATTCTACCATAGAATTTCTTACTTTTGCAACTCAAAATTGAGCTTTATGAAGAAAATTCAAATGGTTGACTTAAAAAGTCAATACGAAAAAATAAAAACTACTGTCGATGCTTCTATTCAGGAAGTTTTAGACACTACAACTTACATTAACGGACCAAAAGTTCACGAATTTCAAAAAAATCTTGAAGACTATTTGGATGTTAAACACGTAATTCCATGTGCGAATGGAACTGATGCGTTGCAAATTGCCATGATGGGATTGGGTTTACAACCCGGTGACGAAGTTATCACTGCCGATTTTACGTTTGCTGCAACCGTTGAAGTGATTGCTTTATTGCAATTAACTCCAGTTTTAGTTGATGTTGATGTCGTGAATATGAACATTTCGATTGACGCTATTAAGAAAGCGATTACGCCAAAAACTAAAGCTATAGTTCCAGTGCATTTGTTCGGAAGAGCTGCCAATATGGAAGCTATCATGCGAATTGCTAAAGAACATAATTTATACGTAATTGAAGATAATGCACAAGCCATTGGAGCCAATTGTAAATTCTCTGACGGAACAAAAAAGAAAGCCGGTACGATTGGTCACGTATCGTCAACATCGTTTTTTCCATCTAAAAATTTAGGTTGTTATGGTGATGGTGGAGCTATTTTTACCAATGACGATGCTTTAGCACATACTATTCGCGGAATTGTAAATCACGGAATGTATGTTCGCTATCATCATGATGTGGTTGGCGTAAATTCACGTTTGGATAGTATTCAGGCAGCAGTTTTGAATGCTAAATTGCCATTGTTGGATAGTTATAACGAAGCACGACAAAACGTAGCACGTAAATATTCCGCCGCTTTTGAAGGGCATAAAAATATTATAGCACCAACTATTTGTGATATTTGTGATTGTCATGTTTTTCATCAATACACACTAAGAATAATAGATGCTGATAGGAATGCTTTAATGGAACATTTGTTAGCCAAAGGAATTCCATGTGCTATTTATTATCCAATTCCGTTGCATTCACAAAAGGCTTATGTAGATTCAAGATATAAAGAAGAAGATTTCCCGGTAACAAATCAATTGGTGAAAGAAGTAATTTCGTTACCAATGCATACCGAATTGGATGACGAGCAAATAAAATTTATTACGGATAGCGTTTTAGAGTTTTTAAAATAAAGAGAAAGAGCATAGAATATAGAAAATAGACTTTTAAAGTTGATGCTTCTTTTTTCTATTCTCTTTTTTCTATTTTCTCAAAAAATATGAAAATACTAGTAACCGGAGGTTTAGGATTTATAGGTTCACACACAGTTGTTGAATTGCAAAATGAAGGTTTTGAAGTCGTGGTGATTGATAATCTTTCCAATTCTTCTATTGAAGTTCTTGACGGAATTGAAAAAATTACAGGCAAAAAACCAATTTTTGAAAACAGTGATTTAAGAGAAAAATCGGCAGTTCAAAATTTCTTCAAAAAACATAACGATGTTGAGGGCGTAATTCATTTTGCAGCCTCAAAAGCAGTTGGTGAAAGTGTTGAAAATCCGTTGTTATATTATGAAAACAATATTAATTCGTTAGTTTACCTTTTACAAGAAATGGCAAATTTGCCACAAGCAAATTTTATTTTTAGTTCGTCGTGTACGGTTTACGGTCAGGCCAAAAAAATGCCAATTACAGAAGATGCTTCTGTTCAACCAGCAAATTCACCATACGGAAATACCAAGCAAATAGGCGAAGAAATCATCATTGATGTGGCAAAAGTTACCAATATCAATGCGGTTTTATTGCGTTATTTTAATCCAATTGGATCACATTCAAGTGCAGAAATTGGCGAATTACCAATAGGGATTCCACAAAATTTAGTGCCATTTATTACCCAAACTGCTTTTGGTTTGCGAAAAGAACTTTCGGTTTATGGTAATGATTATCCAACAGTAGACGGAACTTGTATTCGTGATTATATCCACGTAGTTGATTTGGCGAAAGCCCATGTTGTTGCACTGCAAAGATTATTGAAGAAACAAAATCTGGAAAAAGTTGAAAAGTTTAATTTAGGAACGGGAACAGGAAGTTCTGTTTTGGAAGTCATCAACGCTTTTGAAAAAGTTTCAGGACAAAAATTACGATACAAAATTGTTGGACGAAGAGAAGGAGATGTGATTTCCGCTTATGCCAATACCGATAAAGCAAATAAAGTTTTAGGATGGAAGGCAGAACTTTCGCTAGAAGATGGATTAGCTTCTGCTTGGAAATGGGAACAAAAAGTTAGAAGTTAAATTTAATAAAAAAAGCCCTGAGACATCAGAGCTTTAAAGATTATTTTGTAGAAGCATCTTTTAATTTTTGGGCTGCCTGATCTAGTTTTATCGCACCTTTTTCAAGTGCTTTTCCTGTTTTTGATTGAACGGTGTCTGCAGCTGTTTTTATTTTTTGGCCAATGGTGTCTATTTCCTGAGCAACGGTATCCACTTTTTGTTCGATTTCAGTTCCTACCGCGTCTGTGGCTTCATCAATTTTTTCTTTTGTTTTGTCTTGGCAGGACACTAATACAGCAACAAACGCTAGTGATAAAATTATTTTTTTCATTTTTATATTAATTATTTTTTATAATCTTTTTTACGATTCTTGATTTTGCACTTTCAATTATCAAAAAATAAACACCATCGGATAAACTTGCTACAGAAAATAATTTTTCAAGTTTATTATTCTCAATAGTTGCTTTTTCTGTTTTAACAATTTGCCCGATGCTATTTGTCATTGTAAAAGTATAGTTTTCATTCTCAATTCCGGCAGCTGTCACTAAAAAATCGTTATTAGTTGGGTTTGGGAACACTTTGAAATAATCAACATCAGGAGCGTCTGAAATCCCTAAAGAATGTGTAATAGTAAAAGTTTTAGAACAGGCAACACCATTATAACTTGCTTCAAAAGTATAAATGCCATCAGTTGTAGGTAATAATTTGGACGATCCATAATAACTTACTTTGTTATTCGTTGGAACAATATATGTCCAGCTATTAAAAGTGCTTCCATTTGGATTTAAAATCCGTAAAGATAGGGTTGCATTAGCTAGAATGTCCTTCCAAAAAAAGTAAAATTTTGCATAACCAGCCGCTAATCCTGCACCTTGAAACGGAACAACAAAAGTGTCGCTTTCGTTTGGCACATCACTGTTTGGGCAAGTTGCCAAAGTTATATCTGTTGGATGAACAGAAGCTTTCATAATAGCAGGTTCGACATGTGGTCTTTGAGCTGTCCACCATGAGGTTGCATTCAATAAATTACAAGTTCCGGAAAATGGATCTTTATAGGTAGTATTTGTACTTCCAGCCCAAATTTCAAAATGAAGATGTGGTCCAGATGAACTCCCAGAACTTCCCACAACTCCCAATTTTTCTCCTGTAACAACAGTTTGTCCAACCGCTTTTGTGGTAACAGAACCATTTTTCATATGCCAATACAAAGCGTAAGTTCCGTCAGCATGTTGAATAATAATTGAATTAGCTGTAAGGCCACTTCCAACACCTACACAATTTCTATCATAATTACCATCATTTTTTTGAATAATTGTTCCTGCCGCGGCTGCAATTACTTCAACTTGATTGTTGTCCATTTTATACAAACTATAAGGCCAAATGGCGATATCTGTTCCGTGATGTCCGTCATACGTATTTGTGCCACAATCATAATCCTGAATGGTTGTACTTGCCGTATTTTGGTCAACATACGCGCCAATAAAATGATATTCACATTGTGTAAATCCCGGTGCTAATTTCAATGGCCAAAGCAACGAAGTGGTAAGCACGTTTTTATTTGCGTTTTTGTTCAAGGCTAATTTTTTCAAATTATCGTTTACTTCTTTGTTTAAAGCAGCATATTCTTGTGTCGTTATACACGGATTTTGCGCATCTTTTTTTGGAAATGAATAGTCATTATAATCTATCGGAATAGTTACAGATTTACTTTGAGCACGAAGACTTGGTGCCAAAATCAAAACAGAAAAACCTATGGTTAATAGTATATTTTTCATGGCCGTAGGTTTAATGGGTTAATCAAATGTAAATAAAAAACCCTCACAAACAACTGTTTATGAGGATTTTAATTTTTTATAGTAGTATTGAGTTTCTAATATATTTTCAATAATAAATTTGGATCAGGACAATTTTTAGTATAAAAATCTAGTTTAGATGGGCTACAAACTCCAGGATAGTCTCCAAAATTATTTTCCATATCAATGATAATTTGAAAATGCAAATGTGGTGCATAATCACCATTTATAGGTGGTAATCCTAAGTTGGCTATTTGTTGTCCTTGCTTTACAACATCGCCTACTTTTTTGTCTTTCAAACTTTCTAGATTTAAATGGCCATAAAGTGTATGAAAAATATAATTTTCTATATGATGTTCAAGAATTATTGTTGGGCCATAGTCGCCTATTGATTCATTATTTTTAAAACTATGAATTTTTCCATCCAAAGCAGCAAATATTTCAGCTTCCTCGTTTATCCACAAATCCAGTCCTATATGAATGTTACGCTCTTCATCAGTTTGGTTCTTGAAAACAGTACTTCTTTTGTATAAATTCCGGGTTTCCAAATAACCACCAAAAGCTATTTTCTTTTGATAATGATCTAAATAGTGTTGAATATAGTTTTCGTAATATTTTGCAGTAGCTAAATTTTGGTGGATCAGGTTTTCATTAGTTACAGATAAATCCAAAGGCACATAATTCTTATAATCAATAGCGGAGGAAATGACTTTAGCCGATTTAATCTCACTTAAGATTTCGAGGATATCTTTCATTAAGCCGAAATTGTTTCGACTTCTTTGTCAATTTTATTTACTAAACCAACCAATACTTTTCCAGGACCAACTTCTGTAAAACTTGTCGCTCCGTCTTTTATCATTTGCTGCACCGATTGTGTCCATCTTACCGGAGCAGTCAATTGGATGATTAAGTTTTTCTTGATCTCGTCTGCAGACGAGACAGCTGCTGCTGTTACATTTTGATATACTGGGCAACTTGGAGAGTTGAAAGTTGTTGCTTCAATAGCCGCAGCCAATTCTTCTCTGGCAGGTTCCATCATTGGCGAGTGAAACGCACCACCAACAGGTAAAATTAAAGCGCGTTTGGCACCAGCTTCTTTCATTTTTTCACAGGCTAATTCTACCGCTTTATATTCACCGGAAATCACTAATTGTCCGGGACAATTGTAATTTGCAGCAACCACCACACCATCAATAGAAGCACAAATATCTTCTACGATTTTATCATCTAGATTTAAAACTGCAGCCATGGTACTTGGTGTAATTTCACAAGCTTTTTGCATTGCTATAGCTCGTTTTGAAACTAATTTTAATCCGTCTTCAAAGGATAAGGAACCATTGGCAACCAATGCTGAAAATTCGCCTAACGAATGTCCCGCAACCATATCGGGTTTAAAATTATCTAAGGTTTTGGCCAAGATAACTGAATGTAAAAAAACCGCTGGCTGTGTTACTTTGGTTTCTTTCAATTCTTCGGCAGTTCCTTCAAACATGATGTTTGTGATTCGGAAACCTAAAATATCATTGGCTTTTTCGAATAAATCTTTGGCTAAAGCCGAATTCTCGTATAATTCTTTACCCATTCCGGTAAATTGCGCTCCTTGTCCCGGAAAAACGTATGCTTTCATTTTCTGAGTTTATAGTTTATGGTTTAAAAGTTTAAGGTTGTTGTTAAAACTTGAAAACAAAAGTAACAAAATTTGAAACAAAATTTGAATCTGCGAAAATCTGTTAAATCCGTTTCATCTGTGTCCCATTTTATATTTCAATCGAATCTATAATCTTCAACAACTGCTCATCTAATTCTGAATTGGAAATTATTCCTTTTTCTGTATCAAAATTTTCATTAAAACTTGGCAATGAAAAACTTCCTTTTACAACGCCACCTTGAAACGGCATTCTTTTCACAGCAATGTCAAGCACTGAACTTCCGCCTCGTGCACCGGGTGAAGTAGCAAGTAAAAGCATTGGTTTTTCCTGAAAAGTTTTGCTGTTGATACGAGATGTCCAGTCCAAAATGTTTTTAAAAGTTGCTGTAAAGTTTCCGTTGTTTTCGGCAAAGGATATCAGGACAAAATCTGCATCACCAATTTTTTTATAAAAATCGTGCGCCAATTCTGGAAATCCGTGTTTTTTTTCGCGGTCTTTTGAATAAATAGGCATTTCATAATCATTCAAATCCAAAAGGTCGACAGTCACATTCTTAAACTGTTTCGAGGCATAAGAAGCCAATTGCTTATTGATGGAATCGCTGCTGTTAGAAGCACCAAAGGCTATTAGTTTTTTCATTTCTCGTTGTTTAAATAATATGTTAGCGCGCCGGAAGGACATTTGTTTACGGTTTCGATAATTTTATCTGTAGTTGAACCTTCAGGTATAATCCACGGTTTTTCTTTTGGTTTGAAAACATCCGGATTGTTTTTTACGCAATTGGCAGAATGAATGCATTTTCCCGATTGCCACACTATGGTCACTTCGCCATTAGTGTATTCTTTGGTTAGGTCTTTCGGATCCATTATACAGTGGTGTTAATAGTTATTTTGTTTTTCAGAATCTTGGAAATCGGACATTTTTCCGCAATCAAAAGCAAACGTTCTCTTTGTTCGTTGCTGATGTTGGATGGAAAAGTTACGGTTCTTGAAATCGAGGTTTCTAATTCGGGATTCAATTCCTGAGCTAAATTTAGCGAAATATTAATTTCAGGAATGTCCCAACCTTTTCGGTCGATGTACATTCGCAATGTAGACAAAGTACAACCCGCCAATGAGGCTAAGAAAGTAGAAAACGGATCAGGACCAATATTTTGCCCGCCAACATTTTCCGGTTCATCCATCAACAAGGTGCCATTACGCCAGGAAATGGTAGACAAATATTTCTGTGTACCAATTTTTCCTTCTACGTTATTTTCTAAAAGATTTGCCATAAATATTAGGTAAAACCTACAAGGTATAGAAAACCTTGCAGGTTAGTTATTGTTATAATACGTCTCTAAAGTCGAGAACTTTATCAAAAACACTTTTCGCAAACGGACAAAGTGGAATGATTTTAATATTATTTTCTCGTGCATATGCTACGGCTTTGGTTACCATTTTTTTGCCAAAACCTTTTCCTTCATTTTCTGGATTTACTTCAGTGTGGTCAATAATTATTTGCTTTTCACCTGCAAATACAAAGGTCATCATCGCTTCTTGTTTTCCATCGACATCAATATAAAAAAAACCTTTATTGCCGTCGATTTTTAATTGTACTTCTGTATTCATAGTTGTTGATTTTATCGCAAATTCGCAAATTGTTTAATTTGCGAATTTGCGGTTAATTTTTTATTTATTGAACCATCGGAACTTCCATTAATAAAATTTCAGCATCTGCAGTAGCTTCAAAAGTTACTTTGTCAAAATCGGTAATACCTAAACCGTCACGTTGTTCCAATTCCTGACCATCTACTTTTACGCTTCCTTTAATTACAAAAACGTACAAACCATTACCTTCTTTTTTGCGATTGTAATCGATAATAATTCCTTTATCTAAATTTCCCATGTGAAACCATGCGTCTTGGTGAATCCAAACGCCAGAGTCATTAGCATTTGGGGATAAAATTTGCTGTAATTTATTATGTCTGTCATTGGTGTCCAATGTGATTTGTTGGTAACGAGGTTCTACATTTCTCACTTTTGGGAACACCCAAATCTGCAACAGATTAGTTCTTTTATCGTGATCCGGATTAAATTCGGAATGTTGGATTCCGGTACCTGCACTCATTACCTGGACGTCACCAAATTTGATAACTTCGGTGTTTCCCATACTGTCTTTGTGCGCCAAGTCGCCTTCTAACGGAATCGTAATAATTTCCATGTTGTCATGAGGATGTGTTCCAAAACCCATTCCTGATGCTACGATATCATCGTTTAAAACTCTTAGAACTCCAAACTGAACTCTTTCTGGTTCATAGTAACTTGCAAAACTAAAAGTATGGTGTGCGTTTAACCAACCGTGATCGTCATGTCCTCTTGTATTTGCTTTGTGCAAAACGGTATTTTTCATATCTATAAATTTACTGATTATTATGATACAAATTTACAATCAAGAGGCAAGGTGAGTACTTAATGTAGATTAAGAAATTAGTCTTCTTCCCGAAGTTTCGGGAGCAGTAGCAGATCTCAGTTATGCATTTCTGTAAACTGTGACTGAATACTGAGACTATTTTTTAAGCATTCGCGCCTTCATTTTACTAAAAAACTCCGGCGTAACGCCAATATAGGAAGCAATTTGTTTTTGAGGAACTTTTTGAATTAAGGTTGGGTATTTTCTGCAGAATTTCTCAAAGCGTTCTTCTGCGGTTAAACTTAAATTATCCATCAGTCGTTCTTGGTTTGCAACTAATGAATTTTCAGTTAGGATTCTGAAAAAACGTTCCAGTTTTGGAATTTCAAGATACAATTGTTCCTGATTTTCTTTAGATAATACAACGACTTCAGCATCTTCTAATACTTCGATAAAAAGATTACCGGGTTTTTGCGAAAGCAAGCTGTACATATCACTAATCCACCAGCCTTCACAGGCAAAACTCATGACGTGTTCAACGATATTGTCATTGATGTTAAAACTTCTGAGTAAACCCGAATTTACAAAATAGCCTTCTTTACAAACCTGACCTGCATTTTGAAGAATGGTTTTTGTTTTGTAATGCTTCGTTTCAGTTTTGGATAAAAACAGTAACTCTTCTTCAGGAGTTAACAAGACGTGTTTCAAAATGTTTTGTATAATCAAACTCATATTCCCAAAAGTACAATAAAACTAAATCATAAAAAAAGCGTCCCGTTTTAATTGGGACGCTTATGTTTTTTAATGTTTGTGGCCTTCGTGCTCATCGTGAGCTTTTACTGGAAGCAATTTAAAGCTTGAAGCTACAAATCGGTCGTCTTTTATTTCGCCAACAACTTCTGCTTTTCTAATTGCTGAACAAAAACCATCTTCAGCATGAGCATCTCCGTGTTTATGAATGTCAGTTCCATCAACGAAATACGATTTTCCGTCAATACGAACAGCTAAATCACAACCGCCTTTACCCTTCATTCCGAATTGGCATTGACCGCAAGCAGCTTCTACGGTTTGTGTTTTTGGTTTTTCTTGTGCATTCATAGAAATGCAGATAAAAAGGATAAGAATTGAAATAATTTTTTTCATGATAGTATAATTTAAGATAAAGCTTCCTTAATTCTTTTGAAAGCTTCGGTTAATAATTCTTCACTCGTTGCATAAGAAATTCGGATGCAATTTGGATTACCGAAGGCATCACCAGTTACTGTAGCAACATTAGCTTCCGATAATAAATACATCGAAAAATCATCAGCATTGTTAATCAATTTTCCGCGTAATGTTTTTCCGAAATACGAAGATACATCAGGAAAAACATAAAAAGCACCTTCCGGAGTATTGATTTTTAATCCCGGAATATTTTTGGTTAAACCAACAACTAAATCTCTACGGTTTTTAAAAGCAGAAACCATTTCGTTTAAAACACTTGGATCAGCATCTACTGCTGTAATTGTAGCTCTCTGCGCAATTGAATTCGCTCCAGACGTAACTTGTCCTTGCATTTTTGTACAGGCTTTAGCAATAAATTCGGGTGCGCCAATATAACCAATTCTCCAACCTGTCATAGCAAAAGCTTTGGCAACACCATTTACGGTAATTGTTCTTTCAAACAATCCCGGAATGGAACCAATGCTGCAAAATGTCCCTGAGAAATTGATGTGTTCATAGATTTCATCAGAAACGATATAAACGTTTGGATACTTTTCTAATACTTTTCCAATCGCGGTCAACTCTTCACGATTATAAACCGAACCACTCGGATTACAAGGTGAACTAAACCACATCATTTTGGTTTTTGGCGTAATGGCGCCTTCCAATTGCTCGGCTGTAATTTTAAAATCAGTTTCCACAGAAGTTGGTACTTCAACAGGAACTCCACCAGATAATTTGATGATTTCAAAATACGAAACCCAATATGGTGCAGGAAGAATTACTTCGTCACCGTCATTCAGCATAACTTGTGCAATATTGTATAACGATTGTTTCGCGCCAGTAGAAACTACGATGTTTGCCGGTTTGTACTCTAAGTTATTATCGCGTTTGAATTTTCTACAAATGGCATCTTTCAGTTCTCCATAACCGTCAACGGGAGAATAGGTGCTATAGTTTTCATCGATTGCTTTTTTCGCTGCTTCTTTTATAAAGTCCGGTGTATTAAAGTCGGGTTCACCCAAACTTAAACTGATGATGTCTTTTCCCTGAGCTTTTAATTCTCTTGCCAATGCTGCCATTGCCAGAGTTTGTGATGTAGATAAATTATTGATTCTGTCCGATAATAGGTTGTTCATGTTTGTGTTGTTGATTAAAATATTTTTTATTTAAAAAATAAACCATTAAGATATTGAGAAAATTAAGATTTTGCGTTCTTAATATTGCTTAATATCTTAATGGTTAAAATATCTTCATTTAAATTTTATGCTAATTGTGGTTGTCTTCCCAGTTCCCTTAAATGTTTGAAGTGAGAAACAATGGCAGCTCTGGTTGTTTTAAACTCATAGTATGGAAGTTCACATTCTGCTGCCGTTTGCTTTACGATTTCCGCAATTTTACCATAATGAATATGGCTGATATTTGGGAACAAATGATGCTCTACTTGGTGATTTAATCCGCCTGTATAATAGTTTATCAACCAGTTTTTTGGGGCAAAATTCGCCGTTGTAAATAATTGGTGAATTGCCCAAGTATTTTCGATTTCGCCATTGTCATCCGGAATTGGGTTTTCAGTTTCTTCAACAACGTGAGCTAATTGAAAAACCACGCTTAAGATAACTCCCGCAGTGTAATGCATTACCAAAAATCCTAAAACTACTTTCCACCATGTGATTCCCATAACCATAGGTGTTACTATCCAAATTGAGAAATAAATAATTTTCGTGATGATTAATGTTGTCCAACGAATAGCAGGTTTTTTGAATTCGCCGTAAGATAAATTTCTTTTCAAATAGCGTTTCATTTGAAGGAAATCTGTAGTAATTGCCCAGTTAAAAGTTAGCAATCCGTACAAGAAAACAGAATACAAATGCTGAAATCTATGCAATTTATACCATTTTGCTTCTTTAGTAAAACGCATAATTCTTCCCGCTTCTAAATCTTCATCATGCCCTAATATATTAGTATAAGTATGGTGTAAAACATTGTGTTGCACTTGCCAATTGTATACATTTCCGGCCAAAATATAAATGCTTCCGCCCATAAATTTATTCACCCATGATTTAGAAGAATATGCCCCATGATTCCCATCATGCATCACATTCATACCAACGCCGGCCATTCCAATTCCGATAACAACATTAAGCAGAAGATACGCCCAAATAGGCATATGCATTGCCAACAAAATAAAGTAAGGCGTTAAGAAAACAGAGAACATTACAACTGTTTTTAGATGTAATTTCCAGTTACCTGTTCTGTCGAGATTGTTTTCTTTAAAATAATTATTCACTCTCGAATTTAAGGTTCTAAAGAATTTCAAATTATCGTTTTTAGAAAATATGGGGGTTGTAGTGTCCATTTATAATATTTCAAATTTGCAACAAATATAATTATTATAATTTTTTAAAGATTATAAACAAATCATAATTATCAACCAATAAGCACTATTTTTGTTGAAAATTCAATTTATGGAAGAAATTCAGAAGCAATTTCCTAACCTTACTGAAAATCAAATAGAGCAGTTTCAGAAACTCGAAGCATTGTATCAGGATTGGAATGCTAAAATAAATGTGATTTCCCGAAAAGATATTGACGAGTTATATACCAAACACGTTTTGCATTCGCTGGCTATTGCCAAAATTCAACCATTTGCAAACGGAACTTTTATTCTTGACGTTGGAACTGGTGGTGGTTTCCCCGGAATTCCGTTGGCGATTTTATTTCCTGAAACACGATTTTATTTAATTGATGTGATTCTAAAAAAAATTAATGTGGTTAAAGCGGTTGCTGAAGCTTTAGAATTGAAAAATGTAAAGGCCGAGCAAATTAGAGCTTCGGAAGTTAAAGGCGATTATGATTTTATTGTAAGTCGTGCTGTGACCAATATGCCCGATTTTGTTTCCTGGATAAAAGACAAAATAAAAAAGCAAAACAAGCACCAATTGCCTAACGGTATTCTTTATTTAAAAGGCGGCGATTTGTCAGAAGAGTTAAAAGATTTTCCTAAAGCAACCGAATATAATATCTCTGATTTCTTTAAAGATGAATTTTTTGAAACTAAAAAAGTGGTGCATTTGCCGCTAAAGTTTAAAGCATAAAAAAGCCCTCTGGTTTTTTAGAACGAGAGGGCTTTTTTAGTATTAACTCTTAACGATTTTCTTCGTTATACTTCCTTTTTCATTGCCTATAGTGATAAGATACAATCCTTTGGATAACGAAACCGGAATTTCAAATGCTCCATTTAAAGTTTCGTTTTTCGATTGATAAATGGTTTTACCTAGCATATCGGTTACACTAATATTGGCATTGTCAATAATGTTTAAGGTATTAATTTCTATACTATTCTGAACCGGATTTTGAATCCAGACAGATTGAAACGAATGGGTAGCGTTAGCCAAAACAGGAACATTTCCTATTTCATAGGTTGTATTATTTTCATTAATTCCTGCCGCAGATGCTACCACAACTGTATTCAAACTTCTGAATTTAAAGTTGTTGGTTGAATCATTCGGGTCATAATAGGTATAAGTCGTCTGGGATGCCGTACCTACAGGAAAAATACTTAGATACAAAGTAACTGAAAGCACTGTCTTTAGTCGGGTTACATTGACGGTATAGCCATAATCAGGTAAATTCAGAACACCATAACCATCAACGGTTGTGACTAATGATCCTGAAAATGTACCTGAATTAGTAGTGTAGTTGTATGTTCCGCTAACACTGTTGTCGGTATTGGTAAACGGATAAACCATTGGAAAAGCTCCCAAGGTAGCATTTCCGCTTCCGCCACTTCCGCCATTGCAATTAATCACCAAATCAGTAGAAGTTAATCCGGTAATGGAAACGGTTGTCCCTGCGTTTTTAGTAAACATCCTTCCTTCCGTTGCCCCTGAAGTAGTTACTATTACATTATTAGTTCCCGGATATGTTGAAGTCTCTGTTGCTGTTGGCGCAACATTGTTTGTGGTGGCAGTGCCCAGAGGGATAAAACCGGTAAATGTCCAAGATTGATTTATACCGCCTGCTCCATGGTTTGGTGCGGTAGCAGTAGTTACGTTCGTGCTTACGAAACCGTTGGTGCTATAAAATGAGTTGACTTGGTTTTGGGCAAAACCAACATTAGTGATAATAAGTAATGATATAAGTAATTTTATTTTACTCATCTTTTCTATTGGTTTTTGATATTCGTGACCCGAGCCTGAAAGGCGAACTGACGTAGTAATCTTCGATTTCATAGTTGTATTTTTTGACAAATCAATATTTAAGTTATTTAACATCAAATGTATAAAAAAAGTTCAAGTGAAAACTTGAACTTTAGATTTTTCATTTGACTAAATGACAACGGTTACTATAATTCTCCCAAAAACGGATAACGATAATCTTCAGGAGTTACAAAAGTTTCTTTGATAGTTCGTGGCGAAACCCAACGCAATAAGTTTTGCATTGAGCCCGCTTTATCATTTGTTCCCGAAGCTCTAGCACCACCAAATGGTTGCATTCCAACAACGGCTCCGGTTGGTTTGTCATTAATATAAAAGTTTCCGGCGCAATTTTGTAAAGCCAAAGTTGCTTCTTCAATTGCATATCTGTCTTGGCTGAAAATCGCTCCTGTTAAAGCATATTCTGAAGTTCCGTCAACCAATTCTAATGTTTCTGCCCATTTTTTGTCATCATATACATAAATCGTCATTACGGGTCCAAAAAGTTCCGTTTCCATAGTAGCATATTTTGGATTCGTGGTAACAATTACGGTTGGTTCAATGAAATATCCTTTTGATTTATCGTAGTTTCCACCAACGATGATTTCGGCATCAGTATCTGCTTTTGCTTGGTCAATTGCTTTAGCCAATTTGTCAAAGGAACCCTCGTGGATTACTGCTGTGATGAAGTTTCCAAAATCTTCAGGCGAACCCATTTTCATGGATTTCACATCGGTAATCAATTGGGCTGAAACGGCTGGCCACAAACTTTTCGGAATGTACGCTCTCGAAGCAGCCGAACATTTTTGCCCTTGAAATTCAAAAGCACCACGAGTGATACCTGTAACGACTTGTTTTACATTGGCACTTGGATGCGCCAAAACGAAATCTTTTCCACCTGTTTCTCCAACAATTTTTGGATAAGTTTTGTACGTATGAATATTGTTTCCGATTTTTTTCCAGATTTCTTTGAACACAAATGTGGAACCTGTATAATGAACACCGGCAAAATCAGGATGAGACAAAATAGTATCCGTAATCATAACAGGATCACCAAATACTACGTTAATAACGCCATCAGGAACACCAGCTTCTTTAAAAACATCAATAATAATTTTTGCCGAGAATACTTGGCTGTCACTTGGTTTCCATACTACAGTATTCCCCATCAAAGCCGCACTGGCAGGAAGATTAGCCGCAATCGCTGTAAAATTAAACGGAGTTATCGCATAAACAAATCCTTCCAACGGACGATATTCAACTCGGTTCCAAACATCAGAAATTGATTTTGGTTGGTCGTTATAAATTTGCGTCATGAATTCTACGTTGTAACGCAAGAAGTCAATCAACTCACAAGAAGCATCAATTTCAGCTTGATAAATAGTTTTAGATTGTGCAATCATCGTAGCCGCATTTATTCGGGCACGATATGGACCAGCGATTAATTCGGCAGCTTTTAAAAAGATGGCAGCACGTTGTTCCCAAGCCATGTTTGCCCATTTCTTTCTTGCTTCTAGAGCAGAAGCAATCGCTTTTTCAATATGTTTTTTTTCTGCCAAATGATATGTTCCAACTACATGTTGGTGGTCATGAGGCGCAGACATGCTTTTGGTATTTCCGGTGCGAATTTCCTCGTTACCGATATAGTTTGGAACATCTATTGTTTCGTTCCACATTTTTTTATAAGCTGCTAACACTGCTGCTTTTTCAGGAGAATTTGGAGCGTAAGATTTTACGGGTTCATTGACCGCTTTTGGAACATGAAAAAAACCTTTTGGCATATTCAGATTATTAGATTATTAGACATCTTAGAATTTTAGACAACAGATATCTAAAAGTGTCACAAAAGTACAAAGGAAATTTCGAATTTTTAATAAGAGAGGACAAAGTTTAATTTGCTTTTAACAAGACTTTTAATTCAACGCAAAAGGCGCGCTTAATTTAAAAGTCGGCACTATAACTTTGAAAGTTTTGGTAGAAGTAAAATTAATCATATTGAAATAACCACTCATCGCGCCGAATGGGGATGAAAGTAAACAGCCTGAATTGTAAGTGTGTTTCTCGCCTGGTTTTAGTACTGGTTTTTTGCCAATTACACCTTCGCCATCAACAATTTCAATAGTGTTAAGAGAATCTAGAATTTCCCAATGACGCGTGTTTAACTGAACGGAATCTTTGCTGTGATTTTCGATAGTAATTTCATAACTAAAGGCAAAATGAAGCTTGTAGTTCTTGAAGTAGGTACCTTCAAAACTAGTCAAAACTGAAATTTTTATGCCTCTTGTTATTTGAGTAACCATAAATGAGATTGTGAAACGATGTCAAAATTACAAAAAATACTGGTCTGTAGAGAATAAATTAGTGTTAATTTTTAGTTAGTTATATCAACTGAATTTGCTATTCCTCTTCCGATAATCCTATCGTAGCGTTGGTTGTTTTCTTTGTAATAGACTAACACAAAATAATTATTTTCTGTTTGAAAAAAGTTACCATCAACGGCATTTTCTTCATCTATTTTTCCGTTACTATCTGCAATTACATATTGGTAATTGGTAAATCCTTGTTTTATCATAATTGCTTTTTCATAGATTCCTTTTTCGGCATTGTAATCCATTTTATTTTCTTCCCCAATAGCAAAGTTGTTAAACATGCCATTTACATAGATAGATTTTTTTTCATAAAATGCAGGGGCTGAAAGAGAGAAAAAAACCCAAGCATAATCCGCTTCAATTTCATTATTTTCGCGGCCAATGTTTTTCACAATATAGTTTCCGTTAATATCGGGATAAAAAGTGTAGGGTGAATTCGCTCTTGCTTGAGATAAATACAAATGTGCATTATAGAGTCCACCTTTAGAGTCAATACTTGCAATACTGTTGTTGGCAGCACGTATATCTTTGTTTTCAAAAAACAAAAATTCATTTCCAGCAAAAAACTGTGTTTCTTTATCATATCGATAAATTAAATCATTGCCAATTGTAAATTGTGGTTTTATATTGGTTATGGCAGTGTCAAATTTCCCATTTTGTGATAACATTACTTTTACATTCTGTAGTGGACTTTGAAAATTAATTATGGCAGATTTTATAGAAAATTCTATATTATGTTTTTTTTCTACAACAGATAAATTTCTAGCTCTTCTTACTTGCATAGGAACCGAAACTAGTTCTTCATAAAGAATAAACTTTTTTGTAAAAACAATATTTTTATCATCGTCTAAAATCTTTATCATATAATTGCCACTTACTCTAAATTGAGTAAGTCTATTAGGAAAAGTTAGACTGTAATGGGAATATAATTGTAGTGTAGTTAATGAATTGGAATAATCTTGAATCCTTTGGTCATCAAAGCCATTTAGATATTCTTGCTTTGCTAATTGTGATGGCTTCCAATCATAATCACAATGGGTTATAGTATAAAAATAGTTGGCTTCTGTACCATATAAATCATCAAATACAAATTGGAATGAATCCCCTAATCTAAAAATAGGAATGGCATTTTGACCATTTTGTAGAAAGCTTATGGTTTTAAAATGATATGGTGGAATAATTTCTTTTTCAACTTGAGAATAAGAAATAACCGCAACTAATAATAGGTAGACGGGCAGCAATTTTTTTAGCATAATTTGTATATAAGAGATGTAAAGATACTAAAATTTCCTTACTAAGATTAGGCTAAAACTTATGTTTTACTTAAAACAAACAGGGATAATTTCACCTTTAGCCAAACAATATTTTTCTACCAATTCAGCAGCAATTTTGTTGGTGTAATCTTCTTCGACTACTTTAAAACCAATACGTCTTAGTTTATCGAAATAATCTCTTCCATAAACGCGTACATGATCGTATTGGCCGAAGATTTTAGCGCGTTCTTTTTGGTCAACGATAGTATCATCTGAGAAAGTCGTGGCTCTCGACAAGTCTTGTGGGATTTGAAAGATGCCCATTCCGCCAGGTTTTAACACGCGATACAATTCCTGCATCGCTTTAGTATCATCGGGAATGTGCTCTAAAACGTGGTTGCAAAGGATAATGTCATAGGCATTGTCTTCAAATGGTAAATTACAAATATCTGCTTTTACATCTGCTAATGGCGAAAGCAAATCGGTTGTAGTATAATCAATATTAGTTTGCTTTTTGAAACGTTTATAAAACTCTTGTTCTGGTGCAAAATGCAATACTCTTTTCTTTGTTTTTGAAGTAAAAAAATCCGTTTCATTCTGTAAATACAACCACAATAATCGATGTCTTTCTAACGAAAGTGTACTTGGAGATAGCACGTTATTTCTTTGGTTTCCGTAACCGTAAGGCAAAAACATTCGGAAACTTTTTCCGTCTATTGGATCAGTAAATTTACTTCCTTTTAGCAAAAAAGCCAATATTGGACGAACCACAATACTCAACCGGATAAGAATTGGTCTTGGAATAGTATTTAATATAAATTTGAAAATTTTTTTCATGGTTGTTGTAGAATAGTTACACAGAGATACAAGGAGTATTGCAGAGATTCACAGAGAATTTAATTTGTTATTTTCTCTTTGTTATGATTTAATTTTAATGGTTAAGTCATCAATGTTATATATTTTTAATTTCTCTGTGAATCTCTGTGTGACTTAAATAACCAAAGGCTGTTTCCTAAACTCATCTTCTTCGTTGCTCACGATTCCCAATGCTTTATAGATATAACCAAATGTCGAAAGCAATTCGGGTTTTCCATTTACCAAAGCTACATCGTGTTCAAAATGTGCGGAGGGTTTTCCGTCAGCCGTTAGAATTGTCCAACCATCTTTGAGTTGTTTGATGTTTTTGGTTCCCATATTTATCATCGGTTCGATGGCGACAACCATTCCTTCAACGAATAATTTTCCGCGTCCACGTTTACCGTAATTTGGCATCTCCGGATCTTCGTGCATTTTGGTTCCCAATCCGTGTCCCACCAATTCGCGAACTACACCATAGCCATGAGATTCACAGTATTTCTGAATTGCATTTCCAACATCTTCCACACGATTTCCTGCACGGAATTCTCGGATTCCAACGTATAAAGATTCTTTCGTAACTTTTAAAAGTTTTTTAGTTTCCGCATTCACTTCTCCAATTTCAAAAGAATAGGCATGGTCACCATAAAATCCATTTTTCAACACACCACAATCTACCGAAATCACATCGCCTTCTTGCAACGGAAGATTATTTGGAATTCCGTGTACAACTTGTGCATTCGGACTCATACAAAGCGAATTTGGGAAACCATATAAACCAAGAAAACCGGGAACTCCGCCATTATCACGCATGAATTCTTCGGCAATTTTATCTAATGCTAAAGTAGTTACGCCGGGTTTAATCACTTTCGCAATTTCACCTAAAGTTTTAGAAACCAACAAAGCACTTTCACGCATTAATTCAATTTCTTCGGCGGTTTTTGGAATAATCATATGTTGTAAATTTTGCTTTTTCCGTCTGATTTTTAATCTCAGATCGGTTGGCAAAAGTAATTATTTTTCCCTATTTATTTGAAATTAAAGAATGATTGCCAGATAAATTGGAAAACCCAATGTTATATTAAAAGGAAAAGTAACTGCAAGCGCCATAGGTAAAAAGAGTCCCGGATTTGCTTTTGGTGCTACAATTTTCATAGCAGCAGGTACAGCTATATATGAGGCACTGGCAGCTAAGATTGCAAAGATGAATCGGTTTCCAATATCGGCAGTTACTATTTGACTAAAATAAGCTACTAAACAACCATTAATCAAAGGAATCAATATGGCAAAAGCAGCAGCAAACCAGCCACTTTTGAAGAAGTCGTTTAGTTTTTTACCGCTCACTAATCCCATATCTAATAGGAAAATGGCCAAAAATCCTTTAAAAATATCAGTTGTGAAAGGCTTAATACCCATGGCTTGTTGTTCGCTAGCCAAAAAACCAATTACTAAACTTCCTAAGATTAGTAAAACGCTGCCATTAGTGAGAGAATGTTTTAATACAGAAGATAAGCTGGTTGTAGTAGTGTCTTTTTTTCCATACATTCTCATTAAAATCACGCCCACTACAATAGCAGGAGCTTCCATAAGAGCCATTACGGCTACCATGTGTCCACCAAAAGTGTATTTTTGGATTTCTAAAAAGGTAACAGCAGTCACAAAAGTTACTGCACTCACTGAGCCATAAGCTGCAGCTATTGCTCCAGCATTCTCAATGCTAAACTTTCTCTTTAAAATAAAAAAGCAATACAAAGGGATGATAACGGCTATAACTATCCCAAAAATAATAGACCATAAAATATCTGATGTAAAATGACTGTGAGCCAATTCCTGTCCTCCTTTGAAACCTATAGAAAATAAAAGATAGAGTGAAATAAATTTTGATGTGTTTGCAGGTATCTCTAAATCGCTTTTGAGTCGGGTTGCAATAACGCCGAGAAGGAAAAACAATAAAGCGGGGTTTGTTAGATTATCTAAAAGTAAATTTAAATTCATAAATGTGTATTATTAAAATTAATTTTGAAGTGGTTTAGTCAAAAAACTGAAGTTCACCCGTTTGAAGGACATAAAATGCACCAACTATTTTTATTTCACCGTTCTCTTCCATGGTTCGAAGTATTTCACTTTTGGCTCTTATTTCTGTTAGGGTGTTGCGAACATTATTCCGAGCTACTAATTTTACAAAAGCTTCATTTTTTGATGATTTTTCACCTTCGTAATTTTGACTCATTAAGACTGCTGGTTTAATATTTTGTAGCATAGCAGTAATATTCCCCAACTTTACATCATCAATAGCCCCTTTTATGGCACCACAATGTTGATGTCCCATTACTATTATGAGTTTGGCGCCAGCCACTTTACAGGCAAACTCCATACTGCCTAGTAAATCTGTATTCACAAAATTACCAGCGACTCTTCCCACAAAAACATCTCCTATTCCTTGATCAAAAACATCTTCTACGGGCACTCGGCTGTCCAAACAACTTAACACCATGGCTTCTGGATATTGTCCTCCTGTTGCAGCTTTTCTTATAGTATCTGAATGTTTTCTTATTGTGAAGTCACTATTTCTAAATCGTTCATTCCCTTCTTTGAATTGTTTCAGTACTTCATCAGGTGTTAAAGCTTGTTGCTGTTCCTTTGTATGAACAGAATGGTTTATAATAGTTGCTTTGGAATACTCTAAATCAGCTTTAGACTTACAACTACTGAACAGTATCACTGCTGCTATAAAAATCAAAAACGGAATTCGTTTGTTATTAACCATAATTATTGATTTACTATATTTAAATTATTCTTTGAGGCTGCAGCTCTCTTTAATCTGTCATTGATTGCTCTTCCTAGTTGATTGTCAGGAAACTTTTCGGCAATAATGACATCCAAATTCAAAGCATCTAATCGGTGTAGTGCAGCATATAAATGGGAAGCGGCTTCTTTTAAATCACCATTTAGAGAAAGCACTTCTTGATGCATTATACTATCGTCGCTAATTTTTGAATTGAAAAGTAATAGTCCAATTTTTTTTCCTCTATAATAGTTAATACCATCATGTATGTTTGAAACAACTAAGGTTTCTGTTTCTGGGGCATAATGTTTTGCCATCATACCTGGAGCACTAGGATTTTGCTCTTCAAAGTTTTTTATGGAAACGGGACCTATCTCATTTTCTATTTCTTCGATAGCAATTGCCCCCAATCGGTATAAGACGGGAAGGTTATTTTCAAATCCAATAATGGTTGATTCTATTCCGTTTTGACAACTTCCTCCATCCAAAACCATAGGTATTTTTTTATCAAAATAAGTAGCAACATGTGATGCTGAGGTAGGACTAATAGAGCCAAAAGGATTAGCGCTTGGTGCTGCCAAAGGGAAAGGCAATAAATCAAGTAATTTAAGTGTTATAGGATGATTAGGCATTCGAACTGCAACAGTGTTTTTTCCTCCGGTCACAAAATTGGGTACTGTTTCTTTTTTCTTTAACACTAAGGTTAGAGAACCAGGCCAAAATTTATCTATTAATTTTTTTGCCAAATCAGGAATTTCGGTAGTTAAGTCTTCTAATTGATCTTTAGAGCCTATGTGTACAATAAGAGGATTAATCAGTGGTCGTTTTTTTAAATCGAAAATGCTTCTTATGGCTTTTTCACTATAAATATTGCCCGCTAGACCATATACCGTTTCGGTAGGAATGGCTATAATTTCTTCATTGTATACTAATTGTGCTGCTAGATAAATATCTTTTGATACCATATTCATTTAATTAGGGGTTGCATAAATCACAATAAGTGGGATCTTCTTCGGTTTTTTGATGAGGATATAATACCTCTTTGGTAAAATCACATTTCTTACAGGTATATAAGAAACTCAGTGTTGAGGCTGTTGGTGCATTGCACCAACTGCAGGGTAATCCGGGTAAAGCTTTAGTTATAGTAAATCCTGGTGTTTTACATTCTGGACATTGTGATAGTATAGCTTCTAAAAGTTTTTGCGCTGTTCTTTCAATAACCTTCATTCGGGTTGGATTGTAATTCGCCCTCATATCGGTCTCAACATAGGCACTACCATACTCGTTCTTAAAGTCATGAAAATGTTTTTTCAATGTGTCAAAGTCTGTTATTCCTTTAATTATTTTACTGTAATTGTCTTCAGATGGTTTTAAGATAAGGCCGTGAGAAGGAAAATTCACCTGTTGAGCAAAGGCTAATAAATCAGGTTCATTTGAAATGATTAATGCGTTAAAGTTGGTATCCATACTAATCTCTCGCACCACTACTTCTAAATCGTTTTTCGTATCCATTAACATCATCAGTTCATCATCGGCAGAAGCAAAAAAAACCGATGGATGAGCTCCAAACGACCCTTCACTAGCAATAACCAAATCACAATGATTTTTTTCCATAGCAAGGACGCCTTTTTTTTTAAGGGTCGTAAGGGCATCATCTTTTCTTGAAACTTCGCCTGAAAAAGTTCCCAGAGTATCGGTATCAAATTCATCACTCACTAAACAGGAAACACCTAGTTCTTTTTCAAATAGTGTTCTAATTACTTTTTCCTTATGGTGTTTTGTGGCGATTAATAATTTACGATTCTGAAACATTATTTTGTAAATTCAATAGCTATTGAACTTTTTATAAGAAGATTAAAACCATTTTCGTTTGCTGTGTCAATGAATGACTTCAGTGCTGTTTTAGTCTCGTTTAATTCGGAAACACGTCTTTTTGAATGTTCAATATTTCTGTCCGCTCGAACGAAATTGCTGAAATCATCCAGATTGTGATAATTTATTTTACTGTTAATGAGATTTGTTAATACAGCATTGGCTTCTTCGGGAGTGAAGGTGCTTTCAATGAGCTTAAACTCTTTTTTCTGATTTTTTTTCATAGTTTTAAATTCATTTTTTTAAGTTGGATTATGGCAACAATAACTAGTATTCCCAGAATTCCGAATGAAATTATATTTTCTTGCAAAACGATATTAATTAGTAATGCAACGAGTAAGCAAAACATCACAAATGTCAGCCCAATCTTGCTCCTTTTTACTCTTATATTTTCTTTCATATAGAAACTGTTTTAATTTTATTTGGCAAAATTCTATATAATAATCCATATATTTTTATTTATATTTGTTATTATATGCATAAACATTATTTATGAATTACACACTACATCAGCTTCAGGTTTTTTTAAAAATCACACAAACGAAAAGTATCACAAAGGCTGCAGAAGAACTACATCTCACGCAACCTGCGGTATCTATACAATTAAAAAATTTACAGGATCAGTTCGAAATTCCTCTTACGGAAATAGTAGGCAGAAAATTGTATGTTACCGAATTTGGAAAAGAAATTGCCCTAGCTGCAGAAAATATTATTAATGAGGTTTACAACATCAATTATAAAACATCAACTTTTAAAGGGATACTAACGGGTAAATTGAAAATTTCAGTAGTCTCTACCGGAAAATATGTTATGCCTTATTTTTTGTCTGATTTTACAAATAAAAATACCGGCATTGAGTTAGAAATGGATGTTACCAATAAATTAAAAGTAATACATTCACTAAAGAATAATGAAGTTGATTTTGCATTAGTATCAACTTTGCCCGCTGCTGTTAAGATTGAATCAGAAGTATTACTGACCAATAAATTATTTTTGTTAGCCAATAAAAATAGTGCATTACCAGATACTAAGAAAACAGGAAAACACCTTTCTAACACTCCTCTCATTTTTCGTGAAGAAGGTTCTGCTACTCGAATTGCTATGGAAAACTATTTGAGCAAGCAAGGTATTCAAGCCAAGATGAAATTACAATTAACGTCTAACGAAGCAGTAAAACAAGCTGTTATAGCTGGATTAGGACTTTCCATTATGCCATTAATAGGATTGAAAAATGAATTAGAAAATGGAAATATTAGAATTATACCTTCAAAAAACCTTCCTATTGTTACCAACTGGACATTAATCTGGTTAAAAGGGAAAAAAATGAGTCCAGCAGCTACTGCGTATTTGGACTTTATTCGCAAAGAAAAAAACAGCATAATAAAAGAGTATTTTTCTTGGATAGAATCGTATTAAGTTTTCTATTTAAAAATTACTCGGGATTCCCAATCATTTTAAACAAAGCGGCATTCGATTCAAAAAAGCGGTTTTCAATTTGGAGTTGGGCTAATTGAGCTGATACTAAATTGTTTTCTCTCGAATTAATTAAAAAAATCGAACTTTCACCAAAGGAAAATAATCGGTCTTCCGAAGTTAGCATCGTATTGTTATCTTTTACTAAGTCGGAAATGATGTTTTTTTGTTTTAGCAATGACTTAATCTCAATTTGTTGTGCATTTATCTTGTTTTTCAGTTGAACACGCTCCAAGTCTAATTCTAGTTGCGCATCCTGAACTTTGAATTTTGCAATTTTTAAACTACCTCTTTCTTTTCTTAAAAACAAAGGGAAAGCGAAATTCAAACCGACTTTATAATCTTGAAATTTATAATCATCGAAATAGCTAGGCTCAGACAAATAGGAATACCCTAAATCAATTTTTGGTAAGATCATATTGGCCTTTAGTTTTTTATCAACAGTTAAAATGTCAACCTTACTTTGAAGCGCATTAATTTTGGGATGATTCGTAATAGAGATATCAGAATTCAATAATTCATTAGTTCGTAAAGTTTCCTGAATGGTCTGTTCTAATTTTTCTTCTGGAATTAAATCATCTGCTAATTCTAGCGGAATGTTGTTTTCGAGCCAAAGAAAATTAGATAATTCAAGCTTGGCTTTATTTAATTTAAGTTTAGAATCTTCAAAACTCAACAAACGATTTTTTACTAGTATTCCGGCCTCAACACTATCAATAGCTGGTTTGTCACCTTCTCTAATAAGCGATTGTACACCTGTAAATCTGATTTGAGCATTTTTAGTATACGCTTCATAAAGCTTCATTTCATTATAATTTCTTTTCCAATTAAAATAAGCTACAGATGCATCATATAGAACTGCGACGGCTAATAGTTTTTGTTCAGATTGACTTAATTTGATTTGCAGTTTTGCTTTGCGCAAATCCGCCATGCGTTGATTGATAAACAAACCTTGACCAAGCGGAATACTTATTCCTAAAGAAGTTAAACCTTGATTTGGAACCGTATTTTCAGGATTGAGGTAAATACCTTCATTGTTGTCAAAACCAGCTTTTACCTCAATACCATACCAAGTTGGAATGACAAAACTACTGTTGAGAATAGAGTAATATTCACTGTCTTTGAATTTTTTTTGATCAAAATCTACAATAATTTTTGGATCAAAACCACCACGAGCCATCATTAAATTAGCTTGAGCCGAACTAATCTGTAAGTTCGCACTTTTAACCAATGGATGGTATTTTTTAACATACCCCAAAAATTCATTATAGCTGAATTCTTTTGGTTGTAAATTTTGTCCAAAACCTAAAAATCCAATAAATAAAAAACCTAAAACTATTGATTTCATTATTTTTTTTCTTTTTGTGTATTGCCTTTTGGTTGATAATAATTAGGAGGAAATCCATTTAAAGTTCTCCAAAGTTCAAACCAAACAGGGACATTGTCTAATAAAGCCAAAGTTTGTGCACCTGAGCCAATACTAACTTGTTTTGGCCACGCTTCTTCTTCAGCATCGGGAGCAATCAAAACTCTAAATTTCCCATTATCGCTAATAAAATTTTCAACTGCTACAATTTTTCCACCATAAGTTCCATAACTCATGCCAGGCCAACCTGAAAACACTATTGTAGGCCAACCATCAAACCAAACCCTTACTTTTTCACCTTTATGTACTAGAGGCAAATCTGTTGGAGTTACATAAGTCTCAACAGCAATATCATATTTTGATGGCATAATACTAATGATTTGTGTCCCTTCTTTAATAGTCTCTCCAATACCCGATTGCAAAGCCCGATTGACATAACCACTTTGTGGCGCTTTGATGTAGTACATTCCGTTACGAATTTGGTAATTGGTATATTGGTTTTTTAATTTGTTGACTTGCGCTTCAGTATCATATTGATTACTCAATGCAGTATATTGATCACTTCTAGCTTTTTGTTCTTTTTCATTATACTCTGCCATGATTCGATTGACTTCTACTTTAGCATTTATAAGTTCATTTTCGCTACTCAAAAGTTTGTTTTCCTGAGTAATAATTTTGGCATCAACCTCTTGAAGTTTCAATCTTTTTTCTTCAACATCAGTCAATGGTTTTAGTCCTTCTTTGTTTAGAGCAATCGCACGATTAAATTGTGTGTTGGCTATTTTAACTTGAGTCCTAACGGCTATTAAATCAATGCTGTCACTTTTAACTTTAAGATATCCTTGTCTAATTTTATTTTTAGCTTGTTGTAGTTTCAAATTCTTTTCGTTTTGAATTGCTGCAATTTGAGAAGAAAGTGTAGTAACTTTTCCACCATAAGATTGTTGCGCCATTTCTTTTGCTTTCATTTGGGTTTCAGTGTTTTTAACTAAGTTCGGATCTAGGTAATCTTCTTTCGTTTCAGAAATGAATAAAATAGTATCTCCTTTGTTTACAAAATCACCTTCTTTAACATACCATTTTTCGATTCTTCCAGCAATGGCAGTATGAATGGTTTGTGGTCTTTGTCCGGGCTTCAATGTTGTTACAGCACCTGAACCAGAAATATTTTGTGTCCAAGGAAGAAATAAAATAATAACTCCTAAAATAGAAACTCCTAGGATTATTTTATTTAAAATTTTATAATGAGGTCTGTGACTTAGGTTTTTTACTGTGCTAAACTGTTCAATGTTTTCAGTAATCTGATAGTTGTTAGAAATATTGAGCATGATTAAATAGTTTTAGTGTCGTTACTAATTTTCCCTTCTTGCATAGTTATTTTACGAGTGCATTTTTCTATCCAATACGGATTTTTTGAGGATACAATTAAAGTCCATTTATTTTCACTCGATGTTAAAAAGTCAATGATTTCTTTAGCAACATTAGCATCCATTCGGTCTAAAGCATCTTCATAAAAAAGAATTTTTGGTTTATTCACAATGCTCCTTGCTAAAAGAATTTTTTGAGCATTGGATGAGGATAGTTGTTTTCCTTCAGGAAAAATTTTGGTATCCAAACCTTTTGGTAATGATTTTATAAAGGAACCTAATTTAACACTTTCAATCGCCCATTTTATATCTTCTTGAGTAATAGCAGGATTATTAAAAGTTATATTCTCTAAAACGGTTCCTTCAAATGGCGTTTCTCCGTTAATAATTGTTGCAATTTGGGAACGATATTGTTGCAAATCTATTTTTCTATACGTATCATCATTAATAAAAAATACTCCCGAAGTAGGCTGGATTAGTCCTGATAATATTCTGATTAATGTAGTTTTTCCGGAGCCATTATCACCTTCTAAGAGTATTTTTTCAGAGTTTTCAATTTTAAAACTAATTTTATTTAACACATAATCTGTTGATTCTGGAAACTTATAATTAATATTTTCAGCCTCTAATGAAATATTATTATAACATATTTCATTAGTTATGGTTTGATAAGGTTCTGTTTCTAAATCGGTTATTTGCCCTATTTTTTCAACTGCGGTTAAAACATCATATAATGTTTCTAAACCAACCACAATTTTCTCGACAGAGTTTATTACTAATAAAATAATAATTTCCGCAGCGACAAATTGACCAATATTCATTTTTTGATTCAGTACTAAATAGCCACCAATAAAAAGCAATCCAGCAGTAATAATGACTTTGAAAATTATCAATTGCAAGTACTGTCTTTTTATAATGTTAAAGTGTCTTTCTCTGTAGTCTAAATACTGAGAAACTAAGTTGTTATTTTTATTTAAAGCAAATTCAAAATTTGTTTGTTTTCTAAAGCTGAAATTATTACGCGCCATTTCTTGAAGCCAACTCACCACTTTATACTTATATTTTGATTCTTTTAAACTAGTTGAAAGTCCAGAATTATATGAAAATTTAAAAATAATATACAATAAAAACAACAGTATTAATCCAAAGAAAATAAAAAACGGATGATAAAGAGAAAGTAAAATAATCCCGAAAACTATTTGAAGTAATGCTGTAGAAAAATCGATTAATAATTTTGAAGCTCCTTTCTGAATGGTTATGGTATCAAAAAAACGATTGGCCAATTCCGGTGGATATTGATTATATAATTCATCGAACTTTATTTTTGGTAAACGATAGCCAAATTCAAAAGAGGAACGAACAAATATTTTTTGTTGTAAATTCTCCGTTATTCTAAGCTGCATGATAGATAAAATGCCAACCAAAGCAACTCCAATAATTACAATTATGACTAAAACAATCCAGGAAACACTTACTCTTCCTGATTGTATTAAATTGATAATGGCTTGAATGCCTAATGGCAAGGACAAACTTACTAATCCAGCAAAAATGGCATAAAAGAACACTTGTGAAATATCTCTTTTATCTAGTCGTAGTAAACTAATTAAACGTTGTAAAGGAGTAAACTTCATAGTTATGATTTTAAAGTTTGGAAAACTAAATTTATATAAAACGCTGTCGGAGATACATCGTCATTACAATTGGTAATGGTTTTCAAATGATCCTTCAAAAAATGTTGATGCAGTGCACCTTCAACAATTGAAGAAGCTAAACTTTTGGCAAACATATAGTCAGGATTCACTTCCTCAATAATAGTTATAATTCTATTGATTACTCTTTTGTATACCAAAAAGAAGCCTTCTTTATTTTCTTCATCAACTTCTTTGGTTAGTAATGTTTTTGTAAATTGAACGATGATGATTCGGTTTAAAATTGCTTCATTGATGTGAAGTGTTGTGTTGTCATCTTCAATTTTTTCGGTGACGATAGTTAGGGCTCTTTTTAGTTTTTCCATCGGGTCATTGATATTTGATGTTGATAATACCAAACGATATTCCATCCAACCCCAATACCAGGAAGATAAATACACCAAAAGCTTATGCTTGCTCTCAAAGTAGCGGTAAATCGAACTTTCGTTGGAGCCTATTCTATCTCCTAATTTTTTAAAAGTAAAATCTTCAAAGCCTATTTCATCAATCAAAATGATACTTTCTTGTATAATTTTTTTACCTAAAGTTGAGCTCTCTGGATCTTTTACATAAATTTTTTCGTTAACTTGTATTTTTATGTTGGATAGCACAGTGTCCATAATGATAATATTTTTTGCAAATATAATAGTAATACTATCAATATTGAAATTTTAACTTTTATTTATAAAAAAAAGAAACCCAAACTAATGAATTTCTTTTTTTATAAAATGTAAATAAAACAGGTTTACAATAGGGATTTACCAGTCATTACCGCCGGTTTTTCAATTCCCATCAAAGCTAAAATAGTAGGAGCAATGTCTCCTAAAATTCCATCGTGGATTGTTTTAAGTTCAGGGTCTACCAAAATTATTGGAACCGGATTGGTTGTGTGTGCGGTATTCGGACTTCCATCAGGATTAATCATCGTTTCGCAGTTTCCGTGGTCGGCAATTACGATAGTAGTATATCCGTTCTCAAGTGCAGCCGTAATTACTTTTTCGACACATTTGTCAACGGCTTCGCAGGCTTTAATTGCTGCTGACATAATACCGGTATGACCAACCATATCGCCATTGGCAAAATTAAGACAGACAAAATCAACTTCTTTTTTCTGTAATTCAGGCACCAAGGCATCCGCAAGCTCGAACGCACTCATTTCGGGTTGTAAATCATAAGTGGCCACTTTTGGTGAGTTGCGGAGGATTCGGGTTTCCCCTTCAAATGGATGTTCACGACCGCCGGAAAAGAAAAATGTCACGTGCGGATATTTCTCCGTTTCCGCAATACGGATTTGGTTTTTATTGTTTTTTTCCAAAACTTCACCTAAGGTTTCCGTAATGTTATCCTTGTCAAAAACACGATAAATGTTGTTGAACGTATCGTCATAATTGGTCATCGTCACATAATACAAATTCATTTTATGCATGTTTTGTTCCGGATGGTCTTTTTGCGAAAGCACTTCGGTCAACTGGCGACCACGATCGGTTCTGAAATTAAAGAAAATAACAACATCGCCTTCTTTGATGGTGGCTAAAGGTTTGTTATGTTCATCTACCATAACGGTTGGCGGAATAAACTCGTCGGTAATATTGTTAGCATAATTTTCTTTTAAAGAAGCTACAGCATCCGTTACATGTTGACCAATTCCGTTAACCAATAAATCATAGGCAAGTTTTACTCTTTCCCAGCGTTTATCACGATCCATCGCATAATAACGTCCAATTACAGAAGCCAATTTTACAGAACTGTTTTCAATATGATCCAGTATATCGCCGATAAAACCAGTTCCTGATTTTGGGTCAACATCGCGACCATCGGTAAAAGCATGGATGAATACGTTCTTTAAGTCTTCGTCTTTTGCAGCATCAATAAGCCCTTTTAGATGATTGATGTGGGAATGAACGCCGCCATCAGAAACCAATCCAAGAAAATGTACCGGTTTGTCGAATTCTTTTGCATAAGCGAAAGCATCGGCAATTACTTTTTCTTTGTTGAACGTTTTATTTTCTACGGCAAGATTGATTTTGGCTAAATCCTGGTAAATAATCCTTCCGGCACCAAGATTCATGTGACCCACTTCGCTGTTTCCCATTTGTCCTTCGGGCAAACCAACATTCAAACCATCGGTTCTAAGTTGTGCGCTTGGATATTTTTGGTACAGACTATTTATAAAAGGAACATTGGCATTGTCGATGGCAGAGACTTTTGGATCCGGAGATTTTCCCCAACCGTCCAATATCATTAGAATTACTTTTTTGTTCATGGCGTAGTATTTTTTATTTAGCTTCGCTCCGTTCGCTTCGCTCGGGTTCATATAGTTCGGCATATCGGCCTCGGGTAACAAAGATAATTCTAAAAAGTCAGTTTTAGAAATGTATTCTTTCCTTCGGTTTTGTAAATGATTTCGAAAACTTGGAGTTTTTTATTGAATTGTAATCTATAAAATAGCGAACACTGATTGAAAAGACATGACTCAAGTTTTGATTGTCAATAGCATCTCTAAAATTACTTCCGAATTGGCGGCTGTATTCCCGACTAAATAAAGAAGAACTGTTTCGATACAAAACAGAAACTTGACTTCCTGGAGCAAACCACCAGGAATAAGATAAATCTAGGTTCCAAGTATTGAGATTGGAGTTCTTGTTAGTGTTATAAATTAAATTATCAGTAAGAGTGCCATCATCTTGTAAGGTCAAATAGTCGTGATTTACCGCGTAAGACCAATAATGACGAACTGTTAAGTTAAGGTTCATATTGCTATTGAGTGAATATTTTCCTTGAAGTGTATTAATGTAGGTAATTCTGTCCCTTCTTGCAAAAATAGTGTTGCCGTTTTCATCAAAGTCAACCCAACCTATATTTCTGTTTTGCCTTGAAAATTTAAAAGAGTAAATCAAAGATATGTGATCACTGAAACGATATCTTGGGCTTATTAATGCGCCATAATTTATTCGGTCTTTTTCGTTTAAGAAAGTTATGGTTGGATTAAAATCTAAAGCAAATTTCCGAATAAAATTAGAAGAAAAGTAAAACCAACTCTCAATATTTTCAGGATATATTACAAATTTTGTTTGATCAAAAGAACGGGGTTCATAGAAATCGTAAATTTTAAATGGCCTTGAATTAAAGCCTAATGCAAAATAATCATTTTTTATACTATATGTGTTTAAACCTATATTTAAGTAATTATTTTGGGTTTTACCTGTAGCATTGTCAAAATCTGAAGAAGCATTCAAACTCAATTTAAAAGTGTTAAACGTTTTGGTTGGTTTTAAAATTCGGTAACTTACATTTCCATAAAATGAATGATAGTGGGTTTGAAAATTAATTCCTAAATCATTATTGTCGTAGTCCTTGGACACATAAGTACCACCAATGCCATATCGATACTTACCCTTTGTTTTATTGAATTCGATAAATGTTTTGAAACCATTGGTATCATCAACATCATTAATCTGACTGTATTGAAAATTACCTTGTGCCTGAAATGAATTAGTTTTAGTGTTTAAATCCCACGCCACGGCAGTAACATTAGCATCTCTAAAATGGCCGTTTCGGGTAACGTTTGTATTTGTCAAAGAAACAGTAGAGTTTTTATTAAATCGTTGATCAAGTACAAAAACATTATAATTTGTTACCGGAGCTAAAGTTTCTAATCGGGTTTGATTGGTGTCAGTATTTTTGACTTCAACTCTTGTTTGCTCAGTAACAGCATTCAAAACGCCAATTCCTAAACCTCCTTTAGTTCTTCCCGAAACTTTCAAGGCATTGATTAATTTTATAGTATTTGGATAAACATCTATAGTCTCGTTGTCTGCTAATGCAATTGATGGGCTCTCACCGATTCTTCGCGTGTAAAGCAAGTCGCCTTTATTAAACAAGTCGGTTCCTTCTGTAAAGAAAGGCCTGTTTTCAGCAAATTGCTGTTCAAATGCACTAAGGTTTAATTCTACATTGTCGAATTTGGTTTGTCCAAAATCTGGAATTAAAATGGCATCAAGAGTAAATGCATCATTGATTCCGTACTTAATATCCAATCCGCCTTTTAGTTCTCCATACGTTTTTTGATTCTTGTCTGCATGTAAATAATAAGAAGAAAAAGGAATTAGAAACAATCGGGTTGGCGTTTTTATATTTTCGATGCCTTCTAGAATTCCAGCCTGATTGCTTTCTGAACTTATCTCATTTCGAATCAAGTTCCAGTTATACTGCTGATTATCACGTCTAATTTCTCTATAAAAATTCAAACCCCATGTTTGTTTCTTTGCTGTCGAAAAACGTAAAGCGGCATAAGGTATTCTCATTTCAACAACCCAACCATAATTGGTAAGCTGTGTTTTGCTTTCCCAAATGGCATTCCAAGAAACATCTTCACCATTTGCTTCAGTATAAAAGACATCTATCTGAACACCGACAGCACTGACAAAAAAGCGAAACTCTTGTTGTCCATCATTGTATCCGTTGAGTTGTACTCCAAAATGATCTGCAGTTGCAAATTTATCTCTTTCGGTTAATTCTCTTGAAATTTCAGTGGGTTGATCATCATACATCGTTGCCGCTATATAAATGGCTTCATTGGTGTAAACAACTTTTACGTCTGTTTTTTTTTCAGGCGGAATGGGTACACCGTTATAGGGAGCATACATAACAAAATCGGTAGCGGTTTGAGCAGATTTCCATGCTTTCTCATCAAACTTGCCGTCAATTGAGATTTTTTCGTCGGTAAATTGTGTTAGAAGTGTCTTTTTTTGACCAAACATCTTGCTTGCAAAAAGCAAAATTATGCAGAAGAAATAGCATGAATACTTGGGCATTGGTGGTGTGGTTAGTCGAACAAAAGTAAATAATTAATTCAGAATTGCAACTTTTGAAATTAATAAAATCATTCAGCAATAACGAGTTAGTCCCTTAAGTTTAGCTTAATAAAAGTTAAAATATTTTTATGTTTCAAAATTTGGTTTATGTTTGCGAAACCAAGTCTAAATCTTTAACCTAAATATTATCAATGAATTATAAATGTTTCTCCCTGTTTTTTGTTGTTTTGTTGATGTCTTTTACAAATCTTCCAAGCAAATCAAATTCCAAAAAAATTAGCGTTAAAACAGAAACTACTGCTGTTTTAGAAAATGTATTTATTTACAATCAATTAGATGCAAACTCTTGTGTATTGCCTAGTTTTGATTGTTTTAATTTAGCATTGGATGGATTTCATTTGCTAAAAGAAAAAGGACTTATTCAAAAAAACATCTTAACCTTAGTTGATTTCAGTTTGTCTTCAAATTCGAAACGTCTATGGGTAATCGATTTAGATAAAAAAATCATATTGTTCCAAACTTTAGTAGCTCATGGAAGAAATACAGGGCAGGAATTTGCTCAAGTTTTTTCTAACCAAGCAGAATCTTTTAAAAGTAGTGTCGGATTTTATGCCACTGGTGAAATTTATGATGGTAAGCACGGAATGTCTTTAAAATTAGACGGACTTGAAAGAGGATTAAACGATAAAGCAAGAGAAAGAGCTGTTGTAATGCACGGTGCAGATTATGTTTCGGAATCTTTTATAAAACAAAACAAGAGATTAGGAAGAAGCCAAGGCTGCCCAGCACTTCCAGTTGAAATGAATGCCAAAATTATCAATGTGATAAAAAATAAATCGTGTTTGTTTATTTATCACCCTTCTGCAACTCACGAAATAATGTCGAGATTGGCTTCTTAAATTTTTGTAGTTAAGAAAGTGTTTCACAACATTTTCATTACAAATGACTTACAGTAGTAAATTCTTTGGTTTAAATAAGTCACCATTTTTTTTAAAAAAAAGTTGCATCGAAAGAATGTTATTCTATATATTTGCAGTCGCATTGCGGAAGTAGCTCAGTTGGTAGAGCTCCAGCCTTCCAAGCTGGTTGTCGCGAGTTCGAGCCTCGTCTTCCGCTCTCTTTTAAAGCCCTGATTTTCAGGGCTTTTTTATTGAATTTAACTGAAATCTTGATTTTTAAGCTAATTTTTTTTTCATCGAAAGCATTAAAATAGGTACAAAATAGGTACAAAATAATATCTTTGTTTACTTATTTTTTACTCATTATGACGATAGAATTCAAATTAAACACCTCAAACAAGGAATCAAAAAAAGGTTTCGCATTAATTATTTATGTTTATTTAAACAAAATACAAAAAATTCCCACTGCATACCATTGCAAAATTGATGATTGGGATGATGTATTAAAAGAACCCAAGCGCACGCATCCATTGTATTTTGATTTATTGGAATACGTTTTAAAAACGAAAATCAAAATTAATACTATTTTAGGGAAGCCTCAAAATTACGTTTCAATTAATCAAATTGAAAGTTTTCTAGCAAATGATAATCCTGAATCGTTTTTAAATTTTCTAAAAGATTATTGCGATGAGTTAAAAGCAAACGATAGAAAAACTTGGGTAAATTACAATGATGCTTATAACGTTATGAAAAAGTATCAAAGTGAAGTATATTTTTCAGAGATAAATTATAATTTTCTAACAAAGTTTAGAGATTTTAAATTAAAAAATGGCTGTAAAGCGGGAGGTGTACATTATTATCTGAGAACGATTAGAGCAACTTATAACGAAGCTATAAAGCGAGGAGCTTATAAGCCTGAAAGTTTTGTAAGCCCATTTAAAGGAATTATGCCTAAAGTTGGTAAAACAGAGGACAAACATTTTCTGTTATCAGAAATGAAAGTTTTATTTTCAAATCTGCCTCCGAAGATTAAAGGAATTCGTCCAGACTATGACTATCATTACCATAATTATTTCTTATTATGTTTTTATCTTGGAGGAATTGATTTTGTTGATTTGGCAAATTTGAGATATGATTTGCACGTAAAAAATGGGCGAGTAAAATTTACCCGTTTTAAAGGAGGTACAACTGAGTTTATTGATAATGTTATTATTCCGGAGGCGTTGGCAATTTTAGAGAAGTACAAAGACAATTCGCCTTATTTGATAAACATTCATAAGTATCAATACATTTCTCTACGCAATAATTTTACTAAAAGGTTTTCTAAATTTATTTATAGCATAAATGACGAAAACAAAAAACCATTAATTGAAAGTTACTTTACTTCAAAAACTGCAAGATATACATTTGTCAATCTCGGGAAACAACTCGAATTAAACAGGGATATAATTATGGAACTTACGGGACACAGTAGGGGTGATGTACATTCAATTTATGAAGGCTCTTATTCTTATGATGCCAAAGATGCTGTCCATCGAAAGATTATAGATGCGGTTTTAAATTAACAAGAATATTAATCGTAGAAATTTAGTTTTTGTTAAATTAAATATATTTTTCCGTTATATATTTGCTGCACATTAAGGAGCAAAAATGAGTTAGTTTATGAAAAAACCCTTTTATAAGGGTTTTTTTTTCGATAAAATGTGAGGGAAATTCAATAAATGCAACGCCAAAACAAACATAAACCAAACCAACATTATTTGAACCCTAACAAACCCCCTATAAAGTCAGTTCCCTTTGCGGAACTCATTGCAGTAACTTTAGCACAGTCCACAAATACAAATTTAGATTTAATCATTGAAGAGCAAATTACCTTAGATAACTATTGCGATACTTTAATTGATAAACTTCTAAAGCTTCCTCAATCCCGATTTTCCAATTTTATTAATCATCAATTAGAACAAATGAAATCGCCTTTAAATTGGCTAGATAGTTTCGATTTGTTAATTGCTGAGAATGAAAAATTATTTACTCAGAGTGGAGCATTGTTTAAATATAACAAACTATTTAATCTCATTGAAAAGAAAAGAGATTCATTACAAGTTGCCGTTGTAAAGCCTTGCAAAATAAGTACACCAAAAAGATTCGTTAATGCCGATACAGAAGATAGGTATTTCTCTTTTCACGAAGCTAAATTGCATATTGAAACACTTTCCAGTTTCAATAACAAAATTATTTATTTAACGGAAGAGATATTTGAATACAAGCAAGCAGATATTATTTCAAAAAATAATAAATTATTGGATTATGATTTTCAATGTAACCAGTTAATTGAAAAACTCCAAACAATACGCAAGATGAAAACCGATTTTGAGAAAGAGGTAACACAAAATAGTGCCCGATATTATTCAAATGAGAGTAAACCCCAACCACTTCAAATAAATGGTGCTATAAATATATTAACCAATGTATTTAAACAGATGATGACGAGTGTTAAACCAAATGGCAAACCTTATCTTGGCTACAAGATAAAAGAGATAACAGAATTTATCTGTGAAAATTTTATTGATGAAAACGGTCAGCCACTTTCGCAGTCAACTATTCAAACCTATCTTTCTCCCAATCGAACTGATAAAGACCCTAATTTGGATAACATCATTAAGATATAATTCAATTTTAACTTCCTTTAGATTTAAGACTTGACAAGATGCGGAGTCCGATAAGACCTAATAAGACTTATCGGACTTTGTAGTTTTTTAATCGTTTAATAACCTTTTTTTGGCGTTTTCAAATATTATCACTGATTTTAAGACACAGCCAAAAGCAATTTAAATAAGGTCTGATTATTTAGAAAGCATCATTTTCAACATTCCCTTTATTTCTAGTAGTTCCCGAAGTTTTTAGTCTTATCAGACTAAAAAGTACTTATCGGACTTTCTACTATTTCTTGTATTTGCACCATAATCTAAAAGCTATGCTATGCAAACAATTCAAATTCCTGATGGTCATCAAGTAGTAATCCTTTCAAATGATCTGTTGGCGGTTCTAAACGGACTTACCGATTGGCATACTATTAACGAACCTACTATTAGACAGGTTGCCAATTACATAGGTATTTCAGTGGAAAAAATAAAAAAAGACCTAAAAAGCCAACATTGTCTTTTAAGAATTGCCAAAAAAGGAAGCAAAGGACGAGGGAATGAAACAGTTTTTATAAAAAGTACTGTAGAGCTTTATAAAAACAATAGAATATAAAAGCCATTCTCTTTTCATTGCAATTCCATTGCAATTGAATAGAAAAATCATTGCAAAATAAAAATACATACACGGCAATAAGCTGTTGAGCCTTGAAGCAATGGCGTAAAAATGCGCCATTGTCAAAGGTTAAAAGAAAATCCCTATGATAACAAATCCGCATCAAAGACTTGATAACAAAGTCTTTTCTATGGCATCTACACTTTTTGGCTTTGGGGAGAACCCATTCAAAGAAGTATCAAATACTCCAACTGAAAGACCATTGCAATTATCGGGCAGAATCATTGCAATTTATCCCGCTATCATTGAAGAGGCATTTTCCAGTACTATGGATAATTACCGAAAGTATATTGCCAGTTACAATTTCAAAACACAGGCGGAAAATGAGTTGATTCAAGCGCACAATAATTCAGTAAAGTAATTTTGCAAAACGACTGTACTCAATGATATTCAAACAGAATATAAAAGACTGTTTTTACTTCATAACGCAAAGAATAACAATCCAAGAGACTACAACGAAGCTGTAACCCAGTTTTGCAATGATTATGGGCTTATTGTAGAGAAAAAGAAAATACAAACGGTCAAATATGCTACTGAAGTAGTATTTCAAAATCTGTTGCATTTGTATAACTCCCAACTGATGAAACGCAATGAAAAGTTTATCAAAGGTGGCATAACATCAAAGCGACCAATTGAAGAGTTTAAAATCAATTCCTTTCTAGTTACCCAGTTAAAGCGAAACGAGGTTAGTAGTATTGCCATTTGCTCTAAAACGGTTCGCAATCACAGAAAACGTTTAGAAGAGGCAGGAGTATTTGTTGAGTACCATTTTGCAGGTAGAAACAGACCTATTGAAGTACATATCAATCCCGAAATCCTTGTGATTTTGGATGTATATACCTCGAAATTGAAAAGTTCTGAAACCAAAGAACTTAGACTTACATATTGGAATGTTTTACCTGATAACAATGAAAGTACAAGAACATTTATAAATGAATATAAAAAGAAAGAGAATGTTGAAAACAATTCTCAGGATATAAGGAGTTCGAGCAAAGCTCTCACGCCTTCTCATTTGTTTTTTACAGGAACACATACCAGCAAAGAAGCTATTCAAACTAAGGGGGCGGGCGGCGAACCACAAACCAATGAACAAACGCTCTCGGATAAACTGCAAGAGTTAATTCTGCACCCGCAGGAATTAGCCGAGAATCTAGCCAATGGGGACTATCACAATTATAAACCTATCGATATACGCTATTTGTACAAAGAAGCTTTCAGCGGTACGCTAACCAGTGAAGAGTTTAGGGAACTGGCAATACAGGATTTTTTCAAATCCATATCGAAAATTTACAAATCCTCCACACCATTTGCAGGAAGCTATAAAAAAGCAATCAATCTGTATTATCAAAACAAGTGGATTGCCTTTACAGGAAACAGTTTTAACAAAAGTGTGTTGGTAGATGAAATCAGTCAGATGCGTTGGCGTACCGAATGGGCTAGAAAATGGTTTATCAAGAATGAGTTTACGCCATTATTTCCATACAATTATTTTGACATGACCAGAAAAACTTCAAAAGAAGTAGGTTTTGAATATACCAAAGCCAAGTGGAACGAACATTTAGTTGCCATTGCCAAGTATGATGCCCTAAAGAAGAAACAGCAAAGTAACGCCACCAAAAGAACGCAGACTATCAACCACTCCAAAAAGTGTGAAACTGCATTAACACGCTTCTTTAAAAACAAGCTGACCTATTCTCAATTATTCGATTATGTAGAGCAGAATTTACCAAAGCAGTACCTAGAAAAATTACCTGATTTAATACTTAAAAAATCATTGAAAGCTAATGAGAAAACCATTGCAATCAATTGCAATGATGCTGTAAAGGGCAATTGGTTTGAATTTTAAAGTATAAAATTTAAAGAAGAAGAGTTAAACGAATAACAGGTATGTGCAAATTTTGCCCATACCACTCAACACATTGCAATAAAAGAAAATCATTGAAAGGTAACGAGAAAACCATTGCGATAGATTGTAATGATGTTATGAAGTATAGTTTACTTGAATTATAAATCGTTTATATGTAGCACTACATTTTAAAGTTCTATGGTTAGGTTTAAAGAATTAGAAGATTGTAGTAATGATTGTTTAGATGCTCATATTGATGGATATGTTAATGATGTGTCAGGTAAAAGATGGAATAAACTTGACATATTAAATATATTTATATATCTTTGTTGCTGATTATGAAAGTAACAGATAAAATACTTGCTAAGATAAATCGAATAGATACAGGAGATGTATTCGGATATGATGCACTTGGAGTAACTTCTGATGAAGTACTAGCTGCTTCAAAAGCACTTAGTAGATTAGTTGATAAAGGAGTTATTAAAAGAGCTAGAAAAGGTTATTACTATAAACCTAAAGTTTCTGTATTTGGTGAACAAAAACCTAGAGAAGATGCTTTGCTTTATCTTTATTTGTTTGATAAGAATAAGCAAGTTGCTTATGTTACAGGAACTAGATTATATAATAGATTAGGTTTGACAACACAAGTTCCTAATTCTATTAGAATTGCTTCTTTAGACAAACAAGTTAAAGGAAAAGTTGGCAATACGATTGTTAAGCCAGCTAAGAGTTATGTTAAGGTTACTAATGACAATATCAAATATTTAGAAATTTTAGATGTTATCAAAGATTTGAATTCAATACCCGATTTAAAAAAGAACGATGGAATTGTTTTTTTGAAAAATATATTGAGGGGTTTTGATACTTTACAAATAAAAAAACTGGTTACTTTTGGAGCAGCTTATCCTCCAAAAGTTAGAGCTTTACTGGGTGCTTTGTTGGAAGAACTTAAAATTAATTTTAGTACTTATGATGTATTAAAAAGGTCAATGAACCCGTCAAGTAGTTTTGAATATGGTATTAATTCACAATTGCTCCCTACAGTTAATTCTTGGAATATTACATAATGAATTTACATATAAACAACAATGATTTTGAAGGGGCAATAGTTGCAACTTCTGAATACTTTAAAATCCCTGAAATTTTTATTGAAAAAGATTATTGGGTTACTTATGCTTTACATCAATTGTTTCATTCTGATGTTAAGGATTTGATTGTTTTTAAAGGAGGTACTTCCTTATCAAAGTGCTATAAAGTAATAGAACGATTTTCAGAAGATATTGATTTGGTTGTTGTAAAAAGCAATGAAGACACAGGTAATGACTTGAAAAGAAAGCTAAAAGCGGTTACTGATGTAATTGATAAATCTATCCTTGAAGTTGTTCCAAATGACCCGAATAGTAAGAAGATGGGAAGTTTGCGGAAAATAGTTTATTCCTATCCGAAAGTTGGTGTTAAAGGAAATTATGGGCAGGTTAGAGAAAATATTTCTTTGGAAGTTTCCCATCTCGGTAATTTTGAGCCAAATGCAACTAAACCAATTTGTTCATTGATTGCTGAATATATTAAAACCACTTCAAATACAGGCTTAATTAAACAGTTTGGATTAGAAGATTTTGAAGTCAAGACTTTGTCAATAGAACGTACATTTTGTGAAAAAATAATCAGTTTAGTTAGGTTCTCTTATTCTGAAAATCCTATAGAGGATTTATCCGCAAAAGTTCGACATACTTATGATTTACATCAGTTATTACAACTTGAAACCGTACAAAAATTTGTAAATTCTACAGAATTTGATTCTATGCTACTACAAGTTGGAAAAGATGATGACAAAGCGATTCCGAATGACAAAGACTGGTTATATATCCATCCAAAAGAAGCGCTGCTTTTTAAAGATACTGCTAAAGTTTGGGACGAGTTAAAAAAAACTTACACAACTTCTTTTAAAGAATTAGTTACTGGTACTCTTCCTGATGAAAGTGAAATATTAAAGTCGTTACTATTTCTTTCTAAAAGAATTGAGGGAATAGGATGGGATATTAAAAGGTAATAATACTTTTAGAATTACTAGTTTGAAAGAGTGATTTTTTTGCCTTAATAACTAGTACCTTTTCAACAATTACTTAATAAAATTATATAAATCTCAAACATTCAGCCACTTCACGTTTCGATACGTTTGTTGATAAAGTAAAACCGATTGAGTGCGCTAATTTGATTAATTTTGCGTTATTTTATAAGTTAAATACATCTTAAATTTATTGCTGATGCAGAAGAATATAAACACCATAAATAAACTAACTTTTTCAGGACACGACACTTTTCATTGTAGGCATTTGTGGTTAAAAAAAGGGTATGATTTTATTAAAAAAGGAAGAAAATTTACAGATGAAGATGCAGTAGTTGAATTAGGCGTAGGTAAAAATATGGTCTCAAGTATTAGTTTCTGGATGAGAGCGTTTGGGATAATTGACAAGGATGGCATATTAACTGATTTTGCAGATTATATTTTAGACGATAATGGGAAAGACCCTTATATCGAAGATGAAGCAACTCTTTGGTTACTTCATTATCAATTAATAACACAGAATATTGCTTCCACTTATAGTTTGATTTTCAATGAGTTTAGAAGAGAAAAAATAGAATTTATACATCCCCATTTGTCAAACAATATCAGATGTCTAACAATTCCTCAGCATGAGCCATTGCGAATATAAAATAGTAACAGAC
>NZ_JANMXZ010000055.1:0-11909 GCF_031381455.1 Flavobacterium sp. | reverse complement strand
TAGCAGTTCCTGTATTTCCACAACCATCGCTTAATTCAGTAAAGCTGTTAGTCCAAGTTACATTAGAACAAACATCCGATGCTGAAGCACCACCGTTTAAGCTTAACCAAGCTTGAAGAGCAGCAGTATTTCCTTGACCATCACATTCCACCGTTGCATTAGCAGCAGCAGTATCAATAGTAGGTGCAGTTGTATCTTCAATAGTAAAGTTAGCTGAAGTTGTTGTAGCGTTACCACAATCATCAGTAGCCGTAAATGTTACTGTAGCAGTTCCTGTATTTCCACAACCATCGCTTAATTCAGTAAAGCTATTAGTCCAAGTTATGTTAGAACAAACATCCGAAGCCGAAGCGCCACCATTAGAAGCTAGCCAAGCAGTTAAAGCCTCTGGGTTACCATTTCCATCACATTCAACCGTTGCATTAGCAGCAACAATATCAATAGTTGGTGCTATAATATCTTGAACAGTAAAGGTTGCTGAAGTAGATGTAGCGTTACCACAATCATCAGTAGCAGTAAATGTTACTGTCACAGCAGCTGAACAATCATTTGCTAAAGCATTGAAATCATTAGACCAAGTTACGTTAGAACAAATATCAGAAGCTGAAGCACCGCCATTATTAGCAATCCATTGTTGTAAAACAGCAGTATTTCCACCACCATCACATTGTACTACTAAGTTAGTCGCAGCAGTATCAATAGTTGGCGCAGTTGTATCTTCAATAGTAAATGTTGCTGAAGTTGTTGTAGCGTTACCACAATCATCAGTAGCTGTAAATGTTACTGTAGCAGTTCCTGAGTTACCACAACCATCGCTAAGCGCATCAAAGCTATTAGTCCAAGTTACGTTAGAACAAGCATCAGAAGCTAAAGCACCACCGTTTGAGCTTAACCAAGCTTGTAAAGCAGGAGTATTTCCTTGACCATCACATTCGACTGTTGCATTAGCTGCAACAGTATCGATAGTTGGTGCAGTTGTATCTTCAATCGTAAATGTTGCTGAAGTTGTTGTAGCGTTACTACAACCATCCGTAGCAGTAAATGTTACTGTAGTTGTACCGGTATTTCCACAACCATCAGTTAATGAAGTATAGTTGTTAGACCAAACTACATTTGAACATGTATCAGAAGCTATTGCTCCACCATTAGAGTTTAACCAAGCTTGTAAAGCAGCAGTATTACCATTTCCATCACATTGAACAATTGCATTGGCTGCAGCCGTATCAATAGTTGGAGCAGTTGTGTCTACTATTGTAATAATCTGAGTAAATGCTACAGAATCATTACCGCAAGCATCTATAACAGTCCATTCATTAGTGTATGTTCCTGTATTATCACAGCCTATTGCAGGTATAAAATTACCTTCTTTCTTGATTATGTTAGTTACATCAGCATCACATAAATCGGATGCTACTGGAATTAATTCCTGAGCAGCAGTCAAAGCAGCTTTATCAGCACATTCAACAGTGACATTTAAAGTACCAATAGCAGTTTCCCAGATAGGAGCCATAGTATCTTGAACAGTTATAACTTGAGTGAATACAATTGATATATTATTACATACATCTTTTGCTGTCCACGTATTTGTATAAGTACCAGCATTTGCACATCCTTGAGAGGCAACAAATGCACCTGGTGTTTTAATATAAGTTATATTTCCGGCACAGTTATCGGTTGCTACTGGAGCAAGTGCTTGAGCAGCAGCCAAAGCAGCAGCGTCACTACATTCAACAGTGGTGTCTAAAGAACCAGTTGCCGTAGACCAAGTAGGAGCAGTAATATCCTGAATTGTTATAGTTTGTGCACCTGTAGTACTATTTCCACAAGCATCTGTTACTGTCCAAGTTCTGGTAATAACTCTATTGTTTGGACATAAACTAGTCGGTGTCAGACAAACACTTTTGAAGTTAATGCTTCCATTAACATTAGATTGTTTTCTTGAATATATAAACCAAGTTCCATTCATTGGACCGGTTAAGTTTTCAAAACCGGAAACATAAGAAGTTAAACCGTTTATAGTATTAGGAGAAGACAATGAGCCATTTGGAGTAAAGTTTTGTGCAACACCAGTTGTTATAGGGTTGTTATTATTCCATTGTGTATAGCCTGATCCAGTAGGATAGAATTCGGGTAAATATAATTCTTGTGAACTTGAATTAGCATCATCACAATTTCCACCTGTACAATAAGGGCCAACTAAAATTACCGCTTGTCCACTAGGTGAAACAAGTGTAAATTCAGCTCTTCCTTTTCCTTGATTTGTTTCAAATGCTAATGCAACTTTTTTAATATTGGCAGCTGTTGCATTATTAAAACCTGAAACATCAAAATAGAAGTAATTTCCATTACCGGCATTAACATTGCCTTCGGTAAAGTTACCAAAACATTCGCTATCAACATAAGTTACAGTTGGATTTGCATCACAATTATCACTAACATTTGTTGGGTTTCCAGTGGTTGAAGGATTAAGATTAACTGAACAATTTGCATCTGTATTTGAGGTAATATTTCCTGGTGTTGTGAATGTTGGAGGAATTGTATCATTTATAGTAATTGTTCTTGAAACAGAGTTTAATTCTCTTCCACAAGAATCAGTTGCCGTCCACGTTTCTGTTACTGATCCATTACAATATCCAGATACTGTTGTTGTAAAAGTAGAAAGGTTTGAAGTACCTGCAATTAAGCATCCACCTGATAGATTATTAGAAAATGGAATTGTACTAGGTTGTGGTAATCCACCACAAGTCACTGTTGTGTTAGCCAAAGCTGTCATTGTTGGTAAAGCAGCTGGGCTAACAGTTATAGTTCTTGATACTGAAGCTAAAGCTCTACCACAAGAATCGGTTGCAGTCCATGTTTCGATTACATTTCCACCACAAGCAGAAGGAGTAGCCGAGAAAGTAGACGGATTAGATGTTCCTGAAATTAAACAACCACCAGTTAATCCATTGCTGAATGAAATAGTTGAAGCAGCTGGAAGTGAACCACAAGCTACTGTTGTATCAATTGGAGCTGTCATTGTTGGTAAGGCTGCCGGACTTACAGTAATAGTTCTCGAAACCGGAGCCAAAGCTCTACCACAACTATCTGTTGCCGTCCATGTTTCTGTTACCGTTCCTCCACAAGCACCAGGTGTTGCTGTGAATGTTGATGTATTTGAAGTTCCACTAACTAAACAACCACTACTTAATCCATTACTAAATGATATAGTACTTGCTACAGGTAAAGCTCCACAAGCGACAGTGATATTAGCAGGAGCAGTCATAGTTGGTAAAGCAGCTGGACTTACAGTAATAGTTCTAGAAACCGGAGCCAAAGCTCTACCACAACTATCCGTTGCGGTCCAAGTTTCTGTCACCGTTCCTCCACAAGCACCAGGTGTTGCTGTGAATGTTGATGTATTTGAAGTTCCACTAACTAAACAACCACTACTTAATCCATTACTAAATGGAATTGTACTGGATGTCGGTATTGAACCACATGCCACAGTTATATTAGCAGGTGCAGTCATCTTTGGTAATGCCGCCGGGCTGACGGTTATGTTTCTAGTTTGGGTAATCGTTCTGCCATGGGCATCAGTATAGGTCCAGGTTTCTACTACTGTTCCTCCACAAGCACCAGTTGGTGTTTGGGCGCTTAAAGTAGAAGTAACAGAGCCACTGATTAAACAAGCTCCTGAGGCATTATTTGTATAGGTTAATGTGCTTGTTGTAGCACCACCACAAGGAACCGCAATAGTATTTGCTGAACTAAATACAGGAAGCGGAGCTACAGTAGCAACAACTGTTCTCGATTTGTTGATGATACAACCGTTAGCATCTGTAATTTTTAAAGAGTAGGTACCAGGTACTAAACCGGTAAGGTCTTGGTTTGTCGATTGTCCAGAAGGGACAACTCCACCACCTGACGCCGTCCATAAATAAGTATACGGAGCTAATCCTCCAGTTGGTGTTAAATCTAAAGATCCAGTTGCGGAACCACATTGAGAATCAAGCGAAGCGAACTCTCCATTTACACCACCGTTAACGGTGATGGATGGAATTTTTCCACACTTAGGCGAAATATTGTTTGGATCTAATGGACAGGTTTCGTTATTATTTGATGTTGTCCACGCTTCCCAAATATTTGAAATTTTAATAATATCACCACAAGTGTAGGTAATAGTACCAAAATCCAAATAGGTTGTTGAACCACCAGGGAGCGGACCATTGCATCCCGTTCTATTTACAGAAGAAATTAATGCACCTGTTGTCCCACTATATATTTCAAGCGTTCCCCAAAAGGCAAACGAAGTTCTAGTGGAACCCGTGGTGTTATTAATTCCCAGCATTAGGTTTCTTGTAATTGTTGTCGGGGTAGGACAGGAATTACAAACACCTCCACCGGACAATGTGGCTGCAACAACCTCAAGATCTTTGGAGGTACAAGAAGTGTTTGTTGGTGGAAAAGTTTGCGCAAAAGACATTGATATACATAGTATATTCAGTATCAAGAAAGCGCATAAATTCTTCGAAAGTGTAAAATTTGATTTCATACAGTTAGGTTAAGTAGAATAGATTTGAAAACAGCATTTTAGGCAGGGAGTACTTTTGTAGGTGTTTATGAAGTTGATAGATAATTGGGGTTATACTATATACACAAAATTAGTTTCAGTGCATTTTTAAAAATCATTTTATCTATGAACGGCACAAATAATCGACGAAATACATTTTTTTTCTAGCTATTCTAGTTCTTGATTAAGTTTTTTTGGGGTTATTTTTGATTTTGACATGGTTGATTTGGGTATTTCGGGTTATTTTTTTTGTAATTATTTATGTTTTACAGTTCGAAAGTAGATAGTTTAAATCAAACTACCAAAAATAACATCGATAAAGTGCGTAAATTTATAGATAAAGTGCATTATTTAACATTTTTAAATAGAAAAATACTACAATAAATATATTTTAATAAGTTGTTTATAACATATTTTAATTTTAACTTTTATTTATATGTCTATTTAATAAAACTATTTTGGAAAAATTAATGTTAAAATTTAACCAGTTAACATTTTTGGTTCTTAATTATTTTGATAGTAAAACAGCGTTTTTAAAGTCTTTGGATTAAATAAATTTTTATATGATATAAAAACTTAAATTTATGGTATTAATAACTTTGGATTTTTTATCATGAAACAGCTAATATTAATTCGACATGCCAAATCAAGTTGGGGAGCACCACTTCGTGATATTGACAGACCTTTGACAAGTAGAGGTATTCAAGATGCGCATTTAGTTTCTTCACATATTGGTAACCAAATTCCAAAATCATTTTTAGTCTGGAGCAGCATTGCAAAAAGAGCTTCAGAAACTGCTATTATTTTTGCGCAAAACATCTCATTTCCTGTAGAAAGCATTATCTTTAAAGAAGAATTATACACTTTTGATGAAAGAAAACTGGAACAAATTATCAAATCATGTCCAAATGATTATGATAACTTAATTCTTTTTGGACATAATGAGGCAATTACAAATTTTGTCAATAAATTTGGGAACATCTTTATCGATAATGTTTCTACTTCCGGATTTGTATATATTATATTTGACAATAACTCTTGGAATGAAATTGAAAAAGGTGTTACCAAGAAAGTTATTTTCCCAAGTGATTTAAAATAATATGATTACAGAATCCCGGTTTCGTTATATAGATAGAGAAAAAAGTTGGCTGGCATTCAATGCTAGAGTTTTGCAGGAAGCAGCTGATGAAGCTGTTCCGCTACTTGAAAGGCTTCGATTTATAGGTATTTTTTCCAATAATTTAGATGAGTTTTTCCGTGTGCGATTTGCTGCCATTCGTCGTTTGAGTATGTCTGGTCAAACTGGCGAAAAAATTCTTGGTGGAATCTCAGCCCAGCAATTGGTTAAAGACATTACTGAAATTGTTATCAAACAGCAGGCAGCAAGTTTGCACGTGCTTAACGAAATTGAAAAAGAATTAGTAAAGCAAAACATCATTATCATTAACGAAAATGAAGTATCAGAAGAACACGAGAACTTTCTCAAAGATTTTTTTATACAAAAAATAAGCCCAGAACTTGTTACGATTATCTTAAATGACTTGGCAGAATTCCCGCTGTTAAAAGACACTTCGGGTTATTTAGCAGTTAAATTGGTAATGAAAAGCGAACTTAAATCTGGCATGTTGGGCTTAGTAAAAAAAGTAAAGCCCGAAGTGCGTTATGCTATCATAGAAATTCCGAAAAACACTAACCGTATTGTAGAACTTCCCATAAAAGATGATAAGCAATACCTGATAATGCTCGATGATTTGATTCGTTATAACCTGAGCAGCATTTTCAATATTTTTGATTACGAAAGCATTTCGGCTCACATGATAAAGATCACACGCGATGCCCAATTGGACATCGATAGTGATATGAGTAAAAGTATGCTCGAAAAGATTGCCACGTCAGTAAAAGATAGACGTATTGGTGAACCCGTTCGGTTTGTTTATGATGAACATATTGGAAAAGACACGCTTAAATTTTTCCTGTCCAAAATGGGAATTGATGCATCTGACGGTGTAATTCCCGGCGGAAGATATCATAACCGTCGGGATTATATGAACTTTCCAAACCTTGGACGATTTGACTTGCTATATCCGCCAAGAGTGCCGCTTCCTGTGGAAGGTTTATCACTTGACGGTAGTCTTTTGAATAAAATTGCCAAAAAAGATTATTTGATAAATGCGCCTTTTCAGTCGTTTTCTTATCTGATAAAATTCCTCCGCGAAGCTGCTTTAGATCCTAAAGTCACCACTATAAAAATAACCTTATATCGTTTGGCAAAAAACTCTCAAATTGTGAGTTCGCTAATCAATGCTGCCAAAAACGGGAAGAAAGTTACGGTTCAAATTGAGCTCCAAGCACGTTTTGATGAAGCCAGTAATATTTCCTATGCAGAGCAAATGCAGCAAGAAGGAATTGAACTTATTTTTGGTATTAAAGGTTTAAAAGTGCACAGCAAAATATGTTTAATTGACCGAATTGAAGCAGGAAAACTAAAGCGATACGGCTTTATTTCTACCGGAAATTTCAATGAAAGCACGGCCAAAATTTATACCGATTTAACGCTATTTACCAGTCATCAGCAAATCTTGAAAGACGTTTCTAAAATCTTTGATTTCTTTGATGTTAATTACCGAATTCATCGTTACAAACACTTGATAGTCTCGCCACACTACACGCGTTCAAGATTCTACAAGTTAATCGATAGAGAAATAAATAACGCCATTATGGGACGTTCTGCTTATATTAATTTAAAAATGAATAGCATCTCGGATTACCCAATGATTGACAAATTATACGAAGCAAGTAATGCCGGAGTAAAGATTAAATTGCAGGTGCGAGGCATTTGTTCTTTAATTCCAGGTGTGAAAGGAATGAGCGAAAACATTGAAGCCGTTAGTATTGTGGATTATTTTTTAGAACACACGCGGTCTTTTATTTTTTGTAACAATGACGATCCTGAGGTTTATATTTCGTCAGCCGATTTTATGACACGTAATTTGGATGGTCGGGTAGAAGTAACCTGTCCGATATATGATGAAGAAATCAAAAAGCAAATCATTGACACCTTTACTATAGGCTGGAAAGGAAACGTAAAAGCGCGCTATCATTCAGAGAAATTTGAAAACAAATACCGTGTTCGTGCTGAAGACGAACCTGTTTTTAGAGCCCAACATCAAACCTACAACTATTACAAGGAAAGACTTGAAGGAACTCCAACTAACAACGTAACCGAATAAACCCATTTAATGATTTCAATAAAAAAATATGCTGCGATTGATATAGGTTCCAATGCCATGCGATTGCTCATTACCAATATTGTAGAGCAACATGACAAAGAACCCCAATTTAATAAAAGTGCTTTGATTCGAGTGCCAATACGCTTGGGACAAGATGCTTTTACGGTTGGTGAAATCTCAGATGATAATATTGACAGAATGGTTGATGCCATGCAAGCATTTAAATTGTTGATGAAAGTTTATAAAGTAGAAAAATACAAAGCTTGCGCCACATCTGCCATGCGCGAAGCTTATAACGGAAAAGAAGTTGCCAATATTATTAGAGAAAAATGTGATATTGATATTGATATCATTGACGGAAAAATTGAAGCTACTATTATTGCCTCTTCCGATTTACATGATTTCCTAAAAACCGACCAAACCTATTTATATGTTGATGTTGGTGGTGGAAGCACCGAGTTTTCTTTGTTCACCGACGGTAAAATGATCGCATCCAAATCATTCAAAATCGGAACAGTTCGTATGCTGAACAATATGGTTAGCGACATCGTGTGGGAAGAAATTGAAAAATGGATTAAATGCAACACAGAAGAATTTGAAAACGTTATACTAATAGGTTCTGGTGGAAATATCAATAAGTTGTTCAAGCTATCTGGAAAGCTGCAAGACAAACCGTTGTCCTATTTATACCTGAATTCACAATACCAATATTTAAATTCATTGACTTACGAACAGCGTATTGCAGAGTTAGCCATGAACACAGACCGTGCTGATGTAATTATACCAGCGACTAAAGTGTACCTAAACGCTATGAAATGGAGCGGTGCGCGCCAGCTCTTTGTGCCAAAAATTGGTTTGGCCGACGGAATAGTAAAAGCGTTGTATCAGGGAAAATTGTAAATTATGCAATCTGACAATATTTATTTTGATTTACTGAATTGGAAATATCAAAATTTAAAAAAATCAATATATTTGCTTCATGGAAACTAAAGGGATTTTTGAAATTAGAGTATCAGGTAATAAAGGTAATGAGCCATTAAAACCTGAGAATACTGATATTAAAGAAATCAAAGTTATATTAGATAATATTGAAGATATATTATACCCAAATCAAAAAGATAGACCAACTATTAGTTATTCAATTGAAGAGGGTTCGGTCAAACATATTTTTATAGTTGGAAGTCAAGCATTGATTGGACTAACGGCTAATTTAGAAGTAGTTAATCAGCAACATTCTATAGATTTTTTAGAACTTAAGACCGCACAAGCCATTGAAAGAATTCAAAATATATCATACAACAAAAATTATTCTTTTGAGTTGAAAACTAATGTAGGAGAAAAAGAATTCTTCTTTGAAATAAATCCTTCAACAAGTTATAAAAGAACATTAGATTTATGGGTAGATGCAGAGTTGTATTTTTATGGAGAAATAACAAATACAGGAGGTAAAAACAAATCTAATTTACATTTAGATACTGAAGATTTTGGAACTGTAATTATTGAAGCACCAAAAGAATTCTTTCTTAATGAAGAAAAGAATTTGGTTTATAGAAAATATGGTTTTAGAGTAACTGCAAAGCAAAATATTGATAGTGGAGAGTTCGATAAAAGTTCACTTAAGTTTGTTGAGATGATTCCATATCTGCCAAAATACAATGAAGATTATTTAAATAAATTGATAGAACGTTCAACTAGTAAATGGAAAGATATTGATGCCGATGATTGGTTAAGAGATTTGAGAGGAGGCTACGATGCTTAGTGTATTACTTGACACAAGTTTTTTTATTCGACTTTAAATCATAATGATCCATTACACTATAATGCCAAAGGGTATTATAAGTATTTTTTAGAGAATGATGTAATAATGAAAATATCGACTATATCAATTGCAGAATTTTGTGTTAGAGATGAAATAGAGAATTTACCTTTAGATACTTTACAAATAATTCCTTTTAATTTAGAACATGCTAAAATCGCAGGGAAATTTGTGCGTGCAATATTCCAACAGAAAAGTATAACGGGTATTGACATTACACCAAGAGCAATAATACCTAATGATTCTAAGTTATTTGCTCAATGTCATGTTGACAAGACTTCTCAATATTACATTACATCAGATACAGAATCTGGGAAAATAATATCACTACTTAATAATGAAATTAAAACCAATTTTACTTTTGTTGATATAAATAATCCAGTCAATGAAGTATTTGGTACTTTGTTCTGATTCTGAAAGTAAAACATAATCCAGATTAAATGTCTGTTATTGGATTTACTCATTAACTTCCAACCCAAACAAATTCAGCATTAATTCTAAATTCGGATTGAGTTCTACTAATCGGTTGTATTTGTCTTGTGCTGTATAACTTTTTTTCAGAACCAAAGTTTCATTCACTTTCACATTGATGCTAATATCGTGGTTGTGCAATTTCCCACGTAAATAACCCAAAAGGTCCGGTTTTTCTTTTTCAAAATCTATCTTTGAACTTTCATTCGGTAACTCGTGAATGATAGTTGTACCTTCAAGAATTGGATCATTAATGGTTAACAAAGATGCTACAATGCGATAGCCTTTGTCTTCCATACGTTGTGCATATTTAAGCCACTGCTCCAGCATTTCCGTTTCGGTAAAAGGCTCGCTTGCCAAATGCACGACTTCTTTCACCGTCGACTTTTGAGCTTCTGCCATTTCTTTCTTCGCACGAATGCTAGCTAAAGACATTGAAGAAACTTTGGGTTGTCCCTCTCCCGAAGCTTCGTGAGCGCTCGGGATGACAGGAGTTTTAGGTTGTAGGTTCTGAGTAAGAGGTTCTACGTTTTCCTTTGTCGGTTGTGCGTTGTCTATTAATGGTTCAACTTCTATTTTCTGTTCTTCACTTTGTATTTCTAACTTCGTACTTTGTACTTCTTTAATAGAATAACTTTTACGGTAATACGTAGGCGGAATTATAAACTCAGACTTTTTTTTTTCTCCATCGAAACCGATAGAGCTTAATTGCATGAGCGCGAGTTCTACCAAAAGGCGTTGGTTTTGAGAAACCTTATATTTCAAATCACAATCATTTGCAATGTCAATTCCTTTTAATAAAAAGTCTTGAGATGCTTTTTGCGATTGTTCTCCATATAATTTTTGCGCCGCTTCACCCATTTCTAACAATGAAAGTGTTGCTGGATTTTTAGCCACTAATAAATCTCTAAAATGTGATGCTAATCCGGCAATGAAATGATGACCGTCAAATCCTTTGGATAAAATATCATTATAAGCCAACAAGACTTCTGGGATTTTATTTTCCAAAATCAAATCGGTCATATTGATGTAGGTCTCATAATCTAAAACGTTCAGATTCTCAGTAACTGCCTGACGGGTTAGGTTGTTGCCGCAATACGAAACCACTCGGTCAAAAATGGACAAAGCATCACGCATAGCGCCATCAGCTTTTTGAGCAATAATATGTAAAGCGTCGTCTTCAAATTCTACTCCTTGACTTTTAGCTACTTCAGCCAAATGTTCTTTGGCATCTTTAACCGTAATTCTTTTAAAGTCAAAAATCTGGCAACGCGATAATATCGTTGGAATAATTTTGTGTTTTTCGGTCGTAGCCAAAATAAATATGGCGTGCTTTGGCGGTTCTTCCAGAGTTTTCAAAAAAGCATTAAAGGCAGCCGGAGATAACATGTGAACCTCATCAATAATATATACTTTATAATGCCCAGTTTGAGGAGGTATTCGAACTTGGTCTATTATATTCCTAATATCATCAACACCATTGTTAGAAGCGGCATCGAGTTCAAACACATTAAAAGCAAAATCTTCATTCGGGTCATCATAACCCGGTTGGTTAATTTTGCGTGCCAAAATCCTGGCGCAGGTTGTTTTCCCAACACCTCTCGGACCCGTAAATAATAGGGCAGAAGCCAAGTGATTACTTTCTATGGCGTTAAGCAACGTGTTGGTAATAGCTTGTTGTCCGACAACGTCTTTAAAAGTTTGCGGGCGATACTTACGGGCTGATACTACAAATTGTTCCATAGATTTTTACTGGATTACAAATATAGAATAATAGTTGATTTGGTTATTTGGGAATGTGGTTATTTGAAGTTTTTTTACTAACAATTATAAAGAGAAT
>NZ_JANMXZ010000026.1:0-51342 GCF_031381455.1 Flavobacterium sp. | reverse complement strand
ATCAATACTGTAATGACTAATATTACATACTCTACAACTAGTGCTACTGGTGCTACATTCTCTGGTTTACCAGCAGGTGTTACCGGATCTTGGGCTGCTAATGTGGTTACTATATCTGGTACGCCATCAGCTTCTGGAACATTTAATTATACCGTTACCTTAACTGGTGGTTGTGGAACTATTACTGCAATAGGTACAATTACTGTTAATCCAAACAATACAATTACTTTATCTTCTGGTGCTGGAACTAACAACCAAACTAGATGTATTAATACTGCTATGACCAATATTACATTTAGTACTGTATCAGCATCTGGTGCTACATTCTCTGGTTTACCAGCAGGTGTAACTGGAAACTGGGCTGCTAATGTGGTTACTATTTCTGGTACGCCAACGGCTTCTGGAACATTTAATTATACCGTTACCTTAACTGGTGGATGTGGACCTCTTACTACGGCTACAGGAACAATAACCGTTAACCCAAACAATACAATCTCATTAACTTCAGCAGTAGGTACTGATAACCAAACTAGATGTATTAATACGGCTATAACTAATATCACCTATAGTACAACTAGTGCTACAGGCGCCACATTCTCTGGCTTACCAGCAGGTGTTACTGGAGCATGGGCTGCTAATGTGGTTACTATTTCTGGTACGCCATCAGCTTCTGGAACATTTAATTATACCGTTACCTTAACTGGTGGTTGTGGAACCATAACTGCAACTGGGACAATTAGTGTTAATCCAAATAATACAATTACTTTATCTTCCGGTGCTGGAACTAACAACCAAACAAAATGTATTAATATTGCTTTGACTAATATTACATTCACTACTGTTTCAGCTACTGGAGCTACATTCTCTGGTTTACCAGCAGGTGTGTCTGGAGCTTGGGCTGCTAATGTGGTTACTATTTCTGGTACGCCAACGGTTTCAGGAACATTTAATTATACTGTTACCTTAACTGGTGGATGTGGACCTCTCACTACGGCTACAGGAACAATAACCGTTAACCCAAACAATACAATCTCTTTAACCTCCGCTGTGGGTACAAATGCTCAAACCAGATGTATTAGTACTGCTATAACTAATATCACTTATAGTACAACTAGTGCTACTGGTGCTACATTCTCTGGTTTACCAGCAGGTGTGACTGGAACTTGGGCTGCTAATGTGGTTACTATTTCTGGTACGCCATCAGCTTCTGGAACATTTAACTATACCGTTACTTTAACTGGTGGTTGTGGAACTATTACTGCAATAGGTACAATTACTGTTAATCCAAACAATACTGTTACATTAACTTCTGCTGTGGGTACAAATGCTCAAACCAGATGTATTAATACGGCAATAACAAATATAACTTACACTACAGTGTCAGCTACTGGAGCTACATTCTCTGGATTACCAGCAGGAGTGACTGGAGCTTGGGCTGCTAATGTGGTTACTATTTCTGGTACGCCAACGGCTTCAGGAACATTTAATTATACCGTTACCTTAACTGGTGGTTGTGGACCTATTACTACGGCTACAGGAACAATTAGGGTTAATGTAATTCCAACAATAACAGGAACTACTCCTGGATCAAGAACTGGAACTGGAACTGTAAATCTTGGAGCTACCGCCAGTGCAGGTACAATTAATTGGTATGCTGCGGCAACTGGAGGAGCTAGTTTACGTACTGGAAATTCATTTACAACTCCTACTATTTCAACTACAACTACATATTATGTTGATGCTACAAATAATGGTTGTACTACTGCTACAAGAACGGCAGTTGTAGCCACAGTCAATTACTCAGAAATTGATATTCAAGGAAATGCAACCTCAATTGTAGATGGTGACACGAATCCTGCTACTACTAACTGGACTGATTTTGGAACTGCTAATTCAACTAGAACTTTTACTATACGAAATTTGGGTACTGCTTTATTAACAGTAGGGGCGATTACGTTTTCTGGAACTAACGCCAGTGAATTTACAGTTACTAGTGCTCCAAGTGCTACAGTACCAATTGGTTCAAGCACTACATTTACGGTGACTTTTACACCAACAGCAATCGGCTTAAGAACAGCTAACATTTCTATTGTAAATAATGATACTAACGAAAACCCATATGATTTTGCTTTGCAAGGAACTGGAGTTGAACAAGAAATTGACATTCGAGGAAATGCTATTTCTATAATTGATGGAGACACCACTCCTACTACAGCTGACTGGACAGATTTTAGTACAGTAGCCTCAACAAGAACATTTACAATCTTTAATACTGGAAATATTGCATTAACTATTGGCACCATTACTATTAGTGGTACTAATGCTTCTGACTTCACTATTACTACACTCCCTGCTGCTTCGGTTGGTCCTAATAGCAGTACAACTTTTGTAGTAACATTTTCACCAAGTGCTATTAGTACAAGAACTGCAACAATCAGTATCGTGAATAATGACAATTCTGAAAACCCTTATGATTTTGCAATACAAGGATTTGGAATTATCCCAGAGATTGATGTTCAAGGAAATACAACTTCAATTGCTGATGGTGATTTAACTCCATCTACTGCGGATTGGACTGATTTTGGTTCAAGTAATGGGACAAGAACATTTACAATCATAAATAGTGGAAATTTCCAATTAAACGTTGGTACAATAACCATTACAGGTACAAATGCTTCTGAGTTTACCGTTACCACACCTCCAAGTGCAACAGTATCTGCTCTTAGTTATACCACTTTTGTAATAACGTTTATTCCAACTGCTGTTGGAGTAAGAACAGCCAATATTAGTATTGTTAACAATGATACTAATGAAAACCCATATGATTTTAACATTCAAGGTACTGGTTCAAATAGAGAAATAGATCTGCAAGGTAACGGTTTATCTATTACAAATGGTGATTTGGTAACTTCCGTTTCAGACCATACTGATTTTGGTCCAGCCGATATTAATTTGGTTACAATAACCCGTACTTTTACTATTAGAAATACAGGGTCAATTCCATTATCAATCTCAAATCCAACTATTACTGGACTTAATGCATCTGAATTTAGTGTTACTGCTAACCCGGGAACAGGTGCTCTTGGAGCTGGAGCTAGTACAACTTTCCAAGTAACATTTAACCCTAATGCTGTTTTTACAAGAGTTGCACAAATTAATATCGTAAATAATGATAGCGACGAAAACCCTTATACTTTTGCTATTCAAGGAATAGGTTTACTTGATAATGATGGGGACGGCATAGAAAACAATGCCGATCAAGATGATGATAATGATGGAATTATAGATAATGTAGAATGTGGTACATGTGTTAGTGATTCATTTGTAAACGGAAGTTTTGAAACACCAGTAATTGGTACGGCAACTTATAGTATAGAGCCAACAGCTAATGTTACGGGATGGCAAACTAGTGCTGAACCTTTTATAGAAATATGGAGTTCTGGATTTAGTAGTGGTAGTGGTGGTCCTGTGCCAGCAGCTGCAGGGAATCAATTTGCGGAATTAAACGCTAATGTTCCTGGAATTTTATACCAAACATTTTGCTTGAATGGCGCCGGTGGAACAATTAACTGGGCTATTAAACACAGAGGAAGAGCTGGAACTGATACAGCTTATGTGAAGTTTGGAGATAATTTAGCCAATGCTATAGCTTCTTCTCCAATTGTTACAATGATAGATGGAAACACATCATGGGGTTCTTATTCTGGAACTTATAACATTCCATTAGGACAAACCTCAATTGTTTTAACCTTCCAAGCTGGTCCAACTGCTTCAGGTAGTGCTTCTGTTGGGAATTTTATTGACGATGTTCAAATTATCATTAACCAAAACTGTATTGATAGTGACAGTGATGGAATTGCTGACCTTCTGGATGTAGATGATGAAAATGATGGAATTCCAGATATTGAAGAAGCAGGATTTAAAGCTTACAGTACTGGTAAATCGACTATGGATAGAACTAGTGCAGCTACTTGGATAGACGCAAATAATAATGGGCTTAATGATTATATAGAAGCTATGATTTCTGGAGGTACGTATTCATTGCCTGATACTGATGGTGACGGTGTTCCAAATTATTTAGATTTAGACAGTGATAATGATTCGTTTTTTGATGTAGATGAATCAGGACTTTTGAATGGCGACGGAGATATAACAGGGGATGGTAAAGGAGATGGAGCAGATAGTGATGGTGATGGATTATTAAACCTTTATGATAACTCTATTGTTTATGGAACAACACTAAGAGCATATGCTCAAGATACTGACGGAAATAATATTCCTGATTATTTAGAGATTGACGATGACGATGACGGGACTAATGATATAGAAACAGGTTTATATGCTAGTTTTGATACCAATGCTGATGGAAAAATTGATGGTTCAGGTGATGCAGATGGCGATGGAATTCTTGATGCCTTTGATACTAATGATACTGCAAAAGGTTCACCAAGAGATTTAGACAGGAAATTGTTTTTAGATTTTGATGGAAGAAATGATTATGCTGAAAACGTTGCGCTTCTTGGCGGATTAGCCAATGCCACTCTAATGGCATGGATTGATTTAAATAGTACCTTTAGTACTAATGGTGTTGTAGTTGGACAAGATAAATTCCAATTGAGAATAAACAGTGCTAAAAAATTTGAAGCGATTATCAATGGAACTACTGTAACCTTTAATACAGCTTTAACAACTTCTCAATGGTATCATGTTGCTGCAACTTATGGTGGTGGTAATTTAAATCTATATTTAAACGGAAAATTAGTGGCTACACAACCAATATCAGGAAATATTGCAGCCGATGCATCAAAATTAACTTTGGGTAGAAATCCTCTAGGAAATTCAAATTATTTCAAAGGAAAAATTGATGAAGTTAGAGTATTTAATGCTGCCTTAACAGCTACTCAAGTACAAAGAATGGTTTACCAAGAAATACAAAATACGGCTTCTCAAGTTCGAGGTGCTATTGTCCCTAAAGACGTTGGTTCACTACCTTTTGCAAACGTATTAAGATATTACAGAATGGATGCATACAAAGATGATATTGTAGATGATCTAACAACAGCATCTATCGATACCGGAACTGGAATGAAATTGTATAACCATAAAGTAATAGCTGTACAACAAGCTCCAATGCCTTTTACAACAGTAAGAACAGGAACATTTGCAACTGCTATTAATGATGTTACAAAAGATATTAGAGGATTAGACGTTGTAGACTTTGATTATTCAATTGTTCAAGTGAAACATAATATAACTGAAACTGCTAACGATACAGATTTAGCTATGTTTATTGACCCAGGAGTTACAGTAAGTATGACAAACGATACTAAAATTCAAAATGACTGGTATCTAAAACTTGATGGTAAAATTGATTTAGTTGGAAAATCTCAATTAATTCAAACTGCAAATTCTGATTTAGATGTAACAAGTACTGGTTCTTTAGAAAGAGATCAACAAGGTCAAGCTATAAAATATAACTATAACTACTGGTCTTCACCTGTTAGTTCTATCAATAACACGACTATTAATCACGGATTTACTGTGGCTGGAGTTATGAAAGATGGTACTGATCCAAATAATATACAAAACATGCTATGGACAACTGGAGTTAATGGTTCGCCAACAACACCTATTACTTTGAGTAGCTATTGGATTTTTAAATTCCAAAATTCAACAAACAGTTATGCTAACTGGTCATCAGCGGGTCCAAACGGAACGTTATTGGCTGGACAAGGATACACTATGAAAGGATGCGGCTCAGCAACAGCAGATCAAAATTATACTTTCGTAGGTAAACCAAATAGCGGAATTATTACTTCGACGGTTGGACCTAATAATTTAAACCTATGTGGTAACCCATACGCGTCCGCTATCGATGCCAATCAATTTATTGACGATAATGCATCAAGCATAGTAGGAACACTATACATCTGGGAGCATTATAGTACAAATCCCTCGCACACAACTTCTCAGTATCAAGGTGGTTATGCAACTTATACTAAGACGGGTGGAACGGCACCTGTTGCCACTGCCGGTGTAAGCGGATTAGGGTCAAGTAGTAAAACTCCAAAAAGATTCATCCCAGTTGGACAAGGATTCTTTGTAACTGGAACTGCTACAGGTGGAACTATTACATTTAACAATGGTCAAAGACTATTTGTTAAAGAAGACGATGCAACTTCATATACTATGTTCAAACAAAACAATAACCCAATTACTGTTATCAATCCGGCATTTAACAATCAACGCGATAGCTTTGTTGAAGAACAATTTATGAAATTAAGACTTGGATATAACTCGGCTGACAACTATCACAGACAAACACTGTTAGGATTTATGAATCAACATGCAACTTCAGGATTTGATAGCGGTTATGATGGTGTAAGCATCGAAACACTTACTAATGATATGTATTTCATTAATGGAACCAACAAGTTAAACATTAATGGTGATGGCTACTTTAACGTAAACAATATCTATCCTTTAGGTGTTAAAAATGCAGTGGCTGGTAATGTTACCTTTGTTGTAGATGGAAAAGAAAATTTTGATAATGATCAAGAAATATACATTTATGACAATGTAACTTCAATCTATCACAGTATCAAAGACCAAAACTTCCAAATCAACTTACCTGCCGGAACGTATGATACAAGATTTTCATTAAGATTTACTAATGGTACCTCTCTTGGAACAGTTGATCATACTGAAGAAAATCATGGAATTAGCGTGATACATTCACAAGTCAACAACATGATAAACATCAAAAACGAGTTGCAAGAAGTAAATGTGAAATCAGTTTCATTATACAACTTATTGGGACAAGAAGTAACTGTTTGGAAAGTTTATAACCAAAATCAAGCTGACATACAATTACGCATTGGCGACTTAAGTTCTGGAACTTATATAGTAAAAGTAATTACTGATGGAGGCGAAATATCTAAAAAAATAATACTAAAATAATATCTTGTTCTGCTGTTTATTTGACACTAAATTGCTTTTTTCTACAAGAAAAAAAACCCTGCTTCGGCAGGGTTTTTTTTGTTTAGTGTATTCGTCACTTCGTTTGTCCTGTCTCGTTATTCATAATGAGACGGGATTCATAGAGAAGCAATTTACTTAAGTTTTGCAATAAGGTTTTCAAGATTTAACTGAACTTGTTCTCCTGTTTGAATATCTTTTAAAGTGAAGTTTGATCCATCAATTTCTTTTACCACAAACGGAATTCCTCTTCGCTCTGCATGTTTAAATTGTTTGTCAATCTTTGCTGCATCAGGATACATTTCAGCTTTGATATTTTGATTGCGAAGTATAGTAACAGCTTTCATCGCATCAAAAGTCTGGCTTTCGCCAAAATTCAGAAATAATACTTTAGTCGATTTTGTTACCGTTTCCGGAAATAAATTCAGTTCTTCCAGAACCAAATATATTCTATCCAAACCAAACGAAATTCCAACACCACTCATGTCTTTCAAACCGAAAATCCCTGTCAAATCATCATAACGTCCGCCACCACCGATAGAACCCATAGCAACTTCTTTGGGCGCAGTAACTTCAAAAATAGCTCCGGTATAATAATTTAAACCACGAGCCAAAGTCACATCCAAATCTAAAATTGCTTTTTGCAAACCAAGTTTAGTTACGTTGTCACAAATGAAACGCAACTCTTCAACACCTTTTTTGCCTTCTTCAGAAGAGGATAGTAATTGTGTTAGTTTTTCTAATTTTTCCTGAATCGTTCCGGTAAAGTTGAACAACGCTTGTACTTTTACTATAGCCGCATCCGAAATCCCTTTTTCAAGCATTTCTTTTTTAACACCGTCGGCGCCTATTTTGTCGAGCTTGTCTAAAGCCACCGTAAAGTCAATCAGTTTATCCGAAGCACCAATTACTTCAGCAATTCCCGATAAAATTTTTCTGTTATTGATTTTAATAGTAACACCATTCAAACCCAATTCAGCCAAAACGGAATCATACAATTGTACCAACTCCACTTCCTGCCACAACGATTTGGAACCAACCACATCAGCATCACATTGATAAAACTCTCTGAATCTACCTTTTTGTGGACGGTCAGCGCGCCAAACCGGCTGAATTTGATACCGCTTAAACGGAAACTCAATCTCGCTTTGGTGTTGCACAACGTATCGTGCAAATGGAACAGTTAAGTCGTAACGTAAAGCTTTTTCGGAGATTTCACCGGTTAATTGTTTATAGTTAATAGATTGTAGTTGTTCGGTTGGAACTTTATCCAAATAATCTCCTGAATTCAATATCTTAAAAATCAAACGATCACCTTCTTCCCCATATTTTCCAATCAAAGTATCCGAGTTTTCAAACGATGGTGTTTCGATTGGTTGGTAACCAAACTTCTCAAAATAGTGTCTCATTACCGAAATAATATAGTTACGCTTAGCAACCTCTGCCGGTGAAAAATCTCGTGTGCCTTTTGGAATACTTGGTTTTGATGCCATTTTAATATTAGATTTTAGATTTTAGATTTTAAATATTTGATATTTAATATTTAAAATTCCTTTGACAAATATCTTATTTTTTAAAACTATTTACACAACTATATAAATATTCTTGTAACAAATCGTCTATTTTAGTGTCAAATTTGCGTTATGCTTGGAATAGGACTATTTAGAGAAAATGTAAAAATTGCGTTGGGTTCCATACGAACGCAGTTGCTTCGTACCATTTTGACTGTTGTTATTATCGCCATTGGAATTACAGCCTTGGTTGGGATTTTGACTGTGGTTGCTGCTTTCGAAAACAATTTGAATTCCACTTTTGCCTCAATGGGTTCCAATACGTTCAATATAAATCAATACCCAAACACCTTACGTGGAGATGGTGGTAAAAAAATTGAAAAAATAAATCCAATTATTACCTATCCCGAAGCCAAAGCTTTTAAAGAAAAATACAACTTCATAATGACAGTGACTTCACTTTCATTTGTAGCGACTTCAAGTGCTGAAGTGAAATTTGAAAATCAAAAAACAGACCCGGAAATTTCGGTTCTTGGTATTGACGAATATTATATAACAAACTCTGGTTTGGAAGTCACCCAAGGCAGAAACTTCAACTCATTTGACATTTCAAATAATGTGTATTCCTGCATTGTAGGTTCTGATTTTGTTACAAAAGGTTTGTTGAAAGATGTCAACCCAATTAATAAAATTCTTTCTGTTCGTGGTGCCAAATTTAAAGTCATTGGCGTGTTAAAAGAAAAAGGTTCCTCTTTTAGTAACAAAAAGGATTTGAGAGTTATGATTCCGATTCAAGTGGCGCGCTCGTTATTTTCGCAACCCAATATCAATTACTCATTGAGTACCATGATTCAAAAAACAGAATTGCTCGATGCTGCCATTGAAAATGCGATTATCACCATGCGCAAAATCAGAAAACTAAATCCGGTTGAAGAAGAAAATTTTAGCATTTCTCGAAGTGATGATTTAGTCAATAAAATTGCTAGTATCACAGATTTCTTAGGCGTTTCTGCTTGGCTAATTGGGATAATTACTATACTAGGTTCGTCGATTGCTTTGATGAACATTATGATTGTTTCTGTAACCGAAAGAACACGTGAAATTGGCGTAAGAAAAGCACTAGGCGCCAAGAAAAGCGCTATTGCTATTCAGTTTTTTATCGAAACAATAACCGTCGGACAAATAGGTGGTGTTTTAGGAATAATAATGGGGATTTTAGCTGGCTACGGAATTTCGTCACTACTTGACTTGGCATTTGTGACTCCTTGGGGTGCCATCTTCGCTGCCTTTGTGACCAGTTTTATTGTTGGATTAGTTTCCGGATTATATCCCGCAATAAAAGCTTCTCAGCTTGATCCGATAGAAGCGTTGAGGTATGAGTAAGTGTTCAGTATTCAGAAATTAGTGTTCAGTTTAGACTCTGTGCATCTCTTTTTTCTCTGTGAATCTCTGTGAAACAAAAAAATCATTGTTTTACTGCAAATACGATTCGGTTATTTTGATAAATGTCTTTTATCAATTTGACATTTTTAAACCCAAAACTCTCAACTAATTCAACAGTTTCCTTTCCTAAATATTGGTTAATTTCAAAATAAAGTTTTCCGTTCGGATTTAAATTTTTCTTTGCTAGTTCCGCAATTTTTCGATAAAAAAGCAAAGCATCAGTATCTTCAACAAACAATGCCAAATGTGGTTCATACTCTAAAACATTGGGCTTAATTTCAGCCTTTTCTAAATTTCGAACATAAGGCGGATTAGAAACTATAATGTCAAACGAAGTTGGAAGTTGGAAGTTAGAAGTTGGAAGTTTTTCTAAATCGTTGGTTTTTAATATATCTACATTTATAAAATTTACTTTAACATTATTGATATCCGCATTCTTTTTAGCTGTAGCCAAAGCTTTCTCCGAAACATCAATCGCAAAAACTTCAGCATTTGGAAGATTTTTGGCTAACGAAACTGCAATACAGCCACTTCCTGTTCCTATATCGAGAATTATAACTTTTCCCTCTTCCCTCTTCCCTTCCATGCCTGCCGGCAGGCAGGTTCCCTCTTCCTTTATAATCCATTCAACCAATTCTTCCGTTTCGGGTCTTGGAATCAACGTATTTTCATTGACTTCAAATCGCAAACCATAAAACTGGGTTTCTCCTAAAATATATTGAATCGGTTTTTGAATTTTTAAATCGGAGAGAATACTTTTCCATTGTTTTAAATGAGTGCCATCCATTACCGTTTCAGGATTGAGCGCCAAATCTATTCGTTTCAAACCATGCAATTTCTCCAATATGATATAGAAAAAGCTGTCCATTTCGTGTTCGTCATACGAAGAAGAAAGTTCCTGAAGAAAAGTGGCTTTGTAATTTTTAAGTAGCATTTGGATTTTGGAATTTATAATTTGGGATTTAAACTTCGTATCATCCAAACAGGACAAGTCGTGTGACCTGTATTCCCCATTGGAGTAGAAAGATATTCAAAACCTGCTTTTTTGTATAGATGTTGTGCCGTCAGCATTTCGGGTAAGGTTTCGAGATAACACTTTTCATAACCTAATTCAGTAGCTTTTTCCAAACATTTTTGTATCATTTTAAACCCAATTCCTTTGCCTCTGGCTTCATGCAAAAAATACATTTTTTGTAATTCGCAGATGGTTGAAGGAGAACTTTCCAATTGTGAAACGCCTGCGCCACCAATGATTTTGCCTTCACTTTCAACTACAAAATAAGTTGCCCGTGGTTTATCATAAGCCTCAAACATAAAATCCAATTGTGTATCCGCAAAAGCGGTTCCTGTTTTAGGAAAATTATCTACAATAAAAACTTCCCGAATAACCGCTGCAATTTGTTGGTTATCTTCTTTTTTGATTTCTCTGATTAGCATCTAAACAATATTAATATTACAAAAATAAGGCAATTGTTCTAACCATATAGAAACAATAATTAATAAAAGTCACTTCACTCAAAATAGGCTTGTTAAAAAAGTCATGAATGAATTTTTTTATTTGTGTCCGTTACTAATACCAAAAAAATCAACCACAGATTTAACAGATTTTTACAGATTAACACCGATTAAGAAATTAATTATGTTAGTTTATGTGGAAATCTGTTTAAATCCGTGTTAAACTGTGGCTAAAAACTTAAGAGATAAAACCCTATTTTTGCAAAATGAAAGCCGATGAAATTTACATAAAACGCTGCATCGAATTAGCCAAAAATGGCTTGGGAACAACCTATCCAAATCCGATGGTTGGCAGTGTCATTGTATACAATAATGAAATCATTGGCGAAGGTTGGCACCGAAAATCGGGCGAACCACATGCCGAAGTCAATGCAATAAACTCAGTAAAAGACAATTCATTATTAGCAAAAGCCACTATATATGTTTCGTTGGAACCGTGCAGTCATTATGGAAAAACACCACCGTGTTGTGATTTAATTATCAAGCATAAAATTCCAAATGTTGTGGTTGGATCTATCGACCCAAACAGTAAAGTTTCTGGTACTGGAATAAAGCGTTTAGAAGAAAACGGCGCGAATGTGACTATTGGTGTTTTAGAAAAAGAATGCAACGAATTGAACAAACGTTTTTTTACCTTTCATCAAAAAAAACTGCCTTACATCATACTGAAATGGGCAGAAAGTCAGGACGGATTTATTGCCCCATTGACTAAAGATAAAAAAGAACCCGTTTGGATATCCAATGAATATTCGAGACAATTGGTTCATAAATGGCGAAGTGAAGAACAAGCTATTTTGGTTGGAACCAAAACGGTCTTAGATGACAATCCGAAATTGGATGTGCGGGATTGGACAGGTGAAAATCCGACACGAATTGTTTTAGACAAAAGTGGTAGAATTAACCAAAGCCACTATGTAAAGGATGGTCAAATTAAAACTATCATTATAACCGAGCAAGAAAATTTAACATTTAGTGAAAATTGTATTTATGAAAATGCTATCTTTGACGTTAAGCTAACCAAAACTATTGCCGATATTTCATACAAATATGGCATTCAATCTATACTAATTGAAGGCGGAAAACAAACACTTCAAAGTTTTATAGACGATAATCTTTGGGATGAAGCTAGGGTTTTTATTGGGAACAGTCATTTAAAAAGTGGTATAAAAGCCCCGAGTTTAAATGGAAATTTCCAAGTAAAAACTATAAAAGACGACCAACTTAAACTTTTTTTCAACCATGATTAACGCTATAATTTTTGATTTTGGAGATGTTTTTATTAATCTCAATAAAGAAACATCGATTGAAGAGTTTAAAAAGTTAGGATTGGATGGTCCAAATGAAGATTTGATAGCACATAATGATTTATTCGAAAAAGGAAAAATAACCGAAATCGAATTCATAAATTCCTTTTTAACCTATATTCCGAATGCCAGTATTGATGCGATAATTAAAGCATGGAACTCCATTATTGGTGATTTTCCGCTTGAAAGATTGGAGTTTTTACAAATGCTTTCTTCCAAATACCGCCTTTTTTTGTTAACCAATACCGATTCTATTCACATTAGTCGTTTTGAACATAAAGTTGGGATGTCTTTTTACACCGATTTTTATCGCTGTTTTGAAAAAGTATATTACTCTTATGAAATGGGTATGCGCAAACCAGATGCAGAAATTTTCAATAGAATAATCAGAAAACACGATTTATCTCCGAAACGAACTTTGTTTATTGATGATAAAAAGGACAATACTGATGCCGCAGCATCGCTGGGATTGCACGTTTGGAATTTAAAAGTTGGTGAAGAAGATGTAGTCGATTTATTTGACCAAAAGCATCTGCCTTTATAAATTTCCAAAAAATGAAATTCCAAATCCCAAAAGTGAATTTTGGTTGTATTACAATTAATCCGACCATTGGAAATTGGAATTTAAGTATTGTGCTTTAAATGGATGACACTTTTAAAACCATTGCATCTCCTTCGACAGAAATTCTTTTCAAAGAAAAAAACAGCAAGTTTTTTGGCTTAGCCTTTCCTGTCACTTCGGAAGACGAAATCAAATCCATTTTATACAACTTACGCAAACAACACTTTGGTGCCGGTCATTTTTGTTATGCTTTTCAACTCGGTACTGATTCCATTTCTTTTCGTGTCAATGATGATGGTGAACCAAGCAATTCGGCAGGAATGCCTATTTATGGACAAATTCAATCTTTTGGTTTAACTAATATTCTAGTTGTTGTGGTTCGATTTTTTGGCGGAGTAAAATTGGGTGTTGGTGGATTAATTTCAGCTTATAAAACGGCAGCACAAATGACTTTAGAAGAAGCTGAAATTATTGAAAAAACAATAGATATTCATTTCCAAATTTCCTTTGATTATAAAAACATGAATAAAGTAATGCGAATAATCAAAGAGAAAAACTTAGAAATCATTTCCCAACAAATGGAGGAAAGCTGTCTAATTGAAATCAGCACCCGAAAAAAAAATGCCGAAATGATTTTCGACATTTTTACAAATTTATTTGAGATTGAGATTAAAAAAATTAATCATTCATAATATCCAAAATGTATTGTGGCGGCGCAATAGGTTTTCCTGAATTTATGTTCACAAAAACCAACAAAAAATACGCAGTTGTTAACAACTCATCATTTTCATTACGAATTTCGCAATCGAATTCTACCTTCACAGTCGTTTGACTTTTGAACTTGGTTATCACTGTAAGTAAATCATCATAACGTGCTGGCTTTTTGTAATTTAAAGTCATGGATACTATTGGAAGGGCAATTCCGTTCTCCTCAAGCGATTTATACGAAATCCCTTTGTTTCTAAGCCATTCCACGCGTCCCATTTCAAAATAAGGCACATAATTGCCATGGTAAACAACACTCATTTGGTCGGTTTCAGAGTAACGTACTCTAACTTGAATTTGATGTTCTTTCATCTGATTTTTTTGCGTTTAATCTAAATTTGATTTTTTCTTTACAACAATATTTTTAAAAAATCAATGCTATTTTTATTTTTTTTAACAAATTTTATTCACATATTTGTTACCCCGAAAAGCATGAAAAAATTCAATGTTTTTTTATGTTAAAAACAAAATAACTAATTACATTAATTTAAATTAAATATGAGCAAAACTGCGCAATCGGTGTGGGAAAACTGTCTGCTATTTATAAAAGACAATATTCAAGAGCAAGCTTTCAAAACTTGGTTTGAACCGATTAAGTCAGTTGAACTAACTGATAACGCTTTATACATTCAAGTTCCAAGCAAATTTTTTTATGAATGGCTTGAAGAACACTATGTAAAATTGCTGAAAGTAGCGTTAACTAAAGAACTTGGAAAAAATGCAAAGTTACTCTATAAAATTAAAATGGAGAACACTTATGGAAATAAACAACCATTTACTGAACAACTGCCAAGTGCTCACCGCAGCCCAATAAAATCGCAAGATGTTGATGCTCCGTTTAAAAATCTGAATCCAGAGTTAAAAAATCCTTTTGTAATTCCGGGAATTAGAAACTTAAAAATCGAGTCACAACTTAATCCAAATTATAGTTTTGACAATTTCCTTGAAGGTGATTCAAACAGATTAGCGCGTTCAGCTGGTATGGCTGTTGCCAATAAACCAGGCGGAACATCATTCAATCCATTACTAATTTTTGGTGGTGTTGGATTAGGAAAAACCCATTTAGCGCATGCTATTGGTGTTGAAATCAAAGATAAATATCCAGAAAAAACAGTTTTATACATTTCGGCTGAAGTTTTCACTCAGCAATATATTGATTCGGTTAAGAAAAATAACAGAAACGATTTTATTCATTTCTATCAATTGATTGATGTGTTGATTATTGATGATGTTCAATTTCTTTCTGGAAAAACTGGCACACAAGATGTATTCTTCCATATTTTCAATTACTTACATCAAAACGGTAAACAAGTAATTCTTACTTCAGATAAAGCACCTGTTGACATGCAAGATATCGAACAACGTTTGTTGTCTCGTTTCAAATGGGGTTTATCGGCCGAATTACACCAACCGGATTATGAAACCAGGATTTCTATCTTAAAAAATATTTTGTATCGTGATGGTGTTGAAATGCCTGATGAAATTATAGAGTATGTGGCTAGAAATATCAAGTCAAACGTGAGAGAATTAGAAGGCGCTATTATTTCGTTGATTGCACAATCTTCTTTCAATAAAAAAGAAGTGACTTTAGATTTGGCTAAAAATGTAGTCGAGAAGTTTGTCAAAAATGTTAAAAGAGAAATCTCAATTGAATACATTCAAAAAGTTGTTTCTGATTATTTCCAATTAGATTTGGACACCTTACAATCTAAAACCAGAAAGCGTCATGTGGTGCAAGCTCGACAATTAGCCATGTTTTTTGCTAAGAAATTTACGAAGTCATCTTTGGCAAATATTGGTTCCCAAATTGGAGATAGAGATCACGCTACCGTTCTTCACGCCTGTAAAACAGTTGACAACTTGGTATCGACTGATAAACAGTTCAAAAAATTTGTAGAAGATATTCATAAAAAATTATCGCTATAATTCCTTTTTGAGTAAGTTTGCGCTTTAGAATCATACACTATGCCCGTTAAAATTTTAATGGTTTGTTTAGGAAACATTTGCCGATCACCATTGGCAGAAGGGCTTCTTGCAGCTAAACTTCCCCAAAATAAATTTATAGTTGAATCCGCCGGAACAGGAACTTATCATATTGGTAAACAACCTGACCAACGTTCAATTATGACGGCTCAAAAAAATGGCTTAGACATTACCAATCAAAAAGCAAGACAATTTTCACCTCAAGATTTTGAAGAATTTGATTATATCTATGTCATGGATAATACCAACTATAATGATGTAATCGGATTGGCAAAAAAAGAAGAGCACAAACAGAAAGTACAACTAATTCTGAATGATTTGTTTCCTGGTGATAATGTAGATGTTCCTGATCCCTATTACGGATTGCAAAATGGTTTTGATATGGTTTATGAAATGCTTGATGAAACTTGCGATATTTTAGCCAAAAAACTAATCGAGAAACATCCATGAAGCCAATAAGTTTAAAAGGCAAACTTTATTTAATTCCAACTACTTTGGGAGAAATGAATCCTCATGATGTTTTACCTCAAACAGTAAAAAGAGCCATAGATTTTATCGACGACTATATTGTTGAAAATGAAAAAACAGCTCGAAAATTCATCAAATCTATTCATCCTGAAAAAGTTCAAAACAGTTTAAGAATTTCTTCCCTCAACAAAAGAACTGAAGTTTCAGAATACAAAGCGATGATTGCTCCATGTCTTAATGGTTTGAACATTGGTTTAATGAGCGAAGCCGGATGTCCCGGAGTTGCTGATCCCGGCGCCGTTATTGTAAAAATTGCTCACGAAAACGGAATACAGGTTGTGCCTTTAGTTGGGCCATCTTCTATCCTATTGGCAATGATGGGTTCCGGCATGAACGGTCAGAGTTTTGCCTTCAATGGGTATCTTCCTATTGATAAAGGAGATAAAAAAACAGCTTTAAAAAACTTTGAAAATCTATCAAGCACAAAAAATCAATCTCAGATTTTTATTGAAACGCCGTATAGAAATAATAAATTGTTAGAAGATTTATTGCAAATATTACAGCCTAACACACATCTCTGCATTGCAACCGATATTACTTTGCCAACAGAATTTATCAAAACGTTTCGTGTGGCAGACTGGAAAAAAATAAAGGTTGACCTGCACAACAGACCAACCATTTTTATTATTCACAAAACTTAAATTATTTTACTTTCGCGTTTTGGATTGCTCTAATTCCAGTAGTTTCAAATCCACCAAAATCTTTCATATATGATTTAACTGAAGTTCCGTAATCGTCTTTGCATTTTTTCTCGCCATTCGAATTCAAAAAACGTTTAACTGATCCTGAACCTCCTAAATGTGCTGCTGCTAAAATCCCTGATTCGGTTATTTTAACACCATCCACTATTTTACCTTCATATTTAGTTATATAATTCTTCAATTCATATTTATTTTTAGAAAGTAGCGCTACGAAAGCTTTTTCTTGAAGTCTTGGATTATTCATAAAACCAACGCTATCTTTAATACCAATAGATTTTAAAGTTTCTATTCCGAATTGGTATTTTCCCATATAACCTAAAGTATTTATTTTGCCATATTTGCCTTGCGACTCTTTATGAGCAACTGCTTCTTTAAAGCCAATAAAATACCTTCCCGTAAATGGGACTTTTAATTTAAAATAATCAATGCTGTTTTGAGAAGGAAAAACATAAGATTGTTCTTCATTTTCATCAGCAAATAAGAAGCTGCTGATTTGGGAATTGTAAGGCTTAAAACCGGAACTTATGAAAGCTACAGTTAGTAGGATTGTTGTGTAAAAAATTCCTTTTTTTATCATTTAAGGTTATTTCTCAAGCGCTGTCACCGACATTGATATTTCCGAGTGCAAATATACAACTTATTTTATAAAATTGAATATCAAGTAGTTAAACTATATTAAAAGTAGATTAAGTGCAGTTTCGTTCCACCTGAACCCCTGATTTCAAACGTTGGAGCTGGAATTTTAATGGAATTAAAAATTGTTAAAATTGTCTTAACAAAATGTGATTTAGTTTCAATTTTTGTCAAATCAACGTCAAGCGAGAGGTAAAATTGTCGGTATCTTTCACTTTCTGGTAAAAAAATCATGTTGGTAAACTCATCATTTCCGGTAATCATTCCTTCCGCGCCATAACCAACGGCTACATTCAACCATTTTGGAATTTTAGAAGACTTTGCAAATGAATGAATATTAGCGGAAAGCCAATACGTTTGTCCGTTATAATCTTTCAGAATTTGCTCAGGAACAGAACTTCCTAAAACGTTTGGTCTCGCAGAAGAGTAAGGCGTTGTATGAAAAGAAAATTTAGGAACGATTCGTTGTTCCTTCCAAAGTAATTCCTGAGAAACATATAACGCCGTTCCTGAAATGTTAGCTGCTACATCGCCTAAAGAAGCTCCCCAATTTGCCGAATAACCATCAAAAACCTCAACTATTGTCATAAAAGCTAAACCTAAAGTAGAACCGTAAATCAATTGGCTTTTCCGACTTGCACCTGACCATTTCAATGCATTAGCGCCAAAACTTCCCAAGTGATAAGATGAAAAAACATGCCCGACTTTATCCATTTGAAGCCACTCAGCATTGTCATTTATAAAATGAAAATTAGAACGAGGATAATCGGCATACCAAATTTGATTTAAACCAATCAACGTTGCCGAACCAATGGCAACTTCGGAAATGACTAGTGTTTTGAGACGCTTTTTGTTTAAAGTATCCGAAGGTTTTAGAAAATTTTCGATAGAATTTTGAGCAACGGTAATTTGGGAACACCAAAAAAACAAAAGTATAACTATGCTTTTGGCTACTTTCAAAATTATCTGTTTGTACCTTGTTTGTTCATCCAATCAGCGTATTTCTTTGCATTCACTTGATGTTGCTCATAAGTTGAAGCAAAAACATGATAGCCAAATTTTTCAACGCTTGCGCAGAAATAAATATAATTGTGTTTCTCCGCATTCAGAACCGCATCAATAGCATCAACGTCAGGCATGGCAATTGGTCCAGGAGGCAAACCAATATTTTTATAGGTGTTGTAAGGAGAATTGATAAACAAATCGTTATATAAAACGCGTTTGATGACTTGGTCAAAATCATTGTCACGCAATTTCAAAGCATAAATCACCGTTGGGTCAGCTTGCAAAGCCATTCCTTGATTCAATCTGTTGAGATAAACACCTGCAATTGTTGGTCTTTCACTTTTCTTAACAGATTCTTTATGGACAATCGATGCCACAGTAATCACTTGAACCGGTGTTAAATTTAAAGCTGCAGCTTTTGCAATTCGCTCTTTTGTCCAAAACCTATTGTATTCATCAAGCATTCTACCCCTAAATTTTTCTGCTGAAATGTTCCAGTATACTTCGTATGTATTTGGTAAAAACATGGCAAAAACATTGTCTTTGGTAAAACCGTTTTTTTGCAGAAAAGTTGAGTCACGAAAAATTGCCAAGAGTTTTGTTGTGTCTGGTTCGATTTGAGAACTCAATCGCTCACAAAGATTTTCCAATCGCTCCTGATTGTTAAAAGCTAGTTTAACCGGAACATTTCTTCGCATGGCGGCAACCAATTGAAAAGCACTCATGCCTTTCTTTAGCAAAAATCGTCCGGCTTTCACATTTTCCGGATACGAACGGCGTTTAGCGATGAACTCAAAATCGCTCATGTTTTTTACCAATGGTGAAAGTATCTTTTCAACATCCTGATAGGTTGAACCTGTTGGAACTTCAACATATAGTTCGCCTTTGTCAAAAGTTGTGTCAGATGTTAAAAACTTAATATAAATAACCGCTACAAAAACAAGGATAACAATTCCTGAAATCTTGATAATTTTATTTCTATTCAAAACTATTTATTTTTTAATTAATTGAAAAACCGCTTCATCATGAAAAGCATTATTGGTAAAATTCCAATCTTTCTTAACACCTATTCTTTCAAATCCAAATGTAATAAAAAGCGATTCACTTGCTTTATTTTCTGTTCCGATATTTGCGTACAATTGATGTAATTGTAATTGCTCAAAAGCATAATTAATCAACAAATCTAAAGTTTCTTTTCCAAAACCATTATTTCTATCGGCTTCATTTTGAATGATTATTCCAATTCCAGCGCGTTTGTTTTTGGCATCAAAATCGAATAAATCAATTAATCCAATGGCTTCTGAATTATCTTTTTTGCAGATAGCTAATCGTAATTGCTTGGCTTCATAAATGTCCTGATGTGCATTTTCGAGATACTGCCGGATTAAGAATTTGCTATATGGCGTTATCGTATTACTAACTTCCCAAATGTTTTCATCATTTTCTATAGCATAAACGAACTCTAAATCTTCGGGTTCGAGTGCACGTAAATGGATATTTTTTCCCTGTAATGCCATAAAAAAATTACGAATTAGAAATTACGAATTACGAATTGACTTCTGAATAGAACCAATTATTTTCAAAAGTTCTTCCGCATCATTTAATAAATCATTAGAATGCTCAATTGTTAAATAATCTGAATCTCTCAAAAGTCTTATCCAATATTTTGTTTCTCTGGTTTCTTTGTAAGCTATTGTTATTTTTGCAAAAAAATCTGCTTTAGATTGACCTCCGATAGATTCTTCAATATTTGCCCCTATTGAAGTTCCACTTCGCAATAATTGCTTTGACAAAACAAATTCTCTTTTATCTTGAGATAAATATTTATAAATTTTAATAATTTTAAAAGCAAAATCATAGCTTTTTGTTTGAACGATATTTTCAGATTTCATAATTCGTAATTTCTAATTCGTAATTATATATCTATTTCCCCTTCAAAAACAAAAGTTGCCGGACCTTTCAGAAAGACATTAGTATAAACACTTCCCTCTTTTACAAACGAAACTTCCAGTTTTCCGCCTTCAACATCTAATTTTATATGATTGGAATTTGTTTTACCGAGAGCATTCATCGCGATTGCTGCAGCTGTTGCTCCAGTTCCACACGAATAGGTTTCGTCTTCTACGCCACGTTCATAGGTTCGCAAACGAAAATGATCATCTGACAGCTGCTTCACAAAATTTACGTTGCTTCCTACTTTTCCATACAAATCAGAATAGCGAATTTTGGCACCAATTCCTTTTACATCATAATTGTCTAAGTCATCCACAAGCATCACGTGATGTGGCGAACCGGTATTCAGAAAAACATAATCGGATTCAATTTTTACTTCATCAACATCTTTCATTCCCAACGAAACGATTCCGTTTTCATAAGCATACGCCTTGTGCAGACCATCTGTTGCCAAAAAAGTAGTTTGGTCATTAATAAGATTCAGGCTTTTGGCGAAAGCCACAATACATCTGCCTCCATTGCCACACATTGAACTTTGGTTGCCATCAGAATTAAAATAAACCATTCGGAAATCGGTTTCAATATCGTTCTCTAGCAGTATCAATCCGTCTGCACCAATTCCGAAGCGTCGGTCGCAAAGTTTTTCAATGAGTTTGATATCCGTTTTTGGAAACTCGTTTTGACGATTATCTATAAAGATAAAATCATTTCCTGTTCCTTCGTATTTGTAAAATGTGAATTGCATAGCATGGTTAACTCTCACAAATATAGCAAATATTAAGATTAACTTAAAAATTGTTAAACGAGCGTTAAACTGATTTTTTGAAAAAAATAAATTTATAATTTTACGTTCAAATAATTTAAAATGTTAATGATTATGAAATGAGCATAACCAAAAATTTGTCTAAAAACAAGTGGCTGTTATGCGAATTACATATGACCAATTAAAAACAAAAATTATAGACATATGAAACGATTATCAAGTTTATTTTTGGTTTCTTTATTAAGTGGTGCAACCACACTTGGTGCTTACAAATTATTTATTGAAGAAAAAAACAGTCGCGATTCGATTGTAACGACAGCGTCAAAAAATTATGGCAGAACTGTTGGTTTATCAGCTGAAGGAGTCGATTTTACTGCAGCTGCAGAAAGTACGGTTCACACTGTTGTCCACGTTAAAAATGTCTCCGTAAGAACACTTTCTGACCCAATTATGCAATTCTTTTACGGTCAACGTGGCGGTCAGCAACAAGAACAAGTAGGAACAGGTTCTGGAGTTATTATTTCTGAAGATGGTTATATTGTTACCAATAATCACGTGGTGCAAGGTGCTTCTGAACTTGAGGTTACTTTGAACAACAACAAATCATACAAAGCTAAACTTATCGGAACCGATTCAAAAATGGATATCGCGTTACTAAAAATAAGTGCGGACGAAAAATTACCCTATTCCGCGTTTGCCGATTCAGACCAGGTAAAAGTTGGCGAATGGGTTTTGGCAGTTGGAAATCCGTATAATTTAACTTCGACGGTTACTGCCGGAATTGTTTCGGCGAAAGCCAGAAATTTAGAAAACAATGGTCTTCAATCTTTTATACAAACCGATGCTGCAGTAAATCCGGGGAATTCCGGTGGCGCATTGGTTAATACTCGCGGTGAATTAATTGGAATTAACACGATGATTTCGTCTCCAACAGGAAGTTATGCTGGTTATTCGTTCGCAATTCCATCAAATATTACTCGAAAAATCATTGAAGATATTATGGAATTTGGCAATGTACAACGTGGTATTCTTGGCGTTGAAGGAGGCGAATTGAACAGTAAAGCTTCTAAAGAATTAGGAGTAAATGATACCGAAGGTTTCTATATTAATAAAGTAACTAAAAATTCAGGTGCCGAAAAAGCAGGTTTGCAAAAAGGCGATATCATCAAAAAATTAGACAGTCAAAGAATTAATACTTTCTCCGAACTTTCCGGATACATCAGTACGAAACGACCAAACGATAAAGTGCAAGTAACATTCCTTCGAGACGGAGAAACCAAAACAGCATTAGTTACTTTAATCAAAAATGATATTTTGACTACCGAATTTAAAGGATTGGAGTTGGAGAATATCGATGCTTCGGATAAGAAAAAATTCAAAATTGGATATGGTGTTCGCATCAAAGAAATCAACAACGACAATCTGAGACCTTACTATGATCAATTAAAAGGAGGCATTATTCTTTCGGTTGATAATGTAAAAGCGACTGATGTGGAGACCATTTCAAGCCTTTTAAATAAAAAAGACGAAAATCAAAATGTTAGCATTCAAATGATTAACAAAATAGGACAAATCATTCAGGTAATTTTATAAGGTTAAAAGGTTAATACTCATTAAAACCAGTTCAAAATTTGGACTGGTTTTTTTGTTTTATAAAGGCAACTAAATTCTACCACATAGAAACATAGAAAATAAGAATTTCATAGAAATTTTCCGAAACTTAGGTATAAAATACAGCTACTGCGTTCTGAAAATAGAGCAAAGCAACTTTATAAAGTTTCAAAAAACTATAATTCTATGTGGTAAAAATTCTAACTCCATAAAAAAGTTACGAAATCGTTTTCGTAAAACACTTCTATTTTATACTTTTGCGCCAAAATTTATTTTTTACACACAACTAAACACTTATTTATTTTTATGGACAGTAACAAGTTATACGAGAAGGAATTATCTTTTCAGGCTGACAGACGTAAAGCATGCGTTGAATTAATTAAGATTATAAGCGATTTATGGTATGACAAATCAATCGAATTGGTTCTTTTTAGAAATCAGTTAATTGATAGAAACGTGAGCGATATTATCAACTTTCACGAATATGCCGGAGAGTTTGTTCAAAAACCAATCAACATCTTTGATTCTGTTGAAATTGCTCGCTCCATTCTAAATTTAGACTTGCCGCCTTCGCGAATTGATATCGGAAAATTAACGTATGAATATCATCTTGAAGATAATAAATATGATGATAGCCGCGCTTTTGTTATTGACAAATTAAAAAATGCCAAAGATTTTAAAAACCTAAAACCAAAAGATGTTGTTTTATATGGTTTTGGTAGAATTGGCCGTTTGTTAGCTCGTGAAATGATGAGCAAAATGGGTAAAGGGGAACAACTTCGTCTTCGTGCCATAGTCACTCGTGATAGAAATGATGCTTCCTCTTTAGAAAAAAGAGCTTCTTTATTGCGTTATGATTCTGTTCATGGAGATTTTCATGGTTCGGTCCAAGCCGATGCTGATAATAATGCCTTAATCATTAACGGAACTACTGTTCATGTTATTACGGCTAATGGTCCGGAAGAAATTGATTATACTAAATACGGAATTGCAGATGCGTTAGTAATTGATAACACCGGAGCTTTTACAACCGAAGAACAATTAAAACGCCATTTATCTTCAAAAGGAGTTGATAAAGTATTATTGACGGCACCGGGAAAAGGTGTTCCTAATATTGTATATGGTGTAAATCATAACGAGCACAACCCGGATAATGTAGACATTTTTTCAGCTGCATCATGTACAACCAATGCTATTACTCCGGTTTTAAAAGTGGTTGAAGATTCGCTTGGTGTGGTAAAAGGTCATATTGAAACTATTCATGCGTATACCAATGACCAAAACTTAGTAGACAACATGCACAAAAAATATCGTCGTGGTCGTGCAGCCGCTTTAAATATGGTAATTACGGAAACCGGTGCCGGAACAGCTGTCGCCAAAGCACTGCCGAGTTTAGCCGGAAAGTTAACTTCGAATGCTATTCGTGTTCCTGTACCCAATGGTTCTTTGGTTGTTATGAATTTAGAAGTCAACAAAGAAACTTCCGTTGAGGAAGTAAATACAATTATGAAAAAATATGCTTTGGAAGGTGAACTAGTAGAGCAAATTAGGTATTCTTTGAACAACGAATTGGTTTCTTCTGATATTGTTGGTACTGCACAACCATCTATTTATGACAGCAATGCGACAATTGTTTCGGGCGACGGAAAAAATATTGTACTCTATGTTTGGTATGATAATGAATACGGATACAGCCATCAGGTGATTCGTTTGGCAAAATATATAGCAAAAGTTAGACGCTATACTTATTATTAATAGATTATTAGTTCAGAAAAACCGTCTATTCTTCGTTGATTAGACGGTTTTTATCGTTTAAACACAATATTTTCCAAATTAATCCGTTTTATATTAAATTAATCATTATTTTTCGCCCCTATTTTTACCCCAAATAACTTACAACATATGAAAAAAGTATTTTTTAGTTTATTGATTATGAGCTGTTTTGCCTTTAATGAAGGTGACACAAAAATACAAACCTACAATTATGGTCATAACGGAATGGAGTTTGTAGCGCGTTCTGGAGAAGGAATGATTATCGTCAGCACTTACAATTCCAAAATGACGATTCGTCAAGATATAGCTTATAAAATTTATCAATTGTATGCTAATGATAATTTGACAGTTGGCCCAAAAACAACCATTTGTGGAGATGAAGCTGATGTAACCGGGAAGTGTGTTGTTAGAAAAAAAGACAATCTCGTTTCAGTAGACTTTTATTATGATTTGGTTGAATGGAAGTCAGGACTAAAAGAAAAGTATAAGAAGAAAACAAAATAAAAAAATTGCTCACAAATGTTGAGCATTTTTTTTATAAATCGATTTTCATTGCTGTAATAAAGTAATATATGGCGAACCCTATAAAACCAATAATAATAGCCCAAAACCAAGCTGGTGTAGATTGTGGTGTTTCGCTTCCTTCTATCAAAAATTGTTTTTGATTTCCTTTGCTGTAAGCATTTATCATTAATGGAATTATACCGTCAACAACTTCATTTTCTTTGATGCCTTCAATGGCAATTGCAGGACCATTTCTAACTTTGAAAGGAATAAACCGAATACCTTCTTTTCCATTTGGATCTTTGCTTACAATTTTTAAAACATGATCCCCATCAACTAATTTTCGGGTATCTAATTCAAAATTTATTGGTGCATTAAATTCGCCAAAAGGTTTGGTTTCATTATCCAAAAAAACAATTATTGAACTGTTAGTGCTCATAATTTCTTAATTTAAAATTGAATATTTAATGTGGTCTGAATTTTTTTCCCCAGGTTTGATTAACCATTTTATAGAAAGACACAAGGCAATTACTGAGATTATAATTGTGATCCAAATGCTTACATAATCCCAATTGCTATCCGGTCCAGAGCCATGAACTATACCACGAAGTACTTTAGGCTGATTTCTTTGGCAAACCGGACAAGCAAATGCAACCAATTGAATGAGTAGTAAAAATAAAAATGTGATTGTTTTTTTCATAATTATTGATTTGATGCCGAAGCCTTAATTTTTACAAAATCCATGACTTTTTTTATCTCTTCTTCAGTGACTTTTTTACCTTTATTTCCCCACGAACTTCTCTCATAATTGATAATCGCAGTTACTTCTTTCTCTGTAAAATTCATATTGGTTCCAACGGCTGCCATAACACCATATTCTGCTCTGGCGTCATACCCGTTCATAATAATATCTACATATAATTCCAGATTTCCGTCGGTTACAATTTGACTTCCTTTTAGTGGTGGAAAAGCTCCTTTTAGTCCTTCACCATTGGCTTGATGACAGGCAACACAATTGGCTTCGTAAAGGGCTTTACCGTCTAACGATGCAGAACCATCTTTGCCTAATTCTATTTTAATTGCTTTTTTATATAAAAAATCATTTGCAATAATTCCTTGTGGCAATGGTGTTTGTTTTAATGATTGAATATAAGCAACTAACTGCAAGGCTTCTTTTGTGGCTACTAATTTCCCTGTTTCCCCATTTAGAAATTGACTTGGCATGCTTACAACAACATCATTTTTAGTTGGATTTATTTTCATTTCAAAAAGCCATTTATAAGAAGGCATTATCGATTGTGGCACAACAGATCTTGGTTGATACAAATGCATTAAATTCCAATCTATGCTTGGTTGACGGTTTCCAACATCCGTTAAGTCTGGTCCAGTTCGTTCAGTTCCCATCAATGTTGCTGTATTTTGCCAAATGCTTGTCCGACCAATATTTGCGTAATCAGCAGCCATTCCAGGACGGCTTCCAAACACTTTATCCATTTCCACATTTCTAACTTGTTGCGAGTGACAACCTACACAACCCTCAGCTATGTATAGTAGTTTTCCAGCTTTAGCATCTCCAGAAAGTGGCTTTGTTCCTGGCAAAGGCAAATTGTTGTATTGATTTTTAAATGCTGGCATTATTACCGTCAAGTAGGTTAAAAATGCAAATAATAGTCCAGCTGTAATGTATAATCGCTTGTGGTTATTGAAAATATTCATGGCTATAAATTATTTGATTTGTTGCTCTAGAATCTTAAATGCTTCTTCTTTCACATCCATTTCTTCCTTTTCTTTTGTAGTCATCTGATAAAAATTATACGCAAAAACTAAGTGAGAAATAAACATTAAACTTCCACCAATGGCACGCCAAATCCAAAAGTCAAACATTAAGACAACGCTATCAATGAATGGTTTTCCATCCATCCACATTAGTCCTCTTAAAGTAGAACCTATCGATAATGGTATGGAATAAAACAATAATCCGATTAGAGCCAACCAAAAATGAACTCCAACCAAGTGTTGTGGTGGTTCTTTTCCTGTTAATCGTGGTATCACAACATAAAATCCACCCCAAAGTGCAAACGTTATAATTCCGTAGAAACCAAGATGCGCGTGTGCCACAGTAAAATCGGTGAAATGCCATATTAAATTGGTAAACTTAAATGCTTCAGCTGTGCCTTGTAATGACACAATAAAATAATAAATGACTGCAACCAGGAAAAAAGGTAAAGTATAACTTGTAGCTACTTTGTTCCATTGACCTTTAAAAGTCATCGTAAAATTTATAGTTCCAGCTACCACAGGAATTATCATTCCCGCACTTCCCACAATTGCAACAGTTTGAAGCCACCAAGGCAATGGTGCAAAAATAAAATGGTGTGTACCAATTATGGTGTAGAATAATATTTGTGTCCAAAAAGCTAAAATCCCAAGACTATAAGCATATATTGGTCTATTAAGCTGTTGCGGAATAAAATAATATAGCAAACCAAGCGTATATAGTGTAAACCACATTCCTACTCCGGAATGCATAAAATATCCCTGCACAATAGTTTCTGAAACGCCGTCCTGCCAGAAAGGTAAATAAGCGGTTAGTGCCACAATTATTGTAAAAATTAAAGCAGAAACAATGTACCAATTTGCAATATAAATTTCTTTGGTCGTTCGTCTTGCTACTGTTAGAATAAAATTTGCCAAAGTAAGAATAAGCGCAACTGCAAAAAGCGCCATGACCGGCCAAATATATTCTCTAAATTCACCACCGCCATTATTGATACCAGACATTAGGCAAAAGGTTCCAAACAGTACCATCAAATTGGTTAATACCAATGCGTACCATCCCCATTTTACACTATAAATTTTAGCATTGCTTACAATTGGAACCACATAATATCCCAACCCAATCATTGCAATTGACGCCCAACCCCAAAAAACAATATTGGTATGAACTGGTCGCAATCGTCCGAAACTCAACCAACTCTGATGATCCACATCTGGTGCTACAAATTTTATCCCAAGATATTCTCCGATTCCTGTTCCTACAACCAACCAAAAAGTAGCACAACCAAAATACCATAAAATTAGTTTTGCAATTTCAGGATCCAAACTAGGTTTTTGAACTGCTCTTTTTTTCAAAGCAGTGAAATGCACTTGGTGTTTGTCGCTAATATTATTTAGAATTCCTATTTTGTCTTCGGCTTTTTCTGTTCCGGAAAGTTCGTTATTGGTTAACTTAAAGTCCAACGCAGCTTCTCTATTGTGAAGTGTTTCTTCTAATTTTGATGTGTCAATATTTTGCAAATGGGTTGCAAATTCTTCCGCTTCTGCAAATTTCTCTTTATTTAAATAACGCTTAATTGTGTTATTGGCTTTTACCATAGCAAAAGCAACACCAAGCAAAACTGGAATTAGTATTAAAATTATAGTGATAATAATTCCGGGTTGGGAAAAGAAATTATCCTTTTGATTTTTAAAATCTTCTGCAAATAATGTTGTTGAAGTTAAAAGTAAAAACGACAATAATTTAGCTTTTTCAGAAATGCTTTTTTTAGAAGTGGAAGCATCTTGATTTTTGAAATTTAGCAATTTTTGAACTTGAATTTTACTCAAGCTTTTCAAATACTCAGAAAAATGGTTTTGAGTTCCTGTTTTATTCCATTCTTCATTTTCTTCAACTTTAGTTTTAAATTTAACATACAAACTCCCAATAAAAAGTAAGGTTGGAATTACCAATACCAAAAACACCAACCACAAACCTAAAGTATCCGAATTATCAGTAATGATATTAGTTGCTTCTTGTGCATAAATATTTATTGACATTAAAAAGGTTATCAAAAAAGTGATGGTTAATTTTTTGTTTAGTTTCATATTTCCTTGTATTATTTTAAAATTATTTCTTTACTAACCTTTAATTATAACTTAGTATTATTCAATAAATTACATAAAGGTGGCTCTTATATCTCGAATTGAGTTACATAACTATTATCAGTTGTTATACAATTAACGGGCTTTGTCGAAAATAAAATTTTAATATATTAATATCTTTTTATCTTTAATTATATTAAAAAAAGTTATTGATTTTTGAGGAAAAATTTTCCTGTATCTAATTTGTCATTAAAATCTGCGATAGTGTTTTCTTCAAGCATTGTAATTAAATTTTTCTTGATTTCTTTAAATTCAAAGTGAACTGGGCACGGATTTTTTTCAGAACAAAGTTTTAAACCAATAACACAATCCTTATAAATTCCATCCCCATCTATTGCTTTTACAACATCTGCAATAGAGCTTTTTAAATTTATTTGATCCATGTAAAATCCTCCATTTGGGCCTTTAACAGAATTCACTAATTTTTTTTTGCCTAAATCCTGTAATATTTTTGCAATAAAATGTTCAGGTGCATCAATACCTTTCGCAATTTCCTTTACTCCTACCCTAACCTCATCTTTAGATTTTTGGGCTACAAATATCATCGCCTTAATCGCGTATTCACAAGATTTTGAAAACATGGATTGCTAATTATTATACAAATGTAGAAATTATATTTAAAAATAAAAAGAGTTTTTTATCTTTTTTTATTTGCTAGATTAAGTTCAAAAAAAATGCTCAACAAATGTTGAGCATTTTTTATCATCTATTATTGATTAATCTTTCGCTGCAGCAATCAAATTTAAGGCAGAACCAGCAACATACCAACCAATTTGGCTGTCGTTGTATGTATGGTTTGCCAAGATTACATCTTTTGAACCATCGGTATGAACAAATTCTAAAGACAACGGTTTGCCCGGAGTGAATTCGGTTAAGTCTAAGAAATTGATTGTATCGTTCTCTTGGATTTTATCATAATCCGCTTCGTTAGCAAATGTCAACGCTAACATTCCTTGTTTCTTCAGATTCGTTTCGTGAATACGTGCAAACGATTTTACCAAAACTGCTTTTACTCCCAAAAATCTTGGTTCCATGGCAGCATGTTCTCTAGAAGAACCTTCGCCATAATTATGATCTCCCACTACGATTGTAGAAACCCCAGCTGCTTTGTATGCTCTTTGCACAGCAGGAACTGCATCGTATGCTCCAGTTAATTGGTTTTTAACTTTATTAGCTTCTTGATTATAAGCATTCACTGCTCCAATCAACATATTATTAGAAATATTATCCAAATGACCACGGAAACGCAACCAAGGTCCAGCCATAGAGATGTGATCCGTTGTACATTTTCCAAATGCTTTGATAAGCAATTTAGCCCCTTTAATATTTTTTCCGTCCCAAGCATCAAATGGTGCTAACAACTGTAATCTGTCTGACGTTTCACTCACTAAAATTTGCACACTAGAACCATCAGCTGCCGGAGCTTGAAAACCAGCATCTTCAACATCAAATCCTCTTTTTGGCAACTCATCACCGTGAGGTGGATTTAGTTTTACCTCTTCCCCTTTATCGTTTAACAAAGTATCCGTAATTGGGTTAAAACTCAAATCTCCCGAAATCGCTAAAGCAGCTACCATCTCTGGCGAAGTTACAAAAGCATGTGTATTTGGATTTCCATCAGCACGTTTAGAGAAGTTTCTGTTAAACGAATGCACAATGGTATTTTTTTCTTGTTTATCAGCACCAGCTCTATCCCATTGTCCGATACATGGGCCACAAGCATTGGTAAAAACTTTGGTTCCCATTTTCTCAAAAGTAGCAATGATGCCATCTCTTTCTATGGTATATCTAATTTGTTCTGAACCTGGATTAATTCCGAATTCTGCTTTTGGAGTGATTCCGTGAGCAACAGCTTGTTCCACAATAGATGCGGCACGTGCCATATCTTCGTAGGATGAATTGGTACAAGAACCGATTAATCCCCATTCTATTTTTAATGGCCAACCATTCGCAGCAGCTTCTTCTTTCATTTTTGAAACCGGAGTTCCTCTGTCTGGCGTAAAAGGTCCGTTGATATGTGGTTCTAATTCTGATAAATTGATTTCGATAACTTGGTCAAAATATTGTTCCGGATTGGCATACACTTCAGCATCGCCAGTTAAATAATCCGCTACTTTATCTGCAGCATCCACAATATCTTGTCTATCGGTCGCGGCCAAATATCGTCTCATTGAATCATCGTAACCAAAAGTGGAAGTTGTTGCTCCAATTTCGGCACCCATATTACATATAGTTCCTTTTCCGGTACATGACATATTAGTTGCACCTTCACCAAAGTATTCAACTATAGCTCCAGTTCCACCTTTTACGGTAAGAATATCAGCCACTTTTAAGATTACATCTTTTGGAGCAGTCCAACCGTTTAATTTTCCGGTCAATTTTACTCCGATTAGTTTTGGAAACTTCAATTCCCATGACATGCCTGACATTACATCTACGGCATCAGCACCACCAACACCAATAGCTAACATTCCTAAACCACCAGCATTTACTGTGTGTGAATCGGTTCCAATCATCATTCCGCCAGGAAATGCATAATTTTCTAAAACGATTTGATGAATAATACCTGAACCTGGTTTCCAAAAACCAATTCCGTATTTATTAGAAACTGAAGAAAGAAAATCGAAAACTTCTTTTGATTGTGAATTGGCAACAGCTAAATCAGTAGTAGCACCAACTTTTGCCTGAATTAAGTGATCACAGTGAACTGTCGTTGGAACGGCAACTGTCTTTTTTCCGGCATGCATGAATTGCAATAATGCCATTTGAGCGGTTGCGTCTTGACAAGCAACTCTATCGGGAGCAAAATCAACATAATCCTTTCCGCGAGAAAAAGCTTGTGTTGGATTTCCTTCCCATAAATGTGAGTATAAAATCTTTTCAGAAAGTGTCAATGGACGACCAACTAACTCACGCGCTTTGTCAACACGTTCTGCCATTGTTCCATAAACTTTTTTAATCATTTCAATATCAAAAGCCATAGTATATTGGGTTTAATTATTTAACTGCGTTCTGTTCGGCCATGAGGCCTCAAGTGCTGTGCAAATTTACGAAAACGTCGTACTTCTATAAAAGTTTTTAATAAAATATATTGAATCGGAGTACTATTTTGCGAAATGACTGTTTTTACTAATACTTTTTTACAAATACTTCAATAAAAGCAATGCAAAATGACTATTCTTAATTCTTATCCCTCAAATTCATCATTGGTTTTTCATAAAAACGGTAAAAAAGATAACTCAAAACAATTGTAGTAGTGAGATAAACTACAGTTATCAAATGAAGTTGAAACAAAGCCGTTTTTTCTCTATCAACAAACAACATCAACAATTGCATGATTACACTATAATGAAGCAGGTAAATAGAATAAGATATTTTGCTGATAAATACAATTGGACGTTTTAGAATTAGGATTGAAGTTTCCATTTGAGAAAATAAAGGGACGAAAAATGCAATAGAAAGCGATGCCAAAGGAAGATAAACTACATTCCATACAAAAGGATACGTTGCGGGTAAAATCCGTAAAAAACCCATTCCAAAATACATAAATATCATAATTAAAACGCCAATAAACGCCAATGAAAATTTGAACTTACTCCAGTTTTTTTCATAATTAATACTTATCCAACTGGATAAAACTCCCATAAAAATAGCGTCTAATCTATAAATCATAACCGATTTTAGAGAAACATTCCATTCATCAAGCGTGGTAGTTTTTGTATTGATGTGGTAGGCGATTTTAAAACCAATAAATAACGTTATCAATGACAATACAATTACTAAAAAAAAACGGTTTTTATTTTTGGGTTTAAATAAAAATGAGAATGCTAAAAGCGAAATAGGCAAAACTACATAAGCCCATTCTTCAACAGATAAACTCCACGATTCCGGGAAGAAAGTTGACATTTTGGAAAATCCATTTTGGAGAAAAATAAAATATAAGCCAAGTTCAGGCATCGAATATCCTAAAGAAGTAGTAATTATTATATTGATGATCAGTATTAGAAAATAATTGGGTAATGTTCTAAACCATCTTCTTTTGAGGAAATACAAAGCACTTTTTATAGTGTAATCATCCTTGATGTAGATGCCATAGAGTATTCTTCCAATCAAAAACCCACTTAATACAAAGAAAAACTCAACGCCCAGGAATCCAAAAAGCGCAAAAAGCTGCCTAATAATTCCGTCTTCCGGATTATAAATCCAAAGTATGTGCGAACATAAAACCATGCAAATCGCCATCGCACGCATTAAATCTAATCCAAAAACTCTGGCTGTATTATTTGTCATTCAACTTTAAATTTTTAGCTCTGAACTGGTTGATGGGTTTTTCGAAATAATTATAAAAAAGATAGCTCAACCCAACTGTTATTGACACATACAAGATAGCAAAAATATTCAATTGCCATAGGCCGAAATCTGTCGTGTCTATAAAATATTTCAATAGAAAAAGCACTATACTGTAATGCACTAAATAAATAGAATAGGCAATATTGCAAATAAAAGTAATGCCGTTTCCAATTCTTTTTGATGGTAATTCCCAACTCAGTAAAAACGGAATAGACATACAAATAGCTACCGAAAGCAATGGCAAACATAGAATATTCCAAAACCAAGATGCATTGGTTAACCTTAATTTAAATACCATTATGCACAAGAACAATACTATGAAAATTAAAATACCAAGGGCAAAAAACAGTTTTCGTTTTGACATTATAAATGCTGCATAATTGTTATAAAAATAGCCAAAAAGCACTCCAATCAAAACCGAATCAATTCTATAAATCACAACCGAACGAATATCAAAACTCCAGCTTGTCATCGACAAATTAGTAGAGTGAATGTCATAATATAATTTCGAAAGAAAGGTAAAAGCAATAAGCCCAAGAATAACAAATAAGAACATAATAGGTTTCGAAGCTTTACCAAATATCTTTGAAATCATTACCAATAAAATCACCACAAAAATATAACCCATTTCTTTAACGGGTAAACTCCAGGATTCAGGAAAAAAAGCTGGAATTGGCGAACTGAAATTTTGTATCATCAAAGGATATTTCCATACTTCTGACACAGAAAAACCGAAAAACAAATAAATTAGGGTAAGTATCAGAATGACCAAATAGTAACTTGGTAAAACACGCATTAATCTTCTGGACACAAATAAACCGGCATCTTTTAGGCTGTAATTTTCATGAAGAAACTGTTTGTAAAGTATTCCTCCTATTAAAAATCCGCTTAAGACAATGAATAATTCGACAGCTAAAAAACCACTTGCGTCTTGCAATTTTCCCAGAATTCCAGTAGAATTATAAATCCATGAAGAATGCGAAAACAATAGTAAACTTATAGAAAGTGCCCGTAAAAAATCGAGTCCAAAAAATCTTTTTGCGTTTATTTGTTTTCTATCATTCATATAAAAATGTAAATTTGACATCGATGAGAAAATCAAAGATATATAAAATTTTAGGAGTTCTAATTTTGCTTACCATAATTGGAGGCGGAATTTGGTATTGGCAATTACCCACTCGTCACAAGGCTATTGTAAAATCTTTTTTGTTTGAAAAATTAGGTGTCGTAAATCCAAATTGGAAGGTTGAAAACCAATCGGAAACCTATAGAATGATTTCGCCTGAGTTTTATATTGATGGAATTTATAAATCGATGGAAGGCCCAAAAGCTTCTAATTATGTTCAACTTTCGCAGGATTCAACTTTGCTTTGGCTGACGGGTTTTCATGTCGACGCCTTAGACTCAAAAACATTAAAGGCTATTTCAAAGGATTTTATTTGTCATACCAATGTTGATTTCAATGATGTAAACTATTATAGTTCTTTTCATTTAAATAAAAGAATTGGCAAGCAATATCCACGATTGACATCACTTTCGCATGGTATGGAAAATTTCAGTTTCCCTGCAGGTTATGGTGTTCCGATGAAAGGAAATGAATTCTTGTATGTAACCACACAATCTTTAAATCACAATATTCCGGATGCTAATTTTTGGATGCGCCATGAAGTAGACATCAACTATTCACGAGAAAAAAATTTGAAACCATTGATGAGCAGATCGGCTTTTATCATGCTTCCATTTAATCAGTCCAATCCATATAAATCTCCTTTAGATCCAGGCACAAATCAATGCATTCCTGTTGAAACCAAGAACCATACGTATGATGATGGTAAGGGTAATAAACTTTCAGGTCATTGGGTAATTCCTGTTGGGAAAAACACCTATAGAAGTAGGGTTAACCGTCAATTAGAAATTCAGGATAGTTTACGTTTGCATGCTGCAGCGATTCACGTTCATCCATTTGCAACCAAAATTTCATTGTATGACAAAACGGGAAAAAAAGCAATTTTCAGCAGCAAAATTTTGAATCACAAAGGAAAAATTGGCTTAACAAGCATTGACCCTTTTTCATCTGTGGAAGGCATTTGGTTGTACAAAAATCATGAGTATGAAATTGTATTGGAAGTCAACAATACTACCCAAATCAGTCAAGATATGATGGGAAGTATGTTTTTGTTCTTTTACGACAAAGAGTTGGATGCGTTACTTCAAAAAGGACTAAAGTAACCCGTTGGGTGTAATTTTTTTTAGTGTTAATTAATGGCAAGTTGTCACATTGAGCCTGTCGAAATGTATCTTTTTAATGGTCTTCGATACTCCCTTAGTCAGCACAAGCGGAGCTCAGACTGACACTTCTTTAATAATTGGCTGTATTTTTTAGGGAAACCTTTTCTATTTATAGCTATTATTTAATTACACCCAACGGGTTAAAGTAGTTTATCAATAATCATTTCTTCGGTGATTCCTTCGGCGTCCGCTTTGTAGTTTTTGATGATTCGGTGACGAAGAATTCCGGTTGCTACAGCTTTTACATCTTCAATATCTGGTGAAAATTTTCCGTTGAAAGCAGCATTGGCTTTAGCGGCCAAAATTAAATTCTGTGATGCTCTTGGTCCTGCTCCCCAATCTATATAATTTTTAATATAATCATTAGACAACGGATTATTTGGACGTGTTTTGCTTACCAAAGTAACCGCATATTCGATTACGTTATCTGCCACTGGGATTCTACGAACTAAGTGTTGAAAATCAATAATTTCTTGAGCCGTAAACAATGGATTAATTACTGGTTTGTGATCCGATGTAGTACTTTTAACTACATCAACTTCTTCAGAAAACGATGGGTAATCCAATTTGATAGCAAACATAAAACGGTCTAATTGTGCTTCAGGCAATGGATACGTTCCTTCCTGCTCAATTGGGTTTTGGGTTGCCAAAACAAAGTATGGTAAATCTAATTTATAATTCTGACCTGCAATGGTTACCGAGCGTTCCTGCATGGCTTCCAGTAAAGCAGCCTGTGTTTTTGGTGGTGTTCTGTTAATCTCATCTGCCAAAATAATGTTGGCAAAAATTGGCCCTTTGATAAATTTAAAACTACGGCTTTCGTCCAAAATCTCACTTCCCAAAATATCCGAAGGCATCAAATCGGGTGTGAACTGTATTCTTTTAAAATCTAATCCTAATGCTTGTGAAATCGTATTCACCATCAATGTTTTTGCCAAACCGGGAACACCAACTAAAAGTGCGTGTCCACCCGAAAATATACTCAATAGAATTTGATCAATCACATCGTCTTGACCAACAATTATCTTGGCAATTTCTTTTTTAAGTTCCGTTCTTTTTTGAACTAAATTTTGAATGGCTGCAACGTCTGACATATTTATTTAGGATTTAAGGATTAAGGAATTAGGATTTCGATAATCTAAATTTAATTACTATTTTTTTAACCAATTGTTAGTGAAGGCACAATCTTTATACTCACCATTTATTTTGATATAGGTTTCTTTGATTTTTTCATCAGTCCATTTGGCAATGGCTTTGATTTGTTTTTCTTTTAGTGCCAAATCTTTTATTTTCACATAATCTCTTGCATAATCAGCTGTGTGCTGATCAATTCTGTCAGTCACCGTGATGATTTTATATTTTTTTCCGGTTCTTGGGTCATCATCTAAAATCGGCGCTGTTATCGCTTTATCTTTCAAATTAGAAACTTCGCTATACAAACTCGGATCCATTTTGGTTAATTCAAAGTGTGTGTCTTGTGTTTTAGGATTAATCAAAACACCTCCATTAGTACGTGTTTCTTTTTCATCAGACATTGTTCTTGCCGCATCAGCAAAAGTGATTTCACCGTTTTCGATTTTTCTTTTTATGGTAATGATTTTCTCTTTGGCATCTTTCAAAGATTGGTCAGAAACTTTTGGCATCATCAAGATATGTCTTAATTCAACTTCTTGTCCTTTAATTTTTTCTACCATAATGATGTGATAGCCGTATTCTGTTTCAAATGGTTCAGAGACTTCACCTTCTCCCAATGAAAAAGCAACATCTTTAAACTCTTTTACGAATTGGGTTTTTCTGTTAATTTTATAGAAACCTCCACTAGATGCTGAACCTCTATCGTCAGAATAGATAACAGCTCTTGTCTTGAAACTTGAGCCTGCCAATACTTCAGCCTTAATTTCTTTTAACCTGTTTATTACTCTTTGTTTTTCTTCTTCCGAAATTTTTGGAGCTACAACAATTTGCGCTACTTCCATTTCAGCACCAAAAACGGGTAAGTCATTTTGCGGAATAGCTTTGAAGAAATTACGTGTTTCCTCCGGAGTAATTTCGACACCATCAATGATTTTTCTTTGCATTTCAGCACCCAATTTATTTGTTTTAATGATGTCAAATAATTCTGTTCTGAATTCGTCTTCGGTACTTTTTTTGAAATATTGAACCACCTTATCCATTGAACCCAATTGTTCAACCATATAGTTAACCTGCTCATTTAATTTTTCTTTGATCTCTTCATCTTTGATGATGATACTATCCTGAACCGCTTGGTGCGCATACAATTTGTCTTCCAATAATTTGCCTAACATTTGACAACGTGTAATATCTTTTATAGAATTTCCTTGACTTGACAACTCTAAAAAAGACTTATCAATATCAGAATCGAGTATAATATAATCACCAACTGTTGCTATAACTCCATCAATTTTTTGCTTTTTAAAAGAACTTGCTACAGGTTTCGTTTTCACAGTGTCTTTAATAATTTCCTGCGCATTGGCAAAGCCTACTGAGCAAAGAATTGCGATAATTGCTATGGTAAGTTTGCTATTTGTATATTTCATAATCATTTTTTTTAATGGCATCATTGGTGATATCCTTTTCAAATTTTTTAATCAATTGTAATTTTCTTTTGTTCAACAGAACTTCTTTCAACGTTGATTTACTATACTCAAATGGTAAAATTTGATTTTTATCTAATACATTTGTTACTTTAATCAGATACGTATCATCGTTATCCTGAATTTGCAACTTTTTCCCCGGTCGAATTACTTCATCTCTATTATCGGGTGTTATAACAGGAAGCTTCGCATATACTTGACTCATGTCAACCCAAACACTATCATTCATTGCAAAACTCTTGCATTGTAAAGCATAAGTGTCCCAAAACTTTTTGTCCTTTTTTGAATAATTAAAGAACTTATTTTTTATGGTTTCAAAACGCGGATTCTCTTTTGAAAGATTGACATATCGCAATCGAACTAATGTTCCGTTGGCTTTGAAATTTTCCTTATTTTCTTCGTAATATTTTTTTAATTCCTCTTGGGTTACGACTGTATCAACAGTGCTTTTTACTATTTCTTCTATATAAGCACTAGTGTATAAATCGATTTCATACTGTTTAATTAATGAACTATACTCTTTCTTTTTAGCATCGCTTAGATTTCTCTCTGCAGCTTCAATCAGCAATTTTTGACTTGCCCAACGATCAATAAAATCACGAACCAAAAGCAAACTATCTTCTTTTGAAGTTCCGGCAGGAACTAATTTTGCAATATCACTTTTGTACAAATAATTTTTACCTACTCGCGCAATTGACTGCGATTTTTGTTCTGGTTTGAAATAATCACAGGAGCAAACCATTAAAAAAATGAGGAAAAAACTATTTCGAATCATTTTATTGATTAAGAAGTTTTTTTACACGGTCAAAAGCTTCTTGGTTGACTTTAATGGTGAATTCCTTTTTTAAATCGGACACCCAGCTTTGTTCTAAATATTGCTGATATTCATTGATAAGCTTGCCTTTGCACTCCTCAATTGTTTTAACTCCGGCTGGCATCACTTTATCCACTTTGGTCACAAAATAATATTCTCCTTCTTTAAAAACGTCTGAAACGCCAGGATTGTATTTCATTGTTTTTGGCAACCCATCACTTCCTTCTTCAAAAACTCCGCTATTTGTCATTACGTTGATTACATTTTCAACATTCAATTTATCTTTAATAGCTTGTGGCTTCTCATTTTTCTTCAAAAATGCTTGGGCTTTTTTAATCATGTCTTGTTTAGTAGATGAAGCAATTGTCACCTCAACTCTTTTCTTCCACATATGCTCCATTTTATGCTCATCATAAAACTTTTTCAAACCCAAAGTATCCGTTTTAGCACGATCCCAAATTTCTTTTTCCATTAAGTCAAAAAGCAATAATCCGTCACGATATTCTTCCATCACGTTTGCAAAATCAGAAAATTCAGTTTCCAAATTTTCATCATAGTATGCGGTCAATTGTTCGTCCAAAAATTTATCATACAAAGTGTCAACTAACTTTGATAACGGCTTTACTTTTAAACCTGCTTTTTGTTGTTTGTCTATAAAATCCAAGAATGCCTTGCCCTCAATTTTCTTTTCATTAATAGTGAGTAAAGCAGTAGTGTATTCACTTGCGTTTGCCGGAAGTGCCCATTTTGCCTCATAAAAATCGTTGGTTACTAATTTTGAAATCAGTCCATACTGTTTAGCATCTTTTTTATAGGTATATTTTTTTCTGAGTTTTTCGTTTAAAGAAGCTGTGATTTTTTTAGATCTATCGTCTTTACCGATTTTAGCTTCTAACTCATTTTTCATTTCATCCATTGATTTTATGGGATGTTTTTCTATTAACTTAACAATATGCCACCCAAAATCAGAGCTAAATGGTTTTGAAATATCATTAGGATTCGCAAGAGAAAAAGCAACATTTTCAAATTCTTCAGAACTCAATTGTCCAGAACCAAATTTATTTAATACGCCGCCTTTTGAAGCAGAGGATTTATCTTCTGAGAATTGTTTGGCTAAATCTTCAAACTTTTCTCCTTGCTGAATTTTTTGATAAATTTCGTTGATGGTTTTTTCAGCATCTTTTTCAGTTTCTTCTGGTTTTGGTTTTAAAATCATAATATGAGCCACCGTAATTTCACCGCGATTGGCTCTTATTTCATTAATTTTCAATATATGGTATCCAAAACGTGTTCTGATTATTTTAGAGACTTTTCCTTTTTGTGTTTTGTAAGCTGCATTTTCAAATGAGTAAACCATTCTGAAAGCGGAGAAATAACCTAAATCTCCTTTGTTTTCTTTAGCAGATGGATCTTCCGAATACTGAACAGCTAAGTTTGCAAAATCTTCTCCGGCAATTGCTTTTTTACTGATGTCTTCAATTTTTTTATAGGCCTTTAAAGTGTCTTCGGGTGAGGCGTTTTCATCTACTAAAATAAGAATGTGTGAAGCTCTGATTTCTTTTTGAAGTCGGTTATATCCTTCTTCTATAAGCTCCTGAGTGATTTTTGTATCGTTAAAATAGTTTTTGGCTAATTGCGCTCTGTATGATTTTAACTCACTTTTGTATTGTGCTCCATCTTGCAAACCAAGTTTATACGCTTTGTTTACTTTTAACTTATATCCAACAAAAAGTTCTAAATATTGATTTAAATCTTTTTGAGAATCATCTTTTACCAAATCTAAATTCTTTTTGTAAATCCTAGAAAACTCATCTGTATAATAAGGTTTCTCATTGATTGTAAACAAAACTTCCTTTGTATTATTTTGTGCATTACTTGCAAATGAGAGTAAAAAGAAGAACCCTAAAAAAAACTGTTTGATATTCATGCTAAAAAAAATTTATATACTAAATAACTATTAATCATGTGTTTAATAACTTCCGAAAAATACTTTAGGAAAGCAAGGTAACAATTAACAAAAATAACAATTCAAACACATTATACAACTATCGTGACTAGTATTAACAAAATTTTATTAACACGAAAAACCTATAGAAAGATTTGAAATATAAACCATGTGGAAATAATCAGTAAATAATAGTATTTTTGCAACCAATTTATCAAAATCATGAGTTTTCTAAAAGAGATAGAACGTCGCAGAACCTTTGGAATTATTTCGCATCCTGATGCTGGAAAAACCACGCTAACAGAGAAGTTATTGCTGTTTGGTGGTGCTATTCAGGAAGCTGGAGCGGTTAAAAATAATAAAATCAAAAAAGGAGCCACTTCCGATTTTATGGAAATTGAGCGTCAAAGAGGAATTTCGGTATCGACTTCTGTTTTGGCATTTAATTATAAAGGTAAAAAAATCAATATTCTAGATACACCAGGACATAAGGATTTTGCCGAAGACACGTTTAGAACATTAACCGCTGTTGACAGTGTTATTGTGGTAATTGACGTTGCCAAAGGTGTTGAGGAACAAACCGAAAAATTGGTTTCTGTTTGTAGAATGCGTCACATTCCGATAATTGTTTTTATTAATAAGTTGGATAGAGAAGGAAAAGATGCCTTTGATTTGATGGATGAAGTAGAGCAGAAATTGGGGCTAAATGTAACACCTTTGAGTTTCCCAATTGGAATGGGTTATGATTTTCAGGGGATTTATAATATTTGGGAACAAAACATTAATTTGTTTAGTGGTGATAGCCGCAAAAATATTGAAGACACTATTGCTTTCTCTGATATTGAAAGTCCGGAATTGGAGAAAATCATTGGCGAAAAACCAGCCGCTAAACTTCGTGATGAACTGGAATTGATTTCAGAAGTGTATCCGGCTTTTGACAGAGAGCAATACCTAGCAGGAAATCTACAACCTGTATTTTTTGGTTCCGCCTTGAATAATTTTGGAGTAAGAGAATTGCTTGATTGCTTTGTTGAAATTGCACCCGCGCCTAGAGCAAAAGAATCCGAAACTCGTTTAGTGAAACCTGAAGAACAAAAGATGGCTGGTTTTGTATTTAAGATCCATGCTAATATGGATCCAAAACACAGAGATAGATTGGCGTTTGTAAAAATTGTATCTGGAACTTTTGAACGCAACAAACCTTATATGCACGTACGATTGAATAAGAATTTGAAATTCTCAAGTCCAAATGCGTTTTTTGCAGAGAAAAAAGAAATTGTTGACATCTCGTATCCCGGAGATATTGTAGGTCTTCACGATACCGGGAATTTTAAAATTGGAGACACCTTAAACGAATTTGAAATAATTAGTTTCAAAGGAATTCCAAGTTTTTCACCGGAACATTTTAGATATATCAATAATGCTGATCCATTAAAGGCAAAACAATTAGACAAGGGAATTGACCAATTAATGGATGAAGGTGTAGCGCAATTGTTTACATTAGAAATGAATAACCGAAAAATTATCGGAACCGTTGGTGCACTTCAATACGAAGTTATTCAATACCGCTTGGAACATGAATATGGCGCTAAATGCAGTTATGAAAATTTTCCGGTTCACAAAGCGTGTTGGGTAAAACCCGATGACCCAAAAGGTGAAGAATTTAAAGAGTTCAAAAGGATCAAGCAAAAATTCTTAGCGCATGATAAATATGGTCAATTAGTATTTTTAGCTGATTCTGAATTCACTATACAAATGACACAAAGCAAATTCCCTACTGTGAAATTATTCTTTACTTCTGAATTTGATTAATAATCTTTTATTAACGCACTATTTTTTTTATTTTTAAAAATGATTAGTATATTTACCACTTATATATAAAGTGTCTATGAAAAAGCTTTTGAAATTATATTTGTTGTCGTTTATCTTATTGTCTGATTTTGTCGCTTTTGCGCAACCTGGAGATGATCAAGGTGGAGGTGGACTTGAAGGTGATGACCCACAGCCAGCACCTATTAATGGAAAAATGATTCTATTAGCAATTGCCGGTGTTTTATTTGTAATTTATACCTTCAAAAAAAACAGAAGAACCGCTTAAATACTCAAAAGGTTAAAAATAATTTCCTTTCCAAAATAAAAAATCCATCATAAGATGGATTTTTTATTTTAACTGTATTTCTAATTCAATTATCTAATTACTTTTTTGGTAACTGTTATTCCGTATTCAGAAGTAATTTGAACTAACAAAACTTGATTTGCTATTCCACTACCAATTGTAGTTTGACTAGCATTAATCGCTTTTCGCTCTTGCAACAATCTACCTCTAATATCAAATACTTTAATAGAAGACATAATAATGTTACCTGAATTAACTACAAATTCGTTATTGTGATTGTAGATAACAACATTATTAGCTGTAAAGATTGGGTTTCCGGTTCCTAGTGGTAAGGCATATACTATTTCAAAACGATCAGTAAATATTCCTGCTGTTGATACAAATGAATAAGCTCCCGTAGTTAAGTCATGGTAAGTTGTAGTCAAATTATCTTTCAAATAAATAGGTTGTGAACCACCTGTAAATAGACCATCAACATGATCAATGGTTATGGTGTAATTACCCGCTGTTACAGCTTTATAAGATAATGGAACACTATCAGTAGCTTGAAATTCTGGACGCCCTTGAATAGAATATTCATTCGTTCCTATCAAACTTGTTAAATAAAATTCCTGATTAATATTTTTTCCGTCTATACCTCTATCATCTCCTAGTGTTCCTTCTTGACTATACCCTACAGCCATTTGGCTATAAATACCCGTATCAGTATTCAAATTCAACCAATACAATCCATTATTTGCGGTGTTTATAGTTTGCGGTCCTCTAAAAAATTGGTTTGTATTTGAACTTCTTCTCATGCCATTGGTAAAAGTTAAATTTGTATTACTTGTAGCATTTACAATAAACCCTTGTCCAATATTAATAACCCAATTGGCCTCAAGTCCACCTCCATTTGGGAAAAAACTTATTCCTGTATCGGGATCTATTCCTGTATCTCCACCAACTGCACCATTGGCAACATAAGCTGTTTTGGTAAGTGTTGCGTATGAAGTTGCCGCAGTGTCATTTGTTTTTCTCCAAAGATATAATGGTCCAGAAATATTAGTATTTCCATCAATAAAATTGTGAACATTAATTCTTGATGGATATGGATTTCCAACTGCATTATATCCTGTAGTCATTGCAATAGTTATATTCCCATTGTTTGGAACACCTGTAAAAGTACCATTCCAAACAGCTGCTGCGGTTGGATGATTCCATGGCAGTCTAATCAAATATCCTTTTGCTGAAGCAAATGGAACATTGTTATTATCTGTACCGTTAACACCATTTCCATTTAAACCGGTTATATTAAATCCAATATCAGCGTTATTATATAAATTGCTAGTTGTTCTATACACATAAAAACGATTTGCAAAAGTAAACGGTGAAAAAGCATATAGCCCTTGTCCGGAAACTGGAGATGACCATAATGTATAATCCAAACGTATTAATGCAGAACTATTACGTTTAACAATAATATTTCCTGAATTTGTAAAGTTTGTACCATTTTGAATTAAATTGGCAGTATTGTTAAGGGTAAAACTACCTGATGATACAGTCAAAGCACCATTTAATGTAACATCAAAATTACTAGAAATTACTACGACTGCATTATTAGATACTGTAATATTACAAGCAACGATATCAGTAGTAGCTGTATAATTTCCTGTGAAATTAGCTGAGGTAGTTGAAGTTGGCGCATTATTGCTCCAAGTACTTCCGTCCCATGTAGTACTACTTATAGTAACTGTAGTCGGTCCTGAATTAGCTTCAGAACAAACACCACTAAGTACTACAGCTCTGAACTGGGTTGTTTGAGTTAATGCTCCCGAAGCATAGGTTGTAGCAGTATTAACTATAGTAGTCCAACTAGTAAAAGGACTAACTGAAAATTCCCATCGTACTATTGTTCCTATATGGCCTGATAAAGTTAACAATCCACTAGTTGTTCCTGAACAAGTTGCTATACCTCCCGTAACAGTTCCTCCAACAGAGCTGGCATTAACACTTACTGTATAAGTAGCTGTTGCTGCTGTACAAGGACTGTTTGTAACTGTCATAGTCAAGGTTACTGTGTTTCCTGCATCGCCTGCTACGGCAGTATAAGTTGGAGTTAATGTAGTAGCGTTAGCTATTGAACCCGCTCCGTTATGTGTCCATAATCTTGTACCGTTGCTTGAACTTGCTCCGCTTACTGTAGCAGTTCCGGTTTGACAAATGGTCTGGCTTCCTCCTGCTGTAGCTGTTGGTGTATCACTGACATTCACTGTATAAGTAGCAGTTGCTGCTGTACAAGGACTGTTTGTAACTGTCATCGTCAAGGTTACTGTGTTTCCTGCATCGCCTGCCGCAGCAGTATAAGTTGGAGTTAATGTAGTAGCATTAGTTATTGAACCTGCTCCGTTATGTGTCCATAATCTTGTACCGTTGGTTGAACTTGCTCCGCTTACTGTAGCAGTTCCGGTTTGACAAATGGTCTGGCTTCCTCCTGCTGTAGCTGTTGGAACTTGGTTTACCGTTACTGTCGCAATAGCGCTATTTGCAAAAGTACAAACACCATTAGTAACAACCGCTCTGTAATACACGGTAGCCGTTAAATTAGTAGCCGTTAAACTTGTAGTTGTATTAGCAATGTCGGTAACACCAGATGAAAAATCACTTACTGTTGAAGATTGCCATTTCGTAATACTACCTGTATTACCACTTAAAGTTACTGTGGTACTATTAGTTCCTGTACACACTGTTGCACTTCCTGAAACTGTTCCTCCAACTGATACCGGGGTAACGGTTATGGTTACATAATTAGAATATACAGTCGAACTACTTCCTGTTAAAAGTACTGCTCTAAAATAAGTTGTTGCTGTTAAGTTACCAATACTTGCTCCCGTTAAGGTCGTTGTAGTATTTGCAATATCTACTGGAGAAGTAAACAAGGTATCCGATGATTTTTGCCATTTCACAATACTACTCAAATTGGTTGCTAAAGTTAAATTAGCTGGTGCTGTTCCCGAACAAATAGTTTGATTTGAAGAAACAACAGCCGTTATAGCCGTTACATTCAATGAAGTTGTACCAGTTGCTGTTGGATCATTCGTATTAACAACATTTATTGTAACGCCTGTTCCAGAACCTCCAATTGCAATTGTGGTGGTTAAAACTCCATTTACAAAACTAGCCGTTGTTCCGCCGCCGGAAACAATAGTATTGGAACTGCTAATTGTAACGGTTCCGGTAAAACTTGTGAAAACGCTACCGGTACAGTTTGCACCACTCATTGCTGTAATTCTTATAGAAAACGGATCCTCTGATAATTTAGTCGTTATAGGATTTCCGCTTGTATCTGTAATACAAAAACTAACCACCCCTTGAATAGTAACTTGATTGGAAGATACACTAGGCACGCCACTTACGGTATTTGTTGCTGTAACAACTCCTCCTCTATAAACATACAATGGGTTTATACTGGATAAAGTCCAACTTGCGCCTGTGGTAGTACCAATGGAAGAACCATCAACATATACTGTAATTGTTCCTAATCCACCTGTTCCGCTAATTGTGGTTTGGCCCGCCGTTATAGGTGCTGTTACCGTAGGTGCTGTTGGCACAGAAGCGGCAACTGTCACAGAATTTGAAACCGAACTTAAAGTTTTCACAGTTGCTTTGGCATAAGCTGTAAGCACATCATTTGTAGCTAAAGTCAAGCCAGCAACAGACCAATTCCCAAAAGAATTTACTGTTGTGGTTCCTAGTAAAGTAGTACCTGCTTTATACAAAGTAATTACGGTTCCCGAAATTTCAACACTAGTTCCTGTAACGGTTTTCCCTGCACCCGCTGTATAACTTCCTGTTATTACTGGAGCTGTACTTGGCGTTGCCGATGCTATTACAATTACACCAGTAGTCGGATTGGAAAGCCAATAATCAATCGTTGTCGATTGTGCTCTTGCGGTTACTATATCACCTTGTATAAAACCAGTATAACTAAAAGTATAGGATGCAGCTGAAGCTATCGTTGTTGGCGAAATTGCTACTTGATATCCGTTTATATACAATATTAAATTACTTGCTGTTGCATCATTATTAGTTACCTGAACGCTTCTTGCTACCGATGGGGAAGCTATAATTTGAGTAGTAACCATTGTTGGCGTAGCCGTTGTAGTACCTACGTTTCCAGATGTTTTTTTATTTATTGCAGAATATCCTGAAATACATCCGCTGTAGGTAGCGGTAGCAATAATTGTCGTAGTATTAAAAACACTTTGTCCCAAACCCGTTGAAAAAGACCATGTCCCATTAGTAGCTACATAAACTGTTGAAGCGGCATTTATCTCTGTAAAGGTAGTGGCATTCACTTGTTCATAAAGTCTTATTCTAACAGTACTCGCTACAATAGTTCCTCCACCAGCATGCGCATAATTTCCAGTAATTATTTGACCTGTATTTCTAACTAAATTGATTGGTGCTGGTGTATAACACGTTTGCACCGCTGTGACCTCAACGGTATTAGAAACCGCTGATATATCTTTACCTGTAGCAGTGGCTTTGGCTGTTATTAAATTTCCAGCAACCAGACCCGAAACTCCTGTTAAAGTCCATGCGTTTGCAGTTACTGTTGTGGTTCCAATACTTGTTCCATTTTTATAAACAGTAATGGTAGTTCCATTGGCTTCTTGACTTGTTCCTACAACAGTTGTGCTGGCAGTGGTCAAAACACTCGTAATTACAGGTGTTGAAGTAATCAAATTGGGAAACGAATAACCTGTAGTTAAAGAAGTTAAGGTTACAGGAGGTGAAGCACTTATGACAGCTTGAAATATAGCAGTTGGATTACCACCGTAACTAGTATCATTAAGACCATTTATATCTGAAATGGTTCCCGCTAATCCACTCGAAAGTGAGTTTACAGTTATAGCGGCCATACGAACGGCACTTGCCGCATTAATTGCCGATAAAGGCACAAAAAAATCATAAAAATAATCCGCGTTTCCACCAACCGTACTCAAAGCAACAGACCGCTGTTGATAATTATCAACATTATAACTTTGCAATAATGTGGCTCCTGCTCCGTTGTGCGAATAAACAGAAACCGAATTAGTTGCAGACAAAACAACCTCTCGTTCAAAACCAGGATTTGATGCTGAATAATTATTAGTGATACTTCCGTCGGTATCAAATAAAATAGAATATGCTTTTGGTGAAGTGGAATTACCACCCATTCTAAAACGTACAATAAGATAATCTATACCGTCTACATTTTTTACCAATACATAGCATGATTGTCTTGAACCAGAACTATTGGTAACAATATCGGTATGACCGCCAGCGGAACCAGTTGTTAAATCGCCTAGTGGCTCATCAACAATAACGGGCAACGCTATCATTTGTAACTCACTTCCGGTACCGTAATCTGTTCCTGAAAATCCTGATATAGAAGGCGATGCAAATCCATCATTATTTGGATCTAAAACACTTTTGCCTAATGCATTACCTGCCGGTTTGTAAATCAGCCCTGCTGTTTGTGCTACACCATTATACATCGTTAGCATAATACATAAAATGAATAGCTTGTGTAAAGTTTTCATAGATTAACTATTTGAATTTGGGGTTTTGTTTTATTAATGATTTTAAGTTTCAAATATACCAGGTTCGCATTTTAAAAAAAATGATTTATCGATAAAATGCGTATTTATGCGTTTAAATGCTTTTTTTAAAATTTTTTGTAATCATTTTATTTATATAAAACAAAATGAATAAACATTAAAATATTCAAAAGTATTTTAAATGTGATTTATATTATAATCTTTCGGCAAAATTAGCATTAAACTAGTTTAACTGTATAAATCAGACAACTAAGTAATACAGTAGTTATGAACAAACTATGTAGCAAAAAAAATCCCCACTATGACTAGTGAGGATTTTTGTTTTAAAATGTAAGTATGTTTACTTGATTACTTTCTTGGTCACCATTTCTCCATCTTCTGAAGTAATTTGAACTAAGAGCACTTCGTTTGCTAAACCGGCGGTCATTGAAGTTTGACTAGCGTTAATTCCTTTTCGTTCTTGCAATAATCTACCTCTGATATCATATATCTTGACAGAAGCCATAATTACACTACCTGTATTAATTATCAATTCATTATTCTGATTATAAACAATCACACTGTTAGCCGTAAATATTGGATTTTCAATTCCTAATGGCAACGCATATACTATTTCAAAACGGTCGTTAAAAGTTCCTGCATCTGTAGCAAAATTATAGGCTCCTGTATTTAAGTCATGATAAGTCGTTGTTAAATTATCTTTTACATAAATTGGTTGACTAACATCTGTAAATAAACCAGCTGTATGATCAATAGCGATATTATAATTCCCAGCAGTAACTGCTTTATATGACAATGGAACAATATCGCTCGAATCAAAATCAGGTCTTCCTTGAATAGAGTATTCATCCGCACCTATCAAGCTGGTTAAATAGAATTCCCTATTTATATTTTCACCATCAATTCCTCTATCATAACCAAGGGTTCCTTCAGCGCTATAACCTACAGCCATTTGACTGTATACTCCCGTATTGTCTGTTAAATTCAACCAATACAAACCGTTGTTTACCGTAGTAGTAGTTTGTGAATTTCTAAAAAACTGATTGGTATTTAAACTTCTTCTCATACCGTTGGTAAAGCTTATGGTAGTCCCACTTGTCGCTTTTACAAAAAATCCTTGACCTATATTTATAACCCAGTTTTGTTCTGATGATCCGTCTAGACTTGTAGGAAAGAACCCTGCGCCAGTATCACCTCCCGCTGCACCATTAGCTACATAAGCAGTTTTGGTTAGGGTTGCATAAGAAGTCGAAGGGGCGGTAGTATTTGTTTTTCTCCAGAAATATAATGTCCCTGAGATATTAGCATTTGCATCTATAAAATTGTGAACATTAATTTTTGACGGGTATGGATTCCCTACTGCATTATAGCCATATCTATCTGGATAAGGGGGCGGGCCTATAGTTGCTGGTGTTCCTAAAAGAGATACTGCTACTTGAATGTCACCATTATTTGGCACTCCTGTAAAAGTCCCCGTCCAAGCAGTTCCCTGAATGGATGAATTAACATAAGTTGGCCAATTATAAGGCATACGAATTAGATATCCGGTTCCGATTGCAAAGACATCTGTACTAGCAGCCCCGGCCGAAACACCTACAACCGAATTATAAACATTGGTTGCAGTATTATATGTATAAAAACGTACCGTTGGACTTATTGAAGTTAAAGGCGAGAAAGCAAACAGTTTTTGCGCCGCAACCGGAGATGACCACAAAGTATAATCCAGTCGATACAAAAGAGAACTATCTCTTTTAATAATAATGGCACCCGAGTTTGTGTATGTTGAACCAGTTTGTATTAAATTGGCATTATTATTAAATGTCACAAAACTTCCAACGTTTGCTACAAGTGGACCGCTCAGCGTTACAGTATCGCCAAAAGAGATTACAACTGTTGCACTATTCACTGTTAGGGAACAAGCATTAATATCACTTCCACCAGAAGTATAAGAAGCTTCAATTATCGCTGCAGTTGTAGCATCCGGATAACCATTTGTCCAAGCTGGTGTGGTAGCTGGAGAAGTTATTTTCCAAATGGTTGTTTTGATACTTACAACCGCGCTTCCCGTTCTGTCTCCTGATTGTGAAGCGCAATTAGCATCCGTTAATGCAGTAACACTATATGTTGTATTTGTTGTTGGACTTACAGTTCGTGTTGCCGGACTTGATACTACTCCAG
>NZ_JANMXZ010000018.1:0-8139 GCF_031381455.1 Flavobacterium sp. | reverse complement strand
GTTGGAAAAGGTCGCGCTATGGAAATGATTATGACAGCCGGTATGATTGATGCTGAAACCGCAAAAAATTATGGTTTAGTGAACCATGTTGTGCCACAAGCTGAACTTTTAGAATTCACAAAAGGCATCGCATCCAAAATTATGAGAAATTCACCTGTTGCAATCGGTAAAGCGATAAAAGCGATTAATGCTAATTATAAAGATGGCGTCAATGGTTTTGATACCGAAATTAGAAACTTTGGAAAATGCTTTGGCACCGAAGATTTTAAGGAAGGCACTACCGCATTTTTAGAAAAAAGAAAAGCAGATTTTAAAGGAAAATAAATCGTTTTCAGTCAGGTAAAACAACTGAACACTGCAAACTGAACACTGAACACTACTTCTCACCTTTCCATTCGGCATAAAACTGCGAAAGGAAATTTTCCATGTATTGATGTCGTGCTTCGGCTATTTTTTTACCTGAAGGCGTATTCATTTTGTCTTTTAACAAAAGAAGCTTTTCGTAGAAGTGATTCAATGTTGGTGATTCGGAAGTTTTGTATTCTTCTTTGCTCATATTGAATTTTGGTGGAATTGCCGGATTATATAACGCTCTGTTTTTAAAGCCTCCATAATTGAAACATCTTGCAATTCCGATGGCACCAATGGCATCCAATCTATCAGCATCCTGAACTATCCGCAGTTCTTTCGAGTCAAATTGCTGCCCGAAATTTCCACCTTTAAACGAAATATTTTCAATGATGTTTATCACGTGAACGATTGTTTCTTGGGAAACATTTTCGCTTTCTAAAAAAGCCTGAGCGGTTCTTGGACCAACAGTTTCGTCACCATCGTGGAATTTACTGTCGGCAATATCGTGAAGTAGCGCGCCAAGTTTTACAACGGTTAAATCACAATTTTCTTCTTGGGCAATTAAAAGTGAATTTTTGTAAACGCGTTCAATGTGAAACCAATCGTGTCCGCCTTCGGCATTTTCTAATTTTTCTTTTACAAAATGAATCGTTTTATCAATTATTGACATCATTATTAATTTAAAAATCCTCTCTTTTCAGAAAGGATTTATGTCTATCTTCCCTGCCTGCGGCAGGCAGGTATTCTCTTTTTTTATTCCGCTACGCTCCATACAATTCGGCTACGCCTCGGGTCTATTATCTAATCATCGCAGGTTCAACCCATTTGAAAAGTGTCGATTCAGCCGGAATCACTAATCTTTCGGAAACTTTTGCCATTCTGGCTGGCAATTTCATTAGATAATCTCTCGCTTTTTCTGCTTCGTCTGTCAAGCCTGAAAGTTTATCTATTTCCCATTTCTCTATTAGCTTCTGCATAATATCCACATAATCAGCTGCGGTATAAACTCCAATTCGCTGTGCCGAATCTGAAAAATTTAAAAAGGCAGCGCCTATTTTTTCGCCTGATTCTCTTAAAAACTGAGCAGGCATTACAATTTTTTGTTTCATCATATAGTTGAAAGCCAATAGCATTTCGCTTGGATCAACTTTAAAAATCTGAGTTACAAATTCGCTGTAGGCATGGTGATGACGCATTTCGTCACCAGCAATCATCTTGCATATCTTTGCTAACTTTTTATCACCAAATTGTTTTGCTATCTGTGAAACCCTATTATGCGAGACATATGTGGCCAATTCTTGGAAACTGGTGTAAACAAAATTTTTATATGGATCGCGTCCTGTACCAATGTCAAACCCATCGGCGATTAAATGCTGCGTTGTGATTTCAACTTCACGCATATTAACACGCCCTGATAAGTACAAATATTTGTTCAACAAATCGCCGTGACGGTTTTCTTCACCTGTCCATTGACGCACCCATTTGCTCCAAGGATTATTTTCAACCTGACCAACACCATCAACATCCATCAACCAAGATTCGTAGGTTGGCAAAGCTTCTTCGGTAATGGTATCTCCTACTAGTGTTACCCAAAAATCATACGGTAAATCTTTGGCAATTTCTCTTAGCTCTTTTACTTCTTCAAAGAAATTTTCATCTTCAGAATTAGGTAAGAAATCTGATGGCTGCCAAATTTTTTCAACAGGAATCAAGAACTCATCCATGAAACCTTCTACTTTATTTTCTAGAAATTGCATTACTTCCAGGCGAATATTTTGTGTTGACATTGTTTAAATTTTAATAGATTGTATTACTGCTTTTTCTGTTTTCTCCATCAATTCTTCAAAAGAGAAGTCTTTTACAGAGATAGCTTCGTGAATTATAAATTGTAAATGATTCCCCAAACCCATTGGAAAAACTCCAAATTTAACCATTTTCCACGAATTATTTATAGTAATTGGAACAACATATGCCGAAGGCGCATATTTACATAGGATTTTTAAGCCACTTTGTGCAAATTCTTTAGGTTTTCCGTCTTTACTTCTGGTGCCTTCCGGAAAAATGACAGCAGAGCGTTTGTGCTTTTCGATGTATTCTGACAGTTCTTTTATCAGCGGAATGGCTTGCTTTGGGTCTTTTCTATCAATAAGAATAGAACCGCCATGACGCAGATTATACGAAACACTTGGAATTCCTTTCCCTAATTCTTTTTTACTGACAAACTTGGCGTGAAAACGTCGTAAATACCATATAATCCCAATGATGTCATACAAGCTTTGATGGTTGGAAACAAAGATAATTGGGACATCTTTTGGAATAGTATCTCTGTTTTCAAAAGTATATCTTGTCCCTAAAATGTTTGTGCATTTGGTCAAAAAAAAGTTCAAATAGTCAACACTTTTTTTATGCGCCTGATAGCCAAAAACATTGAAACAAATCCATTGAATAGGATGAAAAATAACCAAACACAATCCAAAACAAAGATAGTATACGACTGAAATTGGATATGAAATAAGCTTTTCCATAATTTAAAAATAGAGAACAAAAATATAAAAAATCAAGGGGATGAAATATAAAAAAAGATTAAAAAACACTTTTTAAAATTTTAAGAAAATATACACTTTTAGTATACCTGTTTAAAATCAAACCCATATATCTTTATTGATAATCAAAGTGTCAAAATAATTTGTTCAAAACTCCTCTGATTTGTATCCTATAACATCAAAAAAAGCATTATTTTTATGCCACAAAATTTAGAAAAAATGAGTTCAGAAAAAGAAGCCAAATTAAAAGCATTACAATTAACGCTAGATAAATTAGACAAAGCATACGGAAAAGGAACCGTAATGAAAATGGGAGACAAAGCAGTCGAAGAAGTAGAAACTATTCCTTCAGGTTCGCTTGGTTTAGATTTAGCTTTGGGCGTAAATGGTTATCCAAGAGGAAGAGTTATTGAAATATATGGCCCTGAATCTTCGGGGAAAACAACCTTAACATTGCATGCCATTGCCGAAGCACAAAAAGCGGGTGGAATTGCAGCATTTATCGATGCGGAACATGCTTTCGATAGAAATTATGCTGAAAAATTAGGCGTAGATATTGAGAATTTAATTATGTCTCAACCTGACAATGGAGAACAAGCTTTGGAAATTGCAGAGAACTTAATTCGTTCCGGTGCTATTGACATCGTTGTTATTGACTCGGTTGCGGCGTTGACTCCGAAAAGCGAAATAGAAGGTGAAATGGGTGATTCTAAAATGGGATTGCATGCTCGTTTGATGTCGCAAGCCTTAAGAAAATTAACCGGAACGATAAGCAAAACAAATTGCACCGTGTTTTTCATTAATCAGTTGAGAGAAAAAATTGGTGTTATGTTTGGAAACCCGGAAACTACAACCGGTGGAAATGCATTGAAATTCTATGCTTCTGTTCGTTTAGATATTCGCCGTTCTTCTCAAATTAAAGATGGTGAAAACGTAATTGGAAACAGAACCAAAGTAAAAGTGGTTAAAAACAAAGTAGCACCACCTTTTAAAACTGCAGAGTTTGATATTATGTATGGCGAAGGCGTTTCTAAAACAGGAGAAATTCTGGATTTGGCTGTTGAGTTTGAAATCATCAAAAAAGCAGGTTCTTGGTTTAGCTATGGCGATACAAAACTTGGGCAAGGAAGAGATGGGGTTAAAGTCTTGATAAAAGACAATCCGGAATTAGCCGATGAATTAGAACAGAAAATTAAAGATCATATTAAAGCAAGTAACGCTTAACAAACTAAAAATCCCGTCTCGTTCGGCAAACGAAACGGGATTTTTTTATTACCTTAACGCAACCCTTTTTATAAAAAAGTATCATAACAACAAATCTTTTATGTAATGAAAAAAATAGTTTCTCTTTTCGCTCTGTTATTAATATTAAATTCTTGTTCACCGGGTGATGATACTCAATATTCTTACAGATTAATACCAATAGAAAGTATTGACATTCCTGCCGAATTTACGTTGGGAGAAACCTACCCAATAACGGTGCATTATACCGTGCCAACAAGTTGCTATCACTTTAGTTCATTGTATTATGAAAAAGATTTAAACGTAAGGACTATTGCGGTTGAAAATGTTGTAGAGCAAAGAAATAATTGTCAAGAGTTGAGTACTGCGGATGGCGCTTCTACCTATACCTTTAATTTCTATGTAACAAGTAATGGCACCTATATTTTTAAATTTTATCAAGGAAAAGATAACCAAGGCAATGATATTTTTCTAGAATATGAAGTGCCTGTGACGAATTAAATAACAATCAATTTTTGAAAATTGGATTTAAATCAACTCATAAATGATTGCAAAAACAATGATAGAAAAGCACAAGAACAGTTATACAAATTGTATTCGCCAAAACTGTTTGCAGCTTGCCTAAAATATTCACGCAATTATATTGAGGCTCAAGACAATTTACAAGATGGATTTATATTAATTTTTAATAAAATTGAGCAATATTCGTTTAAAGGTTCTTTTGATGGTTGGCTAAAACGGGTTATGATTAACAATGTTTTACAGCAATATAGAACTCAGACTTTTTTAAGTTTAGTAAACGAAGATGTTCCGGATGATTGCGAGATTGAAATTGATGACGAGAATATATCATTAGATTATTTGCTAAAGATTATTCAGGAATTGCCCGACAGGTACAGATTAGTGTTCAATCTTTATGTAAATGATGATTATTCGCATGCTGAAATTGCTGAAATGCTTTCCATTAATATTGGAACATCCAAATCAAATTTATCTCGTGCGCGAATGATTTTAAAAGAAAAAATAGAACAACATAAAAATGTTTTAAATAAAACGTTTCCTTCTGCAAAATGAGTGAAAGAAAAAACATAGATCGCCTTTTTCAAGAAAAATTCAAAGATTTCGAAGTAACTCCTTCGGAAGAAATTTGGGGAAATATTGAAGCAAAACTCGATCAAAAAAAGAAAAGAAGAGTAATTCCGTTTTGGTGGAAATTATCAGGTGTTGCTGCTGTTTTTTTACTTGGATTTTTAATCTCGAAATCGATTTACAATCCAAAAATTAGAACCGAAAATTCGGTTGTAAACGAGACCAATTCTAACAAAACAGAACGCCCAAATACGAAAGATGTAAATAAAAATAATGGTAAAATTAAAGCCGACCCGAGCTTTAGCGAACCGGCGAAGCAAAGTGCTATTGTAAATGACAATAATTCCGGTAATACAAATACAAAAGCTGCAAATAAAAAGGAATTGAAAAATAATAGTTCCGTTTCTGATGCTGTTGCGAATACTGATGATAAAGTGAAAAACAACACCGCTTCAGAAAATAAAACTAAAAAAACTATCTATTCTCCAAAATCTGCCGTTGCTGATAGAAAGTCGTCCAATTATCGTTCTTTGAAAAACAAATCAAATTCTGAAAAAAATAAGACCTCAAATTCTGAATCTGTTTTTGAAAAATCTCAAAACCAAGTAGCTCAAAAGACAAACAGCAATCAATCGAAAGTTGAAAAAGACCCGAGTCTCGTTCTCAAACTAGACGAACAAACGAGTCAAGGAAAACTAACAACTATTGAACAAAAAAATAAAACATCAATTGAGAATAAAAACATCAATCTTGATGATTTAAAAGGAGATGGTATTTCAAAAATTGCAACAAAAGAAATTGAAAAGAAAGTAAACGACACAGCTTCCAACAAAAGTGTCGCTAATAATGAATTGGAAGAATTGCTTAATGAAAAAGAAAGCAAATTAAAGCAGGAATCTAAGAAAAATAGGTGGCAACTCACTTCAAATGTTGCCCCTATTTTTTTGGGTTCAATTTCAAATGGTTCGCCAATTGATTCAACGCTTACCAAAAATTCAAAATCGTATAACACAAATGTCGGTTTCGGACTTGGTGTAAGTTATGTTGTAAATAAAAAATTAACCGTTAGAACTGGCTTAAACAAAGTCAATATAAGCTATAATACTAATGACATTGTGTTCTTTACCGGACTTCAAGCTAAGATGTTAGCCAATGTTTCGCCAACGGCTTCGAGTTTGATGATACATGTAGAAACGCCAAGCAATAGAGCCTTGAATACAGCATCAGAAACTGGATTGTTGCCTTTTGAGAATACCCTTATACATGAAAACAATGGTTATCTGAAACAGGAAATTGGTTATTTAGAAATGCCTGTCGAAATGACATATTCTCTTTTTGATAAAAAATTCGGCATAAAGATTATTGGTGGATTCAGCACACTTTTTTTACAAGACAATAGCATTTCAATTGTATCAGAAGACAGAGATGTGTTGCTCGGAAAAGCAAATAATTTAAACGATATCCATTTCAGCACCAATTTGGGATTGGGAGTAAAATATGGTTTTATGAAATCTTTTGAATTCAATTTAGAGCCAACAGTAAAATATCAAATGAATACCTTTAGTTCAAACGCCGGTAATTTCAAGCCTTATATCTTTGGGATTTACAGCGGAATTAGCTACAGGTTTTAGTTAAGGTTAGTTTTAAAATTAGTTAGAAGGTGTTATTGCTTCCGAGTAATAACAGAAAAGAGTCCTAATCCCGAAGTTTCGGGAGGGACTCTTTTTTTTATGGATTAAATTCTTGAAGTTGTTTTAAAATAACTTGACGAACCTCAGCTTTAATAGTCTTTTTATAATCGGAAGCTTGAATCTTAGTATCGAAAAAGCGATGAATTTTTACACGCATCAAACCTGGACTTCCACTAAAAAAAGTATAAGAAAAGCGTTTTTTGTTATCGGCAAAAGTAAGCGGGACAATCGGAATATGATGGTCAATCGCTAATCGGAAAGCGCCGTCTTTAAATTCATCCAATACAATTGATTCGTCAAAGGGAACTCCGCCTTCCGGAAAAATACAAATGCTAAATCCTTGGTCAATTTTTTTCTGCGCTCTTTCAAAAACTGCCATTCTGCTTTTTGAACTGCTTCTATCCACCAAAATACAAGTCCTTTTATAGAAAAATCCAAAAAGTGGAATCTTGGTCAATTCCATTTTACCCACAAAAACAAAAGGATTTTTTACCACCGAAAGCATCAGCATAATATCCGTCATCGAAGTGTGATTGGCAATAAACATATAACTTTTGCCTTCAATGATTTCTTCTTGAGTTTCCAGTTTTACTCTGAAACCCATACCAAACAATATGACTTTAGCCCAAATTCTGGCCATCACAAAAAAATAAGGATACCATTTTTCTTTAAGAATTGAAATAAAAAGAAACGGGAACATGACAATTATGGGAATCGCCATTAAAATATAGAACCAAACGCGATAAAGTGTCCAAAAAACAATTTTCAATGCTCTCATATTGTCAAATGTAATGAAAGGTATGCAATTTTTAATACAAAGGTTTAACTTTGAATTTTTAACCGCAGAGTTCGCAAAGAAAAAAGAGTTCATGATAAAAATGAAGTTTTATTAAAAAAAGGAATCCTAAGAATTGTAAACAACTTATAAAAACTTTGCGAACTTTGCGAAAAACTTTGCGAACTTTGCGGTTAAACAATCTAATGATGAAAGACTTAAGCAACTACCGAAAATCATACGAAAAAAGCGAACTTCTCGAAACTAATATTCCGGAAGATCCTATTAATCTATTCAACCGATGGTTTCACGAAACCGAGGATTTTGGTGGAGTAGAAGAGGTCAATGCCATGACTATTGCAACAATTGGCTTAGACGGTTTTCCGAAATCGCGAGTGGTACTTTTGAAAAAGTTTAATGAAGAAGGTTTTATTTTCTTTACCAATTA
>NZ_JANMXZ010000036.1:0-38811 GCF_031381455.1 Flavobacterium sp. | reverse complement strand
CTTTCATCCGAAAAATAATTTTAATTCAACGGAAAATATTACTTTTGAATTACAAAACAACGGGAAAACCGTTCAGAAAGGTAATACAAGTCATATGTTGTGGAAAATTGACGAAATAATTTCGCATATTTCACAGTTTTTTACACTTAAAAAGGGCGACATCATTTTCACAGGTACACCAGAGGGCGTTGCCAAAGTGTCACCAAACGATATCCTAGAAGGATTTATAGAAAACAAAAAAGTACTAAGATTACACATTAAATAATGGCAATAAACTACAACCTCTCAAAAGTTTACGCTCTTTCAGACAATGACCCTGAATTCGTAATGCAAATTATCACACTGTTTGTGACAGAAGTTCCTGAAGACTTAAAACAAATTGATTTAGGTATCAAAACAAAAGACCATCATCTGGCGTATAGCTATGCGCACAAAATAAAACCTTCACTAGATTTAATAGGGATGACTGTTGCTCACCAAGAAATTCTTGAAGTTGAAGCTTGGGGAAAAAGAGAAGGCAAACGCAAAGAAATCAATGATACTTTCGCAAGTATTCAAAGTCAAGTTGACAAGGCAGTAAAAGAAATCAAGAAAGATTTCGAATTGTAAAATTAGAAGCGATTGGTTCGGGCGTTATCTATAATGGTAATTCCCGCTTTTCGCAGTATCTTTTTTGTCACATCGATCGCAGTCGAGATGCTATCTACAAAAACAAAAAGGATACATTGCTGCAATCGGGGCTAATTAGTAATCGATTTGTATTTTTGTAAACCAAATCAAAACCTCAGTGCCTTAGCCATTCAGCAACTTAGCTACTTAAAAAAAATGAAAGCAACCATAGTTACAATCGGTGACGAAATTTTAATCGGGCAAATTGTTGATACCAATTCGGGATATATCGCCAAAGCATTAGATAAAATTGGTGTTCAAACTACCGAAATGCTTTCCATTTCCGACGATAAGCAACACATTCTAAAAACATTTTCGGCATTTCAAAACAAAGTGGATTTGGTTATCATAACTGGCGGTCTTGGACCAACAAAAGATGATATTACCAAACATACCTTTTGTGAATATTTTGAGGATACTTTTGTTAGAAATCAGGAAGTCGAAGACCATATCGTAGCACTGTTTACCAAGCTGAATTTCAATCCGACACAAATTAACAAAGATCAAGCCTTATTGCCTTCAAAAGCACAGGTTTTAAAAAATAATTACGGCACCGCTTCCGGTATGTGGATGCAAAAAGGAACAACCGTTTTTGTTTCGATGCCCGGTGTTCCTTATGAAATGAAAGGCATTGTAAACGAACAACTTATCCCGAAAATCGTAGCCGAATTCAAAAGACCATACATTATTCACAAAACTATTCTAACATACGGTCAAGGTGAGAGTTTAGTAGCAGAACGAATTGAATATTGGGAAAACAATTTACCAGAATTTATAAAGCTTGCCTATTTACCAAGTCCGGGAAGAGTGCGTTTGCGTTTAACCGCTCGCGGAGAAAATAAGGAAGTTTTAGAAAAAGCTATTCAGGAAAATGTACAATCATTAACCAAAATCATCGGAGATATTATCGTTGGTTTTGATGAAGACGAAACCATAGAGGTCATTATCGGAAGATTACTTTGCCAACAAGGAAAAACAATAGCAACTGCTGAAAGTTGTACAGGCGGAAAAATTGCACAAATGCTAACATCAGCTGCTGGTGCTTCTGATTATTTTCGAGGAAGCGTGGTGAGTTATGCAACAGATACTAAAATTTCAGTGTTGGGTGTTAGTGCTAAAACCATTGAAAAGTATACAGTGGTAAGCGCAGCAGTAGCGTCAGAAATGGCATTGGGAATTCAAAAACTAATGAAAACAGATTATGCCATTGCAACAACAGGAAACGCAGGACCAACAAAAGGCGACGCTGATGCTGAAGTTGGGACTGTTTTTATTGCCTTAGCAACGCCTACAGCTGTTTTTGTTGAAGAATTTAATTTTGGCCAACCGCGTGAAAAAGTGATAGATAGAACGGCAAATAAAGCATTAGAAATACTCCAGGCAGCAATTTTAAAAAATGCTTTTAACTAAAGCTAAGTTGTTAATAAATTTGTTCAAAAAAGACAATCTATTCTATCAATAAAAAGCAAATAAAAAAAAAGCAAAAAATCTGTAATAATATTTTTGTTACAATGATTTATTTTTCTTAAGTTTGCACCCTCGAATTGAATAACGATAAAAGATAAGCATAATGTCAAGAGTTTGTGACCTTACAGGTAAAAGAGCGATGGTAGGAAATAATGTTTCTCACGCAATGAACAAAACTAAGAGAAAATTTTCTGTTAACTTAGTTAAAAAACGTTTCTATCTTGCTGAAGAAGACAGATGGATTACTCTAAGAGTAGCTGCGTCTACAATTAAAACAATCAATAAAAATGGATTGGCTGCTGTTTTGAAAAAAGCAAAAGTTGAAGGATTTATTAAATAATTCCTAATCCAATAAAAATAAAGCAAAATGGCAAAGAAAGGTAATAGAATACAAGTTATTTTAGAGTGTACTGAGCACAAAGGAACAGGTCTTCCTGGGACTTCTCGTTACATTACAAACAAAAACAAAAAAAATACTCCAGACAGATTAGAGATTAAAAAATTTAATCCAATCTTGAAGAGAATGACTGTTCACAAAGAAATTAAATAATCTAATATCTGTAAAAGGATTTTAAAGATATAAATCATGGCAAAGAAAACCGTAGCAACCCTGCAAACAGCTTCTAAAAGATTATCAAAAGCTATCAAAATGGTAAAATCTCCAAAAACAGGAGCATATACTTTTGTTGAAAGCATCATGACACCAGAAGAAGTGGATAGTTTCTTAGCAAAGAAATAATTCCAATAAAATTTTATATCAAAGCTACTTTCATTCGGAAGTCGCTTTTTTATTTTTATATTTTTTCCGAATTTAATATTTTGCCTAAGGAAGAAAGAACCTCATAAAAATTTCATATTTTTGACCGCGAACCATTTTTTTATGAGGTTTACCCAAAATTTTAACCGTATACAATGAGTTTTTTCAAAAGAATATTTTCCTCCGAAAAAAAGGAAACTTTAGATAAAGGTTTGGAACAAACTAAGACAACTTTCTTTTCCAAACTAACCAAAGCCGTTGCCGGAAAGTCAAAAGTTGATGATGAAGTTCTAGACAATCTTGAGGAAGTTTTAGTTTCTTCGGATGTTGGGGTCAATACAACGCTAAAAATTATAAAGCGAATCGAAGAACGTGTTTCCAATGATAAGTATATGGGAACAGAGGAACTGAATCTAATTCTTCGTGAAGAAATCGCCGGACTTTTATCGGAAACCAAATCGGGTGAAGAAACAGAGTTTACAATTCCAGCCAATAAAAAACCATACGTAATTATGGTTGTTGGCGTTAATGGCGTCGGAAAAACTACGACTATTGGAAAGTTAGCGTACCAATTCAAAAAAGCGGGTTATAAAGTTGTTCTTGGTGCTGCCGATACGTTTCGTGCTGCTGCGATTGACCAATTGCAAATTTGGGCTGATAGAGTCGGTGTGCCTATTGTAAAACAACAAATGGGAAGTGATCCTGCTTCGGTTGCTTTTGATACGTTACAGAGCGCGGTTACCCAAGATGCCGATGTTGTAATTATTGATACTGCCGGTCGTTTACACAATAAAGTCAATTTGATGAATGAGTTAACCAAAGTAAAACGTGTAATGCAAAAGGTAGTCGAAGACGCTCCACATGATGTGTTATTAGTTTTGGATGGCTCAACAGGACAAAATGCTTTTGAACAAGCCACTCAATTTACTGCTGCTACAGAAGTTTCGTGTCTTGCAGTAACTAAATTGGATGGAACAGCCAAAGGCGGAGTTGTAATTGGAATTTCAGATCAGTTTCAAATACCTGTAAAATATATTGGAGTAGGTGAAGGTCTTGAAGATTTGCAAGTTTTTAATAAATTTGAATTCGTAGATTCGTTTTTTAAATAGTAAATTATATGAGTAAAGTTTTATCTTTTTTTAGGGAATCATCCTCGTTAAAATTAATAGTAGTCAGTCTCGGAATTGTAGTGCTTAGCTATTTTTTAGAAAAACCATTGCCAAGTATTTTCCTTGGGTTGCGGCTATTTGCTTTTGTATTATTTGTTTATGCCGTAATCAGATTTAGAAAGTAATTTTACTGATACAAAGCACTAATCTTTGTCCAAAGCGTTTCATCAAAATCAGATAACGCCAAGTTTTCGCTATCAGCGGCATCGCCCATTCTGATGATTACCATTTTTTTACTCGGAATAATATAAATTTTCTGGTCATTTTTACCCAATGCCATAAACATATCGTTTGGTGCTGTTGGAATAATGCTTCCATTGAGTTGCAACTGACTTTGTGGTAAATGATAACTCGCTTTTCCATTCAGCCACCATAAATAACCATAAGCAAGATTAATATTCTGTGAAGTCGATGTCGCCTGATTAAAATAGGTTTCGTTTATAATTTGTGTTGTATTCCATTTTCCTTTATTCAATGCCATCAATCCAAAACGCGCCATACTTCTTGTCGTGCTCCAATACACAACATTATTTCCGGATTGTATCCAAGTTCCGGTCATTCCTAATTTATCTCTCAATCCCGAATTAAAATATGCTGACCATGTTTGTCCTGAAGCTGATGCTATAACATCCTGTAATTTCACATATACATTACTATAAGCCCAACGTGTTCCGGCATCGGCTTTATAATTTAAACTTGACGGATCAACATCGTCACTATAAACACCTCCAACATAATCATCAATTCCGGAAGTCATCGTCAGTAAATGTCTGTTGGTTATAAGATTTTCCTGTGCCAATGTTTCGCTAGTCCAACCGGTTCCTATATAATCAGAAACCTTATCGTTAATGCTCAAAAATCCATCTTGTTGTGCAATTCCGGTCATGGTTGCGGTCAACGTTTTTCCGGCACTTGCCCAATACCAAGGAGTTGTGGCTGAATGTTCATTGAAATAATTTTCCATCACAATTCTTCCATTAACCAAAATGATAAAAGATTTAGAATTTTTTAATTCCAAATAATCCAATAAAGGTTGAACGGCACTTTGATTCCAACCCAAATCTGCAATAGATTTTGTTGTCCAGGTTGTCGTTCCATCATTAGGTGGAAAATACATTTGTTCTTCAACAACTGGATTTGGTGAAGAATCGGAACTGCAATTAGTAAGGAAAAGTAAAATAAATGTAAGTAGGAATATATTTTTCATTTTGAAGAAATTTGTCTTTGGACTTTAAAGATATAAAATAGTTTAATGTTCATAATATTAATATATAATTCCTATGACTTTGTAAATTTTAAAATTAAATTTGTCATTCACTAATTCGATTTTAACCCATGAAAAAAATAAGTTTGCTTCGCCTGTTCGCTAACGCTCGAGTGTTGCTTTTTGCTTTGCTACTAATTTCATGTCATTCTAATGTGAAGAAGGAAGATATCGCAAAGCTCAATGGCTATTGGGAAATCAAGCAGGTTAAATTGGCAACTGGCAAGACTAAAGATTATAAAATCAATGAAAGTATCGATTATTTTGAACTTCGACATCCCGAAGCTTCGGGACAGTCTGACAATGAAATGGTTGGCTTTCGCCAAAAAGTAATGCCGCAGTTCGATGGAAAATTCCAAACCAATGGAATCAAGGAAAATATTAAAGTTGTAGAAAAGGACAACACTTTCTTCATCGAATACCATACAAAATTCGGTAAATGGGAAGAAGAAATCATAACCATTGAAGATTCTACTTTAGTATTGGAAAACCAAGAAAAAATAGAATACACCTATAAAAAATTTAAACCATTCTCATTTAAATAATGGCAAGACGAGTAAGCAACGAAGGTTCTATTGGAGATGTTTTAAAACAGTTTATTGAAAAAAATAAACTCCAATCTGGCATGGATAAAATTGACGTGGAAGACGCTTGGAAATCGCTTATGGGAAATGGTGTCAATAGTTACACAAAAGAAGTCGTTTTAAAAGGAACAACACTTTATGTTTCGTTAACTTCGGCAGTGTTGCGCGAAGAATTGAGTTATGGTAAACAGAAGATTATCAAAATGATAAACGAAGAACTTGGAAAAGAAGTAATCAAAGATGTAATCTTACGCTAAGTATTGATTTCTAAATCTTTAATATAATCTTCGTGTTCAAAATAAAAATATTCGAACTGTGTCATTGTTTCGTTGAAAAAGTCAAAAATAGCTTCCCAATTATTTTTATTGTTCAGACTAACACCTAATTTTTCTACCCAAATCCTGCTGATAATTTTGCCACTTTCGAGATAAAAATTGCGCTCCAAAATAGCTTCAGGAAGATAATCTTCCAATAAAATTGTTTTTAGTGATTCAATCTTTTCAAAATAAATTTTGCCCTTTTCTTCATCTTTAGGCTCAATATCCAGAAGCACTTGCGCCTTTTTATTATCGATATAAAACTTGAAAGTCACATCTTTTATTTTGGTGTCATACAAAAGCCATTTTCTAGGATAAGCAGTAGCAAATGCTGTCCAAAATTCTTTTTTTATGAGTAATGCTTCTTCCTTGCTGTACATTTTATTGCGCTAAAAATTTGAGTGCGTTGTTTTTTTAAGGTAAATTTATATCCCTAAACTAATCAAGATGCGTTTCGATGAGTTCATAAAATATGCACCAAAAGTAGTAAATGTTGAACTTCCAGCAACGCATGCGCATGTAAAAATGGTTCCACCTAACCGAGAAGAATTGTTACGGAACACCGATTTCACTAAAATTACTCCCAAGAAAGCAGCCGTTATGATGCTTTTTTATCCAAAAAAAATGGAAACTCATTTAGCATTAATTCTACGGACTTCCTATAATGGTGTTCATTCTTCACAAATAGCGTTTCCCGGAGGAAAAGTTGAACCCGAGGATATTGATTTAAAACAAACCGCTATAAGAGAAACCCATGAAGAGATTGGAGTTCATCCCAATACTATAAATGTAGTTCGGGCTTTTACCGAAGTCTATATTCCGCCGAGTAATTATATAGTGCATCCTTTTTTTGGCTACAGCCAAGATGAATTATCGTTTGAATTGCAGGAAGATGAAGTAGCCGGAATTGTAGAATTGCCGTTAAAAGATTTTTTAGATGATAAAATCATTGTTACCAATACAATGAAAACATCCTATGCAGAAAGTATTGAAGTGCCGGGCTTTCAAGTCGAGGAACACTTCATTTGGGGTGCAACAGCAATGATGTTGAGTGAATTAAAAGAAACACTAAAATTGGTTTTATAAAGTTTTACTTTTTGTAGATTTGCCTCCCGAATCGTCGGGACTAACATAAATTGAATTATGGGTTTATTTAAAAGAAATCCTTTTGGTCATATACTTTTTATCAAAAAATGGTTAATCCGAATTTTTGGTCTTATTACACATAGAAGATACAGAGGCTTTAACGAATTACAAATCGACGGTTCCGAAATCATCGCTTCTTTGCCAGATAAAAACGTACTGTTTATTTCCAATCACCAGACTTATTTTGCCGATGTTGTAGCCATGTTTCATGTTTTTAACGCCAGTCTTTCGGGAAGACAAGACAGTATTAAAAACGTAGGCTATTTGTGGCAACCTAAGATGAATATCTATTATGTGGCTGCGAGTGAAACTATGAAATCGGGATTGTTACCAAGGATTTTATCTTATGTTGGTTCGATTTCGGTGGAAAGAACATGGCGTGCCGGTGGAAAAGATGTAACCGAAAAACGCGAGGTAAATCCAAATGATACGGAGAACATCAGAATTGCACTCGAAGATGGTTGGGTAATTACGTTTCCACAAGGCACAACCAAATCTTTTAAACCGGTTCGAAAAGGAACAGCGCACATTATCAAGCAATACAAACCTATAGTCGTTCCAATAGTAATTGACGGATTCCGTCGTTCGTTTGACAAAAAGGGTTTGCGTATGAAAAAGAAAAACATTCTGCAATCATTCATTATCAAAGAGCCATTGGTGATTGATTATGAAAACGAAACTATTGAGCAAATTGTAGAAAAAATAGAATACGCTATCGAACAGCATCCATCTTTTTTAAAGGTAATTCCAGCCGAAGAAATTGAAGAACAGGAACGTCTGAACAAACTCAGAGAATGGAATGTAGAGAAAAAAGACACCAGCAAAGCGACCCGATAGTTATCAAGAGACGAAGTATATCCCGACTTAAAATTGGTTTTTTTACACTTATTACTTCTCTTTAATTTTTTGCAGTGGCACTTATTAGTTACAGTATGTTTTGATTATATTTGCTTTCGATTAATCTAAATAACATGAAAAAAATTTTAATTTTTTGTTTGGTTTCAGTTCTATTTGTAAGCTGTGCGACAGATAGTGAAACTGGTGGTGAAGTAATTACAGAGCCTGTTTTTAGTGTACAAACAAAATCAGTAACGAGTATTGGTCACGAATCGGCTAATGTTTTTGGGGTTATTAGTCCATCATTTGTTACCACAACTAGTGCATATGGAATATGTTATGGTTTGACACCAAATCCTACTATTGAAGGTTCACTTTCTGTTGGGTCAGGAATCAATCCTGCGACTGGAGGTTTTTCATGTAACTTAATGTCACTTGCAAACAATACCAATTATTATGTTAGAGCTTACGGAACAACTTCTGAAGGAACGTTTTATGGAGATCAACTTATTTTTTCTACATTAAACAAACTATATAGTAATGGAAGTGCGGTTATCGATGTTGATGGAAATACTTATCAAAGTATTGTTATTAATGGAAAACAATGGATGAAAGAAAATCTAAATGTGAGCAAATATAGAAATGGAGATGTTATACCAGAAGTAACTGATATGGTAGAATGGGATGCTTTGACAACAGGAGCATGGTGCTATTTTGAAAATACTACTGAAAACGGAACTACTTATGGTAAGTTATACAATTGGTATGCTATTAATGATCCAAGAGGATTAGCACCAACTGGATGGCATATTCCAAGTGATGCCGAATGGACATCATTAACTAATTTCTTAGGAGGTACAAGTGTAGCCGGAATCAAAATGAGAGACTTGGGAGATTTATGGTCAACTTCAGCTGTTTTGGCGACAAATCAAGCCGGATTTAGCGCACTTCCTGCAGGATATGGCTATTTAACACAAACTTACGAACCAGTAGATCAACCTTTCAATAGTTTGGGGGATGTTGCCTTTTGGTGGAGCGCTACTGCATCAAATCCAAGTACAGCTTATAGTTTAAATGTGAATCTGAACAATTCAGTAACTAGAGGTTCTATTCTAAAGAAAACGGCGCTTTCTGTTCGTTGTGTTAAAAATTAATTGACTAGAAAAGTTATAAAAAATCCCGTCTTGTTTTTTGGAACTAGACGGGATTTGTTTTTTACAAATCTATTTTCTTTAATTCTTTATAATTGGCATTCAATTTACGGAGTAAGATGCCATATAATAATCGGTAAAATAACCAGAATAAACCAACAAAGACTATAATGGTTAACAGCATAATACCAAGCGTTACGCACAAAGTATAGTAATTAGATTCGTTGGCAATTTTGTTTTTCAATATCTCCATTTTTGGGTTATAAGCATACGCAATAACAAAACCAGCGATAAGGCTTACGACTATCATTCCCAGGTTATACCAAACATAGTATTTCACTGTTTTGCGTGTTCTTAAGATGTCCTGCATCAATTGTTTGGTCGATGCTGTGGTTGAAATCTTTATATAATTTTTATAAAAATTGAAAATAAACAACAGTATCACAGCATAGTTGACAAAATTCAGCGCTTTGAAATACACTATCATATTTTCGGCATGGACTTTTTTCATGTACTCATCCGTGTTATATGCAACGCTTATCGCAGTCCAAAACAAGACTTCAATAATGCTGATAATCAAAATCCATTTTACAATAGAGGATGATTTTTTATGCAGCATTTTATAGATTTCGCTTTCCGAAATTTGCTCGTAAGCATGGCTGTCTTTTTGCCATGCTTTCTTTAATAAATCCAACTCTTCCATAATCCTTAGGGATTTAATATTTTTTTTAATTTACCTTTAATCCTGTTCATTTTTACTCGGGCATTTACTTCGCTAATACCAAGTGTTTCTGATATCTCCGTGTAATCTTTGTCTTCTAAATAAAGAAATACAAGTGCTTTTTCGATATCATTTAACTGTTGCACCGCTTGATACATCAACTTAATTTGTTCTTCTTCTTCAAAGTTGTATTCTTCTTGCGATAAAAAATGTTTTTGCGATTCATAAGGTGTAGTCGCAACTGCTCGTGTACTTTTTCTATAGAGCGTTATGGCAGTGTTTAGTGCCACACGATAAGCCCAAGTTGAGAATTTAGATTCACCTCTAAATTTTGGGAATGCTTTCCATAGTTGAATAGTGATTTCCTGAAACAAATCTTTGTGTGCATCTTCATCATTGGTATACAACCTACATATCTTGTGGATAATGTTTTGATTGTCCTTTAATTGTTTTACAAATAATTGTTCCAAGTTGTCACTCATAGTCTCGTTAGTACAAAAAGCACGGGTTTTGTTACAACTGTAAAACTACAAATTAGGTTTTAAATTCCAAATATGAAATTCTAAATTACAAAAGTGCAGCCGCACACTATTCACGCTAAAGAAGAATAATTTTAAAAATCTGCCAACTGCTTACTGTGACTGCTTACTAATTTCTATCTTTACACTGCAAAATCGACAAGTATACAAGATGGAACTAGGACATTACAATACACTCAAAATAGCACGCGAAACCAAAGTTGGCCTTTTTTTAACTGATGGAAAAGACGATGTTTTGCTGCCTGTTAAATATGTTCCAAAAGAATATAATATAGGCGATGAGTTGATTGTTTTTGTTTATCTTGACCACGAAGAAAGACCAGTCGCCACCACATTGGAACCCTATATTTTGATGGATGAATTTGGATTGCTTCGTGTGAATTATGTCAATAATATTGGTGCTTTTTTAGATTGGGGTTTAGAGAAAGATATACTGGTTCCGTTCAAAGAACAGGCACGTCCAATGGAAAAAGGAAAGCGCTATTTAGTCTTTGCTTACATTGATGAAAAGACTAACAGAATTGTAGCTTCGAGTAAAACCAATCAGTTTTTGAATAATGAAAATCTAACCGTTGCTGTTGGCGACGAAGTCGATTTAATTATTTCACATATTACCGAAGTTGGGATTAATGTCATCATCAACGATATCCATAAAGGATTATTATACAAAGACCAGGTTTATGACGATATCCGAACCGGAGATAGAATGACAGGTTATATAAAAGCGATTCGCCCTGATAACAAAATCGATGTATCGTTACAAAAATTAGGCTACCAAAACATTGAACCCAACGCAGAGAAAATCCTCGATGAACTAAGAGCTAGCAGAGGTTTTCTTCGATTGAATGACAACAGCCATCCGGAAGACATCAAAACGGTGCTAAAGATGAGTAAAAAAACATTCAAAAAAGCCATCGGTTTACTTTACAAAGACAAACTTATCGAGATTAAAGATGATGGAATTTATTTGGTAAAAGAATAGTTATTGCCCAAGAAGTTCCTGAAGTTCCTGTTCAGTTGGAACCGGAGTTTCAATTTCTGTTTTCTTTTTATAAAAAAGGCTGCTTACCATACTCAGAGTGGAATAAGGTCTGTTTGAATATTTATTTCCTAAACACACAACAGTTACCGTATCTTTTTTAACTGGAACAAATGACGTATTGTTGCCATGCCACCAACCGTTATGATAGATCATTTTTTCATTATTTGGCGGTAAAAAACGCATACGCATTCCCAATCCATAATCTTTAATTGGCTTTGCAACATGACCAGCGCTATAACCAAAATAAGCTTGCTGTAAAAGTTCAGGTTTGATAAAATCAGTCGAATACGTTCCCATATCAAACTTTACGATATCTCGTGGAGTCGAATAAATATTTTTATCACCATACAACCCATCAAACTGATCCCAAGGAAAAATGGTGCTTCCTCTATACGATTTGGAAGCGGTTTCTCTATCAGTTTCGTAATTAAAAACATAGGAGTTTTTCATTCCCAATGGTTTGAAAACCAACTCTTGCATGGCCTGACGATAGTTTAAACCAGTTGCTTTTTCGATGATTAAAGCTAAAATTACATAATTCGTATTGCAATAATCAAAATGAGTATCATTTGGAGTTCTTAATCTGAATTTATTTTGCACCAACAAATCCAAAACATCCTGATTAGAAAGTAGCTTCTTTTTGTTCCATCTCTTTTTCATCAATCCAGGAAAATTGGCATAATGCTGCAAACCACTTCTGTGATTGAGCAATATTCTGATAGTTGTTTGTTTGTAAGGAAACTTTGGAAGCCAATCGGTTACCTTTTGGTCTAACATAATATTGTCTTGTTGCACCAATCTTAATATAGCTGTACAAGTCAAAACTTTACTCACCGAGGCTAGATGAATAGGTGTATTCTTGTCAATCTTTTGACCTGTTCTCGCATTGGCAAAACCTTTATAATCTTCATAAAGTACACGACCATTTTTGACCACAATAAATGCACCGCTGTAAAAAGGCGAATTGATGTTTTTATTGTAAAATGAATCTATAAAGTGCCTTTTTTCGGCAATATAGGCTTCTGAAACATTTCCCATTTTTATCGGGAAAGAGGAAGTTATATGCAAACTGTCATCGAATGGATTACCGTCATTAGAATTCACAAAATCACCACCAGTTTTTGGACTGGAAAAGTAGAATAATGTTGATAAAAGAAGGGTAATTAAGGTAATCTTCATAATTGCAATAATACCGTATTTGGTCAAAAGAAAAGCCTTTAGTTTCTAAAAGTTTTAAACGAGTTATTAAAAAATAATAAACCTGACAAGTTTTTAAATACTGGTCAGGTTCAAGGGCAAAAAGTAACAAATACTAATTTAATTTTCTAAAGAGCGATTTTTATTGGAAGCGTGTAAAGTGTTCTCATTTTCTCTCCGTCTTTATAGCCTGGTGACCATTTCACTTTTAAGGATTTTAACACGCGAATAGCTTCTCTTTCCAGATTTTTATCGGAACTTCTAAGTACTCTGATTGAACTCATTGAACCATCTTTTTCAATAACAAAAGACGTAATAACACTTACAGCACCCAAACTTTCATCAACTTCAGGCTTTTCAAAATTGTAGCCAACATACTCATAGAATTTTTTAATACCACCAGGATATTCAGGAAGTCGGTCCAATTCATTAGTAGTTACAGGTCCTTTTTCAACAATTGGAAAAGTAATGGTTTCAACAGGACCTTCATTACCAGTTTTTGGTGTGTCAGTTCCAGTTCCAGGTGTCGTATTTTGATTCGTCGGTAAATCGTCATTTGTTGGAACGTCTACTGCAAGTGGAGTTGCCGCTACAACCATGTGTGAAAGATTAGTTGGTTTGACCAGACTTTGACTTTGAGTGGCTTTTGTTTTTGGCTCGACTGGTTTATCAGGTTTTGGATAATGAAAATCTGTTATTGTTATAACGGTACCATCTTCAATTGGTTCTAAAATAGGTTTAGCACCAAAGGAAGAAATTAATAACCACAAACCAATTAAGGATAAAAGGAACAGTATTCCACCAAAAAAGGCAACTAATGTAATTCTGGGATTTTCTTGGCGCAACTGATACGCACCATAAGCTTTGTTTTTGTCTTCGAAAACTAGATCTATCCAGTTTTTTTCATAAATACTAACGTTTGACATGGGTATTTGTTTTTGAGTTAAGTATCTATGTTACATAAGCGAGATGGTTTTTATTATATAACGCAGAAAATTATAAAAAAGTATGTGATTTTATAAAAACTTTAAAATATAAACATAAAATTCCCTTAAATGCAGCGTTTTTAATAGAATTTTTAACATAAAATAGAAAGGATTATTTTTTGCTTTCGATGATTTCCGCCAGCAGTTTTTTAGCGCGAAGCAATTTGATTTTGACGTTACTCAAAGGTTCATTGAGTTGTTCTGCAATTTCCTGATAACTCATTTCCTGAAAATAGCGAAGCTGAATTACTTCCTGATAATGAGGTTTTAATTCTTTGATGAACTGTAATAACCGGGATAAGTTTTGTTCGGTTATTAAGGCATCTTCAACAGATGGAGAAGTATCTGCAACATTATAGGCTTGGTGGTCTTCCTCATCAGTGATTTCAACAAAGACGGTCGATTTCTTTTTGCGAAGCATATCGATATGTACATTTTTGGCAATAGCAATCAGCCAAGTGTTGAATTGAAATTCGGGATTATACATTGCGATTTTATCAAAAGCTTTAGAGAACGTTTCAATGGCAATATCTTCCGCATCGGTTTCGTTTTCGGTACGTTTAAGCATAAAACCATACACTTCATTCCAGTAATGGTCGAGCAAATAAGTAAAGGCAACTTGGTCGCCAGTTTTAGCTTTTTCTATATAAGCGTTTATCTCCAATGTACTGGTTTTGAGAAAGTATTAGTAATAAAAATATTTAATTGTGTAAAAACCAAAACGATTTCAATGATTGGGAACCAATACATTACATCTTTTTCCTTTAGTTTGCCTGCTGCAAATCCAATAGAAATCCAAGCAAAAATATAACGGAAACCAATGATACTCACAACCGCAATCCATTGAAATTGAAATGCTAATAAAATGATTGGTAATAAAAGAAATAGCAACTGCGAAACATAAAATATTCCTAATTGATTTCTGTCGAATATTTTATAATGTTTGGCTGTAGAAACATGACGACGTTTTTGGGTAAACCAATCTTTAAAAGAAGTTTTTGGTTTAGAATAAGTGAAACTATCTGGCAAATAACAAACAGTTGTATTTTTTTTCTCTGCAGCCTGATTGATAAACAAATCATCATCTCCAGAACGTATTTTCATATGATCCATGAAACCACGAACTTTGAAAAATTCTTCACGCTTGTATGCCAAATTTCGACCAACACCCATATAAGGTTTACCTAATTTTGCCCAAGAAAAATATTGTGTAGCCGTCAATAAAGTTTCAAATCGGATGATTTTATTTAGGAAAGAACCACCAATTTTATCATAAGCACCGTAACCTAAAACAATGGTTTTCTCTACAGTAAATTGGGAGCTCATCGTGGCAATCCAATCTTTGGAAGAAGGCAAACAATCGGCATCTGTGAACAATAAATATTCGTGCTTTGCTGCTTTGATTCCTAAAGTCAACGCGTATTTTTTATTTCCCCAAAAAGCTTCGTTATTTTCTACTTTGACCAATTTGATATTGGAATGCAGTTTTTCAAATTCTTCAAAAATATCTAACGTAGTATCACTCGAAGCATCATCAATTAATACAATTTCAAATTGCGGATAATTTTGTTCAACTAGCAACGGAATTAATGTTCTAACATTTTCTTCTTCGTTTTTTGCACAAACTATTACTGAAATCGGAATTCTTTTAGGCGTTCCAGTTTGTGGTTTAGCAAATGAGAACTTGCCAAAAACTACAATGTAATAAAGGAATTGAACAACAACAACGGCAACAAATAAACAGAATAGAGTTAATAACATAGTACTTTTTCGACGTTTAAAAAGGACTACAAATGTACAAAAAGGAATTTTGAATTTTGAATTATAAATTATGAATTTTTAGCGTTACAATTTTCTGTTTTTTTTCATTTCCTTGGCAACTTCAATAGATTGATAATCATTAGAGTTCTCTAGTTTTGATATGATAGTTTGGTAGTTTTTGTCGTCTCTGTTTTGTGACAACTTTTTCTTGGCTTCGATAGCTGTGATTTCAATTTCGAAGGAAACAATTCCTCTAGCCTGAAGCATTGTTTTCTTTGATAAATCTTCTACACGAACAGGTTTCTCTGATTTTGCTTCGTATTTGTTGACCAATCTTTTCAAGGCTTCAATACTTTCTTCAAGCGAATGAAGTTGCACTTTTCCGTATACATGAACTGCTAAATAATTCCATGTTGGCACATTTTCATGGTCATACCAAGAGGAAGAAATGTAAGTATGCACACCCGAAAAAACAATTAAAACTTCATCATTGGTTTTAAAACTTTCAGCTTGTGGATTTTCTCTGGAAACATGCCCAACTAAAATTTGTTTTCTATCTTTTTCTTCCAAAAGCAATGGAATATGTGTTGCCCAAAGCTTTCCATCCGTTTGATTGACCAAAATCCCAAACCCATTCTGATGAATGAAGTTTTGAATGTCTTCTTGGTTTTCGTTTTTGTAGAGTTTTGGGATGTACATTATTTAAGGGATAAGTTTAGAGGGATAAGGCATAAGTTCGATGCTAGTCATTAGGAAACTTATCCCTTTTCCCTAATCCCTTTTTACTATTTTTTAAATTACATTAACTTCTGCTTCAATGGCAATTCCAAATTCCTTCAAAATAGCAGCTTGAATAGCTGTAGAAACCGCTAAAATTTCCTGTCCTGTTGCGTTACCATAATTCACCAAAACAAGTGCCTGATTTTTATGAATTCCGGCATCGCCAAAACGTTTTCCTTTAAAACCGGCTCTTTCAATGAGCCATCCAGCCGGAACTTTGACTTCGGTTTCTGAAATTATGTAATGTGGCATTTCGGGATGCAAAGCGTGTGCTCTTTCGTATTGGGCTGTTGGAATAATCGGGTTTTTGAAAAAACTTCCGCTGTTTCCCAGCTCTTTCGGATCAGGTAATTTACTTTGTCTAATCGCAATCACCGCATTGGAAATATCTTTTAAAGTAGGAGTAACCACGTTTTGCTTCTCTAATTCCTTAGTGATATCACCGTAGGAAGTGTTGATTTTATGATTGCGTTTGGTGAGTTTAAAAATTACCGAAGTAATGATAAATTGATCTTTGGCTTCGTGTTTGAAAATGCTTTCGCGATAACCAAAGTGACAATCTTCTTTAGAGAACGTTTTCATTTCCTGAGTGGCAATAGTCATAGCATTACACGAAACAAAAGTATCTTTGATTTCTGTTCCGTAAGCGCCAATATTTTGCACTGGAGTTGTTCCAACATTTCCCGGAATAAGCGACATGTTTTCTAAACCGCCAAAGTTTTGGTCGATTGTCCAAAGTACAAATTCGTGCCAGTTTTCGCCGGCCTGACTTTCAACCCAAACGAAATCATCATCTTCTCTAAGCACTTTTTTGCCTTTCAAATCAATATGAATCACCAAATCCTGAATGTCTTTTGTCAGTAACATATTGCTTCCACCACCAAGAATAAATTTTGGTTCCGATTGGTGTTCCTGCAAAATGGTTTTTAAATCTTCGATGGAATGAACAGCAACAAACTGTTTGGCTTTTGCTTCAATACCAAAAGTGTTGTATTTTTTTAAAGAGAAGTTATTCTGAATAGTCATGCTCACAAAAGTAAGTCAAAAGAATTTTTAAGCAAACTTGTTATAGTAGTTTTTTTGCCATTTGTGAAGCATAAATATCGGCATGAAATAAGGAAGGATTTTGGTGTTTCCTTTTCTGACTTCAGCCACTAGTTTGGTACTATCAATGTTTTCGAGGAAAGGCATTTCAAAAATTGGGCTTTTTGCAAAGTTGTCCAATTCATCAACGAATCTCGGAAAACGCAATAGATAACTTCCCCAAGGTGCGCTAAGTCCAATTTTTCTGAAATCAACAACTTCTTTCGGAAGTCTATTTTCCATCGTAGTTTTTAAAATGAACTTTCCTTTTTTTCCGGTAAACATCCATTTGTCATCCAAGGTTCCCAAACCGGCAATTAATCGTTGGTCTAAGAAAGGCTCACGACATTCGATTGAAGTTCCCATGGTACAACGATCATTTCTATCGAGTAACGAACACATATAGGTGTGTTGGTCAAAATACAATGCCTGACGCTGCAAGTTTTTTGGATATAATTCCTGTGCTTCTTTTAAGATTTGATAACGATATTCATTGGCGGGTTTCCCTTTATTACCATAAAATGAATTAATGTCATCGGGATACACATTGCAACCATTGAATAGCACTAAATCAGAATTATTATTGATTTTTGAATAGCGTAATAATTTGTCGTACCGTGGTCTTTTATTAAAGGTTTCAAAAGTACTAAGCTGTGAAATTACTTTTAATAAAGATGGATTTTTTAGTGCTTTGTATCGAACATAACCACCCATTAATTCATCTGCACCTTCACCGGAAAGTAATACTTTTACTTTTGGTTTTGCCAATTTAGCTATGGCTAATAAATGAGGTTCATTAAGATGCATTATGGGTTCATCCTGAAAATAGGAGGTTTCAATCAGATTTTGATACAGGCTGTCATTTTCAAGTTTGGTATGATTGAAAGTATATCCATATTCCTCTGTTATTCTTTTTGCCAAATGGTATTCATTGTGTTCTTCTTCGGAAAAACTGATATTAAACGTTTCAATGTTTTCAAATTTTTGCTCATGCAATGAAGACAATATAGAACAGGAATCTAATCCACCACTGAGTAAAACACCAACAGCAACATCGCTGATCATTCGCAGTTTAACAGATTCGAAGAAAGTTTCTTCAAACCATTTTTTCGGATTTAGAATTTGAGCATGATTTTGAATTTTTTCCTTTAAATTCCACCATCTTGTAGTTTTATTTTTCCCTTCTTCATCAATAGTCATGTAATGTCCTGGCAAAATCTTTTTGACATGTGCAAACAACGTATTTTCTCCAGCCACAAATCGGTTAAAGAAATATTCTTCCATGCCATTTTCAGAAACTTCTAACGGAACACCAGCGGCGAAAAGCGCTTTTTGTTCAGAGGCAAAATATAAAGTATTTTGATGAATACAGTAATACAACGGTTTTACACCCATTCTGTCACGACAAAGCGTCAACTTTTTTTCTTGCGTGTCCCAAACAGCAAAAGCAAACATTCCGTTGAGTTTGTGCAGCATTTCCATACCATACAATTCATAAAGCTTTAGTAAAACTTCCGTATCAGAACCTGATTTCAGTGTGATTCCTTTGCTTTTTAATTCAGGATAAAACGATTGATAATTATAAATTTCACCGTTGAATACAATTACATATCTTCCGTCGTCAGAAAAAAATGGTTGGTGTCCGGCGGATGAAGTATCAATAATTGACAAACGTCTGTGACCTAAACCAATATTGTTGTTGATATAAATACCTTTGTCATCCGGACCACGATGTTCCAGAATGTCTCGCATTTTTACCAGCTGATTTTCATCAACCTGTTTATAATTTAAATGGAAAATACCATTGATACCACACATAAAGCTAGAGAGTAGTTTACTTGTTATTAATCAAATCGTGATACGTTAACGCAATTTTTTGCATATTGATTTTGTAGTTGGCATTTTCTTCTACAAATTTCCGATTTTGGATAACAGCCTTTTTTGTAAAGTCATTATTTAGAGATGCCCATTCCAATTCGTGTGCTAAATTAAACTCATTTTCGACACTAACAAGTATTCCGTTTACTTTTTGTGATATCCAACTTCTATTGCCGGGTAAATCACTTACAATTGGAAAACAACCACATGCCATTGCTTCAAAAAGTGATGTAGAAACGCCTTCGGTTATAGGAGTACTGATATAAAAATTAGCTTGTTGTAAAAACTTTGGAATGTCATTATTATTAATTCTTCCGACAAAATCGACTTCATTTTCTATTCTCAATTCTTTTGTTAAAGCTTTTAATTTTCTTATTTCTGTTCCGTCGCCAATGATGGTCAGTTTAAAAGAAATGTTACGCTGTTTAATAATGGAAAATGCTTTCAAAATAAAGTCATGTCTGTATTCAGGTTCCAAAGCACGAGACACAACAGCATTTATCATTGTAGTATCTGTAGCATCATTAAACTGGAAAAAATCCAAATTAATTCCTTTTGGCAAAATCATTACCTTGTCCATATTTACATTACTTTCCTTCATATGTTCAGCCATAGTGTTTCCCCAGGCATGAATTAAATCAGCTTTTTTGAAAGCATAATCCTGAAGTATTTTTTTGAAAATATATAGGGGAGAATTATGTGGCCATAAATCGGTTATGCCTTGTTGCGCAATTGCCATTGGTTTTAAACCCGAAATAGCTGCTAAATAACCATAACTTGTGGTTCGCTCAGCAATAACCATATCGGGATTGTTTTTTTTCACTATGCGCTTTATCGTTAAAATCGCGGTGGCTAATTCAAAAAGTCTTTTAATTCTATTGATGCCGTTGCTGCTTGTTTGAAGTTCCCATGTAACAATTTCAAAGTCGCCAAATTCCTTTAGACCATTAATCCAAGTAATTGCATCAGCGCGATAGGTTTCCCCAAGAAATAAAATTCTCTTTTTTGACATTATGGTTTACTCTTCAGTTTCTAAAGCCCTTGTTAGAAAATCGTTCATTGGTTTCAGTACAATTAATTTTTGAGCTACAATTTTAGCAAAGTCTTTATCTAAAAATAATTTGTCATCAATTTTTTCGGAAGCGGTATAACTTTTCAGTTTCAAAAACTCAATAGCCGGATGACTTGGGTCGAAATCTTTAGGTGCTTTTTTTAGCGTATTGTTTTCATCACGAGTTAATACACCAAATTCTGATTTAAATTTTTTATCATTGACAATCGCTTCTAAATCTTCATAAAAAAAAGCAATTTCTTTTCGGATTCTTTTTAATTCATTTGGTTCTGGACACCAAACGCCACCTGCGACAAAGGACTTTCCTTTTTCGAAATGAATGTAATAGCCGGGACTATTTTTAGCCAATTTATTTTGGGTAAACCAAACGCCCATATTGGTTTTGTATGGCGATTTGTCTTTTGAAAAACGAATGTCACGATTGATTCTGAAGGTACAGTTTTTAACTTCCAATGGTTCTAATGATTTGTCCAAAGGCTTAAGTGCTGCCAAAACAGCTGCAATATAATTGTGATAGTCTTTCTTGTAATTCTCATACCTTTTTTTGTTGGCATGCATCCATTCGGTGTTGTTGTTTGCAACTAAATCTTCAAGAAATTGGACAGCTTCTTTGGTTATCATATTACAAATGTTTTTTCAAATCTTCTTCCGAAATATAACCTACGTTTCGCCAAACTTCTTTCCCTTTTTCATATACGATTATGGTTGGCAGTCCATCTAATTTCATTTGTTCTACTATAGTTTTGTTTTCATCAGCGTCCAATTGCACAATTTTAATCCGTTCCTTCATTACTGTCTGAAATTTCAAAATATAAGGATTCATTTTTTTACAAGGCGCACACCATTTGGCATTGAAATCAATCATTACCTTATCGCTCGATTTTATTAATTCACCATATTCCTGGTCGCAGATTCCAATAATTTTGGCATTTGGCTCAGCATTAGAATTACCTTGTGCCTTCCATTTCATAATGCCTCCATCAAGATTATAAATTTCTTTGAAACCCAATTCGGCTAATTTATCTGCGGCTTGTGCGCTTCTTCCACCCAATTTGCAATACACAAAAATTGGTTTTGATTTGTCATAAGTCGTGGCTTTGGCAACAAAATTGTCATCATTCCAATTCACATTTTTTGCATCGCCTATATGTTCAGTACTATATTCTTCTGGAGTTCTAACGTCTAATAATTGTGGGTTTTCATTGCCTTTTAGCTTTTCAGCAAATGATTTTGCATCGGTAGTATGAACAGCATTGGATGTTTGTCCGTGGCAACATATAAATAGAAAACTCAATAATAAAAGAGAAAATAATTTGGATTTCATGTTTTTGAAATTTTAACGCTAAATTACAAATTTGAACAATACTAAAGATTAAAAATTTTATAAGTCTGATGTGTTGTTTTTACTATGTTTTCCGTACGTTCCGGATGCGTATCTGAAATAAATAACTGACCAAATTCTTCGTTGTTTACCATTTCAATGATTTTGCTCACGCGAAATTCATCTAGCTTATCAAAGATATCATCAAACAGTAAAATGGGTTTTTCGCCGCTTTGTTTTTTGACAAAATCGAATTGTGCCAACTTTAATGCGATGAGAAATGATTTTTGTTGTCCTTGAGAACCAAACTTTTTAATCGGATAATTATCAATTTCAAATGATAAATCGTCTTTGTGCACACCAACCGAAGTGTAATGTAAGGCTCTGTCTTTGCTGATGTTTTCTTCCAATAAAGTCAACGTATCTTTTTCAAACAAATCACTTTGATAAACCAATTGCACCGTTTCGGCCGAGTTAGTAATTTCACGATGGTAATTGTTAAAAATCGGAATAAAATCAATCAAGAACTTTTTTCGTTTTTCGAAAATAAACTGACCAAGTGTGTTGAGTTGTTCGTTATAAATGGACAAAGTATCGGTTTCAAAAACATGATTCAACGCAAAATATTTCAATAAAGCATTTCGCTGACTTATGATTTTTTGGTATTGAATCAATTGCTGCAAATAGGAACTATCCAATTGCGAAATGACTGTATCGATAAATTTTCTGCGGGTTTCGCTGCCTTCAATAATCAAATTGCTATCAGCAGGTGAAATTATTACCAAAGGAATAAAGCCAATATGATCGGAGAATTTCTCATAAACTTTACCGTTTCGTTTGAGAATTTTCTTTTGTCCTTTTTTTAAGCTGCACAAAATTTGCTCGGTTCTTTCGTTTTTTTCAAATTCGCCATCAACCACAAAAAATTCTTCTCCGTGTTTAATGTTTTGAACCGCTAGTGGATTGAAATAACTTTTTCCGTTTGCCAAATGATAGATAGCATCAAGGATATTTGTTTTTCCTATGCCATTTTTACCCACAAAACAATTGATTTTGGTATCTAATTCGAAGGCGATTTCCGAAAAATTTTTATAATTGAGTAATGAAATTCGCTTTAAAAACAATTTAGTTTTTGTTTAAAATTAACCCGCTGGGTATAATTAATTTTTATTTTTTCTACCACATAGAAACATACTTTTCACTGCTATTTTAAAGGCGTTTCACTTTTTTGAAGTAAAACAAAGCTATGCTAATTCAAGAATTGAACTAAAACAATCTTTTTTCTATGTTTCTATGTGGTTTATTTTGTTTAAAACAACTTTCCCGAAAGGGTAAATTAATATTTAAACTCCTAATTTATATGAGAAAGAATCGTGTTTATTCGGCATAATCTCAATCTCTAAATTTATTAGGTGCAAATTATTCAAAAATATCGAGAAAAATAGCCTTTAAATATGAATTAATTTTTATTTTTGCGCACACTAAATAAAAATAAATGGCAACTTTTAACAAAAGGGGATATAAAGAACCAAAACCAAAAGCAGAAAAATTAGATAATAACTTCATTGAAGATGTAAATGTTGATGCTAAAGACAGCGCAACAGCAAAAGCATTTGATACTTTAGATGAATCAGCTTCAAGAGCAGAAGATTTTGTAGCCAAAAATCAAAAATACATTTTAGGATTTCTTGCAGTTGTTGCTTTAGCTACAGTTTCGTATTTATTATATCAAAAATTTATTGCTGAACCAAGCCAAGAGGAAGCAGCAAACGAATTATTTGTTGCGCAACAAAACTTTCAAAAAGCTGTTGATGCCACCGGAACAAAATCAGACTCTTTATATAATTTAGTTTTAAAAGGTTCTGAAGGAAAATTTGGAGTAGTAAAAATTGCTGATGAATATTCAGGAACTGATGCTGGAAATTTGGCGAATTATTATGCCGGAGTTTCGTATTTGAATACAAAAAAATATGCTGAAGCGATTACGAGTTTAGAGAAATTCAAATCGGATGATGTAATGTTAAGCACTATTGCAATTGGAGCAATTGGAGATGCTTACGCACAACAAAACAAGCAAAAAGAAGCTTTAGAGTATTATGTCAAAGCGGCTGATGCTAATAAAAATGAATTAACAAGACCAAGATATTTATTAAAAGCAGGTAAAACGGCGTTGGTTTTAGGAAATAAAGCAGATGCCTTAAAATATTTCACAGATATCAAAGATAATTACGATACAGCTCCGGAAGCACAAAGTATTGACGCTTTGATTGGTTTAGCGCAATAAAAAGTTCACAGTCCCAGTCTCAGTTTTCAGAAACTGCATACTGCGACTGCGACTGACACGAGCGGAGCGAACTGACGAAGTAAAACTAAAAAAGATGGCTACGGCAAACAAAAACTTATCCAATTACGATAAAAACACAATCCCAAACGCGAAAGACTTTCGATTTGGGATTGTTGTTTCAGAATGGAACGATCATATCACAAACGGTTTATATAATGGAGCGGAAGCAGCCTTGTTAGATTGCGGTGCCAAACCCGAAAATATTATCCGTTGGAATGTTCCTGGAAGTTTTGAACTTGTTTATGGCGCTCAGCGAATGATTGTAACGCAGGAAGTTGATGTAGTAATTACCATTGGCTGCGTGATAAAAGGAGAAACGATGCATTTCGAATTTGTTTGTGATGGCGTAACCCAAGGCATCAAGGATTTGAATGTGCAAACTGATGTTCCTGTTATTTTTTGTTTGTTGACTGATAATAATGAGCAACAATCTATTGACAGAAGTGGTGGCCTTCACGGAAATAAAGGAACCGAAGCCGCAATTGCCGCGATTAAGATGGCTGAGTTGAGAAAGAAAACGATGTAACCTTATAGCAATAAAAAAAGGTATTCCAATTGGAGCACCCTTTTTGTTTTAATCATCTTTTATGGTAATGATTACATCTTCATCGAATTTGTATTCCCCTTTTTTGTAAATGTCTTTGTTGGGTAATACTACTTCGTATGTATAAATGCCTTTGGGTAATACAAAGAGGCATTCTTTACCGTCTTTTTGGATAACGAGTTCTTTTTTAACCTCGTCTCCTTCCTCGTTTTTCCCCACTATCCTGAAAGTGATTTTGTCAACCAGTTTGTTTTTGACACAAACACTTTCGATTATCTTGCTATCCGACTTACTACCTTTAGTAGTTTTAAAAACGCTTAAACCAGTTAAGAGAATTTCTCCTCCTTTGATGGCGGTTTGAAGGTCAGATTGGGCAAAAGAAATCATGGGCAATAGGAATGCTATTGCTAGGAATTTTTTAAATTTCATTCTGATTGAATTTTTATAAATAAACCACTAGCATATAGTGGTTTATTAGTTGTTTTAATCTAGTTACTACACGGATTCGTGCGGTAGCAAAAACGGCAAAAAAATATTAAGATTATTTTTTTTAATCTAAAATAAATAGAGTCAAAAAATCATTTTTAGAGGAAATGATTGAAATGTAAAATTAAAACTAAAAGGAGCATACTTAAAGTAATAACATTAAAAAAAGAAATTTTTGATATAAAATCTGATTCTTTCTTGTTTAAAATAATATCAATTATAGCTCCGATTACAAATAAAATTATTGCAACATTAATAATTCCAAAGGAACAAATTTTATTTGCATAGTAATAATTTTCACCTAAACTTGGCAAAAGAACTATAACAAAAGGTAAAAAAGTAATGTAATCCCTAAAAAAATTCTTCTTATTCATGTATTTAAAATTAAAAATTAACATCGACCAATACAACCATTAAATGTTCTAACACAAGCACGTTGAGCATTATGATGCACAAAAGTTGCATATAGAGCTCCTGCACCAGCAACTATTGGATTCCAAATCGCTCCAACGGAATAACTACCAATTGCTGCTGCATAATTTTCGTCGGCAGCATCGCCACAGTCAACAGCATCATTTATACAATTATTTACACAACCGTTAGTTGAATTTGGAGGTATAACTGGCGAAACAAACATACCTTCTTTATCAAGTAAACTTAAAAATTCTTCTTTATTTTTCTCAATTTCTTTAAAAAAATCTAAATTATCCTTGATTAAATTTTCTTGCTGACTTACTAAACTTCTATAATCATTTATTGCATCTTCAGAATTTTCATATTTAGTTTTGGTCAAATTTTCTTTAATCCAATCTTCAAATACATTATTGTCTTTTAAACAATCTGTACCGTTTTTTTCTAAGTCTATTCGATTTTCAAAAGTAGTCAAATCTTTATAAAATTGCTCAGACGATTCCTTATATTTAAAAAATAAATCCTTAAATGATGATTGCCCATAAGACAAACTACCCTCCAAACTCCTAGGCACATATAATCCTTTAACCAACCTTTCTTTTGCATGTGCTAGTATTGCATTGCCAATGTTATTCATGTCATCTGTTGCAAAAACCTCAAAATCACCATTGGCATAAGTTAATTTAACATTCCCTTTCAAGGCATTGAATGTTGCTTCATCTAATGAGCTAGATAATTTTTTTGCCAACTCACTCTCTTCATCAACTACAAAATTAGCAAGTTCAAAGCTTTCTTTGAAAATCAAATCAAAAGTAACAATTCTTGCTTTTTCTTCGGCAATTGTAGTTACTTTTTTTACAATTTCTTGAAGACGCTCATTGTCTTCTGCTGATAATTTTTCTTGTGCATTTATGTTACTCACAAACAATACGATTGCCATAGTGGCTAAAACAAATTTTTTCATTTTTAATTGGTTTTAAAATTATACATTTTATTAAATTGGTCTATTTATATTGCACCCTACATCGTATTGTATTCATTATTTTACCACAATTTATAAAACCTAAACCACAATGACCACAGGAACTAAACTAAAATTGCTCAGAGAAAAAAAGAGAATTTCACAAGAAGAATTGGCTTATGCCGTTGGGGTTACTCAAACCACTATTGGTAATTGGGAACATGGCAAAAGTATCAGGCACGAATACATCTCAAAATTAGCTGAGGCATTAGAAGTTCCTAGTGAGTATTTATTATTAGAAATACAAAGCAATAACGCAATAGCACCACCACCAGAAAAAGAAAATAATACTACTGGTTTTGAGTTCATCATCAAAGCTCCCAATAACTTTTTTGAAGACTTAAACAGGAAAATAGATTTTTTGGTTACTAAGTTTGACTAAGAAAACAGTAATATAGAAGTTTATTTGTAACCTTTCATAACCATGAAAGGTTTTTTATTTTTAGCTAATTATTAAGTTTAAATCCCAATAGTTTTTCATTAAATTTGCTAACTTCGGCTAACCAAAACTGAACACTTATTACTGAACACTGAACACTAAATATGTCAAGCATAATTCAATTACTTCCCGATCATGTTGCCAACCAAATTGCTGCCGGCGAAGTAGTGCAAAGACCAGCTTCTGTAGTTAAAGAATTATTGGAAAATGCTGTTGATGCTAAAGCAACCGACATAAAACTGATAGTTAAAGACGCAGGAAAATCACTGATTCAGGTTATTGATAATGGAATTGGAATGAGTATTACCGATTCTCGTTTGTGTTTTGAGCGTCATGCTACTTCAAAAATCCGTCATGCGGAGGATTTATTTTCTTTGCATACCAAAGGGTTTCGTGGCGAAGCATTAGCCTCGATTGCTGCAATTGCTCATGTAGAAATGAAGACAAAGCAGGAGCAAGAAGAATTAGGAACGCACATCATCATCGAAGGCAGTAAGTTTGTTTCGCAAGAACCTTCAGTGTTGCCAAAAGGCACTTCGTTTTCGGTTAAGAATTTGTTTTTTAATATTCCTGCGCGACGTAATTTCTTAAAATCGGATACGGTGGAGCAACGTTATATTGTTGATGAATTTCAGCGTGTGGCAATGGCGCATCCGAATATTCATTTTACGATGTATCACAACGGCAGTGAAATGTTTAACCTGCCAATATCGAATTTCAGACAACGCATTGTCAATATTTTTTCGGGCAAAACCAATGAAAAATTAGTTCCGGTAAAAGAAGAAACAGAAATCGTTAATCTTCACGGTTTTATAGGAAAACCCGAATTCGCAAAGAAAAATAGAGGAGAGCAATTCTTTTTTGTCAACAACCGATATATCAAAAGCGGCTATTTGCATCATGCTGTTATGGCGGCTTATGAAGGTTTGCTTTCAGCTGGTGCACAGCCAAGTTATTTTTTATACTTAGATGTGCCTCCACATACGATTGATATCAATATTCATCCGACAAAAACCGAAATTAAGTTTGATGACGAACATGCTTTGTATGCTATTTTACGTTCGTCAATTAAACACAGTTTGGGGCAATTCAATGTAGCACCAATTTTAGATTTTGACAGGGATCCAAATTTAGATACGCCTTATCAATACCAAAATAAAGAAGCCGAATATCCAACGGTTCAGGTTGACAGACAATACAATCCGTTTTCGGAGGACACTCGAGGCATAGCCGAACAGAGCGGAGCTAAACCAAATAAAGCTTTTGCATCATCTTCCAATTATAAAAAACCGGAAGCGCAACCGAGTTGGGAAAGTCTGTATGTAGGTTTAAAACAAGCGGGACAAGAGATTGCCGAAATGACTTTTGAAAATGATGCCGTAACTTCTTCTTTATTTGAAGAAAATGAAATAGAGCATGAGGTTAAGCGAACGTATCAAATTCAAAAAAAATATATCGTCAGCCCAATCAAATCTGGAATGGTTATTATCAATCAGACGCGAGCGCACGAACGTGTTATGTATGAAGAGTTTTTAACAAGCATGACGGTGCATCAGGCATCAAGCCAGCAAATGTTGTTTCCGTTGCAGTTGTATTATTCGTCAGCAGAAATCGAATTGATATCCGAATTAAAATCTTCTTTGGAAAACACTGGGTTTGTTTTTGAAACAATTAACGAAGACAATGTGGTCATTTCCGGTTTGCCTGTCAATGTGACTGAAAGTGAAATTTCTATCGTTTTGGAAGAGTTATTGAGTGACTTGCAGGATGGAATTCCGGATAGCAGCTTTAGTCAAAACGATACCATTGCCAAATCGATGGCCAAAAGTTTGGCTGTAAAAACCGGAACCTATTTAACCGAAAAAGAACAAGAAAATTTGGTACACAATCTTTTTGCTTGTAGAGAGCCTAATGTATCACCATTTCAAAAACCAACATTCATCACGATGAGTGTGGAAGATTTAGATAAAAAATTCAGCGTATGATGCGAATGACCGATACTGTTAAGCAGTTACTGATTATCAATATTATATTTTTTATAGGTTCACAATTTGTAGCCAAAGCTTATCCTGTGTTATCCTTATATTATCCTGAAAGCCCAAATTTTAGAGTTTGGCAACCTTTGACCAGTATGTTTATGCATGCGCCGATGCCCAATTTAATGCATATTGTTTTCAATATGTTTGCCTTGGTTTCTTTTGGTGCTGCGTTGGAGCATTTTTGGGGAGCAAAAAAATTCATTTTCTTTTACATTTCTTGCGGATTAGGTGCAGCAGCGTTGCATACGGCCGTAAATTATTTCCAAATTCAATATGCTTTAGAGCAGCTTTCGACTTTGAATTTATCAAAAAGTGATATTCATATTCTTTTAAGTGCTGATTATGGAAGTATATTTGACGAGAAAGGACAGATGTTGGCGAGTAAAGTGAAAACCATTTTGGATAATGCTAAATGCACTCAAGAACAATTTAATATTTTAGCTTCAGCAGTTCAGAATTTTCAATCGACTTCACTCGGAGCTTCCGGAGCTATTTATGGATTACTAACGGCGTTTGCTTTTATGTTTCCAACCGCAGAATTGGGTATTATGTTTATTCCAATTCCGATTAAAGCTAAATATTTTGTACCTGGAATAATTGCAGTCGATTTATTTTTAGGCTTTAGAGGAAGTTCTCTTTTTGGCGCTGGCGGAACCGGAATTGCCCATTTTGCGCATATTGGCGGAGCATTAACAGGTTTTATAATGATGTGGTATTGGAAACGAAATCAGTTTAATAAAAACCGCTGGAATTAAAAATAAGTGTTCAGATGGCAGTAATTAGTCTTCAGAAATTGAAACTTTGCAGTTAAAATTATGAGTATAATAGAAGATTTGAAATTTCAGTATAGAGTAGGTGGTATTGCCAATAAGATGATTTATTGGAATGTTGGTTTTTTTCTGTTGTCGATTATATTTTTCTACCAATTTAAGTCGGGTGTTTTTGATTTCCCCAATTGGGTTGCAATTTCTTCCGAACCAGCAACTGTTATAACCAGACCATGGACCGTGTTGACTTATGCTTTTTTCCATTATGGATTTATGCATTTGTTTTTCAATATGATGGTATTGAATTTTTCCAGCCGATTGTTTCTAACCTTTTTTACACAAAAACAATATCTTGGCTTATATCTTTTGAGTGCCATTTTTGCTGGATTGTCTTTTGTGGTGAGTTTTTATTTTCTGCATCAAACTTCAAATATGGTTGGTGCTTCTGCCGCTATAATGGCTTTGCTTGTTGCCACTACAACATATCAACCATTAATGGATATCCGATTGCTATTAATCGGAAATGTAAAACTTTGGCATATAACAGCAGTGATTTTGTTATTGGATTTATTGCAAATTCAAATGAATAACACTGGTGGACATATTGCGCATTTGAGTGGAGCATTTTTTGGTTATATTTACATCAAACTGTTGCAAAACGGAACCGATTTGAGTAAGATTGTAGACTCAGTGTTGAATTTATTCAGCAAAAAGCAATCAACACCTTTCAAAAAAGTGCACGTAAACCCCAAAAAGCCGACTCTGAAAAGAGAGAGTAGGATTGTTGTCAAAGATAAAACACAACAACAGCTTGATGAGATTTTGGATAAAATCAGTCAATCAGGTTATGATAGTCTGACCGCAGAAGAAAAAGAGTTTCTTTTCAAGGCTGGGAAATAGTTTTTTTTTGTGTATTGTTCTTTGTTTTTTAATTGGAATTTGGACACGAGCGTCAGCGAACTGGCGAAGCAATTTTTAAATTAGATTTTTTTTGAAAAAATTATCATGGTTTAATAAAGTAGTATTTGCATTCAATATAGTCGTAACTGTATTGACTTTTGTTGCTTATGTTTTACCATTTTTGGCACCCAAAATGTTTCCGCTGCTTTCCGTGTTGACTTTAATTTTACCACTATTTCTTATTTTAAACGCCTTGTTTTTTATTTATTGGCTGTTACAATTAAAACGCCAGGTTATACTTTCCGGCTTGGTGTTATTACTGGGAATCACTTTTATCAATAAATTCTACAAGTTTTCTTCCAATGATATTGAGGCAACCGAAAAAGATTTTACAGTGATGAGTTATAACGTTCGTTTGTTTAACTTGTTTGATTGGATTGATAGAGATGACGTAGGCAACACTATTTTGAGTTTTATCAATGAGCAAAACCCTGATATTTTGTGTATTCAGGAATACTCGGAAAATGCTAAAGTTGACTTAAGAGTCTACAAGTACAAAGCCATTTTTATGGAAGGCAAACAAATCAAAACTGGACAAGCTATTTTCTCTAAATTTCCGATTTTTAACCAAGGCGATTTCAAAATTCCAACGGCGGGAAACAATATAATTTATGCCGATATTAAAAGGGGAAAAGACACGATTAGAGTGTATAACATTCATTTGCAATCTATCAAAATCTCTCCCGATGTGAATGAGATTTCAGAGCATGTTGATGCTATTAATAAAAGTAAATCACAGCAAGTTTTTAGCAGAATTCGAGATGCTTTTAAGAAGCAAGAACAGCAAGCTGAAATTTTAGTAAAGCATAAAAGCGAGTGTAAATATCCTGTGATTATTTGTGGTGATATGAATAACAGCCCGTTTTCGTATGTTTATCGAAGCATCAAATCTGATTTGAATGATTGTTTTGTAGAATCCGGAAATGGTTTTGGACAAACTTATAAATTCAAATATTATCCTGCCCGAATTGACTATATTTTTGCCAGTAAAAAGATGAAAGTGAAAAGTTTTGCCACTTATACCAATTTTGAAAACTCAGATCACTTTCCTGTGATGACGAGATTGAGTTTTATCGAGTAATTAAAGTGATTGCTTTTTCAAATAGTCCAACGCATATCTTCCTTCATTGAAAAGCAAATCCAAAATAGAAAGGTTGTTCAAATAACCATGTTTCTCTCTGAAAACCTGTGTGTAAGGATCAAAAATAGTGGTGTCTTTTTTTCCGTTGATTAGATTTCTGAAGTCGGTTTTGTCATTTACTTCATGGAAATATTCGGTAGTTTCATTGTAATCAAATTCCAATCGGAGACATTTAGAAACAATCGACATAGTTTCCAAATTTAAATCCATTAAAAAGGTATGTTTCTTTTGAAAAATCGGCAGTATATCATCTTCAAAATATTCAAAGAAAGGCGAAGTTCTATAAGCAGCTTCCAGTGATTTGAAATGCTGTTTTTGCCAATCAAAAGCAGTTTCCAGTTTGACATCCTTTGTACGTTGGTGCGCTTCTTTTGTATTCTTGATTGGAACATTTAACAGTTGAATCCCGTTTGGACTGTATATATACATTCGGTTACGATTGGTTTGCTTTTGAAAATTATCTTCCATTTCGAAAGTTACCATTTCCGCTTTGGCAATCGCTGCAAAATGGCTGATAGAAGGGAAGTAGCTTGGGAGTAATATGATATTGTTCATGGTTTATAGTTTGTGGTTTATAGTTTGTGGTTTATGGTTTACACTTTCAACCATAAACCACAAACTATAAACATTAAACCTTACTCGCTTTTCTCTTTTTCCAAAAATAATCACCTACAAAATACAAGGCTAACAAACCAAGAAAATACTTGAAATAGGATTGTGGCTGTCCATCGCCACCAACGGTCGTGAATAATCTTTCCCAACGTATTTTGTTAAGTCCTTTTCCGTTGCTGTCCCAACTCATCCAAATAAAAACAGGTTTTCCAACGATGTGATCTTCGGGTGTGTACCCAAAATAACGTGCATCTAAGGAATTATTTCTATTGTCTCCCATCATCCAAAAGTAATTTTGTTTAAAGGTATAAGTAGTAGCTATTTTATCATTAATATAAATATCATTACCCGATACTTTTAATTTATTCTTTTCATATTCGGAAATGATGATTTTATAAAATGGAAGTGATTTTGCGTCTAGCTTAACTGTAGCTCCTGCTTTTGGAATGTATATCGGACCAAAATTATCACTATTCCAATTGTTAGTAGTAGAAGGTCTTCCGTCCTGCATGTCAGGATAAATTCCATCTTCAACCCCAGTTTTAATAAATCTTTTTACAGATTCTACATTTGGATCACTCTTCAACAAATCAGCTTTTTGTGCTGTTAAATTGGCCTGATAATAGCCTATTCCTAAATTTAATTTTTTGTAAATATCAGCAGTAACTGCAGGTGCATTAAAATAAGCATTTGTGGAATCTTTACTTACTTCTGTAACTCTGATGTTCTCATCATGTAAAAATTGTCTAACTATATTATTATCCCAAAGTTTTCGCTCCATTTTAAATACGTAAGTGTATTCTTTTACATCATTTTGTTGCAAAAACGTTTCGTCAGCACCATCCTTAAGCTGAACATCATAACAAAATTGTGGTCTAGCTCTTTCAGGCAGGATCAATAATTTCCCATTAATATATACATCACCATTTTTAATCTGTAGACTGTCACCTGCAATTCCAACACAACGTTTTACATAGTTTGTTTTTTTGTCAACAGGTTTGCTGTATCTTCTGTCAGCAGGTTTGTACATATGAAATAATGTATCTCTAGGCCAATTGAAAACTACAATATCAGAGTTTTCAATTTTTTCAAAACCGGGAAATCTAAAATAGGGAAGCTGCAATTTATTCTTCCATGATTCTGGATTGTTATCATCGTATAAATATGATTTTGTGTGGATAAATGGCACTGTATCATGAACCATCGGAGCAGCAACTGTCGTCATTGGTGTTCTGGCGCCATAGTGAAACTTACTCACAAAAAGAAAATCACCAATCAGCAATGATTTTTCCAAAGATGACGATGGAATAGTGTAAGGTTGCATCACATACGTATGTACCAAAGTTGCCACAACCACTGCAAAAAGTAATGAACTAATAGTGTCACCAGTTTTTGTGGTTGCTACCAAACTTCTATCGGCAATATATGTAACATCTTGTGTGTAATTGATATAATAAATATAAAGTCCACAAGTGAAAATACCTAACAAAGTATCAGCAGTTGAGTTTTTGCCAAAACTTCTTAAGGTTTCTACCCAAACTACAGGAAACATAATCAAGTTTATAATCGGGATGAATAGAAGGAATGTCCACCAAGTTGGTCTGTTGATGATTTTCATCAAAACGATGGAATTGTAAACAGGAATAAATGCTTCCCAAGATTTTCTTCCTGCTTTTTCGTATAATTTCCAAGTTCCTAAACCATGAATGATTTGAACTAAAAGGAAAAATATAAACCAATGAAATAGAGACATGATGTTGAGTTTAAAAGTTTAAGAGCCTATAAGTTTAACAGTTGGGTGATTTGTTACAGTTTTTCTTTATTCTATTTTCTATTATCTAATTCTAAAACATCCTTCATCGAGAAAATACCCTTTTTACCAATAATCCATTCGGCAGCAATCACGGCACCAAGTGCAAAACCTTCGCGGTTGTGCGCTACATGTTTTATTTCGATAAAATCAACGTCAGAATTGTAAAAAACGCTGTGTGTTCCGGGAAAATCATCGATTCGTTTTACATCGATAAAGACATCATCTTCTTTTGGGTTTTCGATAGCCCAATTGTTTTTATCGGTACGATTGATGACAGCGTTAGCTAATGAAATGGCAGTTCCACTAGGTTTGTCGAGTTTTTGAGTATGATGAATTTCTTCCATTGAAACTTTGTAATCTTTAAACTTAGCCATCATCTTAGCCAAAAAATCATTTAGTTCAAAGAATAAATTCACGCCCAAACTAAAATTAGAACCATAAAGAAAAGCGGCGTTTTTTTCGTTACAAAGTTTTTCTATTTGATGGTAATTTTCAAGCCAACCTGTAGTTCCAGAGATTACGGGAATTCCATGGTTAATTGCAGTAGAGATATTTTCAACAGCAACATTTGGGGCACTAAAATCAATAGCAACATTAGCTTTTTCTAAACCGTCAAAAGTATTGAATTCATCTTTTTTCAAGACAATTTCATGACCTCTTTCTAAAGCAATTCTTTCGATTACTTTGCCCATTTTACCATATCCTAGTAATGCTATTTTCATTTAGAATTTGTAATTAAAAGTTAAACCTAAATTGGGTTTATAATTGATTTCATTTGGATAAATTTCGGGCTGAAAAGACAATTTATCGTTCACGTTAAATTGTATCAAATGCGCATCTACATTGGCATCCACAATATTTAAAACATAAAGACCAACAGAAATCAACAAGGATAAATCTCTATTTCGTTGGTAAAAACGTTGGGCTTGTACTAACCGATTATCGTCAAGATATTGATATTCGTCATTGTCAAAACCCAATAATCTACGTTTGTAAGCATCACGAACTTTATGGTATTTTTTATTGTTATCGATATAAAAATAAAGGCTGGTTCCGATGGCACCATACACAATAGGAATTTTCCAATATTTTTTATTGTAAGCTTGACCTAAACCCGGCACAATAGCAGAATAAAAAGCCGCTTTTGTTGGTCGAAGGGGATCAATTTCTTTTAATTTCACGGTATCTTTTGCTTTTAAAGCTCCGCCAATTTCCTGAGAAAAAGCCGATTGATTTCTAAATAGAAATAAAAGTAAAACTATGTAGTATAGCTTATTCACTAACCTTTTATTAGTTTGATAATGCGGTTAAAATCTTCTTCAGAGTGAAACGGAATCGTAATTTTTCCTTTACCGTTTCCGGCAATTTTAACGTCTATTTTGGAACTAAAGAAATTTACGAATGCTTTTTTCTGATCATCCTCAACTTTAAAAGATGCAGATTTTTTGGCTTTAGTTGTTGCAGGTTTAATACTGTCCTGATAATTTTTCACCAAGGCTTCAGTCTCCCGAACCGAAAGATTTTGGCTTACTATTTTTTGATAAATATCAGTTTGAACGTCTTGATCTTCGATATTAATAATAGCACGACCGTGTCCCATACTGATAAATCCATCACGAATTCCGGTTTGAATGATTGGGTCTAACTTTAACAAGCGCAAATAGTTAGCAATCGTAGAACGTTTTTTCCCAACGCGTTCGCTCATTTGTTCCTGAGTCAATTGGATTTCATCAATTAATCTTTGATATGAAAGTGCAATCTCTATTGGGTCTAAATCGTGACGTTGTATATTTTCTACCAAAGCCATTAACAAAGACTCATTATCATTGGCAATTCGGATGTAAGCAGGAACAGTTGTTAAGCCCACCATTTTGCAGGCACGCAAACGACGTTCACCTGAAATCAATTGGTATTTATTGAAGTCTAATTTTCGAACGGTAATAGGTTGTATTAATCCAAGTTCTTTGATAGAAGATGCCAATTCCTGCAAAGAATCTTCGTTGAAATTGCTTCTCGGTTGAAACGGATTTATGGCAATTGCCTCAATATCTAACTCGATGATATTGCCCACAAGTTTGTCGGCATTTTTATCACCAATCGATTTAATATCATTCTCAGGATCTTTCAATAAGGCTGATAAACCTCTTCCTAATGCTTGTTTTTTTATAGCTTTTGCCATGGCTTAATTGCTGTTTTTCTTGATAATTTCTTGGGCTAAACTTAAGTAATTTGTAGCACCTCTGCTAGTAGCATCAAAGTTAATAATACTTTCACCAAAACTTGGTGCTTCGCTTAATTTCACATTTCGTTGAATGATTGTTTTGAAAACCATATCACTAAAATGTTTTTGCACTTCTTCAACCACTTGATTTGACAATCGCAAACGAGAGTCGAACATGGTTAATAAAAGTCCTTCAATATCTAAATTGGCGTTGTGTATTTTTTGAACGCTTTTTATTGTGTTTAATAATTTTCCTAAACCTTCCAAAGCAAAATATTCACATTGAATTGGGATAACCACACTGTCAGCAGCGGTTAATGCATTTAACGTAAGCAAACCCAAAGATGGCGCGCAATCAATTAATATATAATCATAATCGTCTTTCACACTTTCCAACGCCAGTTTCAGCATGTACTCGCGGTTTTCTTTGTCAACCAATTCGATTTCAATAGCAACCAAATCAATATGTGAAGGAATTACCCAAACATTCGGAGCACTGCAGGGAATTATTGCTTCTACAGGTGTATTGCTGTGTTCCAGAATTTGATAGGTGCCAATAGCTACATTTTCCACATCAATGCCCAAACCGGAACTGGCATTGGCTTGTGGGTCAGCGTCTATTAAAAGCACTTTTTTTTCTAAAACTCCCAGTGATGCTGCAAGGTTTACAGAAGTTGTTGTTTTTCCAACACCGCCTTTTTGATTGGCAATAGCAATGATTTTACCCATGTATTTTTTAAAAATTTAGAGCCGTAAAAATACAATTATTTATGGCTTTGCCAACGGAATTTTGTTAACAATGTTGTAAAGTTTTGAGATAGAGGAAAGAAGAAAGAGAAAAGAAAAAAGATTTACTCAGCGAGTTGTTTTTCCATTACTTTTTTTACTTCATCAACATCTTTTTCAGTGATTCCGGGCATAATTTCGGAAACGTATACCTCAGTCATAAATGCTGGATGAACTATATATCATTCGTATTTTTTAATCGAGCGCGAATAATGAAATACGGTATAGCAATTAGTCTTTCGGTTCTTACCAAATCTTTATCGTTAATTGAGACTGTAACTGCTAAAGGTTCTGAATCTTGAAATTGTGTCATAATTACCTTTACCTCTTTTGAATCAACAAGAAATTCTTTTTTTATTAGAATAACACCATAAGGGATATTAAATTTTTCAAAATATAAGAAGAAACATTCCCCAAGACCTTCCTTTTTAACACCAAGATAATCGACAGATTCAATAGGGATTGAATTTATATCCTGAGCATTTATAGATATTGTGTTTATAAAAAACACGAATAGTAATAGTAAAATCTGTTTCATTTTATAGTTTTTAAAATTACTGCCTTCTCAATTCTGCCAACTGCGACTGCGACTGGCCACTATTATTTACTTCCTTTATTCTTAATCATCGCCTCAAGCATATCCCACATTTCCTGCGGAATTTTTTCAAGGATATTGAATTGTCCTGCGCCTTGTAACCATTCGCCACCATCAATAACGATTACTTCACCATTGATATACGCAGAGAAATCGGAAACTAAATAAGCTGCTAAATTGGCTAACTCTTGATGATCGCCAACACGTTTCAAAGGAACTTTTTTTGCCATATCAAATTTTTCGGCTAAATCGCCAGGCAGCAATCTGTCCCAAGCGCCTTTTGTTGGAAATGGTCCGGGAGCAATAGCGTTCATTCGGATGCCGTATTTTGCCCATTCAACTGCTAAACTTCTGGTCATGGCTAGAACACCGGCTTTGGCAGTAGCACTTGGTACCACATAACCTGAACCTGTCCATGCGTATGTAGTTACGATATTCAAGACATTGCAATTGGTTTGTTTTTCGGCAATCCAATGTTTTCCAAAAGCCAGTGTACAGTTTTTGGAACCTTTTAAAACGATATCAATTATGGTGTCAAAAGCGTTGGCAGAAAGTCTTTCAGTAGGAGAGATGAAGTTTCCGGCGGCATTGTTAAGCAATACATCCACTTTTCCAAAGGTTTTCAAAACTTCGGCAAGCATGGCTTCTACTTGGTCATAATGACGCACATCGCACTGAATTGGCAGACATGTTCCGCCTGTCTCTTTTTCTAATTCGGCCGCAGTGGTTTTTAGTTTTTCTAAATCACGGGAAGAAATGGCAACTTTGGCGCCTAATTCAAGGAAATATTTGGTCATGGCTTTGCCTAAGCCACTTCCGCCACCAGTTACTACTATTACTTTGTCGGATAAGGCATTATCGCGAAGCATTTTTGCTGAGAAATTCATAAGG
>NZ_JANMXZ010000032.1:0-105261 GCF_031381455.1 Flavobacterium sp. | reverse complement strand
ACTACCCCTCGACTTGCATGTGTTAAGCCTGCCGCTAGCGTTCATCCTGAGCCAGGATCAAACTCTTCATCGTATATTGTTATGCTGATTGAGTTCCTGAAATAAATTCAGGATAAATCTGCATCGTAATTTAGACAAAGGCTAGTCTTTTATTCAAAATCTTCCGATTCTCTTACTCTCTTTTTGTTGTCTCGTCTTGTGGACGAGACGGCTGTCAATTCAATATGTCTATGAACGTATTCTTCTTTTTTTTATGAACGACCTGAAGGCCATTCCTATTCAAAGCGGGTGCAAAAGTAACTATTCTTTTTTAACCAACAAGCAATTTTAAAATTATTTTTGAATTTATTTTAAATCCCTCATTTTTCCGGTTTTTCAAACAACAATATCCCTCTTGCGGGGTGCAAATATAAAAACTAAATCGCAATCATTCCAAATAAAACTTTACCTTTTTTTGCCTTTTTTTTAAGGTGTTGATAACTCGGGTTTTACAACACCATTTAAACGAGGCTACCCATATGGGCTACCTACGGCAGCACTCATTACTCCCTGATGAAAGCTGAAAGGCCTCTTTAGCCCCGATAGAAGCGGCATACTTTTTAGTTTGTACTTGGACAGGCTCAGCATGACAAACTAAAAGGGTAGAGCGGATAGCGGGACGACGCGTCCTGAAGATAGGAATTACTGTGCTCCTAAAATTTAAAAAGAAATGTTTACTTTTTGAGTTCTTTGGCTTTCTTCTCCCAGTAATCATAGAGTTCGTCTATATCTAATGGGTTTGCAGGTTTCTGATTGACCAATCTTCCTCTGACGAAAGCTTGATCTAGAATGGATTCTATTAAAAAATCTTCGTTCACCTGATATGGTGCATATTTTGTTTTGAGATTTATATCGAATAATCTGGCGGTGTTGTTTGACCAGAATGCTTTCCAGCCGCTTTTATAATCTTTAATGAGTTCGAAAGTGGTATAGCCCGTTTGGCGATGGATTAGCTTAACTAATATTTGACCTTGCTTTCTTGAGAGTTTTTTTAGTTGCCCTGTGAATTCGTTTTCCATATAATTCTCAACTATTTTGAAGTATTTCTTTTTCTCTCTATTGGTTTTCATTTTGTCCATATTCTTATTCATGACCGTCAATCTTTCGGCGGCAATTTTAGCAATTGGATATACTTTATAGACTCTGTTTTGAAGTAATTGGAATTCCTTTTTTTCTGCTGCGCTCCACTTATGTCTGTAGACTACAACTTCTTCAAGGGGTACTATAGTGTCGTTCGCTTCAATAATGGAGTCTCTTTTTGCCTGGGAATCGTTTGTGATTTGGGCGTTTGAAATAAAAGAGACGGAAAGAAATAAAAAGAAATAAATTAACTTTTGCATCGATACTATTTATTAGGGTAAAAATATGGAATATCTCTAACAACTGTAATGCCAAATTTATATTTTAGCAAAAAAAATATTTATGGCAGCAAAATCTATACTTACCAAATCATCACTTTCCTTTTTAGAAACCTATTTAAATAATGCCTCTCCAACAGGTTATGAATCAAATGGTCAAAAGCTATGGATGGACTATTTGAAACCTTATGTAGATACTTTTATAACGGATACTTATGGTTCGGCTGTGGGAGTAATAAATCCGGATGCTAAATATAAAGTGGTTATTGAAGGACATTCGGATGAAATTTCCTGGTATGTAAATTATATTACTGCTGAAGGATTGATATATGTTATACGAAATGGTGGCTCAGATCATCAAATCGCGCCTTCTAAAAGAGTTAACATTCACACTAAAAAAGGCATTGTAAAAGGTGTTTTTGGTTGGCCAGCAATTCACACTCGAAATCGCGGGAAAGAAGAATCAGCAACCTTACACAATATATTTATAGATTGTGGTTGTTCTACTAAAGACGAAGTTGAAAAACTAGGCGTTCATGTTGGTTGCGTTATAACCTATCCTGATGAATTTATGATTTTGAATGGCAATAAATTTGTTTGCCGTGCTATCGACAATAGAATGGGTGGTTTTATGATTGCCGAAGTCGCCCGCCTTTTGAAAGAAAATAAAAAGAAATTGCCTTTTGGATTATACGTTACCAATTCTGTTCAAGAGGAAATTGGACTTCGTGGTGCCGAAATGATTACCAATACTATAAAACCTAATGTTGCCATAGTAACCGATGTTTGCCATGACACGACAACTCCAATGATTGAAAAGAAAATCGAAGGCGATTTACAAATGGGTAAAGGTCCGGTAATTGCTTATGCTCCGGCTGTTCATAATACTTTGAGAGATTTGATTGTAAATACAGCGGAAACTAATAAAATTCCATTTCAGCGTCATGCTACTTCAAGAGCTACCGGAACTGATACTGATGCTTTTGCTTATAGTAACGGTGGCGTTGCTTCGGCTTTGATTTCTTTACCGTTGCGTTATATGCATACTACAGTTGAAATGGTTCATCGTGAAGACGTGGAAAACGTTATCAAACTGATTTATGAAAGTTTGCTGAAAATAGAAAACAATGATACTTTTTCTTATTTCAAATAATACAAAAACAAAAAGCATCCCGATAAATCGGAATGCTTTTATCTTTCGCATGGCTGCAAAAGTTATCAGCCTAAACTTATAATTTTAAATCTACTGTAATAGTAGGATTGTTATTGTACACTTTAACACATTGAATTTTACGATTTATTTTTTCAAAATCTAAAGGGAAAAATTCATTTGAAATTGTGCTTTCAATAATTTGATTGTCCTCAGAAATTCGGTCTTCAATAGTTGTTTCTATAGAAAGATGTTGAACAGTTTCATCTTGACTTTCTGTAATTAACTTGTTTTCTGCTATCACATCTTCGATTGTTTTTACATAAGTAGTTTCAACAACTGAAGCTGGATTAAAAATTGCTGTGTCAGTTTCATTTGATACTTCATTGTTGCTTGAAGTTTCTATAATTAATGTAGCTGATTCTTGTTGGTCTAAAACCTGAGTTTCAAACTCTGTAGTTGCATTTGCGTTAGTAAAGCTTAAAGCAACTAGTCCTAAAAAAATGATTGTTGATTTCATGATGATTGATTTTTTATGATGATTGATTTTATTTAGATTAATATCCTATGCAAATATATGGCTAAAAACAGATACCTTGTTTTGCATAGTACTTAAATTTAACAAATTTTTAACATTTAAACCCTTTTTACTGATTGTTTTAAATAAAAAAAACACCGCTTATAAATAAACGGTGCTTTGAGTTTTGATTTTAAGCTTGTTTTAAAAACTCCAAAGCTTCTTGTGCTTTTGAAAACTCAGCATATTTTAATGCTGTATTTCCTCTTTCGTCTTTGATTTTCTTGTCTGCTCCTTTTTCCAATAGATATTTAAGAATCTCTACTTTGTTGTAACGAGCAGCTAACATTAATGGTGTTATACCATTTGATAATTCATTTACATCGCTGCCATATTCAACGAATTTTTTAACTGTTGCTATATCTCCTTTAACAATAGCGCTACATAATGGAGTATTGGTGTAATCTACAATTTCTTTTGAAGTTGTAAAAGTTGAAGTTGAAACAGTACTTGCAATTGCAACATCTGTAAAAGCTACAAGAGCTAAACCTAGGATAATGATTGTTTTCTTCATGATTGATGATTTAAATGTTAATGATTAAAGGGTAAGACTATCGTGTTTGTAATTCGTTACAGAAAAAAAATAGTATAACATATTTTTAACAAATGAGTTAATTATTAGTTCATTACGTCTATACAAAGAAAAACCATCCGCAGTAGAGGATGGTTAGTTAATCTTTATTTCATTATTATTTTGTTAGTCGAGAAAACTCAAGACATTCTTTTCTATTCTTTCATTGATATTCGATATATCGGCTTTGATAAATTTTTCACCTAGTATATTTTCATACAATTCGATGTAGCGTTCAGAAACCGTTTCAATATATTCATCAGTCATATTTGGAATTTGCTGCCCTTCTTTTCCCTGAAAACCATTTTCTATCAACCAACGACGAACAAACTCTTTTGATAATTGTTTTTGCTCTTCACCTTTATCTTGTCTTTCCTGATAACCATCAGCATAAAAATAACGGGAGGAATCCGGCGTATGAATTTCATCAATTAAGACAATCTTTCCGTCTTTGGTTTTACCGAATTCATATTTAGTGTCTACCAAAATTAAACCTCTGCTTGCCGCAATTTCAGTTCCGCGTTGGTATAAAGCTCTAGTATACTTTTCTAAAACCAAATAATCTTCTTCAGAAACAATTCCGCTTGCCAAAATAGCTTCACGCGAAATGTCTTCGTCATGTGAACCATTATCTGCTTTTGTTGTTGGCGTAATAATAGGTGTCGGAAATTGGTCATTCTCTTTTAAACCTTCTGCCATAGTTACACCGCAGATTGTTCTTTTTCCAAGAGCATATTCACGAGCTGCATGACCAGAAAGATAACCACGTATTACCATTTCCACCTTAAAAGGCTCACATAAATGACCAACAGCTACGTTTGGATCGGGAGTTGCAATAAGCCAATTCGGAACAATATCTTGTGTCAAATGCATAAACTTAGTTGCGATTTGATTTAGAATTTGTCCTTTATAAGGAATTCCTTTAGGCATTACGACATCAAAGGCAGACAATCTATCAGTGGCAATCATCACCAACAAGTCATCGTTGATGTTATAGACTTCACGGACTTTGCCGCGGTAAACTGATTTTTGATTCGGAAAATTGAAATGGGTTGTAGTTATAGTGTTCATTATGTTGTGTTGTTGTGGATGCAAAAATAGGAATTTGAAGGAACTTTTTAGTCATCAATTTAAATTAAAAAAAACCCTGTCAAGTTAAAGATTGATAGGGTTTGTTTTTAAAATTACAACTATTGATTAATCGTTATTCTCAATACTCTTATACGCATCAATCACTTTTTTCACTAATCGGTGACGAACAATATCTTTGTCATCAAGATAGATGATTCCAATTCCTTCAACATCTTTTAAAACAAGTATCGCTTCTTTCAATCCCGAAATGGTTCTGCGTGGCAAATCAACTTGTCCCGGATCACCCGTGATGATAAACTTTGCACTTTTACCCATACGGGTTAAGAACATTTTCATTTGTGAATGCGTTGTATTCTGAGCTTCATCCAAAATTACGAAAGCATTATCCAAGGTTCTTCCACGCATAAAAGCCAATGGTGCAATTTGTATAATTCCTTTTAAGATGTAGTCTTCCAAAGTTTGTGGCGGCAACATATCGCGCAACGCATCATACAAAGGTTGCATGTACGGATCAAGTTTTTCTTTCATATCACCAGGCAGGAAACCAAGATTTTCACCAGCTTCAACCGCAGGACGTGTTAGAATAATTCTTTTTACTTGCTTTTCTTTTAATGCTTTCACGGCCAAGGCAACTCCAGTATACGTTTTACCCGTTCCGGCTGGACCAACAGCAAAAACCATATCGTTTTTGGCTACATAATCTACCAGCTTTTGTTGGTTAGGCGTCATTGCTTTAATAAGCTTTCCTCCTATACCGTGCACTAAAATTTTATCACTGTCAGGCATACGTTGCTCTTCCTGCGAATTACTATGTATGACTCGATCAATTACATTATCATCAATATTGTTATAACGCGTGAAATGCAACATCAGGCGATTGAAACGTTTTTCGAACTCATCGAGTTCTTCTTTTTCGCCAAATGCCTTGAGGGTTGTGCCACGAGCGACAATTTTGAGTTTAGGATAATACCTTTTGATGGTTTCAAGATGAGTATCTTGAGCGCCCCAAAATTCTTTCGGAGCAATGTCGTGTAATTCAATGATACGTTCGTTCAAAAGCAGGAGTATTAAATTAGAATAATTAGCTATATAATTGTTAGCTTTGTATCCAAATTTAATCAAATAAAAGAATAGGTTTTACTATTTTTGGAACCGATTTCAACCAAGTTATAAACAATTTATGTCAATAATCACCTTAACGACCGATTACGGATTAAAAGACCACTTTGTTGGTGCTTTAAAAGCTAAGTTGTTATCCGAATTTCGCGAAGCCACGATTATTGATATTTCCCACAATATTGACGCTTTCAACGTTGCCGAAGCTTCTTATATAGTCGGTGCGGCTTATAGCAGTTTTCCAAAAGGCACTGTACATTTAATTGGTGTTGACATCGAATTGAATGCCGAAAACCAACACATTGCGATGCAATGGAACGACCAGTATTTTGTTTGTGCCGATAATGGTATTTTGAGTATGTTGATTCAAAAAATTGTTCCGCAGAAATTGGTTGCTATTAATATCCACGACCGTTTGCCAAATGATGCCACCGACCTTGATGTGTTTGTAAAAGTAGCCTGTCATTTAGCCAAAGGCGGTTTGCTCAACGTAATTGGTAAAGAAATTAAAACCATCAAAGAAGTAACCGAATTACAAGCCGTTGTTCAGGAAAACCAAATTAAAGGCTATGTGATTTACAGCGATCATTTAGGAAATGCGGTGACCAATATTTCTAAAAAAATGTTTTTGGAAATGGGCAAAGCGAGACCTTATGAAATCCAGTTTAAGAATAAGACCATCAAAACCATTTTGCCAAAATACTCCGATATCGGTATTTCAGAAAAATATCCGTTAAAGTATTATGAAGGACAAAAACTGGCGATTTTTAACGAAGCTGGTTTTTTGGAAATTGCTATTTTTAGAAGTAATCCCGATACTGTTGGTTCGGCTTCAAGTTTATTAGGATTGAGTTATAGAGATGTGGTGACAATTGAGTTTAGGAATTAGTGTTCAGTATTCAGAAAATAGTTGGCAGAAAAAGATAATAGAACAAAGAATATAGAGAATAGACAAATGTTCAAATTGAAAAAAACAACATTTTACATTTTAGTAATACTTTCAATTTTAGGTGTTATTTTATTTGGATTTGGAATTTTAAATACGATGGTAAGTTTCAAATATGAAACAGAAAATGGAGAATGTATTTCAAATTGTGATGGAACCAATTTATGCTTTCAAATGAGCTATTATATAGCAATCGCCATTTTGAGTTTTGTATTGTTTATTCTTTTATTAATGTTTAGAAGAAAATTATGTTCATCAGAATAGTAAAAATGAGTTTTCACGAAGAGCATATTCAAAAATTTTTGGAAAACTTTGACGTGATGAAAGACAAGATACGCGGCGCAGAAGGCAATCGTTTTTTGGAGTTGTATCAGGATAAAAATAATCCGTGTGTTTTCTTTACCTATAGCTTTTGGGAAACTGAAGATGATTTGGAAAATTACCGTCAATCGGAATTGTTTTATGATGTTTGGACATTTACCAAAAAACTATTCAATGAAAAACCGGAAGCTTGGAGCGTGGATAAATTAGTAAGTTTAGAATAACATTTAAAAATGAGGATGAGATTGCCTTACGGCCTGTTCGCAAGCTCGGGTGCTTCGTTCCTCGCAATGACAATATGAAATCAATAGCGTTACGCGAAATAAAATCCTTCTTTGGTTCACCAATTGGTTACCTCGTGATTGGATTGTTTCTATTGCTCAACGGATTGTTCCTTTGGGTTTTTGATGGCGAATACAACATACTGCAAAGTGGTTTCGCCGATTTGAGTCCGTTTTTTACATTGGCACCATGGATTTTCATTTTCCTGATTCCGGCCGTGACAATGCGCAGCTTTTCGGATGAAAAAAAACAAGGCACAATTGAATTGTTATTGACCAAACCGTTATCGCTTTGGCAAATTGTAAACGGCAAATTTCTTGGTTCGTTTTTACTGATTGTCATTGCGCTGTTACCAACATTGGTTTACGTTTATGTTATCAATAGTTTAGGAATGCCCGAAGGCAATGTTGATATGGGAAGTACATTGGGTTCTTATTTCGGATTATTATTTCTAGTTGCTGCTTATACTTCTATCGGAATTTTTACATCTACACTTTCTGAAAATCAGATTGTGGCCTTTTTACTTTCGGTGTTTTTATGTTTCCTTTTTTACTTTGGTTTTGAAGGCATTTCAACGTATGCCATAGGTTTTGAAGATGCTGTTTCCCGAATCGGAATGGATTATCATTTCAAAAGTATGTCACGCGGTGTTTTGGACACCAGAGATATTTTATATTTTGTGAGTGTGTCGTTTCTGTTTTTATCGTTTACTGTTTTTAAACTTAAATCTTTGAAATCGTAATGAAAACAGCAAACAGTAACTTTAAAAAAATGGCGCTCACTATAGGTTTTATAGTGATATTGAACTTAGCTGGTCATTTTCTTTACAAACGTTTTGACTTAACTGCCGACAAACGCTATACACTTTCGCAAACGTCTTTAAACATTGTTGCCGAAGTTAAAGAACCTTTATATATAGACGTTTTTCTGGAAGGAGATTTTCCGGGAGAATTCAAAAAATTACAAACGGAAACCCAACAATTATTAGAAGAATTTAAATCGAATAATTCTAATATTATCTTCCAATTTGTAAATCCTTTAGAAAAAGAAGAAGAGAAAGACAGCATAATGCAATCTTTTATACAACGTGGTTTGACTCCCGTAAATGTTACTGTAAACGACAAATCACAACAAACCCAGGAAGTAGTTTTTCCATGGGCAGTTGCAACTTGTGGCAATCGTTCGGTAAAAGTGCCATTGCTAAAAAACATGATGGGCGCATCAACAGCCGAAAAAGTGGTGAGTTCGGTGCAACATTTAGAATATGCATTTGCTAATGCAATCAATACCGTTTCAAAAGCCAAACAGAAAAAAGTAGTGATAATTAATGGTAATGGTGAGCTTGAAGACCGATACATTGCGGATTTTATCAAATCAGTTAGGGACAATTATTTTATTGCACCATTTACTTTAGATTCGGTTGCTAAAACTCCGGTTCAGACTTTAGAACATTTAAAAAAGTACGATTTAGCAATTATTGCCAAACCAACTGAAGCCTTCACAGATGAAGAAAAACAAGTATTAGATCAATATATAATCAACGGCGGAAAAACGATTTGGTTAGTTGATCAGGTCAATATGGAAATAGACAGTTTGTATAATGAAACTGGAGCAAATCTGGCATTTCCAAGAGATTTGAATCTGAATGATATGTTCTTTAAGTATGGAATAAGACTGCATCCTGATTTGATAAAAGATTTATTGGCTACACCAATTATATTGGAAACAGGCCAACCGGGAAGTTCGACTCAAAAAGTTAAATTGCCTTGGTATCTTTCTCCGATGATTTATCCTTCGCAAGATGCAAATAATCCAATTGTAACTAATTTAGACGGAATCAAATTTCAATTTGCGAGCCCTATTGAACCATTGAAAAATGACATCAATAAAACAATTTTACTGCAATCGTCCCAATATTCAAAACTGATTGGCGCACCAACTGAAGTGAGTTTAAGAATGGCATCTGAAGAACTGGGACCAAAGGACTTTACCGGCTCAGGAAATTATCCGGTAGCAGTTCTTCTCGAAGGAAAGTTTCATTCCGTATACGAAAACAGGGTTTTACCGTTTAAAGATGCTAGTTTCAAAAACACCGGAAAAGAAAGCAAAATGATTGTTATTTCCGATGGTGATGTGATTAAAAACCAATTGGACAAAAATGGCAAAGAGGTTGAATTAGGATTGGATCAACGAACTGGAGTTCTTTACGCCAACAAAGATTTTATGATGAATTGCGTCAATTATTTATTGGACGACAACGGACTTATTAACATTAGAAGCAAGGAAGTGAATTTACCTATTTTGGATAAAGAAAAAGTCTATGCTTCCTATACCCAATCGCAAGTCATAACTGTAGCAGTGCCAATCGTTATTCTCTTGTTATTTGGAGTAGTGTTTACCTTTTTACGCAAGCGAAAATATAGCAAGTAATGTTAATAAAAAACTTTTTGAAATCTATTAGTTTAAGATATATTTGTAAAAAATAAATAAAATGAAGTTTATAGTATCGAGTTCATACTTATTAAAACAACTACAAGTTTAGGTAGTGTTATTAACAGTAGTAATACTTTGCCTATTCTAGATAATTTTCTTTTCGAATTAGACCATAAAAACTTAAGTGTTTCCGCTTCCGATTTAGAGACAACCATGTCGGCTACTTTAGAAATTGATTCCACCAGCAAAGGAAGCGTTGCTGTTCCGGCGAAATTGTTATTAGACATTCTAAAAACATTTCCGGAGCAACCATTGACTTTCACTGTAGAAGAAAACAGCACTATCGAAATCAGTTCAAATTCCGGAAAATATGCAATTGCTTATGCGCCTGGAGAAGAATTTCCAAAATCGGTAAGTTTAGACAATCCATCATCAACGGTGGTTCCTTCAGAAGTTTTAGCCACAGCAATTAGCAAAACTATTTTTGCTGCCGGAAACGATGATTTACGTCCGGTAATGAGCGGTGTATTTTTCCAATTCTCTCCTGAAGGTTTGATTTTTGTAGCAACTGATGCTCATAAATTAGTGAAATATGCACGTGCCGATGTGAAAGCTTCGCAAGTAGCCGATTTCATTATGCCAAAGAAACCTTTGAATATTCTGAAAAGCATACTTGGAACTTCTGATGCTGATGTAACTATTGAATACAATGATTCGAATGCCACTTTCTCTTTTGAAAGTTATGTGTTAACTTGTCGTTTAATTGATGGAAAATATCCAAACTATGAAGCGGTAATTCCAAAGGAAAATCCAAATAAATTAATGATTAACCGAGTTTTATTATTGAATTCTGTTCGTCGTGTTGCGATTTTCTCAAACAAAACTACTCACCAAATTCGTTTGAAAATTGCTGGTGCCGAATTGAACATTTCTGCTGAAGATATTGATTACTCAAACAAAGCAGAAGAAAGATTGACTTGTGATTATCAAGGCGACGATATGCAAATTGGATTTAATTCCCGTTTCTTATCTGAAATGTTGACCAATTTAACATCTGACGAAATCATGTTGGAAATGTCAATGCCAAATCGAGCCGGAATTCTAACACCAATTGATGGCTTAGATGAAGGCGAAACCGTTACCATGCTTGTAATGCCGGTAATGTTGAATAACTAAATATAAACTAACCTTTATACCGAGAAACCGTAATTTCGAAAGAGATTGCGGTTTTTTATTTTATAATACATCTGCAAAATTTAACAATTTAAAATTGATGTATTGTAGTCGGATATTGGATTCACAGCATGCAAAATTATCCATGATAATGTGAAACCCATGGTCAGTTAGAATCTTCAAAACTATAACGGAAATTTATAACAAATAAAAACATCGTTTCTCTAACTACATTTAAACTGAAAATCAAACAAAGCCATTAGTCAAAAAAAAAGACCCTCGATTTCTCGAAGGTCTTTTTGCTTTATTAAAATTGCTATTATCGTTTAATCACACGAAGTGTTTTCACTTCCTCTCCTTGTGTTACAACAACGTTGTAAACTCCGCTTGGATAATGATCTCCGATTTGTTGTTCAACAATATCGGTAGCTCTAACTTCTCTTCTTTCGATAAGTCTTCCCGTCATATCATAAACCACAATACCTACATATTCTTCACTTGCAGTATTCAAACTCAAGTTAAAATTCTCAGTATATGGGTTTGGATAAGCTTTCACTGTAAATGGTGCTCTAGTTGGAAGTAACGTAACTTCTGGTGTAGCTTGTTTTGATACTGGACAATCCATAATACCATCCCATGATAAAGTTATAGATTTTTCTGTACTAGATACTCCACATGCATTAAGTGCTTTAACTTTAATAATGTTTTTAGTTCCAGTAATTAATGGAGAAACCCCTGAAAAGTTAACAACAATTAAGGTTGTTGTTGAAGTTCCAGTTGCCCCGTTTTGTAATGTCCAAACATATGAAGTTGCAAACGGAACCGCAGGTACTGTAATAGTTTGTGTTGCACATTTTCCAAATAAAGTAGCATTTGCAATTAATGTACTAGGATTAACATATGAATTAGTGTTAGTGCCTATAGCTCCTAATGCAGTAGCTAAAGTTAAAACTTTATTTGTAGCACTATTTCCAACTCCATTTACAGAAGTAATCACAATTGATTTATTTGCAGTAAGAGTTGTAGTTCCAACTACAAAACCAGCAGGATAGGTAACACTGAATGTTAAATCACTTGTTGATAAAACATTTAAAGTATTACCAGTATTACTAGCAGAGGTAACAACAGCATTTGTTGGAGCAGTAATTACATATGAATTAGCTAATGCTGAAGCGGTCATGGTATATGAATATGTAGAATCACCACAAAGCGCTACTATTTGACCTGTAACTGTAGCAACAGCAGCAGGTAAAGAAGTAGTTACTTTTAACAATTTAGCAGTTGATCCTCCTGCAGAAGGAATTAAAGCTGAGTTATTAGTAACTGAATAACCAATACCATTCTTAGCTTTTGCACCTATATAGTATGAAGTAACTCCAGAAGGAATACCAGCAAAATTAACTGTAATAACTCTATCAGTAGAAGCATTTCCTGACACAACATTAACTCCAGCTGGTAATTCCCACTCATAGGAAGAAGCCAGTGCAGAAACTGCAGCAGTTAGTGTCAAAGGTGTGTTTGTACCAACATATTTACTAATTATTGTAATAGCTGTTGTTGGAGTTGCTGAAGAAGGATTTGTTAAAGTTACACTTGCAGGTGCAGTAGGTGCAACAGCTGTTAATGTTAACAATTTAGCAGTTGAATCAGTTGATGGATTTAGAAGAGCAGCATTGTTTGTAATTGAATCACCAACACCATTTCTAGACTTAACTCCTATTCTTAATACGTTAGTGGAAACTGCAGTCAAAGTATTTGAACTAGTAACTCCTAAGAAATTAACAGTAATTACATTGGTATTACCACCACTTAATTGAGTAACTCCTGTAGGCAATTCCCAAACATAGGAAGTTGCTGTTAAAGATACAGTAGCTGTTAAAGTTAAAACAGTGTTTGTTCCAATGTAAGGAGCAAAAGATGTAATAGCTGTAGTAGAGGAACCTAAGGTCATTTTTATTGCAGCAGGCGCAGTAGGTAAAACTTTACTAAGCGCTACAGATTTTGCAGCAGTTCTACAACCATTCGCATTTTCTGCCTGAACAGTGATACTTCCAACTGCTCCAACACCTCCAGGAACATTTAGGAAATTAACCGTTAAAGTATTAGCTGTTTGACTAACAACATTTACACCTGTTGGTGTAGTCCAATAGTAACTTAGAGTAGTATCAGCAAAAGCTGGTACTCTATAAGATACTTGTGTAGTAGTTCCAACATATTGTCCAACGGCAGTTGTTGCTGCAAGATAAGTTCCTGGGGTCGTAGTCTCTGTATTACTTGTAATTACGCCTATAACCTCAGTTGGCAATGCCAATACAGTAAGGGTGGCCGTATCTGAAGTAGCAAATGTAGATATACATGCACCACTGCTAACTAATACTCTGTACTGAGTACCTGCTGCCGGTAATGTGGAAGTTCTTGTTACTCCTAAAGTAGCCGAAGTATAATTCGTATATACCAATCCCGCATTAGTACTACTGATTGTTATCCAAGTCGGATTAGGAGCGGTTGAAGTAACCACTCTGTACTGCCAGATAAACGAAGTACCGCTGCTAACCACACTAAAACTAGTGGTTGAACCAGCAGTAGCACAAATAGTAGCAGATGATGGCTGAGTAGTTATGGATTGACCAATTGTCAAATTCAATATATTAGTATGTGTACAACTTGCAGCATTGGTGCTTGTCGAGGTATACGTACCAGTTGTTGAATACGTTTGCCCGTTTACTAGCCAAGTATAGCTACCACAAGCTGTCATTGACTCCGAACTTGAAGTACTGTTATTGATGGTCAAATCTAATTTCTGAGTAACACAATTCGCAGTAGTTCCAGTATATAAGCCTGAAGCATTGTATGTAGTTCCATTCCATGTATAACTATGACATGCACTAATAACGGTTACATTATCAGAACTTGGCGTGATGGTCAAATATATATTATGAGACACACAATTAGCAGTAGTTCCATTATATAATCAAGAAGCATTGTATGTACTTCAATTCAATGTATAACTATTCCATTCACTAATAACGGTTAAATTATCAGAACTTGGCGTGATGGTCAAATCTAATTTCTGAGTCACACAATTCGAAGTAGTTCCAGTATACAAGCCTGAAGCATTGTATGTAGTTCCATTCCATGTATAACTATCACAAACACTAACAACGGTTACATTATCAGAACTTGGCGTGATGATCAAATCTAATTTCTGAGTCACACAATTCGCAGTAGTTCCAGTATACAAGCCTGAAGCATTGTATGTAGTTCCATTCCATGTATAACTATCACATGCACTAATAACGGTTACATTATCAGAACTTGGCGTGATGGTCAAATCTAATTTCTGAGTCACACAATTCGCAGTAGTTCCAGTATACAAGCCTGAAGCATTGTATGTAGCGCCATTCCATGTATAACTATCACAAGCCGAGGCTGTAGTAGTGTTTGTTGAACTTGGTGTAATGGTTAAATGTAATATAGTTGTATTACAATTTACAGTACTGGTATAATCACCACTGGTAGTATATGTCTGACCATTAAATGACCAAGTATAGGTATCACAAGCTGAAATGGTAACATCAGGTGAAATTGAACTTGGTGTAATAGTTAAGTCTAACACTTCTGTATGACATCCTGTAACTACTGAACGTGTTCCTGATGTAGTATAGGTTTGTTCGTTTACTGACCATGTATAGGTATCACAAGCCGAAACCGTAGTAGTATTAGTTGTATTTGGAGTAACTGTAACTACTGTAGCTGCTGATGTTGCAGTACAACCATTAGCATTCGTTACCGCTACAGAATAACTTCCTGACACACTAACTGTGATAGCTTGCGTAGTAGCACCGTTTGACCATAAATAACTTGCTCCTGCGCTAGCTGTTAACGTTACACTACCTCCATCACAAAATGTAGTAGCTCCTCCAGCTGAAATACTAGGTGTTGGTAATGGATTTACTGTTAATGCTACTGTATTTGTAGTTGTACATGTATTGGCTGTAGCTGTAGCTATATAAGAAGTACTAGCTGATGGTTTAGCATAAACTGTAGCAGCTGCATTACCTAAAGTATAACCCGTATTTGTTCCAGAATCAGTATATAAATCAGCTGCTGGTGACCAAGAAATCGTTGCTGGTTTTGTAAAACTAAATTTAAAATTGTTACGAGTTGAATAAGTATATGATGGTGCAGCAGCATAGGCATCCATAGTGGCAGCTGCTATGTTGTCAGCCACATAAATAGCTGAACTCACAAAAGAAGTTGTACTATAATAAGCGGTATTGGTTGCTGTGGTGGTAGATCCTGTATTTGCATTAGTATAACTAATTTCAATTAACAAGTTAGTACCATTCCAAGTGAAATTACTACTAAATGGAATATTCGTATATCCAGCAGTTGGTGTATACGAAGCTGGAGAATAAACTGTTGACCAACCTGTAGTTACCATTGCAGTTGTAGAAACACTTGTAGCTGTTGTGTTTTGCAATTTAACTTTCAAGTTGCTTAACGCATAAGTATTGTCAGCAACGGCCATTTGCAACTGCAAAGCTGAAATTGTTGAACCGTTTGCTAATCCTAATGTGTTTAGTGTCGAAGCTAAAACTAACATCTGTTGTTTTACGCCACCATAATAGTTTTGGAATGGGTTTGGCCCAATTGCCGATGTAGTAACTGCTGCACTGGTTGTTGCTGTACCTGCTCCTAAACTGTTAATGGCAACATAAGTACTGCTAGCAGTAAGCTGTTGTATCGTTCCATTACAGAAAGTTGCAGATGAAGGAGTAATTGTTACCGCTGTTGGTGATTCGTTAACAGTAACAACAGCAGGATTAGAAGTTGTTAATGCACATCCTGTGCTTCCTGTAATAATTACATCATAACTCGCTGAATCAATTGAAGTTGCAGAAGCTATAGTATAGGTTGAAGAAGTAGCACCCGAAATAGGTGTACTGTTTTTTCTCCATTGATAGGCTGCAGCAGGACTAGCAGTAACACTTAAATTTATTGCATTCCCTGTACAAACTGATTGTGTTGCAGGTTGCGAAGATATAGAAGGCACAGTTCCTGAACATAAGGCCGCATAACCATTAATAGTAACATTATTAAATTTGAAGTTACCAGTACTTGTTGCTGCATATCCAAAAACTCTGAATTTAACAGTACCTAATAAATCCCCGGTCGGAAGAGTAGTTAATGTAAAAGTTGATATCCCACTTGTATTAGCATTACTTGCCCCTGAAAGTGCATTTACGTTTGAACTTACAAATCCATCTGTGCTATAATACACATCTATTTTTTGTGGCCCGGCAGTGGTTCTTCCTGCATCAAAAGTCACAGAGCTTAAATTCATAGTGTAACCGGAAGTTGGTGTTATTGAAAATTCCCAGTATTTACCAGCAGCAGAATATGTTGAAGATGTAGACCATGTAGTGGCAACTAAACTTGGACTTGAATAAGTGATTGAACCACTACTTACAGTAATAGCCGTATTTGTTACACCTGTGGCCGTAGTAGTTGCAGTTGTAGTGGTGCTTGTTAAAGCCCATTTACTTAACACAACAATAGCCTGCGTTACCGTTAATGTTTGTATTGCCGTAGCAGCATTATAATTAGTATTTCCTGCTTGAGAAGCAGTAATAGTAGAAGTACCAGCTCCAACAATGGTTACCGTACTGCCACTAATAGTAGCTACATTAGTATTAGAACTTGTGTAAGTAACTGTTCCTCCCGGAGCAGTAGCTGTTAAACTATAGTTTGCGGCACCAGTAGCTCTTGTATCATTAGAGGCCAAACCTGTAATAGTTTGATTTGCTTTACCTACTGTTAGAAACTGTGTAACAGAAGTAGCTGCATTATAGTTTGCATTTCCTGCTTGTGATGCAGTAATAGTTGCTGTTCCAGCTCCTATAACAGTAACTAAACCAGCCCCTGAAACGGTGGCTACTAAAGTATTATCACTTGAATAACTAACGGTTAACCCAGAACTTGCCGTTGAAGCAGCGCTGTATGCTGCATCTCCAAAAGTTTTCGATACCGTAGCCGTTATCGCTGACAAGGTTTGATTCGCTTTATTAACGGTTAAACTTTGTGTAACATCTGGTGCTGCATTAAAATTTGTATTACCTGCTTGAGACGCAGTAATAATTGTTGACCCCCCCCCTGCAATAGTTACAGTTCCATTGAGAGCAACTGAAGCAACACCGGAAACAGAATTGGAATAAGTAACCGTTAAACCAGAACTTGCAGTTGTAGCCACACTATAGGTTCCATCTCCAAAAGTTCTGGTTTCTGAACTAGAAATAGCAGCTATTGTTTGATTTGCTTTGCTGATTGTTGCTGTTAATGCTGGCTGTGATAAAGAATAATTACCGGCAGCCCCACCATTTAAAGTATATCCTAAAACAGTTATTGGTTTACTTACCCCTGCATTCGCATCAAGGAAACTGTAAGTAGGTGTTGAACCTATTAAATTCACATCATCCAAACCTACAATACCATCTAGGATAGCTGTTCCTGATACGGTTGCTATTGTCGTTCCGTCATAGACTCTATCAACACCTGTTAAACCAGATATTGTTAATCCTTTTTTAGCTACTGTACTACTATTAGTTGCTACAGTAGCATTAGTAGCCCCTGCACTGCTTAAAACAAAATCTCCTGTATAAGGAGATCCTGCAAACGAAGCAGCAGCTGAAAGTCTAACATAAACAGTAGTAGTTGAAACCACTCCACTGGTTTGTGTCAATACTTGAGAAGCACCAAAACCTGAAGTATTTGATGTAGTAGACACTTCAAAACCTGAAGGTGCCGTTATCGTAATATTATCGGTTAACGCAGCACCAGATACTGTAAAATTATCTGTGCTTGATGCTGTTCCATAAATTGTTGAAAAAGCAGTAACCGAACTTTTATTGGTTGTGATTGTTGCTGTCGATGCTGCTACTGGAGTTCCTTGTACAGTAGCCGATGGTGCTCCGTCTCCGGCAGCATTCACCGCTAACAATTGAACATCATAGGTTGTACCATTAGTCAAACCAGAAATCCCAATAGGGCTTGTTGTTGAACCAGCAGATATAAAAGATGATCCACCATTGATAGAATATTTATAATCCGTAATTGCCGCACCTCCATTAGAAGATGGAGCTGTAAAAGCCACACTCAATGAAGAGTCACCCGGAGTTATAGTTGTAATACTTGGTGCAGAAGCCGTAGTTCTTGGTGTAGCACTTACCGTTGATGACGCTGTTCCGTTACCGGCAGCATTTACCGCTTTTACTACAAAAGAATAACTTGTTCCGTTAGTTAACCCCGTCACTACAATAGGACTGGTCGTTGTCCCTGCTGACGTAAATGAACCTCCGTTTAAAGAATATACATAATCAGTGATGGCAGAACCTCCATTAGAACCCGCTGTAAAAGCTAAAGTAACTTGAGAATTACCAGCCGTAGCTGTAAGACCCGTTACTGCTGAAGGCGAAGTACGTGGTGTTCCTGCACTAGCTCCTGATGCGGTACCATCTCCGGCAACATTCACTGCCAAAAGTTGCACATTATAGGATGTCCCATTAGTTAAACCTGTAATAACTATAGGACTAGAAGTTGAACCGGCTGACACAAAACTTCCGCCGTTCAATGAATATTTATAATTAGTAATGGCAGAGCCACCATCTGATCCGGCTGTAAAAGCTACACTTAACTGACCAATACCAGGAGTAATAGTACCAATAGTTGGTGCCGAAGGCGTAGTTCTCGGAGTAGCCACAGTACTAACTGTAGCTGTTCCATCGCCAATAGCATTAACTGCTTTAATTTGTACATTATATGAAGTTCCGTTAGTTAATCCCGTGATTACAATTGGACTTGTAGTTTGAGTTGGAGAACAAGCTGTAAAATTTGTTCCTCCATCGGTTGAATATTTATAATTGGTAATCGCTGAACCACCGTTTCCACCTGCAGTAAAAGCCACACTTAACTGACCATTTCCAGGAGTAATTGCTGTAATAGTTGGAGCAAGTGGTGCGGTTGTAGTAGCCGTAACCGTACCGTTAAGAATAATGTTATCTAATCTTTCTGTACTTCCCGATGCTCCACCTGTCAAAGCTAGAGTTAAAGTTATATTACCAGTTAAATTTTGAGTAGTAGAAGCAAAATTTGTTGCTGCGGTAGTGGTAAAAGCTCCTGTACGTGATGGTGTAGGTGAACAACTTGTAGAACCTCCAGTTCCACTTATGGTTATTGTTAAAGCATTTGGTCCCGTACCTGAACCTCTGTTATCAAAACCAACACTTGTTGGGGTTAATTGAAAACCACTGGCTACTGTAAATGTACAGGTAACTGTATAAGTAGTTCCCGTTAATGATGCACTCATAGCACCAAGAGTATTACCCCCAAAATTTGCACTTGTCAAACTTTGAGTCCAAACAGGATTTGTTAAATTTGTGTTTTTTATCACACCACCGGTAGCATTGGTACCTGACGTATATGGCACAGCAACTGTTGCACTATTACCAAAATCCTCCTTGTAAGCCTGCCCATATCCCTTCCCAGAGATTAACAAAAATAACAAAGCAAAACCCCAAAACAAAAGCGAAGATGCTTTTCTGATAAGTAAAAAGTTTTTCATAAAATACAAATTAAATTAGGTTGTAAAAATATATATAAAAATTTCATTAACACTAAAAAGATATTAACTAATTGTTATACAACAGTTAATAAACGTTTAGTCGTATTTATTAACACTTCATCGATGGAATTGGTAATCTTAACGAATATAAAAACAAGCTTTTACTTACAATAATGGGAACGAAAACGATATCGCTAACGAACTTTAAAAATTATAGTTGTATAACTATGTTAGGATTTATTAATTAATCTGTATAGTTATTTCAGGACGAGTCAACTCCATAGATACTCCATAGATACTCCATAGATGAAGCATGGATAAAGCATACATAGTGCGTGGTAGTGCATTAGTAGTTGTGTTTTAGTATCTTTGCCACTCGAGACCGAAGGTCGAACTGTATGAAATAAAAAAAAATTAGTAATGATTTCACAAGAAACAATTGTTGCCTTAGCGTCGCCTTCGGGTGCGGGCGCCATTGCAATTATCCGCCTTTCCGGAACGGAAGCGGTACCTATTGCCGAACAGGTATTCCAATCGGTTTCCGGGAAATTATTATCAAATCAAAAAACACATACTATTTATCTTGGTCATATAGTGGATGAAGGAAAAGTGTATGATCAAGTACTAGTTTCAATATTCAAAAATCCGCATTCCTATACCGGCGAAGATGTTGTTGAGATTTCGTGTCACGGCTCGACTTATATCCAACAACAAATTATTCAATTGTTATTGCGAAAAGGTTGCCGTATGGCGCAAGCAGGAGAATTTACATTGCGAGCTTTCCTAAACGGCAAACTGGATCTATCACAGGCCGAGGCGGTTGCCGATTTAATTTCCTCCGATAATGCCGCCAGCCATCAAATTGCTATGCAGCAAATGCGTGGTGGTTTTTCAAACGAAATAGCCAAACTAAGAGAAGAACTTTTGAATTTTGCATCGCTTATCGAACTCGAATTAGACTTTGCCGAAGAAGATGTAGAATTTGCCGACAGAACTCAGTTTAATGATTTATTAAACAGAATTGAATTTGTTTTAAAACGCTTAATCGATTCATTTGCTGTTGGTAATGTCATTAAAAACGGAATTCCGGTAGCGATTGTTGGTGAACCAAATGTTGGAAAATCGACACTTTTGAATGCTTTATTAAACGAAGAAAGAGCCATCGTTTCTGAAATAGCAGGAACAACACGTGATACGATTGAAGACGAGTTAGTTATTGGCGGAATTGGTTTTCGATTTATTGATACAGCCGGAATTCGGGAAACAAAAGATATAGTGGAAAGTATTGGTATCAAAAAAACTTTTGAAAAGATTGAACAAGCACAGGTTGTTATTTATATAGTTGATAGTTCTCAGTTATCCGTTCTCAGTTTAAATACCGAATTGGAGAAAATTAAAAATAAATTTCCTTTAAAACCTTTGATTGTTGTTCTGAATAAAGTTGATAAATTATCTGAAGAAAAACTGAAAACCATTGTAAATCAACTCAAAACCGATAACAGACAACTGATAACCATATCGGCCAAAAACAATATCGGCATTGAAGATTTAAAAAACCAATTGCTTTCCTTTATAAATACAGGTGCTTTGCGCAATAACGAAACGATAGTAACCAATACGCGTCATTACGATTCGCTTTTGAAAGCACTGGAAGAAATCCAAAAAGTGAAGTTTGGCTTGCAATCCAATCTTTCTTCTGATTTAATGGCAATCGACATCAAACAAGCCTTGTATTACTTTGGCGAAATCACTGGCGAAGTTACTAATGATGAACTTTTGGGGAATATTTTTGCGAATTTTTGTATCGGAAAGTAACCTACCTCAACAATAGGAAGCCAAAAGAAACAATAAAAAAATATAACCCTTACCCACTCACGGCTCCCGTATCTTTATATTTTCCTTTCGTTTCCTATTGTATACCTTTTAATCCAAAAGTTGTATTGAGTATTTATTGATTTTATATTTATCCTGTTAAACTCAATAAAACTCAATAAAAATGACAGTCACAATTCGCAAAAGACAATTGAAAGAAAAAGGTAAATATGCACTTTATTTAGACCTTTATGCAAACGGTAAACAATCACAAGAAAATCTGAAAATGTATTTGGAAAATGACAAAGGCAATCCAGTCATAAAACAAATGAACAAACAAACTTTGGCTATCGCAGAAAAAATAAAAGTTGAAAGATTACACGAAATTCAAAATGAAGGTTTCGGATTTAAAAAACCTGAAAAAAAATACAATACTTATAATCAATTTTTTCTTGAATTATTAGAAGAAAGAAGACGAACAGGTATTAATCAATGCACTTGGGAAAGCATCTATAAACATCTTAATAATTATAATAAATCAATTCTATTTACCCAATTAAGTGAACGATATCTAGAGGAGTTTAAATCTTATCTTTCAACCAAACTAAGTATTAACTCTGCTTCTTCATATTTTAATATCATTAAACATACAATTCATGAAGCATATAGACGTAGGTTAATCAAAGACGATTATGCGCTGAGAGTAAAATGTATCAAAATGGTAGACACAAACAGAGAGTATTTAACTTTTGAAGAAGTTAAAGATTTAATAAAAACAGAGTGTAGATATGAGGTACTAAAAAGAGCATTTTTGTTTTCTTGTCTAACTGGTTTAAGGTGGAGCGACGTCCATAATCTGAAATGGAAAGACATTAGAGATAGAGACGGTGTTCCACACATTGTTTTTACTCAAAAGAAAACAAAAAACGCAGAAGTTTTACCTATATCATCAAACGCCATTGAGTTAATAGGAGATAAAGGAGATGATAATGACAGAGTTTTTATAGGACTACGCTATAGTGCATATTTCAATACTGCACTTTTAGTATGGGTAACTAATGCAGGAATTAAAAAACATATAACTTTTCATTGTGCAAGACATACCAATGCTGTTTTGCTTTTAAATAATGGAGTTGATATTTATGTTGTTTCAAAAATGTTAGGGCACAAGGAAATAAAAACAACAGCTATTTATGCAAAAGTGATGCACAAGACTAAAATTGATGCAGTAGAAAAGTTGCCTACATTTACTTTTTAGTTTTTGAATATATAACTCTCTATTAAAGTGCTTTCATAAAAAATGTTAGCACTTTTTTATTTATTTTTACTAAAATAGTTTTTATAAAAATGACGCCATATAATTTTTCAATTTCTGAAGAACAGTTAGAAATTCTTCTACAACAATATTCGAATGTTGGGAAAAACAGTCATGTTGGAAATTTAGCAGTTGAAATAGCAAAGTTATTTTTGCTATCTCTTAATCCAAATACAACATTTTTAACTACGAGAGGCATAGACCTAACCGCAAATATTGATGGAAATATTGAGAATTTTGAAATTAAAGGAACTAGTTCTAATGATATTTCATGGGACAAGCTTAAAGTTTCGAGTCAGTTTTGCCACGATAATTTAGTAAATGGAATGAAAATAATTAGGGTAACTAATATTGGACAAATAAATATGACAATATATTATTTAACCCATGATGAAGATTATACTTTAGCTCCCGAACTTCGTTGGACAATTCGTAAAGTCCGAAATAATTAATTTTTTTATTAATATATTTTTCCAATTCAAAAAATTTTACTACTTTAGTAATGAAGTATAAAAAGTCATTCCGTCCATAGTAGACATTCCCCGACAATAGTAGCATACTTTATTCAACTTCATTTTTGAAGTACCTTAGGATTAAATTCCAGATCGAAAAACTTTACTTTTAAGTAAAATGGAAAACATTTTAACTTCTATCGAAAAATTACTCGATAGTAAATTCTCCAATATTCAAAGCGAATATCTGGACATTCAAGGTGCGTGCTTTTTTTTAGGTCTTCGTAAAAGCACAGTACACAAATTAAACCACAGGAAAATAATACCTTATTTTAAACCACTAGGTTCAAAAAAGTGCTATTATCTAAAGTCAGACTTGGTCGAATACATGACTAAGAACAGGTTGAAATCCCGACAAGAAATCAATGATGAAGCGCAACGTTATCTATCTGAAAGAAAAGGAGGTAGTTATGTTCGATAATTTTTCTATAGTCATAAATGATTATAAAAAAGAGGAATTCAAAAATTTTCTTGATAATTATGTCAAAAAATCTCCAACAATAAGAGGAGGTTGGTTTCAAGTTGACTGGAGGAATTTTAGAATCAAATATTTTCCTAATCAGGAAAAGATAAAAGTTAGTAATTCTTTACACAAGTGGTACAATTCAGAGGTTATTGGAATAGGAGAAATCAATTATAATGATTTTACTCTATTACACGTAAAGGAAGCTATTTCTTATCTTGAAGTTTCATTGGGAAGAAATGCTTCTGAGATGAAATTATTGGGTCTATTCGAGTATGGAATTAATATTAATACCAACTCTATCAAACCTTATGACATTATCGATAGGTACACTTCAATTGTTACAACTTCTGTAAATCCATTCTATGCTTTTTACGAGAAGTATAACAAACCATCTTCTAAGTTTTGTTCTTTCTCTAATTATAAGATTAAAGCTTATGATAAAAGCAAAGAAGCTGGGCTTACAACCTCGAACATTTTCAGATTTGAAATTGTTCATCATAATTCTATTAAGACTAGGCAAATCTTTGGAAAGAAAGTTGTAACCCTTAAAGATTTGGGAGATGTGGAAATTTGGGATAAGTGCTTTAATTCTTTAATCAATTCGTACAATTCTATCAGGATGTTAGGATTTCCCCAAAGTGGTGTAAATGATTATGCCAAAATGCTTTGTTATAGTCACCCAATAATAAGGAAAGACTACAAGAGTGATTTAAGGAAAATCAAAAAAGACTTAAAAGACACACACGATTCTTTTAGGGATTCTGAGAATAGTCCTCATTTCCTTATTAAGAAAGGCTTGGTAGACAACTATCAAAAACTTATAACAAATTGAAACGAAAAAATCGAACTGTACTACTTGTAAAATAGTAGTGCAATTCGATTAAAATATTAACACTTAAAACAAACATAATGATGTTTAAAACAAATATTAATTACGCACATGATAAAAACGCTATAGAAGCTTTTAAAACTATCATGAATACAACAAGTTCTATTTTGTTAGCTGGAAAAGTGAGAACTGGAAAAACAACATTAATAAAGTCCTATTTAGATTTAACATCTAAAAACTTTATTGTTTTAGCTCCTAATCAATCGGAAGCTATTAAATCAAACGTAGCAAGTCTACAAGCTTTTTTTAAGTTGCCACAAAACATTTATGAGAGTGAGGACTTTGATTTTTTAGTTGATATTGAATACACTTCTGAACATATTAAGTTTATAAAATGTCTAGAGCTATTAGTAATCGATGATATAATATTATTAAGTTCCGCAATGTTAGACTGTATAAATATGTTACTTCAATATGTTAGAGGAAATTTAGAACCTTTTGGAGGAATTCAATTAATATTAATTGGTGATTTATTTGAGCCTATTCCATTTTTAAATGAAGAAGAAAAGAAAGCCATAAATAAGTATTGGAAAAGCGAATTCTTTTTTGATGCAAAATGCTATGATTCTCTTAGTCTAAAATGTTATGAACTACTTTACACTTATATAGATGATATATACTACGACTTTGAAATGCTTTATTATTTTCTTGGACAGGATAATATAAACGATAGGTACTTTGATTGGTTAAATCGCGCTTTCGCAGATTTTGAGGGAGCAAGAAAAGATAAATTAATTTTGACGATTGATAATAATTCAGCCAATTCAATTAATTCCGAACGATTGGAAGCAATTTCAAACATCGAAGAGTTTAAGTTTCAATGTGATTTTCATGGAAATATAGACACTAGTATTTTACCTGTTGAGCCATTAATAAGCCTTAAAAAAGGAGCAAAAGTTATCTTAATAAATAACGATAAAATAGGAGGCAATTATATAAATGGAACTATTGGAACTTTTGAAGATGTTTATAATGACGAAATAGTTATAAAACTTGAAGACAATTCTACTAAGTATATAAAAAAAGCTGAATGGATAGAATATGAATATTCATTTGATGTAGAGAGTGGTCAGTATACTGAAACTCCTAAAGGAATATTTATTCAATATCCAATAAAATTAGGTTGGGCAATATCAATGGAAGATAGTAAAGGCATGATATTTAAAAGAATGCATTTCGAAAATAGAAAAGTTAAATATTATGAAAATGGTCAGGTCTATGGTATTTATAGACGAAGTCACGCAGGAGAAGGCTTTTCGTTTACAATTCCTTTGAGAAGAGAGAATATTAGAGCAGATTCAAGAATAATTGAATTTTACATCGAAAACTTTGGACCACTAATTGAAGATGAAATAATTGAGGAAGAAATAAATCATTAAGTAAAAAACAGGCAAGGCTAATCCCCTTGCCTATTTTAATTAAAAACATTTTCTAGTACAAAGTATATGAATCATAAAAGCAATGCGCAAATCAACGCTAAATAATAAAAAACACAATGCTTTTAATTAAAACTTAGTCAAGCTAAAAGAAAACCATTATTTTTACCCTAAATATTAACGAATAGATATAAAAAAAGAAAAATTAAAAAATAAATAACTGCATTTCGCAAACTGATTTCTGTCCTTGAAAAGTCGAAAATTCAAAAGTGTAACAGATAAGTTTAGCAAAATGCTCAAGTCACGGCTTGGGCGTTGCTTTACTTTGTTACACAGGGCTTCGACTCCCTCAAGGACAGGTATGGTAACTAACCCAAGCTATTTTTTTGGGTAAAGTGAAGTGTTTAAAACTAAAAAAATGAAAACACTAAAAAAACTCGTATTAACCACTGCATTAATCTTATCATTCTCTTGTACATTTTCTCAATCAATAAAGCAATTCAACACTACAGAAATCATTTTACTATTTGAGAAAAACAAAGCTGAAGTACATAAATTTCTTGAATCTAAGAATTATGATTTTGAAGGGAAGGATAGTGGGCTTGATAAATTTACTAAAGTAACACCGATTGGAAAGTTTATTATTAATGTCAGTTTTAATAAAATGAACAAAGTAAACTCAATCTCTTTACAGGAACATATGTCAACTAGTAATTTAATATCAAGTGATTTATATAGTAATAATTTCAAAATAAGAAAATTATTAAATATGAATAATGGTCAAGACATGGAATTTGATGACCATATTATTCCTTTCTCGGGTTGCATATATTCATTAAACAATTATGAAAAAAAAATAATGGTTACTTTTATTATTTCTCCCTATAATCCTAATGTAATTTCTTTGAATTATGGAAGACTAACTGGAAAGGATTATGAAAATGAATCTAAATTAATAAATGCAAAATAGCATACTAAAAAAGTTGTTTAATTCCACAAGTGTTGTAAAAAAGTAAAATAGTGACTAGTCTTTTTAATCTTCCCAAATAATACTTAAAGCAGATTGTTTGTATGTCATGCAATGTTCATAGAATTTTTTATTTGAATCCTCTGTTTGAACATAGTTAAAACAATCTATTGCCCATATTTGTGAAGTTTTTGATATATCTGACATTGGATTGCCGAAATACTCACCCATAAGGAACGAATCAGAAATTTTTTTATTATTTAGTAAGTATTTATATGGAAAATCTTCACTGTAATATGTCCATTTAATAATCCCATTTTCAGCGTAAATTATCATTATAGGATGACTACCTATTTGAGCAAAACGGAATGCACAAGCAGTTATACTGACATTATACTCTTTGCTCAAAGAAACAATTAATTCGAAATTGAATTTTTTTCTAAAAATATCTTTTTTAAACCTTTCCTCGGGCATAAGCAAGCAGGAAGCAAAATAATCCGCTTCTCTTTCGATTTCATAAAACTGCTTTTGATTGGTCTTTGATGGATGTGGTTCAAGTAAACCTGACATTAAACCTATTCTATGGGAATCAATAAGATAATGTCCCAATTCATGTGCTAAGGTAAATCTACCTCTGGCTGAATCGATCCTATTTCCATTATCAATATTTATATGGATAAAAAAATTATCATCTTCATAAATTGTCATTCCATCAAAAGTTCCTTTCTCATAATTATCGAAAAAGACACGCAGACCCTCTTCTTTAATTATTTCTTCTAAAGGAGTAATCTTTTCATCATATTTTAAAGCGATGAATTCCGCAAGTTTCTTAATTTTTCTTTCTGAATTAATTTGTATCATCTGAATCTCGATGCTTCCCTCTCATTTTATCAATGATATGCTTAGGTAAATTATCCTGACCTTTTCTAGCCACCATTTTCAAATTCTGTATTTCATTGCTAACATCCGAACCTAAATCAAAAGAAATAACTTTTGTTTTATTACATAATGTTCCTTCTATTATTGATTTTATATCTATAATTGCATCCTTTAGCTTAAAATCATAGTCTTCGTGTAATTTATTAAACCTATCTAATTGCTTTTCATTAGTTGGGTATAAAAAACCTGTCGAATGTAACCAATCATCTAAATTATCATCGGTTATTTTACCAATATATTTTTTATCTATTGCCATTTAAACTTTTCAAATAATTCTTAATATGGTCTGTTGCTTCTTTTTTATAAACTTGAATTGAACTTTGTGTCAAATTTAATTTTTCTCTTAATTTTTTTCCAACAGGTCTTGGAATATTTTTACCATTATTTTCGTAGGCTTTATATGTTAGATAAATTATTTTGTGTTTTTCAGATAAGCCAAGCATAGCTCTTTCTATTATTTCCAACTTCACTTTTAAGTCTTTTTTCTTTTCTGAATCTCCATCAATAGTTAAAGTAACCAACTCATCAATATTTTCTACAATAGTCAAATCATCCTCATCAGGTTCCGCACAACTATTTTTAACGCCGTACTTCATCAGTTCATTGTAAACTATGGGATATAACCAAAGTTTTATTGCAGTATCAATATTTTTAGATTTTGCTTTTTCCTTATTAAAGGAGTGATATTTCCATACTCTTGCAAAAGTACAATTCGCTACATCAAGAGCAACAACCTCATTATGATTATACTTATTACAATATATTTCAGCTTTTTGAAGTATATCACGATGAAATCTATCACAAAAAATCACAAACGCTTTTTCTGCTTCAGCCGGAAATTCATCTTTAAAAGAAATGTACTCGATAAGTTCATCGCTTGGTAAGATACTAAAGTCAATTTCTTCTTTTTTAGATTCTACTTTCATTTATATACTAAAAGCGTTAGTAATGGAATTAGTATATGAGTGGGGAGCTTTTATACAAACACAAATTTAGTATAAATTTTACAAAAAGAGTAAAATATTCTTACTAACGGAATTAGTATATAAGTATAAGACGTTGATTAATAATGGTAAATCCTTTATACCATTAAGTTAAAGGAATAATGTATAACAATAAATTGTAATAAGATGGCAACAAACCCTCCCAATGACAATTCCAGAAAAGGTGCTGTTAAAGAACGTTCACAGACCTACAACCCAAAAAATGATTCTTGGGTAAAACGTGATACAAACACGGGTAGATTTATGGATGTTAAAACTTCTGACAATAAACCTTTCAAAGGAGTTCGAAAAGAAAAGTAGGCACTGCTTAAAAAAGTGTTTGGTTAAGTTTTCGACCATGAGTGAAAACATATAATTTAAATTTAAAATTTATTGCTTATGCAAAGATTTTTACAAAGTAAAGATAGTGTTAGTCTATGTTATAAAAACACTTGCATTAATGTTAAGGGTTCAAACGCTAATTTGTTAGTCGTTGGAACTTTCGTGATGTTATTGTTAGTTGGTATAGCAGCATTATCAAAAGAAAATTAAAAACGATTAGGGGTGAAACGCCCCTATTTTTAAGGTTAATTATTAATTCAAAAAAAGGAACACATGAGTGTAGTAAAAAGAAAAAGCCAAAAAATGGCTAGAAAAGAAAATTTAGATGATGGAATAAGCGTGAAAGATGCCTTAAGCCTTATTAAAAAATCGGAGTATTTCGATGAGATTTATAAAATTTTTAAAATTGGAGAGTTTGAAAACGATTTTATCAATATCAAAGGCGCAGAACATATTGTTGAACAACTTATAAAATCCGATGAGGAATGTCTAAAATTAGATATTGATTCCGAATTAAGTAATGTAAATATTGAAAAGTTTACGGAAGAAAATCAGATTATTTTTGAATTTGCCAATATTGATAATATTGAAATTTTAAAACAAACAAAATCTGATTTAATTTATGCCGAATCAACTTATTCAGTTAAATCAGAATATTTAAATGATATGTATCAAATTGAAAAATATTTAGATTATTGTTTAAAGAATAAATTTCAAGATATAGTTGACAAAAATCTTGAAATGTTGAAAGAGAAAAATGAACAGAACAAGAAGTCAAAGAAATTTAGACTGTTGAAAAGAGAGGATGATAAATACTTTGTCAGAGGAATAACATCTGTTGACTCTTATAGAGATTATAATCTGAGAATATCTTTATTTATTGCTCTAATCGAACTTCACAAATTGATAAAATTTAAATCTCATAGCTACTTTGTTTCAAGTTATTCTTTTACTGAATCGGATTTAAAAGTCACATTTAAAAGTTCTACTATAAAAAAAGTTACTAATGATATTGAAATTGGGTTTGCTTTAGAACTAGTAAATGATGAAATTAGAAGAGATGCGGTTAAATTTAACGGCATATTTACAATACTTATGGGGAATGCTGAAGTGTATGTGAAACCTGAAGAAACAAAATCAAACATTTTGTCATTTACTCATAGTGTGAACATAGACACGATAAAAGAAAAACTAAGTACTTTGAATGAAAGCATTAATATATTCATTGATGAAACAGTTGACGATGCAAAAAGTATAAAAATTCTTGAAAAACCTGATTTGTTTAGAGAACATTTAGTTCAAAAAATACACAATAGTAGAAATGTGGAGTTTAACAAATTATATAAAACCCAAGTAAAAACTCTACTCTCTAATAAAGTTAAAACGATTTTTGAATTGGCTGAAATATTTAATAATATAAATATTGTAATAGCTGATGAACACGTTTCTTCTTTAGATTTTTGGCGCTATAAATTGTATCAGGTGCTAATGGATGAAGTAAAATATAAACATTAATTTTCTGACTAAAACAGGGCATTGAGTCCTGTTTTTTTTTACATTTACAAGCATTGAAAATTTTTACAATCCTGAATACATATACCAATGACAAATAGCTTTAAACTATTAGCGATAAGACCTTTAATCGATTGTGAGGATAACATTGTAAAAAATCTAACTCCCGGGCAACTATATAAGTTTTATGACAACTATAAATTCTTAAATATAGATGGCATCCAAATAACAGGAATAGAAGACATTTACAATATTGAGTTTTCAAATGATAACCCAGTACCAAATAATCTTTATGAAATTATTTTAAATAGCGGAAAGAGAATTAACGTTAATATTTCCGCTATAGTAGGAAAAAATGGTTCAGGAAAAAGCAATTTACTTGAACTTCTTTATCTTATTTGCTATATACTGGCTTCTAAAAAATCTTTAATTGATGATTTAAATTATTTGGAGGAAAGAAAAAAAGATTCAGGTGATTCTCCTTTTTGGACAAATGAAATTGTCCAACTTGAAAAAGTTATCTATAAAACTAAGTTTGAAATTTACTATTCAATATCAAATGATATTTATCGGATTAAATATGACATTGATGATAAATCTAATCCATATTCAAGCGGTGTTTACTACTCTAAAATCAGTAATAATGGTTTTATTGAAATTGATAGTTTTAATCTAAAGGACTTTTTTTATTCTATTGCTATTAATTATTCAATTTATGGATTACAAAGTGACCTTTCTGGTCAATGGCTAAATTCTCTATTTCATAAAAATGATGGTTACCAAACACCTATTGTAATCAATCCGTTTAGAGACAATGGAACAATAAAGATTAATACTGAACATCATTTGGCTCAATCTAGATTGCTATTAAATGTTGTAGATTTTGATGAAAATGGTGAATCATACATAATAGATGATAAAGTTTTTGATAGAATTGAATTTATCATCAATCCAAATAAAATAGAAGAGTTTAATTCTTTCTCAACTAATTCATTATTTAAACTTTTGGAAGAAACTGCAAAACTAAATATAGTAGACTTTTTTAATGATTTGTTGAACAATATGGTAGGCTACAAACTACCAGACAGTAAGTTAAATTGGCTAAAAGAAATGCTAATTGCAGATTATGAGATAAAACTAACTGAAAAGTATTTATTTAACCCGTCAGAAAAGGAAATCAAATATAATTCTATACTATTATTAATCTTAAAGTACACTATTAGAAAAGTTTTTAAAATTTGTTATCAATACGATGATTATAGCCATTTTAGATTAAATTATTTAAAAGAAAAAATAGAAATTCCTTTAATAACAGATATTCCGCAACTAATAAAGCAATTAAAAAAAGATAAAAGCCATAGTACATTAAAGCTATATCAGATTTTGTATTCTGTAAAAGAAGAATATTTAAACACCGAATGGAAAATAATAAGGAACTTTGAGAATAGTACTAACAAAGCCTATCTTTTCGAACAAGATAAAAAATCATTTATAGAAATGATTAACGCTTCTAGGAGAAACAATAAAAAAGACAATATTAGCGATGAACAACAATTAATTCCTAACGCTTTTTTCATCCCAAGAATTTATATTCGAGATATAAATACAAACAAAAAACCATATGTTTTTAATTCTCTTAGTTCAGGTGAGCAACAACTTATCCATTCCATTCAATCTATACTGTATCATTTCAAAAACGTAAATTCAGTATTCGAAACTAACAGCCCAGGAAGAATAAAATACAAATACATAAATTTAATTTTAGATGAAATCGAACTTTATTATCACCCCGAATATCAAAGAAAATTTATCTATCATCTGTTAAAAGAATTAGAAAGAATGAAAGGTGATAATATTGATGGGATTAACATTTTGTTTTCAACTCATTCTCCATTTATACTTTCAGATATTCCAAATCAAAATATTCTAAAATTAAAAGCTGGAAATGTCGAATTGAACAATCCGTTTGAAAAGACATTTGGAGCAAATATTCATGAATTACTCGCTAATGACTTTTTTTTAAATAATGGATTTATGGGAGAGTTTTCAAAAATAAAAATATCAGATTTAGTCACTTACCTAAATTTTGACTCAAAAAAAGACATAGATGTCAATAATATAATGCATACTTTTAGTTGGGATGAAAACACTTCTAAAGAATTTATTTCAATTATTGGAGAACCTATCATTAAAGATAGATTGACTTCCCTCTATGAGAGAAAATTTCATTGGGATGACAGAGAATATTATGAAAATAAGATAAAAGAATTTCAAGCCAAGTTAAAGCAGATATAATGAGAAGAATTTTAATAGATTCAGCATTAGAAAAACATGCTGAGAACTTCAGCAACAATTTATTTAAGGGAAGAAGGGCAGATTTCTCAACGCCCGCTAATAATCTTCAAAAACTTTTTAATGATTTAAGCTCAAAAAAGCATCTAACTCATAGATTATATGTTGAGCATATCATCAATAATTATCATAGAATAGTAAAGGCAAACCCAGATGAAATTCAAATATTAATAAAAGAATTTAAAGCAATTAATATAGGGACAATTTTAAATCAAAATGTTCCAAACAAAAAAATAAAATTCCATCAAACTATAGTAAATGCAATGAGATATGATGCTCTTCGTGACTATGATTTCAATTCATATCTTAAAGCTTCGGGAATTAAATCATGTATCTATTGTAATTCTCAATCAACAGTTGTTATAGATTATAAATACTATAACAATAAGACAAAAAAAAAGGTAAGAGTTCAAAAAGCTAAATTAGAATTAGACCATTATTATCCTAAATCAAAATATCCTTTTTTGTGTACATCTTTTTATAATTTATATCCTGTATGTGGCAATTGTAATAGGTCAAAAAGTTCAAATAATATTAATTTCAATTTATATACAGATGACCCAAACAAGTTAGATATTTTTAGTTTTAAAATTGATGATAATTCTGTTCTCGATTATTGGTTATCTCTTAACAAAGAAGATTTAAAAGTATATTTCCAAGACATAAATGGAGATGTAAAATTTCTAAATGATTATAATAAAATGTTTGCAATACAAGGCATTTATGACACTCAAAAAGACATTGCTGAAGAATTAGTTCATAAAGCTAAAGTATATTCTTCAGCCTATAAAAGTGATTTAGTAGATAATTTTAAAGCTCTATTCCCTGACAAAGCAATTCTAAATAGATTAATTATTGGGAATTATGATAAGCCTGATGAAATACATAAAAGACCCATGGCAAAATATGTACAAGACATTGCTAGAGATTTAAAAATAATTTCATGATTTTAAAGATTTTTATTGAGCATTCATTGAGTCATCTCTGAATCCCCTTATAGACTGTGAGTGCATTACATTTTGTATCGGGAAATAACTATTCTACCACTATCTTCTTAGTCACAACTTTAGAATGAGCGGTTATTTTTGCCAAATAAATTCCGGAAGCAAGGTTTAGATTTATGCTTTTTTCACCAGTAAAATTTTGCTCAAAAACCTTTTGTCCAAGAGTAGAAAACACTTCGATTTTTGCATCAGAAGTAATCCCAAAAATGGTAATGTTATCTTTTGCAGGATTTGGATAAAGAACAACTTTAGCAGCATCAAAATCGGTTGTTGACAAAGGCGCAAACCAAGCCTGACCAACATTCGCTCCAAAAACATAGTCCGCCAAAGTCGGATAATCAATAAATGGATTTCTGTTTACTTGCCAAGTATAAATAAAATTGTTTCTATTCATTTCAAAATCATCTCTTGGATCGGTTTGGTTCCATTGTAAAAGCAACGCCAAATCACCAAGCTGCCCAACTGTAGTATTCGCTGGATTTCCATTCACTACACTTAATCCGTTATAACGACAAGCCATATAAAAAAGAGCTCTGGCAACATCTCCATGCCAACTTCCTTGTGTTCCTGATGGTCCTAAATATTCACCATAATCTTTATTTCCACGCAAACTGTTTTCTGGTCCATCTTCAGCACGAATGTGATGTGCATCAGCATGTCCGGCCATAATATCATTCGCATCGGTTGACAACCAAACATTTATTCCGTCCGGAATTGATGATGTCCCATCCGTATAACCGCCTCGAGATTGTGGATAAATGTGTTCTCTGTTCCATTTTCCTGTATTGATTCCAGTTTCTTGAATATCTAACTTAGAACGCGGTTGCTCTACATACATTAGCCAAACTTGATTACTATTCAATGGATTTTGATCAGATTTCTTTAAAATGGTTTCTATATCTCCATAATTGTGAGCGTGAACGACACTTGGGTTGGCAATAATGTCTTGAATAGCTTGTTTTAAAGCTGTACCCGATTTTCCTTCTAACGAACTGTAATAACCAGCCGGAGTTGTCGGTGTTACTATGCCATATGTGGGATTTAAAGGTGTTCCCCATGCAGAAACCACAAAATCATTATCGATAACTCTAATTTCAATAAGATCATTTATACGATTATATTGAGATGACAGCGTTCCAAATTTAATAATAATGGTTTCATCACCTTCATCTAAAACATCATCTACCAAGTTAATAGTAGCCGTAAAACTCGATGCTCCTATAGCCATAGAAACTGAAGTGCTTCCTGTATAATCAGCGTTACTAATAGTACCTGTATTAATTGAAAATGTAAAATTTAAAGGTGCAGTTATAGGTGTTTGTGTGGTAAAAATTACGTTTATAGCACTTCCTTCTGTAACCTGTCCCGCAACGGCTGTTGAAGTTGAAATTGTAATTCCATTAAAAACAAAACCGCTTCCATCATTATTTGCACCCGGAGTTGGCGCTTTGGTTTCATAGGTTCCGTCGTTTTTTCTTTGAATGGATTGTGTGGTTTGCGCTCCGTTGGCATTTTCATCAATTTGAGAAGTTACACCGAGCGCTGACATCAAAGCTGTAGCGTCAGCAAGATCGTTTGTCTCATAAACTAAAGCATCTATCAAATTGGTAGTTGTTGCCAGAGTATTGTTAGGAAAATCTGTCGCGTTTCCTAAATAAATCGCCACGCCATCTGGTCCATTTTGAAAAGTACTATCAGTTAAAAGTTTGTTTGGAACTGGAGAAACTAATTGGTTTCCAAGCACTACAATTCCGTTTACGTCTGTAGTTAATCCATCCAAATCAACAACATAATAACTCTTATTGGCTAAACTTCCTGTACCGTTGAAAAATACAAGCACATAACCATTTAGCGAAAAATTAGCTGCGGTAGATTTTAATTCGATAAACTGTTTATCGTTGGTACTCGGCGTATCCGAATCTAACTCATTGATAACAATTTGGGCACTACTTACCGAAAAAACAGTAAGCGCCATAAGGAGCAGTAATTTTTTAAACATTATTCTTAAATTGTGGTCTACAAATATATTTATAAGAAAAAGTAAAATCATAATTACCCCACTTAATTAACCATAAAAACACTCCAAATGGAATTTAATAAGGAAAAAACTTAAAAAAATAACAGCCGTAAAATTCGTGAAAAACTAAACCGTGAATTTTTAATACAATTACACTATTTTTACAACATCAATCTGTAGTAGTGTTAGAACTTTTAGGATATATCGGAGCTTTATTTATTGGGTTAGTACTGGGAATTACCGGTGGTGGTGGATCGATACTAACCGTTCCTGTATTGGTTTATATTCTAAATTATAATCCAATAATTGCTACGGCTTATTCCTTATTTATTGTTGGAACAACATCTGGTTTTGGTACAATCCAAAACTTCAAAAAAGGTCTTGTTGTTCCAAAAACTGCCATGCAATTTGCCATTCCTTCTTTGATTGGGGTTTATATAACCCGGAAGTTTATAGTTCCTAAAATACCAGAAACCATATTCTATTTTGGCTCCATCCAATTATCAAAAGAGACTTTTTTGATGTTGATTTTTGCAGTCGTTATGTTTATGGCTGCCTATTCGATGTTAAAAGACAAAAAAGAAAATGAGGTTGTTGATTTCAAAACTAAATCTTTGTTAGTTGTAATTATTCAACTGTTCTTTGTGGGGATTTTAATTGGATTGATTGGCGCCGGCGGTGGCTTTTTAATCATTCCTGCCCTATTGAAATTTGCCAAATTACCAATGAAGACAGCCATTGGAACTTCACTGTTTATAATTACCATTAATTCGCTGATTGGCTTTACGGGTGATGTTCAAAATATGGAAATCGATTGGCTGTTTCTGATTCCGTTTACAACTTTTTCTGTAATTGGAATTTTTATTGGTCTTTATATTCAACATTATATCAATGAAAAGCATTTGAAAAAAATATTTGGATTTTTTGTTTTGATAATGTCATTCTTTATTCTTTACAAAGAACTTTTATCATAAAATATTCTAAATTCATTGCTTACTTTTGTAGGTATACTTTAATTTTGCTCATTCGAGTCTCGTCCTGAAGACTTGACGAACTGTACGAAGTAAAACATTTTTCTTATGAAAATCGAACAAATATATACCGGATGCATCGCCCAAGCGGCTTATTATCTTGAAAGCAATGGTGAAGCAGCAATTTTCGACCCGCTGCGTGAAGTGCAACCTTATTTGGACAGAGCAAAAAAAGACAACGCCAAAATTAAATACATTTTTGAAACTCATTTTCATGCCGATTTTGTTTCCGGGCATTTAGACTTAGCAAGTAAAAGTGGCGGAGAAATTGTTTATGGTCCAACCGCAAATCCTGAATTTAAAGCTATAATCGCTGCCGACAACCAAGAATTTAAAGTAGGCAATTATACGATAAAAGCAATCCATACTCCGGGACATACTTTAGAAAGTACATGCTATATTCTTATGGATGAAAATGGGAAACATTACGGAATTATTACCGGCGATACTTTATTTATTGGCGATGTTGGTCGTCCCGATTTAGCTCAAACTTTAGTAGAAGATTTAACACAGGAAAAATTGGCTGGTTATCTTTTTGATTCGTTGCGAAATAAAATTATGCCATTGGCCGATGAATTGATTGTATATCCAAGTCATGGTGCCGGAAGTGCTTGCGGCAAAAATATGAGTAAAGAAACGACGGATACTTTGGGCAATCAAAAGAGAACGAATTATGCGTTGCGAGCTGATATGACTAAAGAAGAGTTTACTAAAGAATTGCTAGACGGCTTAGGACTTCCGCCAGCTTATTTTCCTCAAAACGTGATGCTAAACATCAAAGGATATGATAGTTTGGATAGCATTATTGAAAAGAGTAATATCGGACTTTCTCCAAGAAAATTTGAAGCCGTTGCCAATCAAGGTGATGTTGTGGTTTTGGATGTCAGACATGAAAATGATTTTGTAAAAGCACATATTCCCAACTCGATATTTATTGGTGTTCAGGGAAATTTTGCTCCTTGGGTTGGTTCTCTACTTCGCGATGTTAATCAAAAACTATTACTTGTCATTCCGGAAGGAAAAGAAGAAGAAACCATCACCAGATTGTCGCGAGTTGGTTTTGACCATGTTTTGGGTTATCTGAAAGATGGTATTGATGCATGGAAAACAGCAGGCTTCGAAACGGACAGCATTCATTCTATTTCACCTTCAACCTTTGCCACCGAAATAAATTCAAAAAGTATAGTGATTGACGCCAGAAAGCCTAGTGAATATGAAGCAGAACATGTAGAAAATGCAATCAATCTTCCTTTGGACAACATCAATGAAAACTTCCAAAGTATGCCAAAAGGCGACGATTTCTTCTTGCATTGTGCTGGTGGCTATCGTTCTGTGATTATGGCATCCATTTTAAAATCGCGTGGAATTCATAATCTTATCAATGTTGAAAAAGGAATGAACGGTATTAAACAAACAACTGTAAGTTGTACAAAATTCGAATGCCCATCAACAAAAAAATAAATCAAAAAAAAGTTAAATAACTAATTATAAATTAGGCAAATTAGATACATTTGCATTCGTAAAAAAATTTTAAAACAAAAAAATGAAAAAAATACTTCTTTTAGTAACTGTTGCCGTAGTTCTGTTTTCATGTAAGAACTTAGGTGAAGGTGAATATGAAATTACAGGAAATGTAAAAGGAATGAAAACTGGTTTAGTTTACCTTGAAAAACAAAACCCAATGGGAATGGGAGCGTTAGCAATTGATACTGTAAAAATTGTTGATGGAAAATTTGAAATCAAAGGAAAAACAGCTGAACCTGAAATTCATTTTATTCAAATTGATAAAGTAAACGGTAAAGTCCCTTTTATTCTTGAAGGTGGTGAAATTGCAATTACGGTTGATAAAGACAGCATATTCAAATCTAAATCCACAGGTACATATAGCAATGATGAGTTTACTAAATTCAATGAAGAATCGACTAAAATTCAAAAAAGAATGCAAAAGAGTGTTACGGATTTTCAAATGAAAAATATGACCGTAATGAATGAAGCTCAGCAAAACAAAGATACGGTAACAATGAACCGATTGAGAAAAGAGTATGATGTTATTCAAAAACCAATAACTGATTACACTTTTGGTTACCCAAAAACGCACCCAAAATCATTCATTAGTGTTTTGATTGTACAAATGATGGCTAACAATCCAAAATTTGCAAAAGAAATTGATGGGCTATACAATTCACTTGATGAGTCTTTGAAAAAAACAAAACCAGGGAAGGCAGTAAAGTCAACTCTAGACATAAAAAAAAAGCCAGCGTTAGCACCAGCACCGGCGGCTCAATAACTGTAGGTCAATTAGCTCCTGACTTTAAAGCACCAACGCCGGAAGGAAAGCTGGTTTCTTTAAAAGAAAGTTTGGGAAAAGTAACTTTGATTGATTTTTGGGCATCATGGTGTGGACCATGTAGACAAGAAAACCCAAATGTGGTAGCGCTTTACAACGAGTTTCACAACAAAGGATTGAATATCATAAGTGTCTCGCTAGATGAAGATGCCACCGAATGGAAAGAAGCAATTGCAAAGGATAAATTAACTTGGGTGCATGTTTCTAACCTGAAAGAAATGAAAGACCCAATTGCATTGCAATATGGAGTTACTCAAATTCCGACAACATTTTTGTTAGATGCTACAGGAAAAGTTGTTGCAATTGATTTAAGAGGCGAAGGTTTAAATGCAAAAATCAAAAGGCTTTTAAGCATAAAATAATACTAATTTAGTACTACATAGAAAAAATCTCCTTTGGGAGATTTTTTTATTTTACTTATAACCAAAACGTTAAGAAAAGGAGGGCGAATTAGTTATTTTTTTATTTGTTAAGCTGAAAAGTGTTTTTATATTTGCAACCGCAACAGGCAAATGGGGAGATACTCAAGCGGCCAACGAGGGCAGACTGTAAATCTGCTGTGTGAACTTCGCAGGTTCGAATCCTGCTCTCCCCACGAATAAATATATCAATAAAGAAAAACGCCAAGTTCGCTTGAGCGTTTTTTTGTTTGATTTATTTTCAGAGCGTAGCTCTGAAGGATGTTGCGAAGCAAAATCCTGCTCTCCCCACGAAGTAAAAAGCTCCGAACATGTTAAAAGTTTACTTTTATAAATGTTCTGGGCTTTTTGCTTTGAGCAAGGGCACCTTGCTCAGGATCACGAAGTAATCCTGCTCAATGAATTTTCAGTCCTGAAGCCTCAGAATTAGATCTATACAATCTTTCAAAGCAAATCTTCTCTACCAATTCGTTTTTCCCTTTAACTTTTTTTTAAATTTTAAAAACTTATATTTGAGTTCTTAAAAATCTGAAACTATGAAATCAAAATTAATTTTCTGTTCATTACTTGCACTCTCCATTACATTCATGTCGTGTAAAAAAGAAGAAAACAAAACCGAAACTGAAGCAGATACAACAAGCACAACACAACAGCCAATAATAGTCCCTAACGTACAACCTATTCCAAGTCAATCCTATGCACAACCAAATCAGCAGGTGATTACGCCTACTCAAAATACAACACAAACAGTGACTCAGACTCCAGTTGTAACTAAAGCCGGAATGAATCCACCTCATGGGCAAGCCGGACACAGATGCGATATTGCGGTAGGAGCTCCTTTAAATTCTCCGGTCGCTAAAGCGGTTACACCACCAACAACAACTCAAGGGAAGCCATCATTTACCACAACAACTACATCTACTCCAAATCCTACGTCAACAATTCCGCCAATCGGAACTCCAGAATTATTAAAAACAGATACGCCGGCCGCTACAGCACCAGGAATGAATCCGCCACACGGACAAGAAGGTCATAGTTGCGATATTGCTGTGGGTCAGCCATTACCTAAATCTTAAGCTTATTTTAAATCATAAAAAAACTCCTCAAAGAAATGAGGAGTTTCTGTTTTACTGTAATTGACTTTTTATTCTAATGCAAAAGTTACACTTACATTTGTATTTATTTCTAATTCACCAACAGCTAATGTTTCTCTTTGTGCGCCTCCATCAACTGCCATTGCCATCACATTTCCTTTATACATTGGTTGTGGAATATAACTTTGAGAGTTATCCGTAATCAGCAATGCTTTACCCACTTTCTGACCTAGAACCGAAACATAATCCTGTGCTTTTTGTTTGGCATTCTGAATTGCTTTTTTTCTCGCATCTCTCTCATAATCATCAATTTTAGATGATTTGAATTCGACTCCATTAATAGAGTTTACTCCTGCATCGTTTAATCCCATCATGATTTCATCATATTTTGATAAATCTTTAAGTGTAATAATCAATGTCTGACTGGCCTGAAAATTAGATTTCTTTTTCTCATAATCATAGCCTTTATATAAGCTTACATTGCTCGTTTTATAATCGGTAGCAGGAATGCCCGATTTCTTTAAAAACTTAATCACTTTATCTACTACTTCATCATTCAAAGTTTTTACCTCTTTGGCATCTTTACCTGAATTCTGAAAACCAACAGTTACAACCGCTTGGTCTGGAACTATTTTTACTTTTCCTTCACCCGTAACCGAAATTTGTGGCACTTGATTTTTTTGTTCTTGTGCTTGTACTGCTATAGCAAAAAAGGCTGCTATAATTAGAAATGTCTTCTTCATAATATTATTTTTTATTTGATTGTTACTTCGGTTTTTCAAAAGTTATGCCAATTATAGTTTCCCCATTTTTGCCATTATAAAAAGAATGATAATGGGTATGGCCAAAAGAATAACCATAAAAGTGCTTTGTTCAAAAAGTATTGGCTCTTTTAACAACGTAATAACATAACCGCCAATGGCACCACCAAAGTGTGCAGTATGTCCAATATTGTCTCTTCTTGACTTCATACCATATATAGAATATAACAAATAGCCAATTCCGAATATATAAGCAGGTAAAGGTATTATTCCGAAAATTCCAATGACCATGTCTGGATATAATAATATAGCCGAATAAATAATTCCTGTAACCGCACCCGAAGCTCCAACGGCACGATAATTATACTCATTGCCATGAAAAACCATCGTCAATAAACTTCCAAAAATTAAACTTCCTGCATAGATTAATAGAAAGGTAAGATTTCCTAATGTTTCTGTTACCACTGGAGCAAAAGAATACAAAGCAATCATGTTAAACGCCAAATGGACCACATCAGCATGTAGAAAGGCAGAGGAAATCATCCTTAATTGTTCTCCGGCACGAATGCTTCCGACATGGAATTGGTATTTTCTAAAAAAAGACTCGTCATTGAATCCCTTCATACTTATAAGAACATTAGCTGCTATTATGGCTAATAAAAAAATGTTGATCATTATTTGAAATGTTTTTTACGTCGTACTGTTCGTCTCGTCTTCAGGACGAGACTCGTGTGTAAAAATAATAATACTTATTCAGCAATTGTTAAATAGAATACGTTAAAATAACTTTAAACTTTATATTTGCATAAAAATACCATAGATGCAGTTACTTCTTTTCCTTATTGTCTATCCAATCATTTGGCTAATTTCGATACTTCCGTTTCCGTTACTATATCTGTTTTCTGATTTTGTCTGCTTTTTAGTCTATACTGTTTTTGGTTATCGCAAAAAAGTAGTACGAGAAAACATTGCTATGACATTACCGCATTTATCAGAAAAAGAAAGATTAAACATTGAGAAAAAATTCTATCACTATATGTGTGATATGTTTTTAGAAATGGTAAAAACAATGTCTATTTCGCAAAAAGAAATGGAAAAACGATTTGTGTTTACCAACTTAGATTTATACCTAGATTTAGAAAAAAAAGGAAAAAGCATCGCATTGATTTGTGCTCATTATGCCTCTTATGAATGGGCAGTTTCAATGAATTACCATATTACGTTTGAAGGTTATGGCATTTATAAAAAAATCAATAATAAACATTTTGACAAATTAGTAAAAGACATTCGTTCCAAGTTCAAGGCCACTTTGCTTAGTACAAGAGAAACCATTCCAACCATCGAAAAAAATTACAAAACTAACCACTTAGGAGTTTATGGTTTTGCCAGCGACCAATCGCCACAAGCTACTAAGGCAAATCATTGGTCAGAATTTATGGGAATAGAGGTTCCGGTTCATACCGGTGCCGAAATGCTCGCCAAGCGCTTTGACATGAATGTGATTTTTTTGAGAAACAAAAGAGTAAAACGTGGATACTATGAGGCTACGTTTGAACTTATGGCCGATAATCCTAAGGAAGTCCCAAATTTTGATATCTCAGATGACTTTTTGAAAAGAGTCGAAAAGCAAATATTAGAAGCACCAGAATTTTATTTGTGGACGCATAAACGTTGGAAACACAAGAAAAAAAGTGCTAAGTAGACAGTAGCAGTTGGCAGTATTTAAAACTTAAACCAACCTTTTACCATTTCTTTTTCCTGATTTAATGCTTTTATGTGTGCGAATTCGTTTGTTTTTGAATCGTATTGATATTCTTTTGCCCATTCTTGATGATGCTTTGCTAAAGCTTTAATGCTTTCACAAACCATTTGAATTTCTTCTGAAGTGGTTGTTGGGTGAATAGACATTCTGATCCATCCCGGTTTTTTAATTAAATCACCTGAAGTTATTTGACAAACCAAATCATGTGATGTTTTCTCGTCAACGTGTAATAGAAAATGCCCGTAAGTTCCTGCGCAACTACAACCTCCACGCGTTTGAATTCCGAATTTATCGTTTAATAATTTTACTCCAAGGTTAAAATGCAAATCATCAACATAAAAAGAAATCACTCCTAACCTTTCCTTATGCTGGTTGGCCAAAATGTGAATATTGTCACTATTATTCAATTCTGAAAAAACATAATCAACGATTTCATGTTCTCTGTCCAGAATATTTTTCACACCCATTTGCTCTTTCAACTGAATGGCTAAAGCCGTTTTTATCACCTGAAGAAAACCCGGAGTTCCGCCATCTTCCCTATCTTCAATATTGTCAATGTATTTATGTTCACCCCAAGGATTCGTCCAACTTACGGTTCCGCCACCAGGACAATCAGGGACATTATTATGGTATAGATTTTTATTAAAAACCAAAACTCCCGAAGTTCCTGGACCACCTAAAAATTTGTGGGGTGAAAAGAAAATAGCGTCTAAATAACTTTCATCATCGGGATGCATATCAATATCAACATAAGGTCCGGAGCAGGCAAAATCCACAAAGCAAACACCGTTGTTTTGATGCATGATTTTGGCCACTTCGTGATACGGAGTTCTAATTCCGGTAACGTTTGAACAAGAAGTAATTGAGGCAATTTTAAAACTTCGGTCCTTGTATTTTTGTAATGATTCCTTGAATTCTTCTAAACAAAACAATCCTTCTTCGTTTGCAGAAAGAATCACAACATCAGCTATGGTCTCTAACCATGAAGTTTGATTAGAATGATGTTCCATATGCGAAATGAATACGACTGGTTTTAATTCATTTGGAATAGCGATAAATTCTTTAAGATTTTCAGGCACTTTCAGTCCAAGAATACGTTGAAACTTATTGACAACACCTGTCATTCCTGTTCCTGTATTGATTAAAACATCATTCTCATTTGCGTTTACGTGTCGCTTTATAATGCGCTTTGCTTCATGATACGCCATCGTCATGGAAGTTCCTGAAACGGTAGTTTCCGTATGGGTGTTGGCCACAAAAGGACCAAATTCGTTCATTAGTTTTACTTCAATCGGACGGTACAATCTCCCACTGGCAGTCCAATCCGTATAGATAATTTTCTTTTTTCCAAAAGGTGTTTCAAACTCTTGGTCAATTCCAATAATATTTTGGCGAAATTGCTGAAAATAGTGTTCTAATTTTGTCTTGGTTTCTGTGGTAATCATTCTACAATAATTTGATTTCATTAGCTTCGCCTGTTCAGCTATAGCTTCGAGTCAAAGATACATTATTTTTAATTTTAGGTGAAAATTATTGAGCTTCTTTGTCAAATTCACAAATTATAATTGGTATTTAAACCTTTCTTATCTTTATTGTTCTTAATTCCAGAATAAATTTTAAAATCATCATGAACAAAAATATACTTTGGTCACTGCGATTAGGGTTTTCAGGAAAACAAAGCAAATCCATAGAGCAATTGGGACTATCAAAATTTCTAGACAAATCTTTTGCGTCGTCTTTTGATAAAAAAATACCAAGTTTACTGGATAACAGTCCAAAATCTATCAAAGAACTCAGAGCTAAACGTCAAGAAATTAAAAGTTCAAACCCTGATAATGTCAAAGAATTGCTGAAAGCTGAAATGGGAGTTTCGCAAGAAATGAAAGCTTGGTGGCTGCAAAAAATGATTGCTGATGAATTCCCGCTGCGCGAAAAAATGACTTGTTTCTGGCATAATCATTTTGTGTGTACGTTTCAAAAAGTAAAAGTGAATCATTGGGTTTACCAACACAATCAAGTTCTTAGAGAAAATGCTTTTGGTAACTTTAAAACGCTGACCAAAAAAATAATCCAGACCAATGCAATGGTTCGCTATTTAGACAATGTTGACAATCGAAGAGACAAAATTAATGAAAATCTGAGTCGGGAATTATTGGAACTTTTCACACTTGGTATTGGCAATTATACTGAAGACGATATTAAAAACGGAGCCAAAGGCCTTGCCGGACTAAACATAGGTGAAAACGAAGCGCAATACAGACCGTTTCTAGAGAACGATGACACGATTATCTATTTTGGAAAAACTGGGAAATTCAAAGCTGATGAAATGATTGATATCATTTTTGAGCAAAAAGCGATTCCCTATTTGATTACTCAAAAATTATTGAAATGGTTTATTTATGACAATCCTTCGGAAGAATTGGTTCGTTATTATGGCGATTATTTTAGAAAAGTGGATTTTGAAATCAAACCCTTATTAACTAAAATCTTTACCGAAGAATTTCCAAAAGAAACCGCCGGAAGCAAAATAAAAGACCCGTTAGTTTATATTTTACAACTGATGAATGAATTGAATGTAGAACAATTGAATCCTCGATTATTGGCTTTTTATTTAAAACAACAAGGTATGGATTTATTTAATCAGCCTAATGTTAAAGGATGGAATGGCGGAAAAGAATGGCTGAGTTCACAAGTGTATCTGCAACGAAATAATGCCGCCGATTTATTGTGCAATGGAAGAAACATTAGCCGTAAAGTTCAGATGTCAGATAATGATATGGTTAATGACAATATCAATCAACTGCTGAAAGTATCCTTAAAATGGAACAAATCGGGAACAAACAAAACCATTATTGCTGAGTTACAGGAAAGATTGCTATTCCATACTGATGAAAATCTGCAGAAAGATTGGGAAACGATTTTAAAATACGACTTCAATCCAAAAGCAGAAGGTTCCGATAACGCTGTGATGCGTTTGTTTAACAACATGATAAAAACACCTGAATTTCAAATAATATAGTCATGAACAGAAGAGACTTTCTAACGCTCACAGGAACATTCACTGGCGGAACCTTGCTTCTACCTGATTTCCTCCATGCTTTTGGTTCGCAGTCTAATTTGGTTGTTGGTGAACAATGTTTGGTGTTCATTCAGTTGAATGGTGGCAATGATGGTTTGAATACTTTTATTCCGATTGAAGATCCTTTGTATTATGATTACCGCATAAAAATAGCATTATCTAAAAATGATGTTCATAGTAGATATAAAGGCATGGCATTTCATCCGGCACTGAAAGATTTTGCGACCATGCAACAAAACGGCGATTTGACCATCATTCAAAACGTGGGTTATCCTGAACCAAATCGTTCGCATTTTCGCAGTCAGGAAATTTGGCAAACAGCATCTTCTTCTGAACAATATTTAACTAATGGTTGGCTTGGTCGCTATCTTGATTTGCAATGCAAGGAACATCAACCAACCGCAGGAGTTAACTTTGATAGTATTGATAATTTATCGCTCAAAGGGAATGAGCCGAATTCGATAACGGTAAAAGATCCAAATCGTTTTAAGATGCAAACTGACAATGATAATAAGGCAAAACTTTCGGATAATCCACAATTGGATTTTGTGCTTAAGATTGCGAATTCGGTTTCCGAAGGTTCAGACGATATTCAGAAAGCATTGGCTAAATCAACATCTGAAATTAGTTATCCAAAAACAGGCTTGGGCAAAAATTTAGAATGGATTGCCCGCTTAATCAAAGGAAATCTGAACTCAAAAGTGTATTATACTTCGCAAAACGGTTATGACACTCATGATAATCAAATCAATATTCAACAACGTAATTTAACCGAATTGAACGATGCCGTTTATAGTTTTTATCAGGAATTGAAAAAAGCGAAATTGCTTCAAAACGTAACTTTGGTTGTGTTTTCAGAATTTGGAAGACGCGTGAAAGATAACGGAAACGGAACCGATCACGGAACTGCGGCACCCATATTTATTATTGGTGGAAATAACAAAGGAAAAATCATTGGCAACAATCCAAACCTTACTGATTTAGATAATGGCGATTTGAAATTTGAAATCGATTTTAGAAGTGTTTATGCTTCATTATTGCAAAACAAAATGAATTTTGATTACACAAAAATTGGAATTACGAATAAAGTTTTAAACGAGTTATTTTAATGTAAATTTCCGGCTTGTAGTATTTATTACTCAAAAAAAAAACGAAAATCCCCACTAGTGGGGATTTTTTTTATAAATTAAACTCCGAATTTTGAAACTACTAACCTTAAACACAATACACATGAAAATCTATGATTCAACTGGAACCTTTAATGGAACAAATAAGGATTTTAATTTAGCTGTGCAACTCACAGACATTGCGCCTGACACATACAAGATAACAGCATGCTATGACATTAGCGATGTCAACAGATACGCTATTGTTGCCATTTTACAAACCGTTGATGGTAATAAAAACGATTTAAGTACATATCCTACAAATTTTACCTTTGTAGTTAACAATGTAAAATTCTCAACTTTAAATAAAAGTTATTTAAAGACAGGTGATAAAGACATTTATAAAGCAAAAGAAGGTGACACGATTAATGTTATTGTTCATCACGGAATAGGTTTTAACCCTATCACAAATCCAGACGATGATTTATACATCAAAAACTACAAAGCAAAAACGTATGTCCATCAGCCAAAAGGTTCTCCTCCAGGAGCAAGAGGTACAGGTGTATTAACCTAAGAATCATTAATGAATAAAGCTTTGAAATTAAAAATCATAACCAAGACAGTGATATTGCTTTTTATCACTGTCTTTGCTATGGCGCAAAATAAAAGTTTGAAAAGAGTTGAAACCACTTTTGAAGATTTAGACTTCAAAGAAAGAATAACTGGTTTGCAAAAAATAAACCTAAACCAATTATCTAATGATGATAAGGCTCTTTTTTATCTTTTATATGGTCATGCTTATTATAAAAATAGTAATGGAGCCAAGGCACTACCCTATTTTATGAAAGCCAAAGACATTTATAAAACACAAAAAAATTATGATAAGGTTATCGACATTAACCTTATCATAGTCGAAATGAAAGGGCTAACCGACTACAAATACAATGATTACAAATACCTGATTGATGAAGCTATTGATTATGCTACAAAAAGAAATAACATTCCTTTATTGTGCAAAACCTATAAAGAAATCGGCAATAATTTATTCGATTCTGATCCATTAAAAGCAATAGACTATTATCAAAAAGCTATACTTGAAAGTAAAAAAATTAAAGACTCTTTATTTGAAGCTAGGATAAACTCAAATATTGGCTTGGTTTACACTGAAAAAATTCATGACTTTAAATTAGCACGGAAATATAATGCTTTAGCTTATGAGTATCTTAAAAACCACAATTCGAGTTTTTATTTTTCCATATATTATATTAATCAAGCAGATATTTTTTTAAAGGAAAAAAAATATGATTCAGCCATGGTGATGTATCATAAAGCGGATGCTTTAAAGATAAAAGATAATAATACAAATACTCGAATCATGTTGTATGGTCTTATGTCCGACTTATATAAAGAGATGAAAGATTATAAAAAAGCTTTAGAATATACTGACAAGCTAAAGGTTTATCAAAGCATAAATGATGATAACCTGCAAGTAAAAGCCATAAGAGATATTGATGCTAAATACCAAACCAAAGAACACAAAGATGAAATAGCTTGGTTAAAAAGTCTTACTAAAAAAGGCGGAGCGGTAATTATTTTTTTGATAGTCCTTTTAATTTTAATCGTTTTGGGATACAAAAACCTTAGCAAAAAGAAAAAAATTGTAGAGCAGGAAAAACTAATCGAAACCCAAAAACTTGAAAATGTCCTTCAGGAACAAGAGCTTCACGAAATAGACAAATTACTTGAAGGGCAAGAAAAAGAACGCATCAAAATAGCCAATGACTTGCACGATAATTTGGGAAGTTTATTGGCCACACTCAAACTCAATTTTCAAAACCTAAAAAAACAAGATATAAACAACGATGATTCTGATAATTTGTTTAATAAAACCGACGAATTGATAGAAGAAGCTTATCAAAAAGTACGCACCATTGCCCATACCAAAAATGCAGGCGTAATTGCCAATCAAGGCTTGCTACCAGCTGTTAAAAATATTGCCAGAAAAATGAATATTCCGGGCAAACTTACCGTTGAAGTTATTCCGTTTGGACTTGAAGAACGTTTAGAAAACACGCTTGAGGTAACCATTTTTAGAATGATACAGGAATTACTTACCAATGCCATCAAACATGCTAATGCCACAGAAATCAGTATACATCTTACCCAACATGATGATAGCTTAAACATCATTATAGAAGATAATGGTGATGGATTTAATTCTAAAAAAGTAGATAAGAAAGATGGCATGGGATTAGCCAACATTGAAAAAAAAGTGGAACAAATGGGAGGCGTTTTTACTATTGATAGTAAAGAAAAAAGAGGTACTTCTATTTTAATTGATATACCCTTATGATAACACTAGCAATTGCCGAAGACCATCAAGCATTAATTGATGGCATGAAGTTATTTTTTAAAGACGAAGCAGATATCATGATTGTGGGCGAAGCCAATGATGGCGAAGAGCTTATTGAATTGGTAAAAAACAAAAGACCAAGCTTAGTCATTACTGATATACGCATGCCAAAATGCGATGGCATTACAGCAACCCGAATCATCAAAAACCAATTTCCAGAAACAAAAGTTATCGCTTTTAGCATGTTTGACCAGGAAGAAGCCATCGAACAAATGAAAACCGCTGGAGCTTCGGGTTATATTATGAAAAATTCCTCATTGCAAACCGTACTTGACGCAATTAGAACCGTTGCCCGAAATGAAACTTTTTTTGACGATGCCATTACTGCGAAAGATTCTCAGACTAAAGAAGCGATTATCTTAAGTTCGCGCGAAAAAGAAATTCTTCGATTGGTGGGTGAAGGTAAATCTTCTCAGGAAATAGCCGATGCCTTAAACATAGGAAAATCAACAGTTGACACCCATCGTAAGAACATTATAAAGAAGTTCAATATTACCGGAAAAAACGATTTTTTGCGATTTGCGGTAGAACGAAAATACGATTTCTAACTCCAAAAAGCACTTTTTAAAATAATTGAAAAATCCCCACTAGTGGGGATTTTTTTGTGCTTTTCAATTTCGAACTTTGAACTGTTATACAGTCATATACTATAACAAAGTGGGTTAAGTTAGAAATCCTGCCCTGAAAATCTCATAGTGGTATTTGAAATTTGAAAAAGGGCAGGTTTTTTTAAATTAATAAGGTCAAAAGAATGGAAAAATTATAGTATGAAACTTCCAAAAATAAACCTAACTGTTGATGAACAAAACGTGCTGATTAAATCCAAGAGAACAGTAATCATAATCATCAAAGTTCTTTTAGCTTGGTGTGTGATAGTCATATGTTATCAGCTTTACTTGATGATGAAAAATTAATTTTTAATTACAAAAACCATGAGAATTCTAAAAATTGATAACAAAAACATACTAACAACAACTGATAAAACATTAAACATTATTATCAGAATCCTTTTAATATGTAGCGTAATTTTGGTAGGATGCGAACTGTATATACTACTGAAATTATAAATAAAATTTCCTTTCAATCCTCTTGCTTTTAATTCGGGACGATTACTACTGTATGAGGGAATGTAAGGAAAAACTAAAAACACACAACTAAAAAACTAGAAATCATGAGTTGGAACAAAGTAGAATACAATTGTAGAGCCATATATGAATACCAATTCATTAATGGAACCAAACCAATGGAACGAAAAATTTTGATACAAGTCATAGCCGAAGAGTTTCCTGAATTACCTCGAGTGCGAATTGCTTATGCAGTTGACAGATGCATCAATACCGTGGCTGCTCCTATGAGTCCAAGTACCTTTTTGACTTTTGTACAAAGTTATTTGAGATAGTTCTCTAATATGTTAGTGGTGAACTCCCACTTCAACCACAATAACCTAGAACTATTTTGAGCCCAAAAAACATTCGAAAACTCGTAATTCATTCCGCTTTACGCTCAGGTCATATTTCGAAATTAATTATATTTGTTGAAAATATAATCAAATGCAACACATTATCGACCGCTTTGTAAGCTACGTCACTATCGATACCGAATCAGATCCAAATTCTGATACTACTCCAAGCACTAAAAAACAATTTGATCTTGCTAACAAACTGGCAAAAGAACTAAAAACCATCGGTCTAAAAGAAGTCACTATTGACAAACATGGTTATATCATGGCGACTTTACCTTCTAATGTTGACCATGAAGTTCCAACAATTGGTTTCATTTCCCACTTTGATACGACTCCTGATTTCACGGGTAAAGATGTAAAACCACAAATAATTCCCAACTATGATGGTGGCGATATTGTTTTAAACAAAGAACAAAACATTGTTTTATCTCCGAATTATTTCAAAGATTTATTACTATACAAAGGGCAAACGTTAATCACAACTAACGGTTTGACACTTCTTGGTGCCGATGACAAAGCCGGTATCACCGAGATTGTAACCGCTATGGAATATTTAGTCAACAATCCACAAATCAAACACGGAAAAATTCGTGTGGGCTTCACTCCTGATGAAGAAATTGGTCGTGGTGCTGATTTATTTGATGTGAAAAAATTTGGCGCCGATTGGGCTTACACTATGGATGGCAGTCAGATTGGCGAATTAGAGTATGAAAACTTTAATGCTGCTGGTGTCAAAATTATCTTCAAAGGGAAAAGCGTCCATCCGGGTTATGCCAAAGGAAAAATGATAAACTCAATGCTTATTGCGAACAATTTCATCAATGAATTGCCAAAGCATGAAACTCCACAGGAGACTAAAGGTTACGAAGGTTTCTTTCATGTAACCGGAATTTCGGGAAGCATCGAGGAAACCAAAGTGGATTTAATCATTCGTGACCACGACATGAAAAAATTCAAAAAACGCAAAGAGTTAGTTCATGATATTACCATGAAATTCAACAAAAAATTCGCAAAACAATTCGGTGAAGATATTGTAATCACGACTATCAAAGATCAATATTACAACATGAAGGAAAAGGTTGAACCGGTAATGTTTATTGTTGATTTAGCTGAAAAAGCCATGAAATCATTAGACATCAAACCGTTAATCAAACCTATTCGTGGCGGAACTGATGGTTGCCGATTATCGTATATGGGTTTACCGTGCCCAAATATCTTTGCTGGTGGACACAACTTCCACGGAAAATATGAATATGTTCCGGTAGAAAGCATGCAAAAAGCAATTGATATCATTATCAAAATCGCTGAACTTACTGCTACTACTGATTTTTCTATAAAAAAAGAGAAAAAAGGAAAAAAGAAGAAATAGTGATTAGTAACTAGTAATAAGTGATTAGCCATGACAGAAAAAAAAACTTGGGATAAAGTCAATCAATGGGGCGAAGAACTTACTCTATTGCGCGAAATCATTCAAAAAACCGAGTTGATAGAAACCAATAAATGGGGCGGAGAAATCTACACTATCAACAACAAAAACGTGATAGGTATTGGCGGTTTCAAAAACTATTTTACTATTTGGTTTTGGAATGGTGTATTTCTGAAAGACGAAGCTAAAGTTTTAGTTAATGCCAACGAAGGTGTAACCAAAGGATTGCGCCAATGGCGTTTTATTTCGGCGGCTGATATTAATGAGAAATTGGTTTTACACTATATCAACGAGGCAATTGCCAACGAAAAAGCTGGTCTTTCTATAAAACCCGAAAAGAAAGAAGCAATGCAATGTAATTTCTTTGAAAATGAACTCAATAAAGATTCAAAGTTGAAGGCTGCTTTTGAAAAATTCAGTCCATATAAACAAAAGGAGTTTTGGGAATTTATGGCAACATCCAAACAAGAAAAAACCAAAGTCACCCGACTTGAAAAAATCAGATCTATGATTATGGAAGGTATGGGTTTGAATGAAAAATACAGAAAATAATACCTTCAATTCATGAAAAATAGCTTTTTTATTGTGCGCAAAAACAAGATGAAAACTATTTTCTTTTTGCTCGCAATCTGCTATTTGATTTTTTGTCAATCGTGTATGAAGATGCGAATGACACCTAAGGAAACCGAAACCTTTTTTACTCAATCTAAAACAAATTATGTTGATTCTTCTAAAGAAATAGAGGGGTACACTATTCACTATATCGAAACCGGAAATAAAAATGCCAGTACTTTATTCTTTGTACATGGTTCGCCCGGAAGTTGGGATGCTTACAAGGACTATCTAAAAGACAGCTTGCTACTATCCAAATTTCGAATGATTGCTGTTGACCGAATTGGATTTGGATACAGCAATTTTGGCAAAGCAGAAAACTTAAAAACACAAAGCAATATTATTGAGAAATTCACAAAACAAATAGCCAACGGTAAACCAATTTATCTAATCGGACATTCATTAGGCGGACCAACAATTGTTGAAATGGCTGCCGAAAAACCAAATGATTATGCAACCTTGATTATTATTGCTGGCTCTATTGACCCAAAAGCCGAAACTCCTGAAAACTGGCGTGCTATAATCAAAGTAAAACCCATTCGATATATAATTCCGGGTGCGCTTCGTCCTGCCAATGATGAATTGTGGTGGCTGAAAAGTGATTTGTATGATTTGAAACCAAAACTTCAAAATATCACTTCGAAGGTGATTATCATTCATGGCACCAAAGACCAACTGGTTCCATATAGTAACGTTGCGTTTATGAGTCGTGAATTTGTTAATACGAAATCGCTTGATATCATTTCTATCAAAGATGCCAATCATTTTATTCCGTGGACACATTTCAAAGAAATACGGGATATTCTTTATAAATTGGAATAAAAATAGAATACTTTCGCAATCTTTTCGTGATAACTTCAAACGAGATTTGCTTCATAATAAATATTAACATTTTAAAAAAACATTATTATGAAAAAATCAAATCTCTTTTTAACAGGATTAACATTGTGTTTATTTACTTTAAATGGATGTCAAGAAGACTCAACAACAGACAACACTATTGCTAGTAAAGCACAAAATAATACTGGTGCTGTTTATGTAATGGATAATGCAACCAGCGGAAACAATATCCTGGTTTACAATCGAAGCTCAGATGGTCAACTTACCGCAGCTGGAGTATTCCCAACAGGAGGGCTAGGTTCGGGTGGAGGACTAGGTTCTCAAGGTTCATTGATTATAGACGAAGATTATCTTTATGCTTGCAATGCTGGAAGCAATGAAATTTCAGTCTTACATATTTCAAAATCTGGATTAACTTTAGTTGATAAAATTTCGTCAAACGGAATTAGACCTGTGAGTGTTACTACACATGATAACTTACTATATGTATTAAACGCTGGAGGAACCGGAAACATTAGTGGTTTTACAATTTCAGACACCCATCATTTGTACCAAATCCAAAATGCTATAAAACCATTGAGCAGTTCAAGTTCCGGTGCTGCACAGATTCAATTTAATGAGTCGGGAAGCCAGTTGGTAGTTACGGAAAAAGCAACTAATAGTATTTTAACTTATACCGTTTCCATTTCTGGTTTACCTAGTGATGCTGTAGTATATCCTTCAGTAGGAGCAACTCCTTTTGGTTTCGAATTTGGAAAAAACAATACGCTTATTGTTTCCGATGCATTTGGTGGTGCAGCTGGTCTTAGCGCGCTGACTTCCTACTCGTTAAACGACAATGGAAATTTAAATCTTATAACTGGTCCCGTTGGAAATGGTCAAGCTGCTGCATGTTGGGTTGTTGTCACCAATAATGGACGTTTTTGTTACACAACAAATACGGCAAGTGGAAATATTTCTGGTTATAGTATTACCAATTCAGGCGCATTAGAATTAATTGATAATAATGGAATAAATGCTCTAACTGATGCGGGACCAATTGATATGTACTTGAGTCGTGATTCAAAATATCTTTATACATTGAATACAAACGGACATTCAATTAGTATGTTTCGTATAAATAATAACGGAGGGCTTACATCACTTGGAAATATTTCAGGATTATTGGCTGGTGCAGTAGGAATGGCAGCTGAATAGTTGGACCGTTTCAACAAAAAATGAGAAAGAATAAAAGGCAGTTTCAAAATATTGTACTGCCTTTTTAAATAACTTTAGTTTTAATATGTAGATTTGAATTATACTTATTTCAGCAACTATAAAGATGAAAAATATTTTAATAATTGAAGATGATTTGTCTATTATTGAATTAGTTACCATTCACCTAAAAGATATTCATTGCCAAACAACCAAAGCCAATACTGGATTTGAGGGATTGCTTTTGGCAGTTAAAAATAAGTATGATTTGATTATTCTTGATATAATGTTACCCGATATTGATGGAATTGAAATTTGCAAACGAATAAGAGCTGATAAAAATTTCACACCAATTATGATGTTAACAGCACGAAGTGAAGAAATTGATAAAATAATAGGTCTAGAAACTGGTGCTGACGATTATTTGACAAAACCATTTAGCATTCGAGAATTTATTGCACGAGTAAAAGCAATTATCCGGCGGTCAGAAATTGACAGTAATGAAAAGAATATTTCAAATGAAATACTTATCCATGACCAATTATCTATTGACCCACAAAAAAGAAAAGTAATACTCGATAAAACTAAAGTAGAACTTACTCCCAAAGAATTTGATTTACTCTATTTATTCATGTCAAATCCCGGAAAAAATTATTCCCGGGAAAATTTATTAAATCAAGTTTGGGGTTATGAATTTTCTGGATACGAACATACTGTCAATTCACACATTAACAGATTAAGAACTAAAATTGAAACCAATTTAGCTGAACCAAAATATATTATAACAACTTGGGGTGTTGGCTATCGATTTACAGATGAAATGAAATAACTATGAATAAAAAAAACTTTAATAGTTTGTTTTGGAAAATTTCTGCAGTATTTTTTATACTACTGGCAGTTGTTGGTTGCATGTACATTTATATTAGTATTGATTACTCAAATAAATATTTAGACCAAGTAAATCAGCGATTAAATCACGATACTGCCAAAAACATCGTAGAAAATTCCACTCCTTTCTATAATGGTGAAGTAATCAAACCTGCATTGGAGGAAATGTTTCACCACGTAAGAGCAATAAATCCAAGCTTAGAAGTATATTTAGTTGATCCAAAAGGGAAAATAATTGCTTGGTATCCGCCAGAAAGAAAAATTTCTTTGAGTGCTATTAATTTAAAACCAGTTCTTGAATTTATCAATGATAGTACAAATAAATTAATCAAAGGTGATGATCCACTGTATACAAATACAAAAAAGGTGTTTTCTGCTTCACCACTTACAATGAACAATATGCTGTATGCATACATCTATGTAGTTTTAACAAGTGAGAAACATCAAGCTGCCTCTGACTCTCTTTTTAGTAATTATATGATGGAGATAAGTTCGCGAACAATGCTCATTACTCTACTGGCGACTTTTTTTATAGGTTTATTAATCATCCGAGTAATCACAAATAATTATTCTAAAATAATTACGGTAATGCAAAAATTCCGGCAAGGAGATTTAACTGCTCGTGTACAATTACAATCAACTGGCGATGAAAAACAACTAGGAGAAATGTTCAACGAAATGGCCGATATATTAACTACAAATATTGACAAACTCAAACAAGTAGAAAACTTAAGGCGTGAACTTATTGCCAATGTTTCTCATGATTTACGAACTCCAATTGCAATTATAAGAGGTTATGTGGAAACATTGCAAATGAAAGAAGAAACAATTACGGCTGAAGAACGGAAAAGTTATATAAATACTGTTCGCGAAAGTGCCGAAAAATTAGAAAAATTAGTAAATGAGCTTTTTGAATTATCAAAATTAGAGGCCAATCAAGTTCATGCAAAAAAAGAACCCTTTATAATTAGTGAATTAGTTAGTGACATTATCAACAAATATCAACTAATTGCAAAAACAAAAAACATATCCATTAGCACCGACTTGTCAAAGGAATTACCACCAGTGTATGCCGATGTTTCTTTAATTGAACGTGTGATGCAAAATCTAATTGATAATGCTATGAAATTTACCCCAGAAGGTGGAAAAATTATTATAAAAACAGTGAAAAGTGGTGAGGACAATGCAGAAATAATCGTTTCGGACAACGGAATTGGAATTCCCGAAAACCAACGTGAACAAATATTTGCGAGATATTACAAAGCAAATAATTTCACAGATTTAAAAAATAGTACAGGGCTTGGATTAGCTATTGCAAAAAAAATTCTTGACCTTCATAATTCTACTCTTGATTTGGTAAGTGTAGAAAATTCGGGAAGCTCTTTTAATTTTAAACTCAAATTTTATAACATGAATTAATAAAAATAAAACATAAAAAATCCCAAGCTCTTTAGATTTGGGATTTTTTTTAGACTGTCTTAATACTTAATTCTTGATACTTAATACTTCTAAGCTTTCTTATTCAACGCTGCTGTTAACTCTAACGAAATAGCAGAACGCTCAATTTTAAGTTTTCCTGACATGGTTTCAATTACTGCTGAAGTATCTGTCAACTCAGCAATTTTTCCGTGAAAACCACTTTTAGTAATGATTTTATCACCTACTTTTAAACCGGCTTCGAATTGTTTTTCTTGTTTTATTTTCTTTTGTTGTGGTCTAATCATAAAGAAATACATAACCACAATGATTAATAAAAAGAACGGTAATTGACCTAATTGTCCCATAATAATAAATTTAATTTTGAATTAATCCTCTTCCTGTTTTTTGAATTTTATTTTCGCTTTGAAATTCTTTGACCAAATTGTCTAAAATTCCGTTGATAAAAATACTGCTTTTTGGTGTTGAATATTCTTTTGCTAATTCCAAATATTCGTTGATAGTCACTTTGACCGGAATTGATGGGAATTTTAAAAACTCACAGATTGCCATTTTCAAAATGATAGTATCAATTTCTGCAATTCTATCGGCATCCCAATTTGGTGTTTTGTCGATGTATTCTTTTGCCAATTCTACTTCGTTAAGAACCGTTTTTCTGAACAACAAACTCACAAATTCCTGATCTTCCTGATCTTTGTACAATTTGGTTACTCTAAATTCAGTGGCTTCTGAAATTTGCTTCAACTGTTTCTGAATTTGAGTATTCACTAGCGGAATATCATCAACCCATGTCAATTTATTGTCTTCCAGATATTCGTATAATTTCTCATTTGGAGCAATCAGTTCGGTAAACATATCCACTACAAATTCTTTATCTTCTTCAAAAGAACTTTTCTTAGTGCTCATGTAGTTGCGATACAATGCGCTTTGTTTGATTTCGTTGAGTAAAATCAAAATATAATCATCGTTCATCGACCAATTATTGATTTTTCTTTTTTCTAAAGCAATACTCAACGAGTTGTTTTCCTCCAATAATTGAAGAACTGCATTGTTGACAAATTTTCTGTTGGGATTTTTTTCCTCCGGTGTAGCTAAATGTTTTTTGCTAGAAGCTTCTAAAAAGACAACTTCTTTTTTTCTGATTTCAATCAGTGAAGACATCATGATTAAATACAAATCCTGAATACTATCGATACTGTGAAGCAAAAATTTCTCTTCTTTTTCAATATCATCAGAACTTTTTTGATGTAATGCATAAATGGATTGCATTACTTTTACTCGAATATGTCTTCTGTTTAACACCTGTAAGAACTTTTTAAAATTAACAAAGCGAAAGAAAATCTTTCGCTTTGCAAAAATAGTAATTATTTTATTTTGAAACGGCTTTATTTAGCAGCGTTTTCTTTTTTTCTTTCGGCAATTCTGTTTTCAGCAATTTGCATCGCTGCTTGTTGCGTTGTCAAATTATTATTATCCGCAAAACTGAAAATCTCAAGCGTTGTATTATAGATGTTTTCTGTTTTTCTGATTGCTTCACCTTCGGCGTACTTAACCAATTCGCCATAAACATTGATGATTCCACCAGCATTTATCAGGAAATCCGGTGCATAAGTAATGCCTCTTTCTCTTAAAATTGGTCCGTGAATAGCTTCAACTGCTAACTGATTATTGGCTGCACCCGCAATTACTTTGGCTTTAATTTTATAAATCGTATCGTCATTGATTGTTGCACCTAAAGCACAAGGCGAATAAATATCAACATCCGCAGCATATAAATCAGCTCCGGTGAAAATTTTGGCACCATATTTCGCTGCCATATTTTCCATTTTGTCTTGGTGAATATCCGATACAAAAACAATTGCTCCTTCTTTTGTCAAATGGCTAATCAATGTTTCTCCAACATGACCGTTTCCTTGTACCAAGACTTTTTTTCCGGCCAAGTTATCTGAACCAAACTGATATTTGGCTGCAGCTTTCATTCCCATATAAACGCCATAAGCCGTTACCGGAGAAGGATTACCTGAACCTCCTTTTTCTATAGAAATTCCAGTAACAAATTTCGTTACTTCGTGAATTCTGTCCATATCTTCTGTAGTCGTTCCAACATCTTCTGCAGTGATATATTTTCCGCTTAGTGAATTTACAAACTGACCAAAACGCGTAATCATCTCTGGAGTTTTATCGGTATTAGCATCGCCAATAATTACGGCTTTTCCACCACCAAGATTCAAACCTGTTATGGCAGATTTATAAGTCATTCCGCGTGAAAGACGCAAAACATCATTCAAAGCTTCCCATTCATTTGCATAATTCCACATTCTTGTACCGCCAAGTGCTGGTCCCATAACTGTATTATGGATTCCAATAATTGCTTTTAATCCTGTATCTTTGTCATTACAAAAAACAATTTGTTCGTGATTATCAAAAGATAGCTGACCAAAAACAGGATCCATTTTTTTAAGCTCTGCCGGTGTAGTGATTTCTGATGTCATTTTGTAAATGTATTAATTAAGGATTTTTAAAAAAGTCTGTGCAAAATTAACGCATTATTCAATAAAATTCATTAAAATCAGAAATAATTGGTGATTTGTTAATAAAATTGATTTAAATCAAGAATATAATAATTTAAGTATTTTTAGCATTTTAACAAAAAATAGATTTCAAAATCCAGATTTGCTTATTTTCAATGAAAGAACTTCAGTATTTAAACAAATATTTTGTCAAATATAAATTCCATTTTTTATTAGGAATTATTATCACAATTGTAGCACAAATTTTTTCACTCTTCACGCCAAAGCTCATTAGCAAATCTTTTAAAGTCATTGAAGATTTTCACAAAAACAATTTGAGTAATGAAGTCGTTAAAACAGAATTAATTCATAATATTCTTTGGATTATTGGCACCACTTTGATTGCTGGCGTTTTAACATTCCTGATGCGACAGACGCTGATTGTAATGTCGCGGCATGTTGAGTATGATTTGAAGAATGAAGTGTTTAAACATTATGAAGTTCTGGACCAGAATTTTTATAAACGCAACCGAACCGGCGATTTGATGAACCGCATCAGTGAAGACGTTGGAAAAGTCCGAATGTATGTTGGTCCAGCTGTAATGTATACTATCAATACATTTATCCGGTTTACAGTTGTCATTATATATATGTATAACGTCTCGCCTCGACTGACATTATATACTATTTTGCCGTTGCCAATACTTTCATTTATTATTTTCAGATTAAGCAAGGAAATCAATAAACGAAGTACTATTTTCCAACAATATTTATCGAAAGTTTCGAGTTTTACACAGGAAATATTTTCCGGAATTCGTGTGGTAAAAGCCTATGCTTTGGAAAATCAATATCAAAACAACTTGGAAGATTTGGCCAAAGAAAGCAAATCCAAAAGCATGAGTTTAGCCGGAGTTCAATCGCTTTTTGGACCATTAATGTTGGCTTTAATTGGAGTTAGCAATTTGGTTGTGATTTATTTTGGCGGAATGATGTACATCGACGGAACCATAAAAAGCATTGGAACTATTGCCGAATTTATTTTGTATGTCAATATGTTAATTTGGCCCGTGGCTTCTATTGGCTGGGTTTCTTCATTGGTTCAGGAAGCTGAAGCTTCGCAAAAAAGGATTAATGAATTTCTGAAAATTGAACCCGAAATTAAAAACAAAACCATAGAAAAAACAAATATTCATGGTACTATCGAATTCCGAAATGTGACTTTCACTTATGAAGATACAGAAATTACTGCGTTGCAAAACATTTCATTTACCGTAAAAAAGGGAGAAACTTTAGCTATTTTAGGAAAAACAGGTTCCGGAAAATCGAGCATTTTATCATTGATTACCCGAATGTATGATATCAAACAAGGAACAATTACTATCGATGGCAAAAAGATAGATGAAGTCAATTTAAATGACTTGCGAAACAGTATTGGCATTGTACCGCAAGATGCTTTTCTTTTTTCGGACACTATTAAAAACAACATCAAATTCGGAAAAGAAAATGCCACAGACGAAGAAGTAATTGATGCTGCAAAAAAAGCGGTAGTTCATGACAATATTGTTCATTTCAAAAATCAATACGAAACCATTTTGGGAGAACGCGGTATTACACTTTCCGGCGGTCAAAAACAACGTGTTTCTATTGCGCGAGCGATTATCAAAAATCCTGAAATACTATTGTTTGATGATTGTCTTTCGGCTGTTGACACCGAAACCGAAGAACAAATTTTGAATAATTTATTAGAAATTTCCAAAGACAAAACTACCATTATTGTCAGCCACAGAGTTTCTTCCGCTAAAAACGCAGACAAGATTATCATTATTGACGAAGGACAAATCATTCAAGAAGGCACTCATAATCAATTAGTAAACCAAGACGGCTATTATTCCGAACTATATGCGAAACAACTTTCAGAAAAAGAATTAAACTAAATGTTGTTTGGTAACAAAAAATTTACCATTTTTGAACTGTATAGAAACACTACTAATTGACCGAAAGAATATGAGAGAAAATGATATGTTAGAAAAAGATGAGATTTTTTCTAAAGTTTTAAGAGCTGGTAGAAGAACTTATTTCTTCGATGTGAGAGCAACAAAAGCTGATGATTACTACATAACCATTACAGAAAGTAAAAAGTTTACAGAAGAAGATGGTTCTTTTCACTTCAAAAAACACAAAATTTATTTATACAAAGAAGACTTCGCAGCTTTCTCTGAAATTTTAGAAGAAATGACCGCTTATGTTTTGAACCACAAAGGCGAAGAAGTAATCTCTGAAAGACATCAAAAAGATTTCAAAAGAGAATACCAACAGGAAACTGAAACTGTGGAAGAAAAACCAGCTTCGGAAAAAAGTTTCACTGATGTCGATTTTGATGATATTTAAAAAAAGTATTTAGGCATTAGCCAAAAGGGATAAGTCCAAAGCTGAAAAGTTTTGGACTTCTTTTTATCCAATCCTCAAACCATTCTCCACTTTCAAATCCGAACTCAGCAAAACAATATCATCTTCGTTTACCGAACCCAAAACCAAACATTCACTCATGAAATTGCCGATTTGTTTCTTCGGGAAATTCACAACAGCAACAATTTGCTTTCCAACTAAATCTTCTTTTGCGTAACGTTTTGTAATTTGTGCAGAAGATTTTTTAATTCCGATTTCGGTTCCAAAATCTATCGTCAATTGATAGGCTGGTTTTCTGGCTTGTGGAAAATCATTGGCTTCTAAAATGGTACCAATTCGTATTTCTACTTTTTCAAAATCGCTCCAAGAAAGGGTTTGTTCCATAAAAATTGGGTTTGCATCGTTTTTATATAGTTTAAATGTAGTAAAAACATTTTATTTTATTAATTTTAAGAAATTATAAACTACATAACCTAATAAACCTCGTTTTCTTTATGAAAATAGCACTTTTTACTAATGAATTTCCACCTAACATTTATGGCGGTGCTGGAGTTCATATTGATTTTCTAAGTCAGGAATTAGCCAAATTGGGCACTGTTGAAGTACGCTGTTTTGGAAATCAAGAGGAACATCTAACATCAATGAACGTTTTAGGCATTCAATCTTCATTAACCAAAATGGAAGATGAAACCAATCCGCATATCAAAATGTTTCATAATTCGAGTAAAAATGTAGAAATGTCGCAACATACTCTGCAAGCTGATGTTGTTCATTGCCACACTTGGTACACGCATTTGGCCGGAATATTTTCACGCGAATTGTTGCAATCGCCTTTAATTCTGACTACACATAGTTTAGAAACGCATCGCCCATGGAAAGTAGAACAATTAGGCAATGGCTATTTTCTTTCCCGGTGGATAGAAAATCACGCTTACAATACTGCAGATGGTGTAATTGCTGTTAGCCAACAAATGAAAACAGATGTTGTTGAAGCTTATGGCATAAATCCTGAAAAAGTAACCGTCATTCACAATGGCATTGATCCTGAATTTTACAAACCAACTTTTGATAATCAGTTATTAGAAGAACACGGGATAAATCCAGCGATTCCATTTGTGCTTTTTGTGGGTAGAATTACGCGTCAGAAAGGAATCTCACAATTGATTTCGGCGGCGAAATATTTTAATAAAGATTGTCAAATTGTATTGTGTGCAGGAGCACCTGATACACCGGAAATAGCTAAAGAAACAGAAGAACTTATTGCTGATTTAAAATCGCAACGCGACGGAATAATTTTAATCTCAGAAATGCTCCCGCGCGAAAAGGTCAAAGTCCTATACAGTCATGCCCGGGTTTTTGCCTGTCCATCGCTTTATGAACCTTTTGGCATTATCAATTTGGAAGCATTATCATGCGAAACTCCCGTTGTTGGAAGTGCCGTTGGCGGAATTCCTGAAATAATTCAAGAAGGAAAAACTGGTTACTTAATCGAACTGGAAAGTGTTTCGAGAACCGATTTTAATCCAAAAAATCATGAAGCATTTCAAAAGAGTTTTGCAGCAAAAGTCAATCTTTTATTAGATGATGAAAATCTGGCAAACCAAATGGGAAAAGCAGGAAGAGAAAGCGTTTTAGAAAAATTCAGTTGGGAATCGATTGCAAAAACTACTTTCAACTATTATCAGGAAGTCATTGCCCGATTTGAAAAAGAAAAAGCATAAATAATAAAATCAATAATTTTATACAAAAATGAACAACAACACTTTAGCTATCATTTTGGGAGGTGGACAAGGCTCCAGATTAGCACCATTGACAGAAAGTCGCTCAAAACCAGCCGTTCCAATTGCCGGAAAATATCGTTTAGTTGATATTCCGATTTCCAATTGTATTAATTCTGACATTAAAAGAATGTTTGTTTTGACCCAATTTAATTCGGCTTCATTAAACCAACACATCAAAAATACGTATCATTTTAGTCATTTCAGCATGGCTTTTGTTGATATTTTAGCGGCAGAACAAACACCGGATAATCCAACATGGTTTCAAGGAACAGCCGATGCGGTTAGACAATGTATGACACATTTTATGAACCATGATTTTGATTATGCTTTAATTTTATCCGGCGATCAATTGTATCAAATGGATTTTAATGCCATGATAAAAGCGCATCATGATAGTGGTGCCGCCATATCGATCGCAACTTTGCCAGTAGATTCAAAAGACGCACCCGAATTTGGAATTCTGAAAACAGATTCAAATAATTTCATTACTTCCTTTATTGAGAAACCAAATGTTAGTTTATTACCCGAATGGACATCAGAAGTGAGTGAAGAGTCAAAAGCTGAAGGAAAACTTTATTTAGCTTCGATGGGAATTTATATTTTCAATAGGGAATTGTTAATTGAATTAATGAAAAATCCTGACACCAAAGATTTTGGAAAAGAAATCATTCCACAAGCCATTGGGAAACAAAAAATATTAAGTTATCAATATGAAGGATATTGGACCGATATTGGGAATATCGATTCCTTTTTTGAAGCTAATTTAGGCTTGACCGATGACATTCCAAAATTCAATTTATTCGACAATTCGAGTAAAATTTACACCCGTGCCAGAGTTTTGCCACCATCAAAAATTACGGGTGCCTCTACAGTCGATAAATCTGTTATCGCTGAAGGTTGCATTATAAATGGTACTACTATTGAGCATTCTGTAGTTGGAATTAGAAGCAGAATTGATTTTGGTTCATCCATTATAAACTCTTATTTAATGGGTAATGATTATTACCAAAATATAGAAGAGATTAGGACGAACAAAATGCATGGAATTATCAATATTGGTATCGGCGAACGTTGCTTTATCAATAACACAATTGTAGATAAAAATTGCAGAATCGGAAATGATGTTCGGCTCAATGGCGGTAAACATTTAGAAGATGGAAATACCGATTTGTATACTGTTAAAGACGGAATTATAGTAGTAAAAAAAGGGGCCATTATACCCGATGGCTTTACAATATAAAGATAAAAAAATCCCGATTCCTCGGGATTTTCTTTTTTAATTCATCGTTATGTAATTGTATATTTTTTGTCCGGCTAAATCATCTAAATGTGCTTTCTTTTGCATTCTGGAAACTATTGGTTTCCATTCTTCAGCAGAAAAATCTTTAGCATCATATAACTTATGGCATTTGGCACAGTTGTTTTCATAAAGCGATTTACCTTCTGCTAATTCCGCAGTCATTACTGTTGGTGCTGGTTTAGTAGAAGCAGTTGGCTCAGTATTTTTAACTTCTGTTGTTGGAACGCTCGATTTAGATGCACAAGAATAAATGATTACGGCTAGAACGGATAAGACTAGTACTTTATATTTCATGTTTTTTGTTTTTTTGGTTCAGGTAAATATAAAAAAAATCCCAACAGTGAGCTATTGGGATTTTAAATTTAAGTAAATATTAAATAAATTATCCTTTGACATCCATCAATTCTACGTCAAAAACTAAAGTTGCGTTTGGTGGAATTACACCGCCAGCACCACTTGAGCCATATCCTAAATAAGATGGAATAACAAAACGCGCTTTATCACCAACTTGTAACAAGGCAATTCCTTCGTCCCAACCTTCAATAACCTGACCTTGACCAAGCCTGAATTCAATTGGTTTTTTTCTTGGATAAGAAGAATCAAATACTTTTCCATTTTCTAATGAACCTTCATAGTGAACTGAAACTGTTTTACCGCTTTCAGCTTGTTTTCCTGAACCTTTTTGTATCATTTTGTAACGCAAACCGCTGTCTGTTTTATCAAAACCCGCTGCTAATTTTTCCATTGACTCTTCGGCAAGTTTTTTAGCTTCTTCAATTTTTTTTAAACGTGAACCTTCAAATGTCCTGAAAGCTTCAATAGCATTCCACTTTTGAGCTTCGTCTCCTACTCTAACGATTTCTAAACTGTCAATCAAATCGCCTTGCGCAATAGCATCAACAACATCCTGACCTTCTACAACGTTTCCAAAAACAGTGTGTTTTCCGTCTAACCAATTCGTTGGTGTATGTGTTATAAAGAACTGCGAACCATTGCTTCCCGGTCCAGAATTTGCCATAGACAAAACACCTGGTTTATCGTGTTTTAATGTTGGATGAAACTCATCTTCAAAGTTATAACCCGGACCACCAGTTCCAATTCCTTGTGGACAACCACCTTGAACCATAAAGTCTGGAATTACTCTGTGGAATTTTAATCCGTCGTAATAGGGTTTTCCCATTGGTTTTGCTGAATTTTCTAACTGCCCTTCGGCTAACCCAACAAAATTCCCAACTGTTCCCGGTGTTAAATCGTGTGTTAGTTTTACTAAAATCGAACCTTTAGTCGTGTTGAATTTAGCGTATATTCCATTTTCCATAGTGTGAATTTTTATTTTGTGGTGCAAAGATAATATTTAAAATTGTAATTTTGGATACCAATAAAAACGAAACTATGAGTTCTATTTACAATAAAGCAGACAACGAAATTATCATTTCCAGAATCAATAAGCTTTCTCCTGAAGCAAAAGCACATTGGGGGAAAATGACTGTAGATCAAATGCTTTCGCATTGCCAGGCACCAATGGATTTTGCTTTTGGAAAAACTCCGATGAAAGCCAATTTTGTAATGCAACTTTTGGGAAAAATGGTGAAAGGTAAAATGCTTAAATCAAAAGAGTTCAAGAAAAATAGCCCAACTGCTCCCGCTTTTATTAGAACCGGAGCTTATGATTTTGAACAAACCAAAAACGAATTAATCGAAAGAATAGTAGTGTTTTCAGATTTGGGACAAAAGGCAATTAAAACTACCAAGCATCCTTTCTTTGGAGAAATGACTTATGACGAATGGAGTCAACTGCAAACGATGCATTTGGATCATCATTTGAGACAGTTTGGTGTTTAAAAAACTCAAAGCCCTAGCCCCGATAGTAGTGGAAATCCTTTTATAACTTGCCACGGGTTTAAACCCGTGGCAAGTTATAAAAGATTGAAACGGATAGCGGGAAACAGCTCCTCACTTCGACCCTTCGACTTCGCTCAGGACAGGCTTGCTCAGTGTGACATTCTATTTTATATCTTTGCAGCATGCGAATAGATATCATCACCATTTTACCCGATTTATTGCGAAGTCCTTTTGAAGGCTCAATCATGAAACGCGCCATCGAAAAAGGATTGGTGGAAGTTCATTTTCATAATTTAAGAGATTACACTACCAATAAACAAAAAAGTGTTGACGATTATCCTTTTGGTGGTGGCGCTGGAATGGTAATGATGGTTCAGCCGATTGACGCTTGTATTACGCATTTGAAAAGTGAAAGACACTACGACGAAATAATTTATATGTCGCCTGACGGTGAAACTTTGAACCAGAAAATGGCCAATACCGCTTCGATGTACGAGAATATCATCATCCTTTGTGGCCATTATAAAGGCGTTGACCAACGCGTTCGCGATCATTTTATTACCAAAGAAATATCGATTGGTGATTATGTTCTTTCAGGTGGCGAAATTGGTGCTATTGTCTTTTGTGATGCCATCATCCGATTAATTCCTGGTGTTTTATCAGATGAAACTTCCGCCTTGACTGATAGTTTTCAGGATAATTTATTGTCGGGACCAATTTATACACGTCCGGCTGATTACAAAGGCTGGAAAGTTCCCGATGTTTTGACCAGCGGTCATTTTGCTAAAATTGACAAATGGCGGGAAGATATGGCGTTTGAACATACCAAAAATCGTCGTCCTGATTTACTAGAAGAATAAAATATGGAAAAACCTATAGTTTCTGCAATGCTTGCCTACGGAATGTCGGGGAAAGTTTTTCATGCACCTTTTTTGGAAACAAATAAAGGATTCGATTTATATGCTGTTTTGGAAAGAAATGAAAAAAAAGCAATAAAAGATTATCAAAATATCAAAAGCTACGATTCCATTTCAGATTTAGTAGCAGATGATAAAATCGAATTGGTGGTTGTAAATACTCCAAATGATACTCATTTTGAGTATACCAAGTTAGCTTTAGAAGCCAATAAACATGTACTGATTGAAAAACCAGCAACTACAACTCCGGAAGAATTTACAGCCTTATTGGCACTGGCAAAAAAAGTAAACCGTAAAGTATTTGTTTACCACAACAGAAGATGGAGCAGTGATATCATGGCTGCAAAACAAATCATCAAATCCAAAAAATTGGGCGATGTTGTTGAAATGCATCTTCGTTTTGACCGATACAGACCAGCAATTGGCGTAAAATATTTTAAAGAAACTCCAATTCCAAGTAGCGGAATCTGGTATGATTTGGGTTCGCACTTAATTGATCAGGCAATCTCAATTTTTGGAAAACCCATAAGTCATTTTGGAACCAAAAACAGCTATCGAGAAAATTCTCAGGTTGATGATTTTGGATTTATGTACCTATTATTTCCAAACAAAGTCAACGTATTTATAACAACAAGTCTGCTAATTTCTGACCCTCAACCCGGAATTATACTACATGGAACGAAAGGAAGTTTCATTAAAGAATTTTGCGACGAACAGGAAAACCAACTTATTGATGGTATGTCACCTTTGCATCCTGAATTTGGTCTCGAAAAACCAAACAAAGAGGGAAAACTAACTTATTATAACGAAAACCAAGAGCAGATTATTGAAAACATTCCGTCACTCAAAGGGAATTTCAATGCACTGTTCGATGAAGTTTATCAAAGTATTCGCAACAACAAAGAGTTTTCAGTTGATAATCAAGACATTATAGCGCAATTAAAATTACTTGTTTGATTAAAAAATAATTCGTAATTCATAATTCGTAATTAGTAATTCTTTTATATCTTTGCCCCCACATTTGACCAACCTCTGGCGAAAACCGTGAATGTTGCTCCGATTTAAAACCATAATAATAAAAAAAATGGCAAATTTAGTAGATTTCGTTAATAACGAATTATCAACAAAAAAAGATTTCCCTACTTTCGGTGCTGGTGATACTATCACAGTTTACTACGAAATTAAAGAGGGTGAAAAAACAAGAACTCAGTTTTTCAAAGGAGTTGTAATCCAAAGAAAAGGTGCAGGAATGACTGAAACTTTTACAATCCGTAAAATGTCTGGTGCAGTTGGTGTAGAGCGTATCTTCCCAGTTAACATGCCAGCTTTGCAAAAAGTAGAAGTTAACCAAAGAGGTAAAGTTAGAAGAGCTCGTATCTACTACTTTAGAGAGCTTACTGGTAAAAAAGCTAAAATCAAAGAAAGAAGAAGATAATTCTAAACTTTCTGTTCATAAAAAAAGTCTCGTCTAGTTCCAAAACCAGACGAGACTTTTTTTATTCTGTCAATTTAAATGTGTAATTTTATCAAATCAACAGTTTTTCAAAGGTAAAATAACAATTTCATAATTCAATCGATTTCGCGATTGTTGTCAACCGAATTTCTATCTTATTATATATATTTGCTATCGCAAAAAATTAAAACATTTGATATTAAGAGGAGAATGTCCAGTGGACATTCGGCATCTGATTCAAACAAAACAAAAAACCTAAAGTATATGGCAAAAATTAAAGTAGCCAATCCAGTAGTAGAATTGGATGGCGATGAAATGACACGAATTATTTGGAGTTTTATTAAAGAACAGCTAATCCTTCCTTATCTAGATTTAGATATCAAATACTACGACTTAGGCATAGAGCATAGAGATGCTACTAAAGACCAAGTTACAATTGACTCCGCAGAAGCCATCAAAAAATATAACGTAGGTATTAAATGTGCCACTATAACTCCAGACGAAGAAAGAGTAAAAGAATTTAATCTTTCTGAAATGTGGAAATCACCTAACGGAACCATTCGTAATATTGTTGGCGGAACTGTTTTTCGTGAGCCAATTATCATGAAAAACGTTCCTCGTTATGTTCAAGGTTGGACAAAACCTATTGTTATTGGACGTCACGCTTTTGGTGATCAATACAAAGCTACTGATAAAGTGATCAAAGGAAAAGGAACGTTAACGATGGCATTTACCAATGAAGCTGGTGAAACAACTACTTGGAATGTTTACGACTTTAAAGGTGACGGAGTTGCAATGTCGATGTATAACACTGACGAAAGCATCTATGGTTTTGCTCATTCGTCTTTTCAAATGGCGTTGACTAAAAAATGGCCATTGTATCTTTCTACAAAAAATACAATTCTAAAAGCGTATGACGGAAGATTTAAAGACATCTTTGAAGAAGTGTACCAACAACATTACAAAGCTGAATTTGATGCTAACGAAATCACATACGAACACCGATTAATTGATGACATGGTTGCTTCGGCAATGAAATGGAGTGGTGGATTTGTTTGGGCGTGTAAAAACTATGATGGCGATGTGCAGTCGGATACTGTTGCTCAAGGATTTGGTTCGTTAGGATTAATGACCTCCGTATTGGTAACTCCGGACGGAAAAACAGTTGAAGCGGAAGCAGCACACGGAACTGTAACGCGTCACTTCAGAGAACACCAAAAAGGTCGTGCGACTTCTACCAATCCAATCGCATCAATCTTTGCTTGGACACGTGGATTAGAGCACAGAGGTAAATTAGACGGAAACCAGGCTTTAATAGATTTCTGTTTAAAACTGGAACAAGTTTGTGTGGAAACTGTAGAAAGCGGAAAGATGACTAAAGACCTAGCCATGTTGGTGAAACCAGAAGGTTTAACTGCTGCTGATTATTTAACTACTGAAGGATTCCTAGCGGCAATTAAAGAAAACTTAGATGCTAAATTGGGATAAAAATTTATCTCTGAAATATATTTAAAAAGGCGGTCTCGTTATAAAACAAGATCGCTTTTTTTATTGTCCTAAAATGTCAACTTTATTAATGATAATCGTGGCTTTAACATTGGTTAATAAGCCCGAAAGATTATTTCCTATAATTTCGCCTTTATCATTAAAGATAGAAAACTGAGCTGTGTTTGGCGAAACCATACCTTCATTTAGTGCTTCAATTACCAGTTGGTTTTGACCGTTTCTAAGATTCAATTTAATTTCTCTGTAACCACTTTCTAAAGTAATTGCGTCAATTACAATTTCATCATTCAGCCAAATACGAACCACATCTCCATCAGGATCACCATAATCCTTAAGTGTAAATTTTGCAGTAGCTGTTGAACATTTATACGTTGCTAACAGATAATCTTTTTTATAATAATCATAAATTTTACCATCAGTAATTTGCTTGTTCATTTTATCAGTATACACTTTAGCCGGACTGGCAAATTGTTCTTTTTCAAAGATGCTTTTTTCTTCTTCGGGTTTTTTCTTTAGTAACGAAACACTTTCTCCTAATTTGTCTTTTTTATCAAAAATACTTGGATAGGTAATGGCTTTTGAAGATGTTGGTGAAACTGCACCTTTTGGATTTGAAATAGGAGCAATCGAAATTGTTTTCTTAGGCAACTCAAATTGAGCGAAACCCTTGAAGGGAATAATTACTAAAAATAAAAAAGCAAAAGCTGCTTTCATATAGGAGATTTATTTAAGTCGTAAAAGTATTCAAAAACTTGTCAAAAATTGTTCCAAATTAACCATAGATTAACAAATTAGAGTACGAGGTACAAAGTATAAGGTGGGAAGTCAATAAAGTTTGACCTCGTACTTCCAACTTCGTACCTCGTACTTTTTCATTACTTTTACACTTCAATCTTCCAACTTCTAACTTCGTACTTTAAAATGTCATCACATCATATCGTTCGCGACGACCAGGAACCAGCTTTAATCATTGCCAATGGCGAAGCCTGTAGTTCCGAATTATTAGGACAATTGCTAGAATGGTCGCCAATAGTGATTGTTTTAGATTCGGCTATAGAACGAGTTTTAGAATTGGGAATAAAAGTCGATGTGTTATTAGGTGATTTTGATAGAGGCTTTGATGCCAATCATTACAAGGAAAAACAATATCCAATCGAAATAGTGTATGCTCCAAATCAGGACAAGACCGATTTAGAAAAAGCATTTGATTATTTAATCGAAAAAGGCCACAAAGCAGCCAATGTTATTTGGGCAACCGGAAGACGCGCTGATCATACCATTACTAATTTAACGAATATTGTTGCCTACAGAAACCTATTAAAAGTCGTGATTCTCGATGATCATTCTAAAGTTTATCTTTTGCAAAACAACTTTGAAAAATGGTATACCGCCAATACAATTTTGTCCTTGATTCCGATTGGAAAAGTAACCGGTATAACCACTAAAAATCTTTTTTATTCACTGATTAATGAAGACTTAACTATTGGTTACCGTACCGGAAGCAGTAATCATGTTGCCGAAGATGGAATTGTTTCGATAACTCACAAAGAAGGCGATTTATTATTAATGGAATGTTGGGACTAAAACCACTAACTATAAAAATTTAGACCGCTAATTACTACGTCAGTTCGACCTTTGGTCTCGAGTCACAAATTAAAAAAACACATACATAAAATAATTTGCGAATTTGCGGTCATTTAAAAACCAAATAACAAGTTGAAAACTCAAAATACAACAGAAAAAACAAGTTTACATCCCAGAAATCCGCATCGGTTTCGATATGATTTTGATGCCTTGATAACCGTTTGTCCTGAATTGCAACTTTTCGTTTCTGTCAATGAACATCAGATTGGCTCGAGCGATAGCGAACAGGCGAAGCAAACAATTGATTTCAGTAATCCCGAAGCAGTAAAAGCACTTAACAAAGCATTATTGATATCGAATTATGACATTCAAAACTGGGATATTCCGGCTGGCTATCTTTGTCCACCAATTCCTGGACGCGCTGATTATATTCATTACATCGCTGATTTATTGGCAACAAACAATAACGAAAATATTCCAGAAGGTGAAACTGTTGTTGGTTTGGATATTGGTATTGGTGCCAATTGTATTTATCCGATTATTGGAAATTCGGCTTATGGCTGGAGTTTTGTCGGGACAGATATTGATGAAAAGACACTTCAGAACTGCAAAAAAATCATTACTAACAATCCGAAACTAATTGATGTAATTAGCTTGCAATCACAAATAGAACCAAGATTTATTTTTAAAAACATTATACTTCCTGAAGATCGATTTGCTTTTACAATTTGTAATCCGCCGTTTCACGCATCGCCCGAAGAAGCTGCGAAAAGTGCCTTGCGTAAAGTCAATACATTAGAAAATAAGAAATTCGAAAAGCCTGTATTAAACTTTGGCGGTCAGAATGCCGAATTGTGGTGCAAAGGTGGCGAATTGGGTTTTATTACTCAAATGATTTATGAAAGCGCCAAATATCCAATGCAGTGTTTTTGGTTTACGACTTTGGTATCCAAAAAAGACAATCTGAAGAGCATTTATAAAATATTGAATAAAGTTGGTGCTGTTGAAATCAAGACTATCGATATGGCTCAAGGCCAAAAGATAAGCCGTATTGTAGCTTGGACATTTCTATCTGAAGCACAACAAAAAAACTGGAAGTTTTAATTCACTTATGAAAAATCCTAAAATCTAAATCTTAAAAATGAAATCCTTTCGAATAATTGGTGTGCACTGCGCCATGATTGCATCAGGACAAATCAAGGAGGTCAAGGTAATTATGATGCTGCAACATACTAAAATTAACAAACTAGTAGAATAGTTTTTTGTAACTTCGTGAAAAGTTTGATTATTAATTTTTTTAAATCCACTTCTTATGAGCACAATCGAATTAAAAAATATTATAAAGTCAAGAATCGACAGTATTACTGACAATGATTTTTTAAATGCTTTGAATATAATTTTAATTTCAAAGACTCGAGATGTAATTATACTTTCTGAAGAACAAAAACTTGCCATAAAGAAATCTCAGAAAGAATATGCAGAGGGTAAGCTTTACACAAATGATGCTGTCAATGAAGAAATGGAAAAATGGTTGCGAGAAGAATAATTTGGACAGCAACTGCAAAATTACAACTACAAGAAATTTTCGAGTATTTTAATTTCAGAAATAAGAGAAAAACCTATTCTTTAAAATTGAACAGGATTATTCAATCTGAAATAAAATCATTACTTCTTCAATCAAATATTGGTAAAAAAACCGACGCCATAAATGTTCGTGGTTTATTGATTGAAAACTATTATGTTTTTTATCAAATAAATCAAAAAGACATAATAATTCTCTCTGTTTGGGACACAAGACAAAATCCTAATAAACTTAAAATCTAATGAAATTCCAAGTCGTATCCGATTACAAACCTACCGGCGATCAACCGCAAGCTATTGAAAAACTCTCTGCTGGCATTTTCAATGGTGATAAATACCAAACGCTGTTGGGTGTTACCGGTTCTGGTAAAACATTTACCGTTGCTAATGTGATACAAAACATTGATAAACCAACTTTAGTTTTGGCACACAACAAAACATTAGCCGCCCAATTATACTCAGAGTTCAAGCAATTTTTCCCAAACAATTCGGTGCAATATTTTGTTTCTTACTATGATTACTATCAACCTGAAGCCTTTATTCCGGTAACGGGAACGTATATCGAAAAAGATTTATCCATCAATGAAGAATTAGAAAAGCTACGTCTGAGTACCACTTCTGCCCTTCTTTCAGGTCGTCGTGATATTATTGTAGTTTCTTCGGTTTCATGTTTGTACGGAATTGGAAATCCGGTGGAATTTCAGAAAAATGTAGTTTCCATTGCTAAGAATGAAATTATATCACGCACCAAATTATTACACCGTTTGGTACAAAGTTTATACTCTAGAACTGAAGCCGATTTTACGCCGGGAACTTTCCGAATTAAAGGTGATACTGTTGACATCTTTCCGAGTTATGCTGACGAACCATATCGTGTCCATTTCTTTGGCGATGAAATTGAAGAAATCGAAGCTTTTGATGCCAAAAGTTCCAAAGTTTTAGAGCGTTACGAAAAACTGAATATTTATCCCGCCAATATGTTTGTGACATCGCCTGATGTATTGCAAGCAGCGATTTGGGATATCCAACAGGATTTAGTAAAACAAGTCGATTATTTCAAAGAAATTGGGAAACATCTGGAAGCAAAACGCTTGGAAGAACGTACTAATTTTGATTTGGAAATGATACGCGAATTAGGTTACTGCTCCGGAATTGAGAATTATTCCCGCTATTTGGACAGACGTCTTCCGGGAACGCGCCCTTTCTGTTTGCTGGATTATTTTCCCAATGATTATTTGATGGTTGTGGATGAAAGCCACGTGACAATTTCCCAAGTGCATGCCATGTATGGCGGCGATAGAAGTCGGAAGGAAAACTTGGTCGAATATGGTTTTAGATTACCTGCTGCAATGGACAATCGTCCGTTGAAGTTTGAGGAATTTGAAAGCATGCAAAACCAAGTCATTTATGTTTCGGCAACGCCAGCCGATTATGAGTTACAAAAGAGCGAAGGAATTTATGTTGAGCAAGTTATTCGTCCAACAGGATTACTTGACCCAATTATAGAAGTGCGACCAAGTCTGAATCAGATTGATGATTTGATTGAAGAAATCCAGGTAAGATGTGAAGCCGATGAACGAGTTTTGGTAACGACTTTAACCAAAAGAATGGCGGAAGAACTGACTAAATATTTAACTAAAGTCTCTATCAGATGCCGATATATTCATTCGGATGTAGATACTTTAGAACGTGTTGAAATCATGCAGGATTTGCGTAAAGGTTTGTTTGATGTTTTGATTGGAGTTAACTTATTGCGTGAAGGTTTGGACTTACCCGAAGTTTCGCTGGTGGCAATTTTAGATGCCGATAAAGAAGGTTTTCTGCGAAGCCATCGTTCATTGACACAAACCGTTGGTCGTGCCGCTCGGAACGTAAACGGAAAAGCGATTATGTATGCTGATAAGATTACCAACAGTATGCAAAAAACGATGGACGACACCAATTACCGTCGCGAAAAACAAATAGGCTACAATACTTTACATGGTTTGGAACCAAAAGCCTTGAACAAAAGTTTAGGAAGCGCACTTGGAAACAACTCCGTTTCCACACAATATTTTGAAGATAAAATTGCCAAAGCTGCCGAACCCGAAAGTTTGTATTTATCCAAACCCGAAATCGAAAAGAAAATCCGTGACGCCAGAAAAGCAATGGAAAAAGCAGCAAAAGAATTAGACTTCATGCAGGCCGCCAAACTGCGTGATGAAATTAAAAGTTTGCAGGAAAGGATTTAATTTAAGATTAAAATGAACTACAGTTTCAGAAAAGCTACAACATTAGAAATCCCTCAAATATGGGGAATAATTCAGCAAGCCATAGTCCGTAGAAAAAATGACGGAAGTCAGCAATGGCAAGATGGTTATCCAAATGAAACCGTTATTCGGCATGATATTGAAAACGGCATTGGCTATGTATTAACTGATAATGATACTATCGTAGGTTATGCTGCTATACTTTTCAATGATGAACCAGCTTATGAACAGCTAAAAGGAACTTGGCTGACTAATGGTGATTTTGCAGTAGTGCATAGAGTTGCCATTTCAGATGACTATTTAGGTAAAGGTTTGGCTCAGAAAGTTTTTCTTTTTACCGAAGATTTAGCAATACTTAATAACATCTTTAGCATCAAAGTAGATACCAATTTTGATAACATCCCAATGCTGAAAATTCTTGAAAAACTAGGATATACCTATTGTGGAGAAGTCACCTTTAGAGGTGGAATCAGAAAAGCTTTTGAGAAAAAATTGACTATTCTTTAGTTCAACTGCTCCTGGAAAACTTCCAATAAAAATTCAGCAGAAATCATTTTGTTTGGTGAACTTTCCATTGCCTTTAGAACCCGCTTAATAGCATGTGGATTTAATCCCATATTGATACCTATTTCATGGATTTTAATGTGTTCTCGTTCGTGTAAAACGCCGTCGCAATGCATAAGTAAAGCCAAACGGTAGAATTGTTTAATGCGCTCAAACTCTGATTTAATGACAATCGGATATTCTTCCTGATGAAAAAGACTTTTGAAGTCGCTTTTGGCTACCTGAAGTTCTTCGGCAATCATGGTCAAAAAAAGATATTCTCTTTCATGCAATCTCCCGTCAATGACAGAAAACGCAATCATTTCAGATAAAAGTGCCAATCTTTCTTTGTAATCGTTCATGTCAATTTTATAATTTTTTAGCTAAAATATAATTTTTTGCTTAATAGTAAAACTTTATTGTTTTGAAATACATTTTTTATGTTTCATCATTCGTTTTAAAAATGAAGAAAGAATTATTTTTTGTTACTTTTACTTCTTTAAACATCTGAGCTCATGAATATTTTTAAAATGGCGATTTTTGGTTTGTTGCTTACTTCCGCAACTGCATTTTCGCAATACAACGATTATTACAATTATAATAGATTAGGTCGCTCTAATAGAGATATTTCCAGAGATTACTCGTCCTCCTCATCACAACCTTCAGCTGAACAAATTGAAAAAGCTAAAGCAAAAAAAATTGATGAAATTATTGCCAACTTAAAAACTGAGTTAACATTAGATGAACTTCAGGCTATTGCTATAAAAAATGAAATTGCTTCAAGCATTAAGAACATAGATATTGTTAGCAAAAAAGAAACTTCAGAGGAAGAAAAATCAAAAGAAATAAAAGCACTTACAGACAGAACAGAAATCACAATTAACTCCTATTTAAACGTAGCACAAAAAGAAAAATATAAAGCTTTGATATCCGAAAGTAAAAGAGGTAAAAAAGACAAAAAAGATAAAAAGACTCGAGGTAATCCCAAAGCTTCGGGAGAACAGAGCGAAGCTAAAGAGAAAACGGTCGAAGAATAAATCTAATAATTAGCATTTTGAAACAGTTTTTATCATCCCTCTTTTTATTTGTTCTTTGCTCTACAAATGCCCAACAAAGTACTGCCAGTAACCAAGTTTCAACCTTTACCATTGATGCACCACAATTGAAAATTTCTAAAAGGATTTGGGTGTATTTGCCAAAAAACTACAGCACTTCTACCAAAAAATATCCTGTCATTTACATGCATGATGCACAAAATTTATTTGATGCAAAAACTGCTGCTTATGGCGAATGGAATATCGACGAAACCTTAGACAGCATCAATGCTCAGGTAGTTGTCATCGGGATTGAACATAGAGGAGACAAACGAATAGAGGAATTGACTCCGTATAAAAATGCCAAATATGGGGGTGGCAAAGCCGATGATTATTTGGATTTTATTGTCAAAACCCTGAAACCAAAAGTGGATGCAACATACAGAACTAAGACTAATGCTAAAAACACTTCCATTATGGGCAGTTCACTTGGTGGGTTAGTTTCGTTTTATGCTGCCATAAAATACCCTGAAGTATTCGGAAAAGTGGGATGTTTCTCGCCTTCTTTTTGGTTTGGAAGAAATGAAATGAATGATTTATTGGCACAAACCAAAGACTTTAATACTAAAGTTTATTTCCTCTGCGGCGATAACGAAGGCGATGATGACGTTATTCGCGACATGAAAAACGTAGAACATTGGGTAAACACCAAGCGTTGTGAATGCAAAAAACTAAACAAAGAAGTAATCGTCAAAGGCGGACAGCACAACGAAAAATTGTGGCGTGAGAGTTTTAAAAAGGCGTATATTTGGCTTTTCTGAGTGACTGAGTGACTGAGTAGCTGAGTAACTTAGAAAAAGAAAAAAACTAAAAATAACTCAGGCACTCAGCAACTCAGTGTCTCAGCAACTTTAAAAAAATGAACAACAACGACATCTTTAAAAAACTTCGTGTGGCCTTGCAGCTTCGTGATGATCAGATTGTGGAGATTTTGGAATTAGTAGATTTCAGAATGTCTAAAGGCGAAATAGGAAATATTTTCCGCAATGCAGATCACGCTGATTTTATGGAATGTGGCGACCAAGTGTTGCGCAATTTCCTAAACGGATTGGTGATTCATCTTCGTGGCACTAAAGAAAATCCTAAAAATGCTATGGATGTTATTAGACAGAATCAGGAAGTTGTAAAGAAAAATGTTGCTGAAAAGTCCAAAGCATCATTTAAGCCTGATACAGAATTTAAGCCTAAACCGAAAACAGATTCCAAAAAAAAGCCTTTTAATCCAAAAGACAACAAAAAATCCTCACAAAAAATCCAAGTGGTTGAAAAAGTGCAGTATAAAAACGGCAAAAACAAGAAATAATTTTTTTGTATTAGGGTAAATTATATATTTACTTGTTCTTATATAAATTAACCAAACCAAAACCAAATGAACTTATTTAGTAAAATTGTAATTGCAAGTTTTGCGATTGTAACGTTTTCTTGTGATAATGAAAATGACACAAAAGCTTCTAACAAAGGGAATTCAACAGCTGCAATCACCACAGCTACTCCAAAGAAATTTTTATTTGATGCTACCAAAGCTGAAACTGCAGGAAATGCGGATTGGGTTTTAGATGCCGATTCATCTCCACAACGTTTCCCAACACCAGCACAATCTAATGTTACAGCTACAACTACTGAAAGTTTTTGGCGTGGCGGATTATCTGCTTGGGGAATTGCTTTAGCCAAATTAGGTCATACTGTTGAAACACTACCATCGGGAACAGCCATTACTTTTGGTGGAACTGGTGCACAAGATTTGAAAAACTATGATGTTTTTGTTATAGATGAACCGAATACAAGATTTACGGCTGTAGAGAAAACGGCAATTTTAAACTTTGTAAAAAACGGCGGTGGTTTATTTATGATTTCAGATCATACCGTTTCCGATAGAAATAATGATGGTTGGGATTCACCAGCAATATGGAATGACCTGATGTCTACTAATACTGTAAAAACAAATCCGTTTGGAATTACTATTACTTTGAATAATTTTTCAGAAACTACTTCCAATAGATTAAGTGCAACTACTAATCCTATTTTGAATGGTTCACAAGGAACAGTAACCCAACTGAAATATTCTGCTGGAGCTTCCATGTCAATAAATACAACGGCAAATGCAACGGCACAAGGATTAATTTGGAGAGGAAGTTCTTCACAAGGGAGTTCTAATATCATGTGTGCCACAGCAACATTTGGAACAGGAAGAGTTGTTGTAATTGGTGATAGTTCGCCAGCCGATGACGGAACCGGAGCAAGCGGAGATACACTTTATCCGGGTTGGACAGAATTGGCTTCTCATGCAAGATTGCATATGAATGCTTCGCTTTGGCTGGCTAAGTTGTAAAACTTAATTATATAAAATGAAAATCCTTAGCTTTCACTCAGGATTTTTTTATGCTAGTCTTTGTCTTTTCTGTTCTCGTGCCAACAAGGTGTTTTTCAAAAGCATGGCAATCGTCATTGGCCCAACGCCACCAGGAACAGGTGTTATATAAGATGCTTTTTTGGAAACCGCATCAAAATCTACGTCACCGGTAATTCGGTAACCTCTTGGATCAGTTTCATCTGCAACACGTGTAATTCCAACGTCGATTACGACTGCATCATCTTTAATCATTTCGGCTTTCAGATAATTAGGAACGCCTAATGCTGTGATAATAATATCAGCTTGTGTTGTGATTTGGGCTATGTTTTTAGTATAACTGTGCGTAAGCGTTACAGTGGAATTTCCAGGGAAACCTTTTCTTCCCATCAAAATACTCATTGGTCTTCCGACAATGTGACTTCTTCCAATGACAACCGTGTGTTTTCCTTTAGTTTCAACATTATATCGCTCTAGTAATTCTAAAATTCCAAATGGTGTTGCCGGAATAAAAGTAGTCATATCTAACGCCATTTTTCCGAAATTTTCAGGATGAAATCCATCAACATCCTTGCTTGGATCAATAGCCATAATTATTTTTTGCGTATCAATTTGGTCAGGCAAAGGCAACTGCACAATAAAACCATCAATATCATCATTTGCATTGAGTTCGGCAATTTTTTTCAGCAATTCTGTTTCCGATGTAGTACTTGGCATTTTAACCAAAGTCGATTCAAATCCGACTAATTCACACGCTTTGACTTTGCTCCCAACATAGGTTAAACTGGCGCCGTCATTCCCAACAATTACTGCTGCCAAATGAGGAACTTTCTCCTTGTTAGCTTTCATTTTGTTGACTTCCGCCGTGATTTCGGTTTTGATGTCGTTAGAGATTTTTTTTCCGTCTAATAATTTCATTTGTGTATTGTTATTATTTATACAAAAAAAGACGCGATAAATCGCGCCTCTACTTATTTCATTCCACCCATCATCTTCATCAGATTCTTTCCACCGCCGCCTTGCATCATTTTCATCATTTTGCTCATTTGGTCGAATTGTTTCATCAGCTGATTTACTTCTTCTATTTTTCTACCGGAACCTTTTGCGATTCTGGTTTTTCTTTTCATATCGATTAATGTAGGTTTGCTTCTTTCTTTAGGTGTCATCGAATGGATAATAGCTTCTATATGTTTGAAAGCATCGTCTTCTATCTCCACATCTTTCAGCGCTTTTCCGGCACCTGGAATCATTCCGACCAGGTCTTTCATGTTACCCATTTTTTTCACTTGTTGAATTTGAGCTAAGAAATCGTCAAAACCAAATTCGTTTTTGGCAATTTTCTTTTGGATTTTTCTTGCTTCTTCTTCATCATATTGCTCTTGCGCTCTTTCTACCAAAGAAACTACATCACCCATACCTAGAATTCTTTCCGCCATACGCGATGGATAGAACACATCGATAGCTTCCATTTTTTCTCCCGTTCCAATAAACTTAATTGGTTTATCTACAACCGATTTAATTGAAATTGCAGCTCCACCACGAGTATCACCATCTAATTTGGTTAAAATTACTCCGTCGAAATTTAATCTATCGTTAAAAGCTTTTGCTGTATTCACCGCATCCTGTCCAGTCATTGCATCCACAACGAACAACGTTTCCTGCGGTTTTACAGCAGCGTGAACATTGGCAATTTCGTTCATCATTTGTTCGTCAATAGCCAAACGACCGGCAGTATCAATAATTACTACATTAAAGCCATTTGACTTTGCATATGCAATCGCTTTAAGCGAAATATCAACAGGGTTTTTATTTTCCGGTTCAGCATATACTTCAACTCCAACCTGACCTCCAACAACCTGTAACTGATTAATAGCGGCAGGACGATAGATATCACATGCTACTAAAAGTGGTTTTTTATTCTTTTTTGTTTTAAGATAATTGGCTAGTTTTCCTGAGAAAGTCGTTTTACCCGAACCTTGTAAACCCGACATTAAAATTACTGTTGGATTTCCAGAAAGATTAATTCCGGTAGCATCGCCACCCATTAATTCGGTTAATTCGTCTTTAACGATTTTAACCAATAATTGCCCCGGTTGCAATGTTGTTAATACATTTTCACCGATTGCTTTTTCTTTAACTTTTGTGGTAAAATCTTTTGCGATTTTAAAATTAACATCGGCGTCAAGCAAGGCACGACGGACTTCTTTCAAAGTTTCGGCTACGTTGACTTCGGTAATTTTTCCATGTCCTTTTAGGATATGGAATGCTTTGTCTAGTTTATCGCTTAAATTATTGAACATATGCTGACTTTGCTTTTAATGAAGTGCAAATTTAAGGATTTGATTTAGAAGTATGAAAGTATTATAAATAAAAAACCAGCATCTCTGCTGGTCTTTAATAATTTTCTATTTAAGTAATTATTTTATTGCTTAATCTCCATCATTGTGGTCTGCGTCATCTTCATTATCATTTTCATCATCTGAATCATGATTTCCACACTCGGAAGTTGCTTCAACGATGTCTTCTTCAAGTTGTTGATTATTTTGTACAACTATAATTTGCCCGTTGGCATCAACAATCGAAATAGGATAATTAATGGTTACATAATTACTTCCTTCAACCGTTTCAAGCAAAACATACAAATCATGATCATTATTTATAGTGACGTCTTCAAGAACTGAATTATTAGTTGTAGAAATTACAAACGGATACGTTAATGAAATGCAATTGATTGCGTTGTCGTCATCGTCATTGTCCTCATCGTCGTCATTATCAACATCATCATTATGACAATTTTCCATTATATCGTGCAATTGTTCATTAGTGGTAACAACTTGCTGTGTGAAATCGGCAAAAATTATGGTTATTGGAAAAACAAACTCTAAGTGATCATCGTCATCATCATGCTCTTCAAAAAGATTGGCAACAGTTTGATAATCTGCCGGAGTTGAGATAACGGTTGAAATATTATTAACGATAACTGTAAACGGAAGTTGAACCGTAAAACAGCTCGTATTGTCGATAACATTATCCGATGATGTTCGTTTTTGGGAAACTCTTGACAACAGTTTTTTCAAAGTAGAATTTGCCGTAATCTTGTTTGAAGAACCTGAACTGTCATTTTCACATGAGCTCAAAGAAATTAACCCAATTAGGCTAATTAACATTATTAATTTTGATACTTTTTTCATTTTTTTTTGATTTGGTTAACAATTTAAAAAATTTATATTCAGAGATATATATTTAGAAACGTAAAATTAACGAATATATTGTTTCAAATTGATATTATGTTACATTCTTTCGGGAACTTCAATCCCTAACAGTTTGAAAGCCGATTTTATTATTTCAGCTACTTTTTTGGACAACTGCACGCGAAACACCTTCTTAGTAAGATTTTCTTCTCCTAAAATCGAAACTGATTGATAAAACGAGTTGTATTCTTTTACCAATTCATAAGTATAATTGGCAACTAAAGCCGGCGAATGATTGTTGGCCGCGTTTTGAATTATTTCGGGATAAAGTTCAATTTGCTTCAGCAGTTCTTTTTCTTTTGGGTGAAGCATCTCTCCAGAAGCTTCGGGATGGCTCGGTTGGACAATATCGAAATCTGCTTTTCTCAAAATGGACTGAATTCGGGCATACGTATATTGAATAAACGGACCAGTATTTCCTGCAAAATCAACTGATTCTTCTGGATTAAAAAGGATTTGTTTCTTTGGATCCACTTTCAAGATGTAATATTTCAAAGCACCAAGACCAATTGTTTTGAAAAGTTTTGCTTTTTCTTCTATTGAATAGCCTTCTAATTTTCCTAATTCAGTTGAAATCCTTCCGGCAGTTTCTGTCATTTCTATCATCAAATCATCGGCATCAACAACAGTTCCTTCACGAGATTTCATTTTCCCGGAAGGCAACTCCACCATTCCGTATGACAAGTGAAATAAGCTTTCAGCCCAATCAAATCCGAGTTTTTTCAGAATTAGAAACAACACTTTAAAGTGATAATCCTGCTCGTTTCCAACGGTGTACACCATTCCGCCAACATCAGGAAAATCTTTGACACGTTGAATTGCTGTTCCAATATCCTGAGTCATATAAACTGCAGTTCCATCGGAACGTAACACAATTTTTCTATCTAAACCATCAGGTGTCAAATCAATCCAAACTGAACCATCAGCATCCTTTTCAAAAATACCTTTTTCCAAACCGAATTGAACGACTTCTTTCCCTAGTAGATAGGTATTGCTTTCATAATAATAACTATCGAAATCAACTCCGAGGCTTTTATAAGTCTGGGCAAAACCGTCATAAACCCATTGGTTCATAGTTTTCCAAAGTTGGATAACTTCTGGTTTGCCTGCTTCCCAATTGAGTAGCATTTGTTGCGCTTCCTTAATAATCGGAGCTTGTTTTTTTGCTTCGTCTTCTGTTTTTCCTTGAGAAATTAGTTCCGCAATTTGGATTTTATATTCTTGGTCAAATTTTACATAAAAATTTCCAACCAGCTTGTCTCCTTTCAGACCTGCACTTTCCGGTGTTTGTCCGTTTCCAAATTTTTGCCAAGCCAACATCGATTTGCAGATATGAATTCCACGGTCGTTGATGATTTGGGTTTTATAAACTTTTTTACCTGAAGCTTTGATGATTTCAGCAACGGAATATCCTAAAAGATTATTTCGAACATGCCCAAGATGTAAAGGTTTATTGGTGTTTGGCGAGGAATATTCGACCATTATTGCCTTCTCATTTGGCGAAACTGAAGCAAAACCATAGCTTTCATTATCTTTTATTTTGTTAAAAAAATTAAGATAATAATCGTCTGAAATCACAATGTTCAAGAATCCGGACACTACATTAAAGCGTATAACTTCATCAACATTTTCAACTAAATAGTTTCCGATTTTAGTTCCGATTTCTATTGGATTTCCTTTGATAACCTTTAATAGCGGAAAAATAACCATAGTAATATCGCCTTCAAATTCTTTACGGGTGATTTGAAATTCAACTTTGTCAATAGAAATATCAAATAATTGTTGTACTGCTTTTTGAATCGGTAAAGTAAGAATTTGAGAAAGCGTCATGGTAATTTCATTTAAGTTGGCAAAGATAAACATTACAAGATAATTTTAATAGTTAGAGCAATTTATAAAACAAGTGTGATTAAATGTATAAGAAAAATATTTTTTGTAAGTATTTTATGTTTTAAAATAAAAATATTATGCTTTTTATCGATATTATTTGCATTTTAACGATGTTTCTGTCAATATTTGTTGTGTCAAAATCCCCAGATTATGAAAAAGTTATTACTCTTAACCTCAATCATGCTCACTGCGCTTGGTTTTTCCCAACCAATCACGGTTAGTACAACCAGTTACACAGTACCTCAATTGGTAAACAATGTATTAATTAATTCCCCTTGCGTCAATGCAACTAATGTAACATGGAGCACGGGAACTAATTTTGGTTCTTCGAATGGAATTGGTTTTTTCCAAAACACAAATCCAAACTTTCCAATGCAAAGTGGTGTAGTATTAAGTACCGGAAACGCATTAAATGCTGTCGGACCAAATACTACTATACTAAATGATGGCTCAACATCTTGGCCAGGTGATTCAAGTTTAGAAGCAACATTGGCAGCTGCTGGAATTCCTATGACATCTAAAAATGCTTCTGTTTTAGAATTTGATTTTACACCAATTTCTCCAAATTTCAGTTTCGATTTTATTTTTGGTTCTGAAGAATATGGAAATTTTCAATGTTTATATTCTGATGCTTTTGCCTTTTTGTTGACTAATATGACAACTGGAGTAACAACAAATTTGGCTGTTGTTCCTAGTACAACTTCACCTATCTCGGTTGTAACTATTAGAGATTTTTTATATAATTCTTCTTGCCCATCAGTAAATGCCAGTTATTTTGGAAGTTTTAATGGTGGTTCAGGTGCTGCTAATTCAGCTACTAATTTTAATGGTCAAACTAAAGTTTTAACCGCAGCTTCTTCATTAACTGCTGGTGTTCCTTATCATATTAAATTAGTAATTGCAGATAGATCAGATCCACAGTCAGATTCGTCAATATTTATTTCTTCTGACAGTTTTAATATTGGTCAAGACGTATTAGGTTTAGATTTAACAATTGCTGGTGGAAATGCATTATGTTTTGGTACAAATCATAATTTAGACACTGGCTTAAGCACTACTAATCATACATTTGCTTGGAAAAAAAATGGTGTAGTTTTGCCAAGTGAAACTGGTTCAACTTTAACTGTTAGTCAAGCTGGTACTTATGAGGTAACTTATACTAATATTTTCAGTACATGTCTTCCTGTTACAGATTCAGTTATTATAGAATATTACCCTCAAATAACATCTCCAAATCCGAATACCATTTATAAATGTGATTCTGGTGCTTCTTCCTATACTTACAATTTAGATTTAAATACATCAAGAGTAAAACAAGGTTTAGATACATCAACTATTGTTTCTTATTTTATATCTCAAAATGATGCTGATAATAATATAAATCCACTTCCCTTACTTTATAATAGTGCAAGTGGACAATCAATATATGTTAGAATTCAATTGCCAAATAGTAGTTGTTATATTGTTAAATCTTTTCAATTACTTGTGTCACCTGGCCCTGTTGCTTATTCTGCTCCAGATTTAATATCATGTGCTATCAATCAAGTTCAACTTAGGGCTCGTTTTAATCTTAGTTCACAACAAGCCCAGATTTTAAATGGTCAATCCTCAACTATTAATAATGTTACTTATTACACTTCTCTAAATAATGCAAACAACGCAATTAGCCCTATAACTGCTACAACCTCTTTCAGTTCCTTTGGTCAAACCATATATGTAAGAGTGCAAAATGTTAGTGATTCCTCATGTTTTAGTATTACAAGTTTTAATCTTATTGTTAGTCCGCTCCCAGTTGTTGATGATTTGGAAGACGTGATTGTATGTACAAGCTATATATTGCAACCTTTAACTAATGGGAATTATTTTACTAGCTCTAATGGGAATGGATTACCTTTATTTGCTGGCACTGCAATTACACAAACTTTAACTGTATACATATTTAATCAGCCAGGAGGGCCAGGTACTTGTGGGGCTAATAGTTCTTTTAAAGTAACGATTGTTGATGATACTTCATTAACACCTCCAAATGTAACAAGTTGTGGAAGTTATAACTTGCCTCCTTTAGTCTATGGGAAATACTACACTGGACCAGGTGCAACGGGCACAGAAATCCCCTCGGGTACAGTAATCTCAGCGTCGCAAACTATTTATTATTATTTTACAACCACAATTCCTCCTTTATGTGTAGTAGATTCTAGTTACACTGTCACAATTGTTCCAAATATTGAAGTCGGAACTAGACCTGATGTGTTGGAGTGTACTTCTTATACTTTGCCAGCATTACCACTAGGAAATTATTTTACCGGAGGTGGTGGAACCGGAACGCAATTAGCAGCAGGAACTACAATATCAACAAGCCAAACTATATATGTTTACGCTACTACAAGTGGGACAACACCATGTAGTGATGAAGATATTTTTGATGTTTATATTGGAATGCCACAACCCGTAGACATTTCACAATGTAATGGCTATACTTTACCCGCACTTCCTATAGGAAACTATTATACTGGGCCTACCGGAACCGGTACATTAATTCCATCAGGAACAATAATAAATGATAATTCAACCATTTACATATATGCACAAACAACAAGTGGATCAAACAATTGTACTGATGATTTACATTTCACATTAACTTTTGCTCAACCGCAAATTGATACTTTATCAGATGTTTCTGTTTGTGAAACTTATACTCTACCGTCATTAACAAATGGAGAATACTTTACAGATATTGAAGGAACAGGGACAATGCTTTATCCTGGTGATGTTATTCTTTCAACCCAAACAATCTATATCTTTAAAAGACTAAATGCAACTTGTTTTAATCAAAATAGTTTTACTGTTACGATTAATCCAATACCAGCTATTGATTCTCGATCTGATATTGATATTTGCGACCAATATGTCTTGACTCCTTTAACTGTTGGAGATTATTACACTGGACCGAATGCAACTGGAACATTAATTGCACCGAATACTGTTATAACTTCTTCTCAATTAATTTATATTTATGCTATTTCAAACACTACTCCAGCATGTAGTATTCAAAATACTTTTCAAATAAACATCTTTTCAACAACAGCAGATTCGATACCAAATGTTACTGCTTGTGATAGTTATAATTTACCTGCCTTAACAGCTAATAATCGCTATTATACGGCAACAGGCGGACCAACTGGCACTGGAACAGAGATTCCTGTTAACACACTAATTAATTCAAATCAGACAATATATATATTCAAAGAGTCTTTAATTAGAACCTCTTTTTCCTGTCTTGATGAAAGCTCATTTACAGTAACTATTAATAGCACTCCAGTAATTCCTCCTATTGCCAATGTCCAAGTTTGTAATTCCTATACATTGCCTCCACTCGCTATTGGGGATTATTATACTGATATAAATGCATCTGGAACTTTATTACACGCAGGTGATGTTTTGACTTCTTCACAGACACTATATATTTATGCACATACTGCAACTTCACCTGATTGTTCAAGTGAAAGACGTCTTACAGTTACTATTTTTAATGTTGATACTTTACCAAATGTTACTACATGCGAAAGTTATACTTTACCAACTTTGGCTGTCGGTAGATATTTTACAGGTCCGAATGGTATAGGAACAAATTTAGCTTCAGGTACTGTTATTAATACTTCTATGACATTTTACATATATGGTTCATCACCGTTTAATCCTAAATGCAGTGATGAAACCTCATTTACAGTTACTATTATTGATACACCTGTTGCGAATTCAGTTCCTGTAAGTTTGAGAACTACATGTGATTTAGATGGCACTAATGACGGAATAACAAATTTTAACTTGTCAACTTTATCAGCCACAATTCTTGGAACTCAAACAGGTAGTGAATTTAGTGTCACTTATTATGAAAGTTTGGCAAACGCAACGACTGCATTAAACCCGGTAGAGTCCTCTATCCAAACGCTTGTTTACACTCGAGTGAGTAATTCATTGGCGCCAAATTGTTATGATATAAAACCGATAACTATTATTGTAAATAAACTTCCCGAACCAACACCTATTGATGGAATAATTTGTATAGATAGTGAAACCGGAACATTACTAAATGCCTATACTATGTATAGTGGATTGCCAACCGCTACACATAGATTTGTTTGGACAAATGAAACCGGAAACACAGTTGGTACAGCAACCACTTATCAGGCAATTGTACCTGGGGTATTTACTTTAGTTGCTACAATTAACGCTACAGGTTGTGCTTCAGAACCGGTAAATGTTACTGTTTCTCCATCTGAACCAGCCATAGTAACCTACGAGGTTAGTGAAGATTTTGCAGATAACCAATCTATTACAGTAACGGCAACTGGTCAAGGAAATAATTTTGAATTCCAATTAGATAATGGTACGTTTCAAGACAGTAATGTTTTTGAACATGTTCCATCAGGAATTCATACCATAACCGTCAGAGACAAAAATGGTTGTGGAAGCACGTCTATTCAAGCTTTGGTTGTAAACTATCCTAAATACTTTACTCCAAATGGTGACGGCTACAACGACTCTTGGAATATCGAAGATCTATCTGGTCAATCAAGTGCTAGCATTATAATTTATGATCGTTATGGCAAAATACTTACTCAAATAAAACCGAATAATAGCGGTTGGGACGGAACCTATAATGGTCACTTAATGCCGTCTGACGATTATTGGTTTAGTGTTTCCTATATCGATGAAAATCAAGTAGCTCAGGAATTTAGAGCCCATTTCGCCATGAAGCGATAATCTACATAAAACCTACTCTATGAAAACTCCTAATCTACTCAGGAGTTTTTTTTATTAAAATTTGTAACAAATTAAAGCTTTTAAAGTCTACTTAGGCATCAAATAAATAATCATCAATACAAAATGAAGTTTAAAATTTTACTACTTAGCCTATTAAGTACCATTTCTTTTATGCAAGCTCAAAACTCAAATCAAGGAACATTTGCATTGGGAAGTATTTCAGGAAAAGTAATCGACAAAAATTCAAAACAACCCATTTCTTATGTTAATGTTAGTGTTAAATTAGACGGAAAAGTTATCACCGGAGGAATTACACAAGACAATGGAAGTTTTTCAATAAAGAACCTTGAACTAAAAGAATATGTTGTCGAGTTCCAGTTTATGGGTTACAAAACACAAACTGTCTCTGTAGATTTGACAACCAATAAAACTATAAATTTAAATACGATTTCACTCCAAGAAGATGCAATTCAATTGGAAGGAGTAGAAATTGTAAAAGAAAAATCAACCTACGAACAAAAAATAGATAGAAAAATCATCAACGTGGGTAAAGATTTGATATCTGCGGGCGCAACTGCAGGTGAAATCATGAATAATATACCATCTGTAAGTGTAGATCCACAAACCAATGCCATCAGCTTAAGAGGAAATGAAAATGTTCGAATTTTAATTGATGGAAAACCTACAAACATTGACCCATCACAATTATTGAAGCAAATTCCTTCTTCTTCAATCAAACAAATTGAGTTAATCACTAATCCATCGGCAAAATATAACCCAGAAGGAATGAGTGGAATTATTAATATTGTGTTACACAGAAATGCTAATCAAGGTTTTAATGCCAGTATTAATAATGGGGTAACTTTTGGAATAACTCCAAAAGCGAATGCTTCCTTTGATATGAATTATAAAGTTGGAAAATTTAATTTTTACACCAACTATGGTTTTAATCACGGTATCCAAACTAATCATGGAAACATACACAGTTTTCAACCCAATGCTGAAAAATTTATTGCAATGGATTTTGTAAACAAAAATACTTCTCACTTGTATAAGATTGGTGTTGATTATTATTTGAATGACTATAATACTTTATCTATTTATACGAATCAAAATTTATTTATTTCAAGTGGTAATAGCTTGGTAGCTGTAGATTATGTCCCAACATCAATTCCGGATATTTATCAAACTAATTCTAGTCACAATAAAAATACGACCGGAACTTATAATCTAGATTTTAAACATAAATTTAAAAAAGAAGGCGAAAATATTGAATTAGAATACAATTTCAATAGAAACAAAGCCAATGAAAATTCTCTTTTTAGTATCGTTTCCAATTCAGCAGAAACACTTAATCCAAATGATATTAACAACATCAATAACAACACTAAAATCAATTTAGATTATACAAATCCATTGCCAGAAAATTCAAAACTAGAAATAGGGTTAGAAACACGCATAGAAAACACGAATAACACTTTTAATAGAGATTTGGCTTATAATTCAGACTTTCACTATGAAAGAAAAATTAATTCCGCATACACAACCTTTGGCAAACAATGGACAAAATGGGGTTTTCAAGTTGGCGGTCGTTTTGAAAACTATACCGCTGATGCCAATTTCAATGCTGTAGATAGCAATGATGAAAATGGAAATGGAAATACAACAGAAATTATCACAAAAAAATTCAACGACAAAATAAATACTGTATACCCAAGTGGTTATATCTCTTATAAACTATCTGATAATAATTCCTTTAATTTTAATTACTCAAGACGAGTTGATAGACCAAGTATTGGACAAGTAAACCCTATCAGAGAATGGAGTACACCGACAGTTATTTCTGTTGGAAATCCATATCTTAGACCACAGTTTACCAATTCTTTTGAGTTAAATTACACTCGAAAAACAAAAATTGGTTCAATATCTACTGTAGTTTTTTATAGAGTAATAAACAGTGAAATTACTCGTTTGGTAGAAATTGATCCTACTAATAGTAACCGAAATATTTTATCGTATGCTAATTTTAAAGACAACCGTTCCTATGGTGCAGAAATTTCGGGAAATTTAGATTTTACCAAATGGTGGAGTGCCAATCTTGGGACAGATATCTATTTTAGAAAAATTAGAGGTACCGTTACTTCCCAGTTTATTGAAAAAGATATTTCTGTTTTCAATGCAAGAATGAACAACACTTTCAAAGCTACAAAAAATCTCCGCTTTCAACTTTTTGAAATGTATCGCGGACAAGAACAAGGATTACAATTCTTGAGAAAAAGAAGTTATAAAACTGATATTGGTGCTAGTTATAACATCCTAAAAGGTCAAGGAACTGTAAGTGCTAGAGCAAGTGATATCTTCAAAACTATAAATTTCAGTTTTGATGGAGATTTACCTTATAAGCAAGTTGGAGGTTTCACCTGGGAGAGTAGAACAGTCTATTTAGGGTTTAACTATCGATTTGGTGGCGGAAAAAATATGGCATTACAAAGAAAACAAAGAGATAAAAATGAAACCCAAAATAATGGTGGGATGATGTAAAAAATAGAAAACCGAAGTTAGAAGCTTCGGTTTTTATTTTAATAAGAACTAAGATTACCACTTAATAATAGCACTTGCCCAGGTAAATCCACTGCCAAAAGCAGCTAAGACAACTGTATCACCTTTCTTTATCTTTCCTTGTTCCCAAGCTTCGGTTAAAGCAATCGGAATAGAAGCTGCTGTAGTATTTCCGTATTTTTGAATATTGTTAAAAACCTTATCATCACTCAACCCAAATTTCTTTTGGATAAACTGTGAAATTCTCAAATTGGCTTGATGTGGAATCAACATATCAATATCGGAAATCTCTAAATTATTGGCTTGCAATCCTTCGTTAATCACTTCACTAAAACGAACTACAGCATGTTTGAAAACAAATTGCCCATTCATGTAGGGAAAATAACTCTCATCATCCGGGTTGTTTTCTGCCAAAATATCAGTAATCCATCTTCCTCCCATACCCGGAGCTAAAACCGCTAATTCTTTGGCATGTTCTCCTTCTGAATGCAAATGTGTAGAAAGAATTCCGCTATCGTCATCGCTCCTACTCAAAACCGCTGCTCCAGCTCCATCTCCAAAAATAACTGAAACACTACGACCGCGATCAGTCATATCCAATCCTAGTGACTGTACTTCGGAAGCAACCACCAAAATGTTTTTATACATTCCGGTTTTGATAAATTGATCCGCAACAGACAATGCGTAAACAAAACCCGAACATTGATTACGAATATCCAAAGCTCCAATGGTTTTCAAACCCAATTCCTTTTGCAAAGCAACGCCTGGACCAGGAAAATAATAATCTGGAGAAATGGTGGCAAAAACTATAAAGTCAATATCATCATTTGAAATTCCGGAGCGTTCAATAGCAATTTTTGAGGCTTTTACACCCATTGAGGTTGTCGTATCTTGGCCGCGAACAATGTGCCTTCTTTCCTTAATTCCTGTTCTCTCCTGAATCCATTCATCATTCGTATCCATTATTTTGGATAAATCATCATTGGTAACTACATTATCGGGAACATAAAATCCTAAACCTGATATTTTTGAATGAAACATAATTTTTATTTAATTGTTAAAAACGTTATGCTAAATTAAACATTTTTAAGGCTTCTTTTTCAAGTAAATTTCACTGCCTATTGAAACTTCAACCTCACTTTCGAAAAATATGTTTTTATTGTTATGAATCGTTTCAATAAGATAATGATTTCCCAGAAAATAAGTATTAGTTACTAAAACTTTAAGCTTTGATTTTTCGACAATCATCAATTGATTTGGATAAATAAGTTCTGTTTTCCCGTCAAATTCTATTTCGTTTACATCGCCAAAAAGTGACCCTATGTATTTATTTTTTGGATTGTCATAGATGCTTTTTGGATTTCCTTCTTCTATGAGTTTTCCCTCTTTCAAAACCAAAACATCATCTGCAAAAGAAAGTACATCCGAACTATCATGAGTAGCAAAAATAGTGGTGATTTGTTTTTCTTTTAAATACCCAAAGAGTTTTCGACGCAAGCTGTATTTCCTGAAATTATCAATATGACTAAAAGGCTCATCCAACAATAAAACCTCAGGCTCAAGTGCCAAAACCCTAGCTAATGCTACACGCTGCATCTGTCCGCCGCTTAAATTTTTTGCTTTTATATTGGCATAATCCGTCATTTCGACGATTTCTAATAGTTCAGCAATACGTTCACTTTTTTGTTCAGGATAAAAGTTCGAAAGGTATTTTCCAACATTTTCGGCTACGGTAATAAATGGCATTAAGTCAAAATCTTGTGCCAGATATTTCATGAAATCCATTCCGGGAATTAAATTGTATTTTGGTCCTAAAACTTCGGTATCATTCCAAAATAATTGCCCTTCATCTAAGTCATACAAACCATAAATAAGTTTAAGCAAAGTGCTCTTCCCGCAACCACTTTCTCCAATAATTGCCAAGTTTTTTCCTTTTTTTAATTCAAAAGAAATGGCGTTGATGGTTGGCTTTTCTTGGTAAGAAAATGAAATGTTTCTAACTTTTAGCATAGCTTTAATTAATTTACAAAATTGAGTAATCTTAAATGAAATAAAAAATATATTTGATAAACTAAATATGATTCTCAACGTCATTTCAATACTGCTGGTATATTTTATCAGATTTTGTTATGCATTTTATGAAATTAGATTTACTTTTACCTGCCCGTTGTCGGTTAATTTAGAGTGCTTTATGAAATTGAAAATCTACATAACATCCTTTTTACTTATAGTAATAACTTCGTTGCATGCCCAAGTTGGTATTGGAACTACATCTCCCAATGCCTCTTCTATGTTGGATATTACCTCAACTAATAGTGGTCTATTAATACCAAGAATCCCTTTAGTTAGCGCTACTGATTTGTCAATAATCACTTCTCCGATAACTTCATTATTAGTTTACAATTCTGGTTTTGCACCAAATGGCTATTATTATTGGAATGGTTCTATTTGGGTTCAATTAGCTGTTGGCTCCAATACAGATTGGTCACTAACCGGAAACACAGGAACAAGCAGTGCTACAAATTTCTTTGGAACAACGGATGATGTGGATATTGTTTTTAAAAGATTTAATGTAAGTGCTGGATACATAGGAAATCCTATCGGAGCAACTCCAAGCACATTAAATGTAAAAAACACAATTTTTGGAGCAAACTCATTACTTAACTCTACAACTGGATATAGAAATACTGCTATTGGCTCAAATGTAATGACAGGAAATACGAGTGGAAGTATAAATGTTGCTATAGGGGATGCAGCATTAGCATCAAACACAAGCGGGATAGAAAATACTGCTGTAGGTGTCGGTGCATTATTTTCTAATGCTTCAAATAATTCTAATACCGCAATAGGAAGAAATGCACTGACAACTAGTACTGCAGATTTTAATACTGCGGTAGGAGACAGAGCCCTTACTGCAAATACACTTGGCACTCAAAATACCGCTATTGGGGTAAGTTCCTTACGCCTAAATACACAGGGGAATAATAATACTGCTTCGGGAGTTTTTGCATTACGATCCAACACAATAGGAAATAACAATACTGCTCTAGGATACCAAAGTTTTTACTCTAATTCAACTGGTGGATCAAATGTTGGTTTGGGTTATCAGGCAGGTTATAACGAAACAGGAAGTAATAAATTATATATTGCAAATACAAATGCTGATGCTTCAAATGCACTAATTTATGGTGAATTTGACAATAAAATTGTCAGAGTTAATGGAACATTGCAAATTAACAATCCTGCATCTGCGCCAGGTTATTCATTACCAATTGTTAGAGGAACAAATGGTCAAGTATTACAAACTAATGGTGCTGGCGCAACAAGTTGGGCTTCAGCCTCATCTGACTGGTCAATAACAGGAAATTCAGGATTGTCTGGTACCACAAATTTTTTAGGAACAACAGATGCAGTTGATGTAGCTTTTAGAAGAAGTAATTTAGCCGCGGGGAAATTGAGTGCTACAAGTACATCCTTTGGAGTCGGAGCGCTTTCTGCAGGAGCTACTACAAATAACGCTGCTTTTGGTAATAATGCTTTAACGCTTAGTACTGGAACCGATAATGTGGCTGTAGGGCTTAGTGCTTTAGCAGCAAATACAACAGGAACGGCAAATACAGCTCTTGGAAAAAGTGCTTTAGCTGCAAATTCAACTGGCGCTCAGAATACAGCTATTGGATCAAATGCGTTGGCTTTGAATACTACAACTGGTAATACGGCAATGGGCTATAATGCTTTGACTGCCAATGTTGCGGCTACAGGAAACACAGCTGTAGGTTTTATTGCATTAACAGCAAATAACACTGGGGGAGACAACACAGCAGTAGGCTACCAAGCTCTAAAAGCAAACACAGGTGGATTTCAAAATACGTCAGTTGGAGTCAATGCCCTGGAAAGAAAAACGACAGGTTCAGCAAATACGGCAATTGGTCATAGTGCCTTAAATGCTGTTGGAACTTTTAATAATGCCACTGCGGTAGGCTATCAGGCTTTACTCAATAATACCTCAAGTAATATAACCGCTGTTGGATTTCAAGCTTTGATGAATAATAGTATTGGTACAGAAAATACTGCCATAGGCTATCAGGCGGGTACTGCAAACACAACGGGAACTGGTAATACCGCACTTGGCTACACCGCGTTGACTGCCAATAATTCAACTTTCAATACTGCCATAGGAGATAATGCTCTTGGTAGAAATACAGGATCCAGCAATACAGCTGTAGGTTACCAAGCGGAGTTTGGTTCTGGTGCTGCTTTTGCCAATACAACTGCCGTTGGCTTTTCTGCCTTATTCAACAACCAAGCTAGTAATAATACGGCCGTTGGTTACCGAGCCTCCAACAATAATACTAGTGGCGCAAGCAACACTGCTATTGGCTATACCGCTTTAAATAATAACTTTACGGGTGGTTCCAACACTGCCCTTGGACATCAAGCTGGATTTAATGTTTCAACATCAAACAATACGCTTATTGGTTTTAATGCTGGACAACAAGCAGGAGCAAATAATACCGCAGTCGGGGCTAATGCTTTAAGTGCTACCACCGGTGCTTCCAATAGTGTTGCTATTGGTTTTAACGCACTTGTAGCAAGTACTGCAGCGAATAACACATCGGTAGGATACAGTTCATTGAGCGGAATTACCACCGGAGCCAGAAATGTAGCTTTGGGTTATCAAGCGGGGTCATTGGAAACAACGGCTAACGATAAATTATATATCTCCAACAGTGCTACGACGCCAGCCACTTCGTTAATTTATGGAGAGTTTAGTCCAGCGAGGATTTTAAGAACTAATAGTACATTCCAAATTGGAGATCCGGCAGCAAGCGGTTATTTTTTTCCAACTGTAACAGGATCAATCAATCAGGTTCTTCAACTAAGTGATAACGCTGGAACATTAAATTGGGTAAATCCTTCCGCTTTAAGTATTACCGAAACGGATCCACAAGTTACTTCAACAACAACAAACTATGTTCCAAGATGGAATGGAACAACTCTTATTGACGGTGTTATTGCCGATGACGGAACAAATGTTGGTATAGGTATTGCACCTTCGGTTGGAAACAAATTAGCTGTTTCGGGAAAAACAAGAACTACAAACTTTCAAATGACAAATGGCGCGACTGCTAATTATGTTTTACAAAGTGATGCTACTGGAAATGCCTCTTGGGTAAATCCAACAACATTGTCTATAACAGAAACTGACCCTCAAGTTTCATCTACTACTTCAAGTGTAGTACCAAAATGGAATGGAACTACTTTGGTTGATGGTATAATGGTTGACGACGGAACTAATGTTGGTGTTGGAATAATACCTTCGGCTGGAAATAAATTAGAAGTAAATGGCAAAACAAAAACTACTGATTTCCAAATGACTACTGGCGCTACTGCTAATTACGTTCTACAAAGTGATGCTACAGGAAATGCTTCTTGGGCATTGCCAAACAACACGCTTTCTGTTGTTAGAACAAATTTAAGTGCTGGACAATCTCTTGGTACAAGTGGTTGGGAAAAATTAAATTTTGATACTGTAGTTTTCGATATAAACACAGAATATAATACGGGTACAAATAGATTTGTAGCAACCAAAGCTGGATATTATGAAGTAAATGCCGGCTATCACACAGACAATCAAGGGAACACACAATTCTACTCGATAGGTGTATATAAAAATGGTGCTTTATACCAACAAACTACGGGAAATCATTATAATGTAGGATATGTTTCCAGAAATATAAATTGTATTGTTTATCTAAATGCTGGACAATACATAGAAATATTTGCTGAAAACTACCAATCTGGAGTTACTATTGATTCTTTTCCAGGAAAAACTTTTTTTGAAGTAAAACAAATTAGATAAAAAATAAGAGCGAAACTTATATACAAAGAATCGCTCTTATCAACCTAACCAATAACAAATTTATTATTATGCAATATATTTTTCGAATGACTTGGTGTCAATTCGTGCTTTTAAATCGTGCAATAAATTATAGAGTCCAAAAAAGGTTCTATTGATGTATAAAAAATGTTTTGAACCTCTATTACCATTCATTTTTCGCAATTGCGAATCTTTTGCAAACTCTTCTCCCATTACAGCAATTTTTCCAAAAAAGTCTTCGTCAGAAAAATCAAAATAATTATCATGAAATGGTTTGGTAAACAAACTAAGTAACTCATGAAATATTTTGGTAAAATAGGCTAATTCTTTTTCAGAATCATCTGCTCTCAAGATTTCTAATTCGTATAATTTTTCGACAAACAATTCTGGATTATCAATAATTTGAGGTTTTGCCAATTCGAAGTAAGGAACATAAAATTCCTCTGGAACATGTTTCATACATCCAAAATCAATAGCTACCAAATTGCTATCGGAATCAATCAAAAAATTTCCGGGATGCGGATCGGCGTGCACTTGCTTTAATTGATGCATTTGATACATATAAAAATCCCAAAGCGCCTGCCCTATTTTATCGCTTTTTACTCTATCTTCATTGTGTGCAGTAAATTCAGAAAGGTGCTCGCCCTCTATCCATTCCATGGTTAAAATCTTTTCAGATGATAATTCAGGATAATATTTTGGGAAACGCAATTGCTCAATTTTTCCACACAAAGCTGAGACTTCTAAACTTTGTTTTAGTTCTAAAACATAGTCGGTTTCTTCTAGTAGTTTGTCTTCTACTTCTTTGAAATATTTCTCAGAATCTTTGCCTTTCAGATTAAACATTCTTGTTGCAAAAGGCTTTACCAAAGCTAAATCAGAACTTATACTATCCGACACTCCCGGATATTGGATTTTCACAGCAAAATTTTTCCCATCCTTGGTTGCTTTGTGTACCTGACCGATACTCGCAGCATTCGTGGCATCCGGAGTGAAGGTGTCGAATATAGCTTCAGGATATTTCCCTAAATATTTTTTAAATGTTTTTCGAACCAATGGCGCTGACAATGGTGGCACTGAAAATTGCGACAACGAAAATTTATCGACATACGCTTGTGGCATAATGCTTTTATCCATGCTAAGCATTTGAGCTACTTTTAAAGCACTTCCCTTGAGGTTTTTTAAACCATCGTAGATATCTTCGGCATTGTTTTCGTTTAATTTGTCTCGATTCAGATTAGGGTTGACCATTTTTTCGCCATAATAGGCAACATAGTTTCCACCTACTTTAATTCCGGTTTTGACTAATTGCCCAGCGCGTTCTAATTTTCCTGTTGGAATTTTATCTAATGTTTTCATTATTTCATTTTTTCTTTCCAAAGGAATTTTCCCAAATCGAATAAACTCTCTAAAGGCTTTGTATCTAATAAATCAACTACAGTATTCACTGATTTCTCAATCAAAACATCCGTTTTTTCAAAACCTTTTGATGTATCATCCATCCAAAATTTCAATAAAAATAAGAACTGAAGCCAAGCACCTTCAGAGAAAACGGGTTCGGTTACTTTCGCTACTTTCCCGAATGGCTCTGAGGGTTTTGACTTTATTTTAGTTACGATATACTCTTTAAAATGGTTTCGAAAAGTGGACAAACTTTTTAAATTCTTTAGCCCTTCCTTATTTTCTTTTAAAGAAAACAGGATATAACTTCTATTAAGCGTGAGTATTTCAAACAACGTAAAATATAGAGTGAGTAATTTATTTTTATCAGAATAGGTATCAAAAGTTGGTTCCTTTTCAATAGTCGCTACTGCATTTTCAAAAAACTTCAACCATATATCTTTCTTTAGTGCATCAAGCGAACCAAAAAAAGAGTAGAAATCACTTTCTTCTATAGTGTGCTTCTTGCAAAAAATAAAAACGTTTTTGGGCGCTTCATTCATTTCTAAAACATCATTCATATACAACGAAATAATCTGAAGATCATCTAAGTGTTTTTTCTTTGCTTGTGTTGTTTTTGGTGTTGCCATACTATCTTTATTTATTGGACTGTAAAGTTACAAATTGTTTAATCATTATTGTAAAAGTTTAAACAAAAAGTTTTGTTAAAGTTTGTGCAAAAAAAAACGTCCATTATAAATGGACGCTTTTTGAATATTTTAAAACCAGAATTATTTCCCAGCTTCTTTTTGAGCATCCTGAACCATTTTTTCATTGGCAGTGATAGCAAATTCGACACGACGGTTTTGACTTCTTCCTTCCACAGTTTCATTACTCGCAACTGGATCAGCAATTCCTAAACCAGTTGTAGTGAAACGAGAAGAACTAATTCCTTTTCCTGCTAAATAATTTTTAACTGAAGCAGCTCTTTGTCCTGACAATGTTAGATTATACTCAGGTGTTCCAGTGCTATCAGTATAGCCATAAATTTGAATGTTGGTGTCTGGATATTGATCAAAAACCGCAACCAATTTATCCAAATTAGCTTTAGCTGTTGAAGTCAAAGTTGATTTATTCGTATCAAAACGAACTGAATTCTCACCTAATACTAATTTAATTCCTTCTCCTACTCTTTCCACTTGTGCACCAGGCAAAGCCGTTTCAATTTCACGAGCTTGTTTGTCCATTTTGTTCCCAATTACACCACCGGCAACTCCACCAATTACACCACCAAGAACAGCACCAAGTGCGCCATTTCCTCCTTTACCAATATTATTACCTAAAACTCCACCTAGAACTGCTCCTCCAACGGCACCAATCGCCACACCACGTTGTGTTTTATTTGTATTCTTTACAGCTTCACAACCCGTGAAGAAACTTCCTAAAAGGAAAAGACTTGCTAAAGCAACTATTTTTATATTTTTCATAATGATTTTAAATTTAATTTCTACTGAATTGGTAAACTACATCTGTTGCTTTTCCAAGAACATCAATCTGGTCAATAAGCTGGAAAGAATTGTCTGTTAGATTGGCTACTTTTAAAACATAGCCATCTTTTACTTTTCTTGCTTTTGATTCATCTAAAATTTTGAGAACAAATTGCCCATCTTTATTGACAAACCAAGTAATTGGTGTACTATAAGAAGTACATTTTGGGCTGTTAAGTGAGAAGTTCCCCTTGTTGTTGTTTGAAACAAATTTCCATTTACTTCCTACAAAACATTGCGAGTCAGCCAACTCAAAAGAGTTTACTTTCATCATATTTGAATTAGGATAAGTAACAGAAGTAACGGTCCAGTTTCCTTTCATCGCAACCTGTGTTTTAGAATCCAGTTTGGTGTCAGTAGCGGATTTTGATTTACATGATAAAATCAAAAGTGATAATGCACTTATTAAAATAATTTTTTTCATTCCTATTAAAATTTACAATTAGTTATTACAAATATACGCCGATTTTTAATTTGGATTTTACAATATATTGTAGAATTGTTACAGAATTACAGTAGAATTGTTATTACGCCAATTTGTCATAAAGCCTACGATTGGTATTAGTTTTGAATAGTCAAGCTTCAAAATCGTTTAACATAAAAAACATAAATATGACAACAGGAAAAATCAATGTATCCGTAGAAAACATCTTTCCACTGATAAAGAAGTTTTTATACAATGACCACGAAATTTTCTTGCGTGAATTAGTATCAAATGCAACCGACGCTACATTAAAATTAAAGCATTTAGCAAGCATTGGTGAAGCCAAAGTCGAATATGGCAATCCAATTATTGAAGTCAAGATTGACAAAGAAGGCAAAAAACTCCACCTCATCGACCAAGGTTTAGGAATGACTGCCGAAGAAGTTGAGAAATACATCAATCAAATTGCTTTCTCCGGTGCCGAAGAATTCCTTGAAAAATATAAAGACTCTGCCAAAGATTCAGGAATCATTGGTCACTTCGGACTTGGATTTTATTCCGCATTTATGGTAGCTTCCAAAGTGGAAATTATCACCAAATCATACAAAGACGAACCAGCTGCTCATTGGACATGCGACGGAAGTCCAGAGTTTACTTTAGTTCCATCTGACAAAACCGAAAGAGGAACCGAAATCATCCTTCACATTGCAGAAGATTCTCTAGAGTTTTTAGAAGATTTCAAAATACGTGAATTGTTGACCAAATACAACAAGTTCATGCCGATTCCAATCAAATTCGGAACAAGAACAGAAAAAATTGAGCAGAAAAAAGGAGAATCTGTTGCCGAAGAAGACAAAGACAATATTTTCACTGAAGTGCAAGTGGATAACATCATCAACAATCCAAATCCGGCCTGGACAAAACAACCGGTTGATTTGACTGATGAAGATTATAAGGAATTCTATCGCGAATTGTATCCTATGCAATTTGAAGATCCGTTATTCAATATTCATTTGAATGTGGATTATCCGTTCAACCTGACAGGAATTTTATATTTCCCAAAAATGTCTTCCGATTTGCAGCTACAAAAAGACAAAATCCAAATGTACCAAAATCAGGTTTTTGTTACTGATAACGTAGAAGGAATTGTTCCCGAGTTTTTAGGCATGCTAAAAGGGGTAATTGATTCACCTGATATTCCACTAAATGTTTCGCGATCTGGATTACAGGCTGATAGTAATGTGAAAAAAATCTCGAATTACATTACTAGAAAAGTGGCTGATAAATTGAAATCATTATTCACTGAAAACCGTGAAGACTTCGAGCAAAAATGGAACGACATTAAAATTGTATTGGAATACGGCATGCTATCCGAACCAAAATTCTATGAAAAATCAGGAGATTTTATTTTGTATCCAACTGTTGATGACAAGTATTACACTTTAGCAGAATTGAAAGAAGCCATTACTGAAAACCAAACCGACAAAAACGGAAAACTAGTAGTGTTATATGCTTCCAATAAAGATGCACAGCACGGTTATGTTGAAATTGCTAAAGAAAAAGGATATGAAGTGTTGTTATTGGATTCACCAATTGTATCACATTTGATTCAAAAACTGGAAAGCGATAATGAGAACGTGACTTTTGTTCGTGTAGATTCTGACCATATTGACAAACTAATTCAGAAAGAGGAAACTCAGATTTCTAAATTATCGGAAGATGAATCAACGCAACTGAAAACTGTTTTAGAAGAGATTGTACCAAAAGCAAATTACTCGGTTCAATTAGAACCTATGGACAGTACCGCAGCGCCATTTATCATCACGCAACCGGAATTTATGCGAAGAATGAAGGAAATGAGTCAATCTGGCGGTGGCGGAATGTTCGGAATGGGTAATTTTCCCGAAATGTATAATTTGGTTGTTAACACCAATTCAGAATTGGCAACAACAATCCTAAACACTTCCGACAAATCAGCTCAGGAAGGTTTGGTAAAACAAGCTTTAGATTTAGCGAAAATCTCTCAAGGATTATTGAAAGGTGAAGAGTTGACTGCTTTTGTGAAGAGAAGTTTTGAGCTAATTAAGTAAAAAGAGATTAGAGATAAGTAAAACCTGTGAGTGCAAACTTGCAGGGTTTTTTGTTTACTATTTTAAATTAATTAGTAAGTAAAACATATATTGTTTTATATTTAAGCAAAAATAACTTTTTAGTTAAAAAATATGTTTGACAAATTTAAAAAATCAGAATTATTTATTTTGGCAGTTGTAATTATTCTTATTTTCATTTCAGAATATATTTATCTTGTTGAAGAAAATTTTGAAAAAGCTGTTTTTATTGGTTTGTGGCCACCGACAATCGTTGGATTGTTGATATTTTTTAATCTTAAACTAAAAAAATAGATGAAAAATTTAGAT
>NZ_JANMXZ010000042.1:0-6643 GCF_031381455.1 Flavobacterium sp. | reverse complement strand
ATAGCACTTCGCTCCGCAAATGTCTCCCGACTTTGCGGAGTTTTTTATCTTTATTAAAATTTGTATTGTTAGGCTCAAAGTTGGGAGACTTTGCGCAACTGGGATATGCCATTTATTACAATCGAGTTTCTGATGTTGGAGAAGTAAAACACTTTGATTTATTTTTCAGGATGAATGGTGATTCTTGGGGTGATGATGCAGAAATTGAAGAGATGTATAGTGTAAATGATAATGAAAAAGTTTGTTTTGGAATTCATTGTTTGAATTTAGAAAAGAGACAGATAAACATAAAACCTTCTCCACTTATGAAATAGTAATTTATTACTAAAATATGTATATTTGAATCGTTATCAATATGATAATATTTACAAAATAAAATATGGCGGAGGAAGAAAATGATTCTAAACAGCCAAAAAATAATACCACAAAACATCTTTTAGATGGGGCTGAAAAATGGGATTCGAAATTAATACATTTATCGAAGCCGATTATTGCTCCCTCTATAATGAATACCATAATTGGTATGCAAAAAACCTTAGAGCCATTGAATAAAATTGCGGCTTTAAGTGAAGCGGCTAATAAAATGGGAACTATACTAAGCAATCAAACAGATTTGGCTAAATCTATGCAAATTAATGAAACGGCTAGTAAGATGGGAACTATACTAGGTGGTGCAACAGAGTTGGCTAAAACTGTGAAATCTTTTCAAAATTTGAGTCAAAAAGCTACTTGGAACATTGCTTTTCCACAAGAAAATTTAAACTATTTATCAGCTATTAAGTCAATTTCTAGTAATTTATTTTTTCCATTACCCAAGTCGCCTGTTTATTACGCTACTCCTGAATGGTCAAAATCGGCTCAACTATACACGTACGCAAGTAAATCCGTACTTGATATTACTCCTCAAAATATAGGCAGTAAAATAAATTTAGAGAAAAGAAGTAGAATTCATTTAAATGCTTCATTTTCTTCATTATCTAATAGTTATTGGAAAAAACGGTCAAATTGACCACCTAATTCCAGTGTAAATTGACCACCAGTTTCGGAGTAAACTGACCACCACTTTCCAATTCAAAATGACCACCTAATATCGGTGGAAATTGACCACTAAAAACTACTGCCTTTTTCATGTTGTTAGAACCATACATTCGTTAAAAAAATACGGATTATGGCAAACAAAATAACAGACATGAGTAAAATTAGAAAAGTAATTAAATTCCATTGTAGTGGAAAGAGTAAGTTGTTTATTAGCAACTATTTATCGCTTTCAAGAAATACAGTAAAGAAGTATATTTCTTTATTTGAGGTTCTTGCATTGCCTTTTGATGTGATTAATCAAAAAACAGATGCCGAACTAGAAACCTTGTTTTCACAGAATACTGTTGAGAGCATTAGCCCCAAATTGCAAACGCTCTATAATTTTTTTCCTCAAATGGAGAGGGAGTTAAAAAAAGTTGGCGTTACTGTACGTCACATGTGGGAGAAGTATATTGCAGCCAACCCAGATGGATTAAGGAGTTCACAATTTAGCCATTATTACAAAATATGGAGTAAACGAGTCAATCCAGTGATGCATATGAATCACAAAGCTGGTGATAAAATGTATGTGGATTATGCTGGAAAAACGCTTTGTATTATTGACAAAGAAACGGGTGAAATTAAAGAAGTACAGTTTTTTGTAGCCATATTAGGTGCCAGTCAATACACTTATGCAGAAGCTTCTATGAGCCAAAAAAAGGAAGATTTTGTTACATCAGTAGAAAATGCCATGCGTTTCTTTGAAGGTACTCCAGCGGCAATTGTTCCGGATAATCTAAAGTCAGCGGTAATACAAAGCAGTCGTTTTGAACCTACTATCAACGAAACCTTGGCTGATTTAGCAGAACATTACCAAACCACCATACTACCAGCTAGAGCATATAAACCAAGAGATAAGTCACTCGTTGAAGGTGCTGTAAAGATATTATACAGAAGGATTTATGTGAATCTAAAAGATACCAAATTCTTTAATCTAGAGGAATTAAATCAACAAATATGGGATTTACTTGACTCCCATAACAATAGAAAACTCACAGGTAGACCCTACTCTCGTTTGGAATTATTTTTAGAAGATGAACAAGAAAAACTTCGTCCGTTGCCTCAAGAACGCTTTGAAATTAAATACCAATCCTTTGCCACAGTGATGCAAAATGGACATGTTCAATTAAGTCAGGACAAAAACTACTACAGTGTTCCGTATCAATATCTAAAGAAAAAAGCCAAACTATTGTATACCAAAACAACTGTTGAAATATATCATAAATACAATAGAATAGCTATTCATACAAGGAATTATAAACCTTATGTCTATAACACAAATCCAGATCATCTAGCAAGCACTCATCAATTTGTAGCCCAATGGAGTGCCTCTCGGTTTATTGATTGGGCAAGCAACATCGATGCTTGCGTGGGAGAATATATTGTACAAATAATTGAGAGCAGAAACCACCCTGAACAAGCCTATAAAAGTTGTTTAGGAATATTAACCTTTGAAAAAAAAGTAGGCAAGCAGCGATTAATAAATGCTTGCAAAAGAGCACTCGATTTTAGAATTTACAGCTTCAAAACCATACAAAACATTTTAGAAAACAATTTGGACAGTATTGATTTTGAACAAGAACAAGAGCAAGAACTCCCAAGTCACAATAACATAAGAGGAAAACACTATTTTAACTAATCTAAATTTCAAAAACATGAATGAATCCACAGTAACAAAAATGAAACAAATGAAGCTTTATGGTATGCATAATGCTTTTAAAACTGCTATTGAAAGCGGAAAAACAGACCATTACACACTCGATCAGTTTGTATCGATGATTATTGATTCGGAATGGGACCAGAGGCATAACAGGCGTATAGAACGCAGTATCAAAAACGCACGATTCCATTACAAATCAAACATTGAAAGTTTAAATTTTGATGCATCCCGTAATCTGGAACGAAACCAAGTTCTGCGTCTTGCAGAATGTGAATTTGTAGAAAAAAACGAAAACATTTTAATTACCGGAAGCACTGGTGTAGGCAAAAGTTATTTGGGTACCGCGCTTGGTTATCAGGCTTGTATACAAGGATTTAAAGTAAGCTATTTTAACACTTCAAAACTGTTTGCTAAATTAAAAATGGCAAAAGCTGATGGTTCTTATTTGAGAGAACTTGCTAAAATAGAAAGGCAAGATGTTATTATACTCGATGATTTTGGACTCCAAGCACTCGATAGTCATAACAGAATTACACTCTTAGAAATCATTGAAGACCGTCATAATAAAGGGTCAATTATCGTTACTTCACAAATCCCAGTGCAAGGATGGTACGATATAATTGGAGAGAAAACCATAGCTGATGCAATTTTGGACAGGCTGATACATCAATCGCACAGAATCGAATTAATAGGAGAGTCTATGAGAAAGAAAAGAACAATAAAAAACGGATAATATTTTAACTATATTTGAATACTAATTAACAAATGAAAAACAGAAGTTTTAAATGAAAAATGGAGGTGGTCAGTTTGTTCCGATATTAGGTGGTCATTTTGAATTGGAATCAAGTGGTCACTTTAAATTGGAATTGGGTGGTCAATATGACTGGAATTTGCATATTAGTATTAATTTTTTTAAAAATAGGTGGCGTTGCAGTAATGGGATTTCCAATTATTTCAATTCCTTCCGCATCAATTTCATATGCAAGCGGATTGTCGTCTTTATCTGGATAAAACTTTCCTAAAGTTTGAGTATATAAATCATACCAAAGGTGATTAAGACTAAAGGGAATTGGCGAATCAACATTTAAGGAATCTATTTCTATCCCTGCTTTTGGGTAATTTGTTATGCTTTTTAATTTTTCTTGAAGAATCCTTTCTAAAATAACATTTTGATCTTTCTCATTATTAAATTTTCCAAAACTTATATCTATTAATTCTTCAAAATTTAATGCCCAAAAAGGGATGAATAATTCTTTTTCAGTACTCCCTTCACTTTTATCAGCATTTACTTTAAAAATGTGTGCTCTATCATTTAAGGCTTTCCCATATTCACCATGAATATCAAAAACTAAAATTCTTGATGAAGGATATTTATCAGAATCAGATAATGCATTTAATAAGCTTGCTACAGTAGTTGATTTTCCAGATCCAGTTGTTCCAACAACAGCGGAATGTCTAGTAATTAATTTATTCACATCTATTAATGCAGGAATTGATTCAGCCCCAGCAATATGACCGACATTTACAAAGTATGGTTTATCTGGCTGTCCATAAATTTGTTTTAAATCTTGCTCTGAAACAAGATGTACTTCATCATTAATAGTTGGGTATTGTGAAATTCCTCTTTGAAACTCTCCAGTTTTTTGCCCCTCTCCAACTAATTGAATCGTCATCCATCGATTACCATATGGCTGTATTGTGACTTGATTTTCAGGTACAGCACTAGCTCCAATTTGAGTAATAATTCCAAATAAATAATTATAGCCAATCGGAATTTTTACAAAACTACCAATCTGTCCAATTTTATATCCTTCACCATCGACATAGGTTAATCCAGACAATGAATCATTAACCATTGTTACCCTGATTGTAGTCCCACTAACATCTTGAACAGTTCCTAAATAAGTGGAATTATTTTTCATCTGGTTTCGTTTGATTATATTCAATCAGTGCTTGGAGAAAATCACCCAATTTAGAAAAATCACCTAGCTTTACATAATCTTCCTGTAATTCTCCTTTTGTTATCTTTATGACACTTTCTGCTAAATTATCTTCCTGATCAAAAGTATCCACAAAAGTTTTCCATTTACTTCTTGTTGTGCCAATTATTGCTTCGTCAAAACCCCAAAGAGCTAGATTACTTCTGTCAATTGCAATAGGTATCGCAAGGGGATATCTTTCAACTATTTTTTCTTCTACTTCATGTGTTAAAGTATCAAACATTAATGCAATAACCATTGTATTTGGATTTGATTTTATTGCACTAACAATTGTATCATTTAAATGCTGGTCATTAAATGAGTAGCCAGAAATTATAAGTAATGAGTTTGGCTGGCGTAAAAACCGATTTAACTGATCAATTAAGGCTAAATAAGGCATTTTTCTACTTTCCTCATACTTTAAATGAGATGGAAAAATTAAATGAGAAGCACCAATTTCATGTGTTTTACTTGAACGAAAAACTTGTTTGTTTTCTTTTTGAAACCAATTTATTGAACCATGAATTTTCCATAATCTTGTCCAATGTTTAGGTATTAAATTATCTTCTACAGCTCTCAAATCAAAAAAAGATTGCCTTGACCCGACAAATCCATCAAAATAAGGTATACCTAAATCCTCAAAAGCTTGTTCTATTAATAGGTCATAATTTGTAGTAAATACTTCGACTGGTTTCTCTCTATCATTTGAAATCCATTTCGCTAATTTATGATATGGAGATTGATTATCTGGAAGTTCAACATCAAGTTTGTTTACAATTTTACTGCAAATATCTTTTTCTAAATCAATTAAGTCCTTTTCTGAAAAACCACGCACAGAATTTCCTATCGAAACTTCTTTCAGACCTCTAATGAAACTCAATATATCTTCTACGTTCTCAATGCTTAACTTTGATAATTTTACTTCATCAAGGAGTTTGTCAAAACTATTCTTTTCACCAGTTTTTGAGCATAATTCATCTCTTAAATACTTTGTTAACCCTGCAACATCTGCAATTAGTGGATTTAAGTCTTCTGTTGGCATTTTAACCGAAAGAGGACAACCAGCAGAAATAAAAAAACCAAGAGGCTTCTTATCCTGTGAAAGAGATTGTCGCAAGAATTTGATATGCTTTATTGGGTCATGATAATTTGCCATTTGTAAATTTATAAATTGTTGACGATTATTATTAATTCAATTTGCTGTTTTATTAGTTGTACGTGATAAATAAAAATTTAAAAAAAGCACTCCAAAAATCAACATAGTTATACTTTGAAAGATTACAATCCCCCTTCCGCTATGTGTTGGAGTTATATCGCCATAACCAATGGTTAATGAACTTATAAAACTAAAATAAACAGCATCATAAGCTTTTGTTATAATTTCAAAAGTGTAGTGATTTAAACTTTGTTGAATGGCTTTTTTTATTAAATAAAGATTGGCGAAATCAAGATTTAATGTTATGTAATCAATTACTATTAATATCAAATTCCTTTTATTCGAATAAGGTTCTGCAAAGACATCTTCACTAAAGGCTAAATTTCCTGTATAAAAAAGTGTTTCAAATATCATCCAATAACACCAAAATTTTATTAAGTGAATGCCAATAAAAGATGCTTCGGAATTGTATAATCCAAAAGTCAGAATAATTATAGATATTATGAATTTTAAAATTACATGTAATTCAACACCTAAATGCTTGTGCAGTTTCCCATATTTCCCAAAAATTGCTCTTATGTATATTCCCAAAAAGAAAAATTGAGAAATTATTAAAATTAGTTTAAGTATTCGTTCAACACCAATAGAATCAGATTTACCTTTATTTTGATTATACCATATATCTTTTGCATTTTGCCATTGATGACATATTACCTTATGAGGTAGCTTTTCTTCTTTTAAATCGGCAATTAATAGTTTTCTAAAAAATTC
>NZ_JANMXZ010000020.1:0-16712 GCF_031381455.1 Flavobacterium sp. | reverse complement strand
ACGTACGGAAAACTATTGGTCGCATTGCAAGCCATGTTCTTCCTGTCATTTGTGGTTTTGTTTTTGAACTTCTTTACAACAAAGGTCAAAAGCAAAGGCTATTTTGAAGAAGATAAAATAGAGTAGTCTTAAAGCAGTTTTTTCGCTTGTTCCAAATCTTCGGGTGTATCAATGCCGATGCTTCCCTGATTGGTTTCAATCATTTTGATTCTCTTACCAAATTCCAAGTAGCGAAGTTGTTCTAATTTTTCGGAAGCTTCGAGCGATTTCATTGGCAAACGATAAAAATCTAAAAGTGCTTGTTTGCGGAAAGCATAAATCCCGATGTGTTTCATATAACGAACGCCTGCATTCACATCTCTCGGATACGGAATTACGGAACGGGAAAAGTACAATGCAAATCCGTTTTGATCGGTTACGACTTTTACATTATTCGGATTTTCAATTTCTGATTTGTCTGTTATTTCAAACATCAGCGAAGCTAGATCAACTTTTTGTTCAAAATCATCTCTGAAAACATCCAACACTTTGGCTAAAGGCGCTGCGTTGATAAAAGGTTCATCGCCTTGTACATTCACAACAATATCAACATCCAGATTTTCTACTGCTTCGGCAATTCGGTCGCTACCACTTTCGTGTTCTGCGACACTCATGATTGCTTTACCTCCATTATTAATGATTTCATCATAAATCAGAATCGAATCTGTAACTACGAATACATCTTCAAATAATCCAGTATTTACAGCCGATTCATAGGTTCGTTGAATTACAGTTTTTCCACCTAAATCTTGCATTAACTTAGCAGGAAAACGTGTAGAAGCATAACGAGCTGGAATTACGGCGATGATTTTCATTTTTGAGTTGTTGAGTTTTGAGTTTTGAGTGGCTAAGTTACTAAGTTGATTGTTATTTTTTATTTCAAAGTTAGAATTAAAAGTCCAACGATGATAAAACTTCCACCAATGGCTGTTTTCCATGAAAACTGTTCGTTCAATACTATAAAAGACAATAGTAAGGTTATTAGAATACTTCCTTTGTCAATCAAAGCGACTTGAGAAACATTTCCGATTTTGATAGCTTTATAGTAAAATATCCACGACAGTGAAGTTGTAACTCCCGAAATAGCTAGAAAAACAATATCCATTTTGGTCAGATTTCTAAAATCTTTGACCGATTGAAAGACAAATACATTAAGCCAAACTATCAAGAAAACAACAACTGTTCGCACTGCCAAACCAGTATCGGAACTTACATTTTTCAATCCCATTTTGGCAATAACTGATGTCAGTCCTGCAAAGAACATTGAAATAAAAGAAAAGAGAATCCAGTTTTTCATTTTTAAAAGTGACTAAGTTGCTGAGTAGCTAAGTTACTGAGTTTTTACAAAATAAAGCTTTTGAAAAATCACAAATTTATTATTCGGAATTTTCCTTGTTTTAAAGTTTCTTAGTATATTTGATTGAACACAATACGCTAGTTATGAAAGTATTAAAATTTATTGGAAGTCTACTTTTGTTTTTATCACCATTTGTAGGTGTTGCTTTTTTATACAAACATTCACCTTATACACAAGGTAATTCTTTAAGCACTTTTGCCATTCTTAACTTGGTTTATGCAATTATATCTGTTTTGCTCTTGTTATTGGTTGTAAACAAAAAATTACCAAAACAAATATTACTTGGAGGTGTATTACTATATCTTTCAGGAAGTGTAATTGCCGGCGTTTTAGGTTTAGGCGAACCTGATTTTAGTGTCACTATGTTACAACACACTGAAAGAGAACATTACAGGTATATTATATTAACGATAGCAGCCTTACTTTTTGCAGCCGGATTTATACTGATTATCATAAATCGCTGGGATAAATTTCCCAATTGGAATAAATTGATAGTGCTACTTTTTATTGCTGCTCTAGCCGAATTCCTTTGGGAATTTAATTTGAATTATCATTATGCTGAAAATTTGAAACTATGGTTAGATGAAGGAAAAAATGCAGCCGATTTTACAGTCCACTACCAATTACCCGGACTTCCGATTGGAGCTGTTGGTAGAATAATAGAATATGTTTTAATTATATGGCTTGGGTTAATTTTGGCTAAATCCTATCGTATCAAGAAGTGGTCGTTTATCTTGTTGACTCTTTACTGTCTTCTAGGTGTTTATACTGGAGCTAGGATTTATATCTATGGTATGAATTTTCCTGATAATTTAAAATTTTTACTCTTTTTCTTTATTCCGGCCGGACCTGTACTCGCATTGTATTGGATGAGTGTTGCTTTATTAACAAAAGCTACTAAAACAGAAGCTTAATCTTCAAAACTCTCATCCTTAAACCCAATCAAATACAGTTTGTCTTTGGCACGTGTGACCGCAGTGTAAAGCCAGCGGATATAATCTAAATCAACACCATTGGGCAAATAAGGTTGTTCTACAAAAACCGTATTCCATTGTCCGCCTTGTGATTTATGACATGTAATAGCATAAGAGAATTTCACCTGAAGTGCGTTAAAATATTCATTGCTTTTTACTTTCAGGAATTTGCGATATTGTGGTTCGCCTTCGTAATCTTTCATCACTTCTTGATACAAACGATTGCTTTCTTCAAAGGTCAATGAAGGCGATTCGCTTGTAATCGTATCTAACAACAACACTGTTTCAAAAGGCTTCTGGTCAGGATAATCGACCATTCTGATTTTAACTTTGGCAAATTTAAAATCGTATAATTCCTTGAAACTAAAAATTTCTAAAACTTCTACGATATCGCCATTGGCAATAAATCCGGCTTCGTCGGTTTCTTTTAGCCAAAAATAATTGTTCTTCACCACCATCAAATAATCGCCAACCGATAAATCGCTTTCTTTATCCAAAATCCTAGAACGTATTTGCTGATTGTACTGATTCGCTCTTTTGTTGGAACGCACGATAAAACACGTGTCTTCAATACTGTAATTGCTGTACGCACTTTGTATCGCGTCCTGAATATCAAAGCCATCCGTCAAACGAACAATATCTTTAAAACCTTTTAGGTTGAATTTAAAATCATCCAGAAAACTGCTTTTCATCAATTCTCTCAATTCGGTTGCGTTATATAAAATCCCTGAATGCTCTTCCTGTCGCATGACTTCATCCAACTCGATTGAGAAAATTTCTTTGTTATAATTCAAAGCTAATTTTTCGGTATCCAATGCCGGACTGACATCTAATTGCACCGGCGGTAATTGGGCAGTATCGCCAAGCAAAATCATTTTACAATTGTCGCCGTTATATACATACGAAATCAAATCATCAAGCAGCGAACCGTTTTCATAAAGTTTGGCTTCGGTATTCACATCTGAAATCATGGACGATTCATCAACGATAAATATGGTGTTCTTGTGTTTATTAGTTTGCATCGTAAACGAAACGCCACCTGATTTTCCTTTCTTAGGGAAATAAATTTTCTTGTGAATGGTAAAGGCAGGTTTGTTGGAGTAATTCGCAATGACTTTGGCAGCTCTTCCTGTTGGTGCCAGCAACACATATTTTTTATTGATGAATCCAAGATTATTGACTATCGTAGAAATCACGGTTGTTTTTCCGGTTCCGGCATAACCTTTCAGTACAAATATTTCATTGGAATTGGTATTGGTCAAAAATTCAGCAATTTTTTGAAAAAAAATATCCTGTTTTACTGTCGGTTGAAACGGAAACTGTTTTTGTAACACACTGTAAAACTGGCTGGAAGTCATGAAAAGATTGAATAAAATTGGAGATTCAAATATAAAGGTTTCAATGGCAATGACAATATCAATTGCGATAAACAATTATAAATGATTAAACCATTACTATTGATTCTTATTACTGCTATTGTTATTATTATTGCTATTGCTATTGATTTTTGATATTGCCATTGATATTGATATTGATTTTCGTAAGTTTGCCATCCGCACTAATTCAAAATTACCATGTGGCAAAACAGTAGTGTAATCGATAAAATGTACCAAAAACTGGCAATTCAGGTTTCCTTGAAGGGTTTGTCTTTTGCTACGTTTGACACACTGACAAACAAAGCTACCAAGCTGCAAAATGTTGTTTTGGGCAAAGTCCAACTCACTACCAAAATAGAAGATTTGTTTGCTGAAGCGTTTGAGAATAACCCCGAACTCAAAGCTGGTTATGACGAAGTTGTCATTATTCACAGCAATAATCTTTCGACTTTTGTGCCAACGGCTTTATTTGACGAAGACTATTTGGGCAGTTATCTGCAATTCAATACCAAAGTTTTTGAAACCGATTTCTTCGCTTATGATGAGTTGGGCAATTACGAGATGAACAATGTGTATATTCCGTATGTGAATCTGAACAATTATTTCATTGACCAATTTGGCACTTTTGATTACAAACACGCGAATACCATTTTGGTAAAAAAATTATTAGATATTTCCAAAAACAATGAAGAGCACCAAATGTTTGTTCATGTGAGCGATACCCATTTTGAAATTGTGGTCATCCAAAATCAAAAACTTCAACTCTACAATACCTTTGAATATAAGACTCCAGAAGATTTTATCTACTACATAGTATTCACAGCCGAACAATTGCATCTGAATCCGGAGAGTTTCAAATTGGAACTCTTAGGCAAGATAACTGTAGACGATTCGCTTTATAAAATGGCTTATACATATGTGCGAAACACCAATTTGTTTGATGTGAGTTTTATGCAAAGTAATTTAACCGATGCCGAAAAGCGCGAGCATTTTATCTTGTTGCACTCATGAGAATCATCTCAGGCAAATATAAAGGCAGAAGAATAGCACCACCCAAAAATCTTCCTGTTCGTCCTACGACCGACATGAGTAAAGAAGCGTTATTCAACGTTTTGAACAATCATTTTAATTTTTCGGAGCTGAAAGTTTTGGAACTTTTTGCCGGAACCGGAAGCATTAGTTATGAATTTGGTTCGCGTGGTTGTACTCCTATTCTTTGTGTTGATGGCGATATGGGTTGCGTAAACTTTATTAAGAAAACTGCAAAGGAATTTGAGTTTGATATTACGGCGATTAAAAGCGATGTATTTAAATTTCTTGAGAAACATAGTGGTAACTATGATATTATTTTTGCTGATCCGCCTTACGGAATGGCACAAAAGGAATTCGAGAAAATCGTTGAACTCATCTTTGAAAGAGAATTGTTAGACGAAGAAGGCATGTTAGTAGTAGAACATTCGAAATACACCAAGCTGGAGCAAATGCCTAATTATTCTTTTCAAAAGAATTACGGTGGTTCGGTGTTTACTTTCTTTAAAATTGAATCAGAGTATGAAGTATAAATCAATTAATTCTACCCGCGTTTTCATCAATGCTTCTTTCCTTAAATTCTGATTTTTTAATCTTTCCAAAAGAATATTTTACCGAAAAAGAAATTACACTCGAATCGGTGTAATAGATTCCTCTTGCTGCAATATTATTGATGGTAAAGTCGCCACGGTAATTCATTTTTCTGAAAATATCACTCCAACTCAACGCACAATCAAACGCTTTGAAAAACTTTTTTGAAACTGCTGCATCAAAAGTTATTAGACCACTTCTTTCAAAAATACCCAACTTTTGTTTGGTGTAACCCCAACCGGTAAGCGATACTTCTATTTCTTTTGGCAAACTAAAAATATGGTTAGAATAAATATAAACCGAAGGTTTTGTTTCCATTGTTAAAGCTGCACTGTCTTCAATTTTGGTGTAGCCAACATTCACCACATTAGTTGTCGTCCAAAATTTATGTTTAAACGGAATAGTTAGTTCCATTGAAACACCTGATTCTTTTTCAAAATTCGTAGTCATAAAAGTCAATAAATCTTGTGAATCATTATAACTCGCTCCGTAATAAACTGGATTCTTAGTCTTATAAAACGACAAGCGAAGTGATTTATACTTATATTCATAATTAATAGAAATCTCATCTGTTATAGTTGGATTCAGATTAATATTATTCGCCCAAACAAAATAAGGATTGATGTATGCGGAAGCCTGACTTGTAGATGAATAATTAGGCCGTATAATGCTTTTAGCATAATTCACACTAATCGTATTAGAACTGTCAATCGTCATTCCGATTTCAGCCTTTGGAAACAGGTTGATATAATCCTTGTCAACAGAAAAAGTGTTTTCTGTAGCATACTTTCCTTTTACGATGGTGTTTTCGGCTCGTAAACCTACTGTGTAATTTATCTTTTTCAAACTTCCACTAAGTTGTGAATAAGCCGTGATGTTTTGTTCTTTATAATTATAATACGATTTGGTTGTGCTTGCTGGATTAATGTTTTCGATAGTAAAATGAGTATCAGCATTGGCAGACAAATACAAAGCTCCAAGTTCCAACTTCATTTCGTTTTTAAATTTTTTCTCCAAATCGGTTCTTCCTGAAAAAACATTGACATCAAACTTTTGATTACGTTGTTGTGTTAATTCAGAACCCGTATCATTATAATCATTAAAAATCACACTCTCCATTTGCTGATTAAAATTGGAATACTGAAATCCGGAAAATAAGTTGGCATCTAAACTTTTAATTTTATGATTGTAGTTCAAAAAAACATTTGTAAATCCACGATTTTCATCATTCCTATTCAATGTATTTATATAATTTATAGTGCTTTGTTCCTGGTTGAACGTATGTGTTTTAATATCGAAAGTATCGTCTTGACTTTTTCTGCTGCAATTAAAAGTAAGATAATCGTCTTCATTGATTTTATAGAAAATTCCTCCACCATATAAAAACTGAGGCCTTTTGGTAACAGCTGTCACCAAATAATTAGAGTGAATATCATAATCGGGCATATTAAAATCATTGCCATTGCTTTCCCAAACGGTAATCTGATTATAATTGAAATTAGTTTTGAACTCAAGTTTTCCGGTTTTGAAACTGGCATTAATTCCCGAATAATTATTGAAATATTTCTTGAAAGAAGCATTTTCAGAAAGCACAATTTTGTATCCTTCTTTTTTACTGAATTTTCGGGTAATGAGTATGACTACTCTTCCGTTTGCCTCATATTTTGAAGAAGGATTATTAATAATTTCAATAGCTTTTATATCTTCTACAGCTAAAGCATTGAATTCATTCATATCAACACTTTGATTATCGATATACAAAAGCGGAATCCCTTTTCCAACTACCGAAATACCATCTTTTTCAGGCGTAATTTGTATTTTAGGTAATCTAGCCAGCAAATCAAGAGTAGTTGGAGAAGATTTGTAAATAGAATTAGCAACATCAACCTTAATGTTTCCATTTTTATTGGTTAACGTTTTGGTTTCTTTTTCTACTACAACTTCTTTTAGCTCTTCAGGTTTTTCCTTTTTCTGCTCTTTTTCCTTTTCTTGTGCCAAGGTAAATTGGGTAACAATTAGGATTAATAAAAAAGAGTTTTTGTACATTTTCATGGATTAAAATTTTTCACAAAAATGTTTCTATTATTTAGTTCCGAAAGTTAATTGAAGGTTAATGCAGGGTTAAAAATTTAAGTTTGCTATAATTCCCTTATTTTTGAAGAGTCATTTCAGATTTCATGAAACAAAAGATAAATTTTCTAATCGGATTTTCTACAGTAATTTTACTATTGCTTTGCGCAATTCAGTTTTATTTGGTGAAGACAACCTATGATTATAAAGTAGAACAGTTTCATGTTGAAGTCAAAGACAAAATCGGAAATATCACAAGTAATTTTACCGAACTCGACTCAAGCATTTTCTTGAGAAAAGAAATGCTTTACAAACGTTTAGCAGAAAAATTTATTGCCGATAAAAATTATAGAAATCAAGTTAAAGGAGATTTATTAGCCAACGAATACCGTGATGTTTTAACCAATCGATTAAGGAAAAAATTAAATCTCGCTTTTCCTGATGAAGAAATCAATTTTGCCGTTGTTGCCAATAAATTCGTAATATTCGACAATACTACTAAAACTGATACTCTTTTTTCTGAAAAACCTGTTATCTCGAATGCTATTTATGGCAATCTGGCTTCCTTAGACGATGCTTTTTTAGTTAGGAATTATGTTGGAACAACGAGCGGATTTAAAAATGACAACTATAAATTATTGACGGAAGACTGTTTGTATGTTTCGGTAAAAAATTGGGAGCAAATCATTTTAGGTCGAATGGCAACACTATTGATTTTATCGATACTGTCAATGTTGGTTTTGGTAACACTTTTTGTAATCGCTATCAAAGCTTTAATCAAACAAAAGAAAGTGAGCGATGTAAAAACCGATTTTATCAATAACATTACACATGAATTAAAAACTCCGTTAACCACTTTAAGCGTTTCGACCAAAATGTTAGCTAGACAAGAAGTAAAAGAAAACGAAGCTATTTTTAATACGATACTCGATACTGTAAACCGTCAAAATATACGTTTACAAAATATCATTGACCAAGTCATGAACAATTCTCTTGGGTTTGAAGAAATTGAACTTCAAAAGGAAAAAGTAAAACCAAATGCCTTGTTGCAAACCATTATTGCTGATTTTAATCTCGCATATCCAAACGTGAAAATTCAACACAATTTCAATGCAACAGAAACCAGTTTGCTTTTGGATAAATTTCATTTGACAACAGCTATTACTAATGTTCTTGAAAATGCTGTAAAATATGGTTGTCAAAATATTACCTTGGTAACTTTGCTTGAAAATGAGATGCTTCATATCAGTATTCAGGATGATGGTATCGGAATTGCTAAAATGAAACAGCCGTTACTTTTTGAAAAGTTCTATCGCGTTGAGCAAGGGAATTTACACAATACTAAAGGACTTGGATTAGGTTTATATTACGTTGATCAAATCATAAAAGCGCATAAAGGCTCTATTAAAGTTGTTAGTGAGCTTGGGAAAGGAGCTTCTTTTACCATTAGTATACCTTCAGTTTAATTTATGAAAAAAATACTATTATCCGAGGATGATATTGATTTTGCAAATGTGCTGAAACAATATTTAGAAATTCATCAATTCGAAGTTCATTGGGCAAAAGATGGCGATGAAGCCTGGAAAATCTTTCAAAAAGAGATTTTTGATATTTGCATTTTTGATGTGATGATGCCTAAAAAAGATGGTTTTAGTTTAGCTGAACAATGTGTTAGCCTTCGACCTGAAATTCCTTTTTTATTTCTGACTGCCCGAAATCAAAATGAAGATAAGATAAAAGGCTTAAAACTCGGGGCAGATGACTATATAATAAAACCTTTCGAAGCCGATGAGTTGGTTTTAAGAATTACTAATATTCTAAAAAGAACTTCTAAATATTCAGGCATTCAACCTACTGTGAATGAAATTCAAATTGGCAGTTATCTTTTTCATACATACAGATTGGAGTTAAAGCTTGGAAATAATGTTCAGCAGCTTACAGAAAAGGAAGCAGCTCTTATTACTTTCTTATTTAATAATAAAAATCAATTACTGAAACGAGACCAAATATTAAAAGCCGTTTGGAAGAATGACGATTATTTCTCCGGCAGAAGTATGGATGTTTTTATAAGCAGGCTTAGAAAATATTTTAAAGATGACACTTGTATCTCTATTGAAAGTGTTCGTAATATTGGGTTGGAATTTAAAATAAAAAAAGCAGACCTATAAGCCGTATTCTTTCCAAAAAAATTATTGTGGTTCGGTGTTCACTTTTTTTGTCCCGACGCTTCGGGATGAAAGTGAAGAGGAAAGTTCTGACGCTACTGAATTGAAAGACTAAATTTTTGAATTAATAGTTCATATTGATTCCTACACCAAATCCCATATCGCTATCATAATGGGTTCTGATGCTAAAATTTCTTTTTATAATGTAGCGCAGTGCTGCCATGTATTCTTTATCGGTATTCCACATCAAATCCATTCTAATTCTTTTGGAAACAGGAATGTCCATACGTTCTAGTTGAAATCTGAAATTACCATCTGTATAAACTTCTGCCTGCGCTTTGACAAGCATCGGTAAGGTATATTCGATACCAGCACTGAAAACCGAGCGATTGTCTTTGGTACTGGACTGATTAAAAAGATTTTCTTCCATTTCGCCGTCTTCCATTTTTCTGTATCTCCAATCGAAACCAATGAATGGCATCAACCATTGCATTTTACCAATATATCTGCCTATATGCGTTTCTGTTTCGTACCCATGATGGTCATTGTAGCCCAGTCGCCATTCTGTTCCAATGCTCCAACGGGTGTTGCTGAACATTGCCATACCATCGTTTCCGTTAGTAGCAAAATCATTTTCTGCCATAAAATGAAATTTTCTATCATCTGCAAATAATTTTCGTTGCGCTAATTTAGGGTTTGGTATTTCGGGATTGGGTGGTGAATTTTCATAACTAAAAACCCTACCCATACCAGCCATCATGTGATACAAAATATGACAATGAAAGAACCAGTCGCCGCCGTCTTCGCTTGCAGCGAATTCAATAGTATCTGTTTCCATTGGCATGATGTCGATTATGTTTTTTAAAGGCGCATAATCACCTTGTCCGTTAATGACTCTAAAATCGTGACCGTGCAAGTGCATTGGATGGCGCATCATGGAATTATTATGCAAAACAATGCGTAAAATTTCTCCTTTCTTAATCAGGATTTTGTCAGATTCCGAAACAACTTTATTGTCCAGACTCCAAACATAACGATTCATATTTCCTGTAAGTTCAAATTTGAGTTCCCTTACCTGCGCCTCTTTTGATAGTGCTGTACTTGTTGGCGATTTTAGCATCGCATAATTTAATGTAACGATATCAGCAAGTTCATTGGGATTGTATTTATTTCCCATATTGTGCATGTCGTGTGTTTTATCTGGTGTCTCTTCTTTGGTTTTCTCTTTGTCCGTTTCCATTGGCATTTCTTTAGATCCCATTTCTTGGGAACCTGTGATTTCGGGATACATTACGGCGTTCATGTCCATCTGATTTAACGACATCTGCATTCCCATATCGTCAAGGTCGCCATTCATCTTCATCATATCGTTCATCATTTGCATGCCTTCAAAGTATTTCAGTTTGGGCAAAGGCGAAATGAGTTGTTTGATGCCATTGCCAATGTATAGGGAAGTGGATTTTGTTCTGTCTTCTGGCGTTGCTAAAAACTCATAGGATGTGTTTTCTGCGGGAATGGTTAAGATAACATCATAAGTTTCTGAAACCGCAATAAGTAAACGGTCCACTTCAATAGGTTCTACATCATTACCATCACTGGCAACAACGGTAATTTTACCACCGGCATAGGTAAGCCAAAAATAAGAGGATGCGCCACCGTTTGAAATTCGTAAACGGACTTTATCACCCGCTTTAAACTGCGAAAGTTGGCTCTCATTTTTACCATTGATTAAAAACTTTTCATAATAAACATCGCTGACATCCATGGCGTTCATGCGCTTCCATTCATTGACAACCTTGGTTTTGAAATAACCTTGTGCAATGGCTTCTCCATAGCTTTGGGTTGTTCCTTTTTTTATGGCAAACCAATCTGAGGCATTGTGTAACATCCTATGAACATTCTCAGGTTTGATATCGGTCCATTCGCTTAGTATAATCGGAATTGTGGGAAGATCATCTATTCCCTCCCGAAAATTGGGATCGGAGTTTCTTTTATTCATTACAAACGAGCCATACATCCCGATTTGCTCCTGTAACCCAGAGTGGCTATGATACCAGTGTGTACCGTGTTGCCGAATTGGAAAAGAGTATTTGTGGGTACTGTGTGGCTTTATGGGCATTTGTGTCAGATTCGGAACACCGTCTTCTTTATTAGGTAAAAACAAGCCATGCCAGTGTAATGAAGTTTCTTCATCGAGTTCGTTATGGACGTATATCTCGGCAGTATCACCTTCGGTAAACGTCAATGTAGGCATTGGTATTTGGCCATTCACTGCTATTGCTCTTTTGGGTTTTCCTGAAAAATTTACAATTGTATCGCGAACATATAAATCGTACCGGACTACTTTTGGTAGCTCGTCTTTTATCACTCTTTTTTTTACGGGAGGATTTACGATACTGTTTTTCTTATCAATTCCTCCATCGGTGGCGACTTTATCTGTAGTGGCGGATTTGTCTTTTGTAGGAGTTTCCTTTTTAGCAGGAGTTACGACTCTTGGTTTTGTCGTTACTTTCGGCTTGATTGACTTTGGCTTTTCTTTTACTAACGCCATTCCGCATATTGGGCATTTCCCGGGTTTTGGCAAATGGATTTGGGGATGCATCACACAAGTGTAAAAAGTCTGTTGTGAATTGACTTGGGCATTTGCAAAAGAACATACAGTTATGAGGAATGTTAGTAGCATTATGTTTTTCATTATACTTTATTTAAAGTTTTAAACTTCGCAATCGCAAAGCATTCACAATTACCGATACCGAACTAAAACTCATTGCCAAAGCAGCTATCATCGGCGACAATAAAATTCCAAAAAACGGATATAAAACTCCCGCTGCAATTGGCACCCCCAATACATTATAAAAAAAGGCGAAAAACAAATTTTGCTTGATGTTTCTCATTACTGCATGGCTTAAATTCTTGGCTTTGACGATACCTTGTAAATCACCTTTTACTAAAGTGATTTTGGCACTTTCTATGGCTACGTCTGTTCCGGTTCCCATTGCTATTCCAATATCGGCTTGTGCTAATGCGGGAGCATCATTGATACCGTCACCTGCCATGGCTACAATTTTACCTTCTGCCTGTAATCGCTTAATTTCTTTGAGTTTGTCTTCGGGCAAACAACCTGCTTTGTATGATGTTAAATTAAGTTCATCGGCAACCGCTTTGGCTGTATTGACATTATCTCCGGTAAGCATAATTACTTCGACACCTTGGCGCATTAATTCTTTGATGGCTGCTGCGCTTGATTCTTTAATGGCATCGAATATAGACACAAAGCCAACAGCAATTCCATCAACAGCAATATAAGAAACGGTTTTCCCTAGTTTTTGTTCGGCAATAATTTTGTTTTCCAAATCATTTGAAATACTTGCCTTTACTTGTTCCATTAGTTTTTTGTTACCTAATGCTACTTTTTTAGTAGTCACTGTTCCTATAACACCTTTTCCGGCAACCGCTTCAAAATCTTTTACTTCAATTAAAGAAATGGATTTTGTTTTGGCAAAATTGACTACAGCTTGTGCCAACGGATGCTCACTGTATTGGTTTAATGAAGCGATGCTTTGTAACAAATCATCATCGTTGTTATTGGAAGCATAAATTTTTTCGACTGATGGTTTTCCCTCGGTGATGGTTCCTGTCTTATCAGTGATTAAAACGTTTACCTTATTCATATTTTCCAAAGCTTCAGCATTTTTTATCAAAACTCCAGATTGCGCTCCTTTACCAACTCCTACCATTACTGACATAGGAGTTGCCAAGCCCAAAGCACAAGGACACGCAATAATCAATACCGCGATGGCATTTATAAAACCATAGACCAACGCCGGTTCGGGACCAAACTTTGCCCAAATGAAAAAGGTAATTACAGAAATGATTACTACAATGGGTACAAAATATTTTGCGATACTGTCCGCTAATTTTTGAATTGGTGCTCTTGAACGACTGGCATCATTAACCATTTGCACAATTTGAGAAAGCAAAGTTTCTGAACCTACTTTTTCAGCAATCATTACAAAGGATTTGTTTCCGTTTATTGTTCCGGCAATTACGTTATCGTCTTTCTTTTTGTCTACCGGAATTGGTTCGCCAGTGATCATGGCTTCATCGATACTGCTTTCACCATCGGTTATTTTTCCGTCCACAGGAATTTTATCTCCAGGTTTTACTCGCAATAAATCGCCTTTTTTGATGTCATGGATTGAGATTACTTTATCGCTTCCGTCAATAACTAAAGTAGCTTCGGTTGGTGCGAGTTTTAATAGTTCTTTTATAGCGCCACTAGTTTGGCTGTGCGCTCTGGCTTCTAGTAATTGACCCAATAAAACTAAAGTTAGAATTACTGTCGTAGCTTCAAAATAGAGTAGCACTGTTCCGTGTTCCGTTTTGAATTCACTTGGAAAAATATCAGGAAAAAACATTCCAACTAAACTAAATAGAAAGGCTACACCTGTACCAATTCCTATTAAAGTAAACATATTCAAGTTCCATGTAATGATGGATTTCCAAGCTCGTACAAAGAATATCCAACAGGCATAAAAAACAACAGGAAGTGATAAAATTAATTGCACCCAATTCCATTTTGAGGCATCCATTATTCTAAACAAAGGATTGTTGTGTGCCATTTCTAACATGGCAATAGCGAAAATGGGGACTGTAAATACGACCGCTATTTTCATTTTCTTAACCAAATCTTTATACGTCTTTTGGTCTTCGGTATCACTAGGATTCATAGGTACTAAATCCATTCCGCAAATAGGACATGAACCCTGAGTTTCGCTAATTACTTCAGGGTGCATTGGACAAGTGTATAATGTTTTGCTAGCCGTCAAATCTGGTGCTTTGACTAAATCCATACCACACACGGGACAGTCGCCTGCTTTATCATAATTTTTTTCGCCTTCGCAATGCATTGGGCAATAATATTTTCCTTTGCGATTGTTAGGTATAATTATTTCATTTTTATCGCTATGAGTTTGCGTAGAGCAACAGGATTTATCTTTTGAAACATTGGCAGTAGTATCTTGTGAACTTTTGCTTTTACTCATTATTAAATAATTGTAGATTTTCAGATTAAATTATGAAAACTAGCCTTGCTAAATTTCATAACAAGGCTAGTTTAATTAGCAAAAGCAAGATTATTTGCTTTCTTCTACTTTTTCAGGAACAGGTTCTGTTAATTTCATGCCGCATTTAGAACATTTGTCATTCATTTTGCCTTGCACTTCTGGGTGCATTGGGCAGGCATACATTTTTGTTTTTTCGTCCATCATTTTAGTTTTGTCGTTCATCATTGTGCTATCATTATCCATCATTGTGCTGTCATTTCCCATCATATGAGAATTGTCTGTTGTAGTTTCCTTGCTTTTTTGATTACAAGAAACTAGGGTAAAAGCTAAAACCATAGCCGAAATAAATAATTTTTTCATAATATAAATATTTTAATTAATAACAAGTTTTATACTATAAAGGTGCTAAATAATTATTGATTTTAACTTACACAATTAAAAAAATTGTTTGCACAATGTTGTGTAAGTTATAACTAGTAAAAAAGCCAAAGTAAATTAATTGGAAGTTAAAAAAAAGCAGACCTATAAGCCGGATTCTGTTCTCGTCTTTTGGGACGTGACCTTATCATTTATCTAGTCTCGTTGTTACCAACGAGATCAAGCTTCCTACCCTTCGACAACGGACGAGTAATCCTTAAATGCCGATATACTTGGAATTTCACCGCATAGAGTTTACCTGGTTTCACTACAGCCGAACTGTACTTGCTTTCTGTTGCACTTGTCCTCGCCTCACGACGGTTGGGCGTTACCCAATATGCTACTCTTTGGTGTCCGGACTTTCCTCCCCGATTGCTCAGGACGATAAGGCGGTCTGCGATGCAAACTTACAATAATAATTTTATAACATTATGGCTTAATTTTATAACCTAAACGGAAAGTTAAAGATTAATTTTATTGTGATAAAAAACCAATTAAATTAAAGTAATTATGGATCCACGTATGTACCATTACGCACCTGTTTCTCAAGCTCTGGACGAATTAAAAGAAAAAGGTTTTACTGTAGATTTTAACAATCTGGAAGGAAGAATAATCAATAGTCCTGATGATTTTATCATTGTACATATATATCGTTACGAAGGTGAAAGTGATCCTGGTGATGAAGCTACGGTTTATGGAATCAAATCCAGTACAGGTGAAAAAGGCGTTTTTGTGGCTGGTGCTTTGGCATATACTGATAAAAGTGCGGCCATGGTGTTAAATGAATTGAGCATCAAAAATAAAAAAGACCCCGAAATGAATCCGGAAATGAATCCGGAAACCAGTCAGGAACCAATGCCAAGTGAAGACCAAAGACCGAAAGAAGAGGTCAAACTCATTGACCATCTGTAAAATCAAAGTTTGAAAAAATAGGAGCTTTATCCAGCTATACGTTCCAATCTGTCATTGCGATGTACTAAGCACCCGAGGGATCGCCGAACGGAGCGGAGCTAATCTCATCTTGATTGTTTTACACAATGTCAGGATTTCCTCTTCACACGAACGAAGTGACTGCCGAAGGAATCCGGGCTAAGTCTTTTGCTACATCAACAAAAATCCTTACTTTTAAGGAATGAAAAACCGTTATCATTATGCTTCCGTTTTGAAAGCTTTGGAAGAACTCAAAGCGATGGATTTTGTTGTCGATTTTAATCTACAGGAAGAAACTATTATGAACAATCCTGAGAATTATCAAATTCTGCATATTTACCGCTATGAAGGTGATACAAGTCCGGATGAAGAAGCCGTAGTCTACGGTATCAAATCAAATACAGGCGAAAAAGGAGTTTTTGTGGCTGGTTTTTCTGCCAATTCCGAAAGTCATGCCGCTCAGGTTTTACTCGAATTGAGCATTAAAGGAAATAAATAAGTTGTCGGTTATCAGTTATCTGTTTGATTTCTGATGAACCAATTCATTTTTATTAACCATTCTCTTTATAATTGTTAGTAAAAAAACTTCAAATAACCACATTCCCAAATAACCAAATCAACTATTATTCTATATTTGTAATCCAGTAAAAATCTATGGAACAATTTGTAGTATCAGCCCGTAAGTATCGCCCGCAAAC
>NZ_JANMXZ010000033.1:0-25062 GCF_031381455.1 Flavobacterium sp. | reverse complement strand
TGGAATTGATATTCAAACCTCCGCAAATGCCACTGTTCGGTCAGTTTATGAAGGTGTGGTAAAAGACGTTACCGAAATTCCAGGACTTGGCAATGTAGTTTTGATTCAACATGGTGAATACTACACTGTTTATGCCAATCTGCAACAAATTTTTCCTACATTTGGACAAAAAATCTCAGCAAATGTAACCATCGGCACCGCATCATAATCGGGCTGTGCAACCGAAATAAATTTTCAGATTTGGCTCAATAGCGAACACCTAAACCCCGAAGGTTGGCTAATTCCGAAGTAGGGGTTAGGCAATGTCGATTAATCAAGAGTTTGATTGAAGATTATTGATTGATAATTGTTGATTTTTGACGGTTCGCCGCAGCGATGTAAAAAAATACTAATTTTGATGCAAAAATGCACGTCTTCAATCAACAATCCTTAATCATCAATCGCTAATTTCCTTAACTCAACGACAAAAACTCATAACTCAGAATTCCTCTCATGTCTATTCACAGCGAAATAAAGCGAATCACCACGCACACACTTCAAGAAATGAAGCGTAAAGGTGAAAAAATTGCCTGTTTGACTTCCTACGATTATTCGATGGCAAAAATTGTTGATTCTGCTGGTGTTGATGTGATTTTGGTAGGCGATTCTGCCAGTAATGTTATGGCGGGTCACGAAACGACTTTGCCGATAACGTTAGACCAGATGATCTATCATGCTTCGGGTGTTGTTCGCGCTATTGAACGTGCATTAGTTGTGGTTGATTTACCGTTTGGAAGTTACCAATCAGATCCAAAGGAAGCCTTGCGTTCAGCTATCCGAATTATGAAAGAAAGCGGCGGTCATGCCGTAAAAATGGAAGGCGGAAGTGAAATCAAAGAAAGTATCAAACGCATTTTGAACGCCGGAATTCCGGTTATGGGACATTTGGGTTTGACACCACAATCTATATACAAATTTGGAACGTATACTGTTCGTGCAAAAGAAGAAGCCGAAGCGGAACAATTGCTTGAAGATGCAAAATTGTTAGAAAAATTAGGCTGTTTTGCGTTGGTGTTAGAAAAAATTCCGGCCAGTTTAGCCGAAAAAGTGGCCAAAACAATTTCTATTCCTGTAATCGGAATTGGTGCTGGTGGTGGCGTTGACGGACAGGTGTTGGTTATTCACGATATGTTGGGAATGAACAATGAATTCAGTCCACGGTTTTTGAGACGCTATTTAGATTTATACGGACAAATGACAAAAGCTATCGGAAATTATGTTGCTGATGTGAAATCGAAAGATTTTCCGAATAAAAACGAGCAATATTAATTCAGATTTTTAGATTGTTAGATATTTAGATTATTAGAAATATGCACAGATTTAAAGATTTAGGGATTTGGAAATTAAGCCGACAATTTTGTTCTCAGATTTATGTTACAACAGCAAATTTTCCTGATAACGAAAAGTTTGGATTAACAAATCAATTAAGAAGAGCTTCTGTTTCTGTCCCTTCAAATATTGCAGAAGGTTGTTCAAGAAGCAGTAATAAAGACTTTTCAAGATTTTTAGAAATTGCTATTGGTTCCATATATGAAATTGAAACACAACTATTAATAGCTTTTGATTTAGGATTTATTGATCAACTAAAGTTGGACGAATTAATTCATGATTTAGAAACAATCGTAAAAATGATATCTAAATTTCGCTCTACACTGCAAGTCTAAAATCTAAAAATCCAATAATCTAACATTCCAACAATCTACTTTGAAAACAGTTTCCACCAAAGATAATCTCCAAATTCTTCACGAAGACAATCACATTATTGTGGTCAACAAACGCGTTGGCGATATTGTACAAGGCGATAAAACCGGGGACAAACCTCTGTCGGACGTGGTTAAAGAATATATTAAAGAAAAATACCAAAAACCCGGAGAAGTCTTTCTTGGTGTGGTTCACAGATTAGACCGACCAACAACCGGAATTGTAGTTTTTGCCCGAACATCAAAAGCATTGACACGATTGAATGAATTATTTGCCAATCGGGAAACACAAAAAACGTATTGGGCTGTTGTCAAAAACAAACCGGAAAAAGATCACGATACTTTAATTCATTATCTGAAAAGAAATGAAAAAAACAATACTTCCAAAGCACATTTAAAAGAAGTTCCCGAAAGCAAGAAAGCCAACCTTGATTATAAAATCATCAAAACCTTAGACAATTATTTTGCCCTTGAAATCAATCTGCATACGGGAAGACATCATCAAATTAGAGCACAACTCGCTGCTATTGGTTGCCTAATAAAAGGTGATTTAAAATACGGCTTTGACCGCAGCAATCCTGATGGCGGAATTCATCTTCATGCCCGCAAGCTTGTTTTTATACATCCGGTTTCAAAAGAGACTCTGGAAATTATTGCACCAACTCCAAAAGATGCCATTTGGAACTCGATTTAATACTAAAAAGTGTATTTTTACGTCATTGTATACAACCCTAAATAAAAATATCTGCTATGAAAAAAATAATTTTGCCCTTCTGTTTGCTCTTTGGTTTTGTTGTATTTGCGCAAGACCATTTCTCGGGAATTAGCACTTCCAATCGCGTTGGAATTTTAAACGGAGTAATAAATCCTGCGGAATTTTCCAATCTTTCCAAAAAATTTGAAGTCAATGTGCTAGGTCTTAGTTTCAATGTTGCTAATAATAAAATTGGTTTCAGTGACTTGACTTCTGATAACCTTGAAGAATTAATCTTCACAGGAACCGAACCCGTAAATGCCCGTTTTGACGGAACTATTCTGGGGCCAAGTTTTGCTACCAAATGGTTCAAATGGGGTTTTGCCGTAACGACAGCAGCTCACGCTAAATTTGACATGGTTGATGTTGATCCCAACATTGGTAACGCAATTACAAATAATAATTTAATTTTAAACACCACAATCCTTAACAATCCAAATAATCAGCGGTTGAGTGGAACTTCCTATGGAGAAGTTGGATTATCGGCTTCCAGAATTGTCTATGAAACCGAAAAACATCAACTTAGTGCTGGTGTCACTTTAAAAATTTTGTTTCCGGGTTCCTATTCCAATTTTGGACTTAGTCAGCTTGATGGAACCATTAACCAAAATGCAACAGGAGCTTATCTTTATACAAATTCGCCCGCAACATTGAACGTTGCTTATTCCGGGAATCTGGCAGAGAGCTTTACCAATTTTAATGATTACAGCAAGTCCATTTTTGGCGGATTGAATGGCTTTGCCGGAGATATTGGTGTTAATTATCGTTTAAAAAATGCCAGCGGTTATAAGTTAAATTTTGGTTTATCCATTAGAAATATGGGAACCATGACCTACAAGGACGACAATAATGCATCGACAACGTATTCGTTGAATATACCCCAAGCCGATCCTTTAAATTTAAGTGAATTGCAAAATGTAAACAATTTAAGCGAAGTCGAGCAAATTTTAAGTGATAGAGGATATTTAAATATCTCATCGCCTTCTGAAAGAAAATTTAAAGTAAAACTACCAACATCGCTTTGTACCTATGCCGATTTTAAAATAGTTCCAAAAGTGTATGTTACAGCATATTTGCAACAAAAACTTAACAAAGATGATGGAAACATGCAGGTTACAGTTCCTAATATAATCAGTATTACACCAAGATTTAATATTGGTTTTTTTGAGGCCTATCTTCCGGTTTCCCATAACGAAATTTCAGGAGCAAATGTTGGTGTGGGTTTTAGATTGGCTGGTTTCTATCTTGGTTCAAGTTCTATCTTTACTTCTTTAGCAGATGGTAAACAGGCTGATATTTACACCGGATATCGCTATGCATTTTTATAAATAATAAAATTGAATTGTATTTGTTAAAAATGTAACTTGCTGAACCATTTCTACAAGTTATGAATTTTAATACGGATATAGTTTACCGAAAACAATCACTGATAAAGTTGTTGAATTGTGTTCAGTTACATGAACAGGAAATCATTCAAGCTTTATATGATGATTTCAAAAAGCCGGCTTTTGAAGCGGTTATAAGTGAAACAGCTTACATTCTAGCTGAACTTAATCACACCATTAAAAACATAAATAATTGGGCAAAACCACAACTGGTTTTGCCTTCTCTTTTAAATTTTCCTTCAACGGATTATATCTACAAAGAACCTTACGGTAAAGTATTACTTATTGCTCCTTGGAATTATCCATACCAATTGGCATTATGCCCATTAATCGCTGCCGTTGCAGCAGGAAATCAAGTGGTGGTAAAACCTTCGGAACTGACGCCAAATACTTCAAAGATTGTTGCCAAAATAATAAGTGAAACATTTGATGAAAATCATGTAAAATGTGTTGAAGGCGGTGTTGAAATTGCACAACAATTATTAGCACAACGCTGGGATTATATTTTCTTTACCGGCAGCGTTGCCGTTGGAAAAATAGTAGCAAAAGCTGCAGCCGAAAACTTAACGCCGTTAACATTAGAACTTGGAGGAAAAAATCCGTGTATTGTTGATGCAACTGCCAATTTAAAATTAGCTGCCAAAAGAATAGTTTGGGGCAAATTTCTCAATGCGGGTCAAACCTGCATTGCACCTGATTATTTGTTGGTTTCGAATAAAATAAAAGCAACTTTTATCGAATCATTAAAAAAAGAAATCACTGCTGCTTATGGAGAAAATCCGGAAACATCTCCTGATTTTCCTCGAATTATAAATCAAAAAAACTGGAGCCGGTTAACGGCAATGTTGACAAACGAAACCCTATTAACCGGTGGAAAAACAAATAGTCAGGATTTTTACCTTGCTCCTACTTTAGTAGATGAACCTAGTTTGGATAGTTTGGTAATGGCAGATGAAATTTTTGGACCAATTCTTCCTGTTTTAACTTTTGAAAACGAAGGGGATTTGGCTTCTATTATTTCAAGATACGAAAAACCTTTGTCGCTTTATGTCTTTAGCAATAACAAGGCTTTCGCAAAAAAAATAATCCAAAATTATTCTTTTGGTGGTGGCTGTATTAATGATACTGTTGTTTATTTTTCTAACAAAAGATTACCTTTTGGAGGAGTTGGTCATAGTGGCATTGGTGCCTATCACGGCAAATTAAGTTTTGATACTTTTACGCATCGCAAAGCCGTTGTCAAAAAAGCAAATTGGCTCGATATTCCGATTCGGTATGCGCCATATAACAGAAAAATAAATATTTTAAAGAAAATACTAAAATGGCTGACTTAAATTTATTTATTTTTGATAAAGCCATACCAAAAACCTCATAAATCTGAATAACATTGACCGGATTTTTTACTTTTTCAAACACCAATAATTTAATAATTATAGCCGTTCTGCTATTGCTTCTTTATGGTGCTTATTTTGCGACAAGCAATTCTTTGAAACAGAAATTAAATCTTCGAAATCATTCGGAATTTGAGCCAAAAGAGCAACAATACTCGCTGTACTTACTCTTTTTTGGGATTTCAATTCCATTGATTGAATGCATATTAGAGGTTTTTCAGGTGCGTTCCAAAAGCTTTTTATTTATTAATGTTTTAGTTGGTATTGGTCTTATCACGTTTTATCTTCTTTGCACCAAAACCCGATTTTTTGCCAAACATATCAATTACGTTTTTATGCTTTGCTATTTTGGGTATTTTGGGTTTGTAATCAATAATGTTTTCTTTAGAAATTTTGAACTGATATCGTATGTTAGCCTGATAATTGTTTTCTTCCTTTCCTATTTTGTTTTAAAAAACATTCTACAGTATTCCCTATTTGTAATTACCGTTTTACTGCTTTTGATAAGTTCTTATGGTTTTGAATTAATTCCACACAATCACACTATCATTCTTATTTGTTCTTTCATTCTAACCACTACAATTCATACTGCTAGGCATTTGGCATTGATAGAAACAAAAAATAAATTTCTTTTTACTAACCTGATTGTACACAAAGGAAATTCATTGATTATGACTACCAACAAAAAAGGAGAAGTGTCATTTTGCAGTGAATCAATTAAAGATATTTTAGGATATAGTGTCGATGAAGTAATGGGCATGGGATTTTGGAATTTGACGGAAGACCAAGAATTTGTTGGCGAAGGCTATCATGAAAATTATATAGATGACCGTTTGTATATCCGAAAACTAAAATGCAAAAATGGCGACTACAAATACATACAGTGGAAAGACAAAAAATACTCCGATAATATCGTTATTGGTATTGGTCAAGATGTGACAGAGCAAATTAATATTGAGAACCAATATAGAAGTCTAATTGAATCGGCAGCTGATTTGATTTATGAAATTAATTTAAATTCAACAGTTACTTATATCAATCAGTTTACTGAAAAGACGACAGGTTATTCAAAAGATGAAATTCTAGATAAGCCATTTTCTAATTTTATCAGAAACGATTATATAGACTTTGTTGTCGATTTCTATAAAGATATTCCAAAAGAAAGCAATCAATATGTTGACCTAGTTTTTCCGTTGGTTAAAAAAGATGGAGACACTATCTGGGTTTCTCAAAAAGTAACAATGAAGAAAAACCAAAATGATGAGATTGTAGGTTTTTCAGCTATTGCCAGAGATGTTACACTGGTGAAAAATCTTGAAATTGAACATTACAATAGAAGTAAAAAAGTTAGAGTCCACAACGAAACATTAAAAAAGTTAACTTCTCAAAGTTATTCTAACAAAGATACTTTCAACGGAATTCTCAAAAACATTCTCAAAGTAGCCAGCACAAACTGCAGCATCGACAGGGTTAGTTATTGGGTTTCTATTCCCGATGGCATTCGTTGTGAAAGTATGTACTATTTAGAAAGCGATCGCTATGAAAAAAACTTCTTGATCGATAAAGCATCACATCCTAATTACTTTGCGAATATAGAAACCGGAATGCAGATTGTGGCTTCAAATGTCTATGACAATAATATTACACAGGAACTTTGTTATGATTATTTTCCGAAATATGATATCAAATCGTTATTAGATACTCCAATTGTAATTAACGGCAAAATCATTGGAATCTTATGCTTTGAAAAAATAGAAAAACCTGTCGATTGGGATAGTGAAGATATAAACTTTTCACGTTCTGTTGCCGATTTGATTGCTATTGCCATAGAATCTCAGTTGCTTTTAGAATCTGATAAAAAGCTATCTTATAAAAGTGATATTTTGACTGTTATTAGTAAAAATACAAAACGGTTTCTAATGTCTAAAAACAATGACGAAATCTTTAATGGTATTTTAGAAAATATTGGTGATGTTACGCACGTTGATCTATTATCTTTTTTTGAAAATAGTCCCGAAACTAAATCGGTAATTCAAAAATACAGATGGTCAGGCGAAACAAAATCATTGACCGAGCTGAATCCTTTGATTTTAAATGTTCCTTACACTAAAATCTCAGATGTAATGGAAAATATGCTGCAAAACAAGCCTTATTATTCCGTAATCAAAAAGATAAAAAATGAGGAAACGAGAGAATTTTTTACTTCATTAAATACCAAGTCAATATTATTTCTGCCGATTTTTGTTAAGGAAAATCTATATGGTTTCATTGTATTTATAGTGACTCAAAATGAAAGAGAATGGACAAATGATGAAATATCAACACTTCAAACCTTAGCCAATAATATATCCTATGCTATAGAACGTAATCTGAATGAAGCGATGATTAAAGAAAGTGAAGAAAAATTTCAGCTTTTGGCAAATAATATTCCAGGCTCTGTTCACCTTTCGAAATATGATGAGAAGTGGTCAAAAATATATTTGAATGACGAAATTGAAAAACTAACGGGTTATCCAAAAGAAAATTTTCTACAAAATAAAATGTATTACATCAATTTGGTTCATCCTGATGATTTGAAAATCATAAGAAGCAAAGCCGAAGAACTATTTAAAGAAAAGCAGAAAATTCATTTAATCTATAGAATAATTCATAAGGATGGGCATTTTATATGGGTTGAAGAATTTGGCGAACCCATTTTTAAAGATGGAAAAATAGAATTTATCGTTGGTATTTTCATCGATATTACCCAACGAATGGAAGCCGAAGAAGCCATCAAAGAAAAAAATTATGCGCAAGCTGCTAACAAAGCAAAATCGGAATTTTTGGCGAATATGAGTCACGAAATTAGAACACCTTTAAATGGTATCATTGGGTTTACGGAGCTTTTAATGAATTCAAATCTAGAAGAAATCCAAAAGAAATACATGGATACGATTAATCAATCGGCCAATTCATTAATGGAAGTTATCAATAATATTCTGGATTTCTCCAAAATAGAATCGGGTAAATTAGAACTGAATATCGAAAAAATCGAGCTGTCAGAAATTACAAATCAGGTAGTTGATTTAGTAAAATATGAAGCTAATCTAAAAAAGCTCAAAATCAATTTAGCCATTGACCAAAATGTACCAATATACATATTCGTTGATTACATTCGATTGAAGCAAGTTTTAATAAATCTGTTGAGTAATGCTGTAAAATTCACAGAAAAAGGAGCAATTGATTTATCAGTTTCTGTTTTTGAATATATAAACGATCGTAAAATCAAATTAAAATTCTCGGTAAAAGACACTGGAATTGGTATCAAAAAGAAAAATCAATTACGAATTTTTGAAGCGTTCTCTCAAGAAGACACTTCAACAACCAAACGATTTGGAGGAACAGGTTTAGGACTTTCTATTTCAAACCAGCTTTTAAATTTAATGGATAGCAAATTAGAACTTGGAAGTGAATTTGGAGAAGGAAGTGAATTTAGTTTTATAATTGAAATTGACTATTCTAACCAAAAAGTGACGGATAAAAATGTAAATAACATTTCTAAAACGCCTTTATCAAACCCAATAGTCACTAACGATGAAAAACTAATTTTTATAGTTGAAGACAATAAAATAAACATGCTTTTGGCAAAAACGTTAATGAAACAAATCGTGCCTAATGCACAAATTTTTGAATTAGAAAACGGAAAAGAAGCACTGGAAAAGTTACAAACAGTGATTCCGGATTTAATTTTAATGGATATTCAAATGCCCATTATGAACGGCTATGATGCAACGGTAGAAATCAGAAAAATTCCAAAAAACAAAAATATTCCTATAATTGCCCTAACAGCAGGAACCATTGTTGGAGAAAAAGAAAAATGCATACAATTTGGAATGAACGACTACATTCCAAAACCAATTGATAAAGATTTTTTAATTAAAATCATAAGTCAATGGATAACTATTAACTAACTTTACAATTATGAAATGGATAGGTAATCGTCAGAGTGACAACGTAGAAGACAGAAGAGGAATGTCCGGTGGAAAATTAGCAGCGGGCGGAGGTGTCATTGCAATCGTATTCTTTTTAATAAAAGCATTTTTCCCCGAAGCTGCTCCCTTTGTAGACACAATACAACAAAATCAGCAAGGGCAACAATCTGAACCAACAGAACAAAGAGCTTTAACTCCTGAAGAAATTGAAGCTGGTAAATTTTCTAAGACAATTTTTGCTTATACAGAAGATACTTGGGGACAAATATTTCAGGAAAATAATATGGATTATGAACAGCCTAAAATGGTTTTGTTTTCTGATGCTGTAGAAACTGCTTGTGGTGGCGCAACTTCTGCTTCAGGGCCGTTTTATTGCCCTGGTGATAAAAAAGTATACATAGATTTAGAATTTATGAAAGAATTAAAAACCCGATTTGGTGCCGAAGGTGGCGATTTTGCTACAGCTTATGTAATTGCTCACGAAGTGGGTCATCATATTCAAACGATTTTGGGAACTTCTGATAAAGTGAGTCAATTGCAATCCGGAAAAAGTGAAGCTGAAGCCAATAAACTTTCAGTTTGTCTAGAACTCCAAGCTGATTTTTATGCGGGAGTTTGGGCGCATTACAATCAAAAATATCTTGAAGCCGGTGATATTGAAGAAGCGTTAAGTGCAGCTAATGCTGTTGGTGATGATGCTATTCAAAGCAAAACGAGCGGACAAGTACAACCTGATACGTTCACACACGGAACTTCGGAACAACGTATGTATTGGTTTAAAAAAGGATACAACTCGGGCAACATTAAACAAGGTGATACGTTTTCGGCACTGTTGGATTAAAAATCGCAGTTATTTTTAGTAAAAATCACAATTCATAAAATTTATATCGCCTTTGTTGAATTTATCATAATTCGTGTTTAACATGCTAATTTTAAAGGCAATTTCAATACAAATTGGAGTTGCCTTTTTTAATTTTGTAACGCAAAAAATTAAAGAAATGAAAGTAGGCATTGATAGTATCGCATTCGATATTCCACAATTATATTTACCCATAACCACTTTATCAGAAAACCGTAACATTGAAGCTGACAAACTTATAAAAGGTTTGGGGTTGCATAAAATGAGTTTTCTCGATGTACATCAGGATGTGGTCACGATGGCTTCAAATGCAGCACTTCAACTTATCCAACAGGAAAATTTAAATCCATCAGAAATCAACAGAATATATGTGGGAACAGAAAGCGGCGTCGATAGTTCAAAGCCAGTTGGTTCCTTTGTATTGTCGAATTTAGAAATGATTCTTGGTGAAGCAAGTTTCAGAAATTGCGATGTAGTTGATTTGACTTTTGCCTGCATTGGTGCAATTGATGCCTTGCAAAATTGTTTGGATTATATTCGGTTGAACCCGACAAAAAAAGGCATTGTAATTGCTTCCGACAACGCCAAATATGATTTAAATTCTACCGGTGAATATACGCAAGGTGCAGGTTCTATTGCAATGTTAATTACTTCGAATCCAAGAATTCTAAGTTTTTCAAACGAAGTTGGCGTATCAACTCAAGGCGTTTTTGACTTCTTTAAACCAAGACGATATTTCGCCAAAGAAGAAGCGTTACAACTCGAAAATAATCCAGAATGGAATGGGATTTTAGAAAATGAAATCGCCATTTACAAAGAGCAACCCGTATTTGACGGACAGTATTCCAATCAGTGTTATATCAATAGAATTACCGAAGCTTACGAACATTATAAATCGGAAAGCAATCAAACAGGGAAACTCTATGAAAACTGGACAAACATACTAATGCATCTTCCCTATTGCTTTCAAGGGCGACGTACTTTTATAGAGATTTTTGCCAAAGAAAATCCTGAACTTTTAGAAACTCAAGTAGGTGAAACTACCAAAGACAAAATCAAAGCCTTAGCAAAAAAATCTGAATATGTAGCACTTGTAAATGAAAAAATCTATCCTTCCGAAATCGCTTCGGGGCAAGTTGGGAATATCTATACAGGTTCCATTTTCTTAGGATTGTTATCAACTTTGTGTTATCATTTCCAACAAAAATCGGATATTACCAATACCAAATTTGGTTTCGTTGCTTATGGAAGCGGTTCAAAATCAAAAGTCTTTGAAGCCGAAGTTTCAGAAAATTGGGAAACTGCTATATCAAAAGTAAAACTATTCGAAACACTTAATAACTGCACCGCAATTGATTTTTCTACTTATGAAAAATTGCATAAAAAGGAATTAAAGCAATCAGTCATTGCTCCTAAAAACGAGTTTTATTTGGATAGCATTGAAAAAGAAAATCCGGTATTAGTTGGTGCGCGGTATTATAAATTTAGTTAGCAGTCGCAGTATTTCGTTTACAGCTAAATAGTTTTGCCAGCTGTGGTTGATGACTGAACACTATTTTACCCCAACCATCCATCTCTATCCAAACTTCTATACTGAATAGCTTCCGCAATATGATTGGAATTTACAATTTCTGAATCTTCTAAATCGGCAATCGTTCTCGACACTTTCAAAATTCTGTCAAAAGCTCTGGCCGAAAGATTTAAACGCTCCATTGCGGTTTTTAGAAGTTGCAATGAAGTGTCATCCAAAGCACAAAACTCACGAATTTGCTTGGTACTCATTTGCGCATTGTAATGTATGCTTTCAAACGCTTCAAAACGCTTTGACTGAATTTCTCTGGCAAATGTTACACGCTTTCTTATCTCAATGCTGCTTTCTCCTTTTCGGGTTTCAGTAAGTTTGTCAAAAGGAACTGGCGTAACTTCGATATGAATGTCAATTCGGTCTAATAATGGTCCGGAAATTTTACTCAAATAACGTTGCATTTCAGCAGGCGAAGAACTTACAGGCGAATCAGTATCATTAAAATAACCACTCGGACTCGGATTCATGCTCGCCACCAACATAAAAGAGGATGGATACGTAATTGTGAATTTGGCTCTCGAAATCGTAACTTCTCTGTCTTCCAACGGTTGGCGCATTACTTCCAAAACTTCTCGTTTAAACTCGGGCAATTCATCCAAAAACAAAACACCATTATGTGCCAATGAAATTTCTCCCGGTTGTGGATAACTTCCTCCACCAACTAAGGAAACCGAAGAAGCTGTGTGATGCGGACTTCTAAATGGTCGTTGATTCATTAATCCGGTGTCTTTTACTTTTCCGGCAACGCTATGAATTTTGGTAGTTTCTAATGCTTCGTTCATTGTCATTGGTGGCAAAATACTCGGCAATCGTTTGGCAAGCATTGTTTTTCCTGAACCTGGCGGACCAATCAAAATTATATTATGTCCACCAGCTGCTGCTATTTCCATGCAGCGTTTGATGCTTTCCTGTCCTTTTACATCCGAAAAATCGAATTCGGGGAAATCTAATGTTTTATTAAACTCTTCTTTGGTATCGATAATTGTCGGTTCTAAAGTGCCATTTCCTTCAAAGAAATCAATGACTTGCAACACATTTTCAACACCATAAACATCCAAACCTGCAACAATCGCCGCTTCTTTTACGTTTTGAATTGGAAGAAAAAAACCTTTAAAACCTTCGGCTTTGGCTTTGATAGCAATAGAAAGCGAGCCTTTTATAGGTTGCAAACTGCCATCGAGTGATAATTCACCCATGATTAAATACTTGTCGACTTCATTGGCTTTTATTTGTCCTGAAGCAGCCAAAATTCCGATTGCCAAAGTCAAATCGTAGGCAGAACCTTCTTTACGCAAATCGGCTGGCGCCATGTTTATGGTAATTTTCTTTCCTGGTAAATAGTAACCATTATTTTTCAATGCAGCCGCAATACGATAACTACTTTCCTTGATAGCATTATCGGGTAAACCAACCAAATGATAGCCAATTCCTTTATCGATGTTTACTTCTACGGTAATTGTGGTGGCTTCCACACCAAATACGGCACTTCCAAAAACTTTTACTAACATTTCTACTGTTTATAAACTAAAAATAAAGTAAAGCTGTAAATAAAAAGTAGGCAAAAAGTGTACATTTTTAAACTAAATGTAAAATAAAATAAACTTTTTGTAAAGTTTGTTTGTCTATTAGTAAAGTATTTTTTACTTTTGAAATGAATTTAAAAGCTACAATCATGAAAAAACATTTTTTATTTCCGAACAAATTCAAGAAATTAGGCTGGATATTATTTGTTCCTTCCTTTATTGCTTCCCTTTTTATTTCATTTTCAAATCTCAATATTGACAATTATTGGATTGTGAAAGTTTTTGCATTTACAGAAACTGGCATTATGAGTCCTAATAATTATTTTTCTGTGATTAAGAATAGTATTGTTGATGAAGTATTACTATATAATTTAATTATTGGTGGCCTATTGATAGGTTTTTCCAAATTAAAAATTGAAGATGAATTCACTTCCAAAATAAGATACGAAAGTTTAGTATGGGCAACCTATTTAAACTATGGATTAATTTTGTTCTTCACCATTTTCGTTTACGGTTTATCTTATCTAAACGTATTGTTTTTCAATACTTTTACATTGTTATTGTTTTTCATAATACGCTTTCATTATTTGATTTATAAACTCAATAAAACTTCGAACGATGACGAATAATCTAAAAGTTTTGAGAGCTATCAAAAATATTTCACAAGAAGAATTATCTAAACAAATCAGCGTCAGCCGACAAACTATAAACGCCATGGAAAAAGGGAAATATGTACCTTCCACTGTTTTAGCACTTAAGTTGGCACGATTTTTTGAAAAACGGGTAGAAGAAATTTTCAGTCTGGAAGAATCAGATTAGAATAGACTATTTTTCACCTAAAAGTTTATCTAATTGCGCTTTTTCATTTTCAGTAAGTGTTTGATAAATGGCTTGAAATTGAGGCTTTGCACCTCCAACTAGCAACTCTCTGATTTTATCACGGGCAAATTTTGTAAACTGCCATTTGTAATGTGTAGTAGCGTTTACCAGATTTTTCAATACTGCCGGATCATTTTCATTTATAGCTAACACATTAATAATCGCATTTTGTCGCACAGAACTTTCATACTTTGGCGAAGTATAATCAACTAACTCATTGTAATACTTCTCTTTTCCGGTGCTTTGATTTTCAATAGAAAAAGTCAAAAATAAGGAACGCAAACTTTTATCATTACCACCAATCCAGTTTTCGGCTTTCACCAAATAAATAGTTCGGCTTTCCGGAAAATTTTTCCACAAATTCATAAAGGCAATCTCTCTCGTATCATAAGAAGCATCATCCAACAAGGTTTCATAATCAGCTTTGAATTCTAACGGAATTTCATCAGTAAACTCAGCAACAGACTGACGCACTTTGACATCATTGGTCTGTAATGCCAAAAGCAATAATTCTTTTTTATCTTCAAAAGGAAGATCTTTTATCTGATACAAAATCTCCGTTTTTACAGGATAAAAAACATTGGATTGCAACAGTGCTGCAAATCTTTCTTTATTCTCTCTAAATGGTTTTAAACGCATTTTTTGGGTTTCTAAAAGTGTCCGAATGAATTCATTTTTCTTCAACAATACATTGGCTTCATCACTTCGGAAACGATAATCTTCTAACCAAACTTTCTTAAATGTTTCGGTATCAAAATCGGATACTTTTCTAACTTCAGCCAGGAAATCATCGGTTTCCACATTTTGATATTGGTACTTTTTCAAATAGTTAATAACAGCTTTCTGAAACAATTTTGGCCCAATAGTTTCTCGTATTAAATGCAATGCCCAAGCGCCTTTTTGATAAAATGAAAAGGAACTCGCTTTTTCGTTCATCACTGGAATCGTATCCGTTCTTGCAGCATTTCGCAGTTGCAAAGAGGTTCTGTATAATTGAAGGTAAAAATAATCATCTCCAAAAATTAGACGCTCCGCCAACAAAGCATAATAAGTTGCAAAACCTTCTTGTAACCAATGATGCTTCCCTGATTTTGCGGTAACGAAATCGCCAAACCATTGGTGACCCAACTCATGCGCATTAGCATTGACATAATTTCTATCGTTAAAACCAATTTCGTCCACCACATAATCTTGCGCGAAAATAGTAGCTGAAGTATTTTCCATTCCGGCATACAAAAAATCCTCAATAGGAATTTGCTTGTAGATTTTCCAAGGATACTTCACTCCTATTTCTGCTTCCAAATAATCAAAGATTTGTTTTGAATAGCGATAGGTTGCTTCAAATTTGGCTGTGTCTTTGGTCTGAATAAACAATTGTAACGGAATTCCCGATTTGGAAGCGACAACCTGATGCCTGAAATCACCAATAGCAACCGCTAACAAATAGGAACTCATTGGACTTTTCATTTCATATTGCCAAATCATTTCGTTTTTATTGGGATACTCATTAAGTAAAACACCATTGGATAAAACCTGATATTTTTTATCGAAACTAATGTTCAGATTAAAAACTACTTTTTCATTCACATCATCAAAACTCGGAAACCAATGGCTGGTATATTTCCCCTGACCTTGTGTCCAAACTTGTCCTTCTCCCGAAAGTTCGGGATAGCTCGGGATGACCGTACTTTTGTTGTCACACTGAGCGCAGTCGAAGTGCCCATTAAAATACATAGTTTGTTTTGGGGTAGCTTCGTAGGTAAAAGCAACTATATTTTTTCCTGTTTTAAAGCCTTCAAAAAGATTTAGTGTTATTCCGGTGTTGCTGAATTTTACAGTCTTATTATTGATTTTAACATTGGTTACAACCATCTTTTGCGCATCAATTTTAATGGTATCGATAGCTTGCTTAACCTCAAAAACATATCGAACCGAACCTGAAACTTTCTTCTCAATTGGGTTAATCGAAATATTTCCATAAGCAGTTTTAAAATCTACTTTTTGGGTTTGTTGGGCAAAAGTGAAAACGGTAAAAAGGAAGAAAAATAAATGTCGCATTGAAATACAATATCTGATACGAATATAAGCATTTTCGAATTGTCTCCTTTTCAAATTTTCAAATTAAAAAACTATCTTCGCTTTAGTAAGAACAAAGAATATAGAATAAAGAATATAGACAAAAACCTATCTATTCTCTTTATTCTATGCTCTATTTTCTATAAAAAATGTCAAACTCACTTCTTCAAACTCCTATCGAATACCTTAAAGGCGTTGGTCCTCAACGTGGTGAGTTGTTGCGTAAGGAATTGGGCATCCACCGCTATGAAGATTTAGTCAATTTTTTTCCGAACCGCTACATCGACAGAACGCGTTATTACAAAATCAATGAGTTGCAAAAGAATGACAGCGAAGTCCAAATCAATGGCAAAATAATCAACATCAAAACAGTTGAATTTGGCAAAGCCAAAAAGCGATTGGTTGCCACTTTCGTGGATGAAACCGGCCAAATTGAACTTACGTGGTTTCAAGGACACAAATGGATTCGCGACAGCTTGAAACTCAATGTTCCCTATGTGATTTTTGGAAAAGTAGCGTCTTTTGGAAACACTTTCAATATGGCACATCCCGAAATGGAATTGCTCACCGAACACGAACAAAGCCTGCGTTCCGCTATGCAACCTGTTTATCCATCAACGGAAACCTTGACTAATCGTGGAATTTCCAATCGTGTTGTCAATAAAATGATGCAGCAATTATTTTTGGAAACACAAGCCAAGTTTGCAGAAACTTTGCCAGCTTATCTTTTAGACGAATTAAAAATGATTCCAAAGAACGCTGCTTTGTTTAATATTCATTTCCCAAAAAGTCAGGAACTGTTGTCCAAAGCGCAATTCCGATTGAAATTTGAAGAATTGTTCTTTATCCAGCTGCAATTGATTACCAAAAACCTGGTTCGTAAACATAAAATCAAAGGACATCCGTTTACGGTTGTGGGCGATAATTTTAATAATTTCTTCCAAAATCATTTACCGTTTGAACTAACTAATGCGCAAAAAAAAGTACTCAAAGAAATCAGAAATGATATGGGCACCAATGCCCAAATGAACCGACTTTTGCAAGGTGATGTTGGTTCCGGAAAAACAATTGTGGCTTTGATGGCAATGCTTATCGCTTTAGACAATGGCTTTCAAAGTTGTTTGATGGCACCGACAGAAATTTTGGCAAACCAACATTATAACGATTTAACCGAATTGGCTAATCCCGAAGCTTCGGGACTAAATATCAACATAAAAATACTTACCGGCTCAACCAAAACTGCCGATAGAAAAATTATCCATGAAGAGTTAGAAAACGGAAGTCTGCACATTCTTATTGGCACACATGCTTTGCTCGAAGACAAAGTGCAGTTTCATAATTTAGGTCTAGCCATCATTGATGAGCAGCATCGTTTTGGTGTAGAGCAACGTTCAAAATTGTGGAAAAAAAATGATATTCCCCCACACATTTTGGTGATGACTGCTACTCCTATTCCGCGTACGTTAGCGATGAGTTTGTATGGCGATTTGGATATTTCTGTGATTGACGAATTGCCACCGGGAAGAAAACCAATTCAAACAGTGCATCGTTATGACAGCAACCGATTGAAAGTTTGGAAATTTATAAAAGATGAAATCGCAAAAGGAAGACAAATCTATATCGTTTATCCGCTGATTCAGGAAAGTGAAACTATGGATTACAAGGATTTGATGGATGGTTACGAAAGCATTTCGAGAGATTTTCCGTTGCCTCAATACAGTATTTCCATCGTTCACGGCAAAATGAAACCGGCAGATAAAGATGCCGAAATGAAGCGCTTTGCTGAAGGAAAAACCAACATTATGGTAGCGACAACCGTTATTGAAGTTGGCGTAAATATTCCGAATGCAAGTGTCATGATCATTGAAAGCGCCGAACGTTTTGGCTTGTCTCAACTCCACCAATTGCGTGGCCGCGTTGGTCGTGGTGCCGAGCAGAGTTATTGTATACTGATGACATCCTTTAAATTATCGAGTGATAGTAAAGTGCGATTGGAAACGATGTGCCAAACCAATGACGGTTTCGAAATTGCCGAAGTCGATTTAAAACTTCGTGGTCCGGGCGATATTATGGGAAAACAACAAAGTGGTATTTTGCAACTTCAAATTGCTGATTTGGTAAGAGATAGTGACATTTTGATGGAGGCTCGAAATGAAGCTTTGAAACTTTTGAAAAAAGATCCATCAATGACTTTGCCCGAACATCAGACGTTGAGAAGTGTTTTTATTGAACTTTCAAAAAAGAAAAATATTTGGAATTATATCAGTTAAACATAAAAAAGACAAGACAATGATATCCTACAACACCAAAGACTGGTTTACTTTTATCTTCCGTTTCCACAAAGCCGATACGTTTAGAACATTGCTTCCAATCATGTTTGCGATTGGAGTTTATGCCGCACTTATTGGTTACGCTGAAGTGGAAATATGGAAATTAGCCGAAAACAGTTATGTAAAAAACATCACGATTATGCACGGAATGTTAGGTTTCGTCATTTCGTTATTGTTAGTTTTCAGAACCAATACAGCTTATGATCGTTGGTGGGAAGGACGAAAATTATGGGGAAGTCTGGTTAATAACAGTCGCAATTTTGCTATAAAATTATCCGCTATTTTGGAAGACGAAAACGACAAGCTCTTTTTCAGAAAAACCATTCCAAGTTATGCTAGTATTTTACACAAACATTTAAAAAACGAAGATACTGCCAAACAGCTTTTTGACGATTTAGATTTGGAAATCGACCACCACAAACACAAACCAAATCAGGTGGCGAAATTGATGTTTCAAAAAATTAATGAATTGTATGTTGCAAAAAAAATAACCGGTGACCAACTTATCATTCTAAATGCCGAAATACAATCGTTTACCGAAGTTTGCGGTGCCTGCGAGCGAATCAAAAACACTCCAATTCCCTACTCTTACAGTGCGTTTATCAAAAAGTTTATTTTCTTTTATGTGATGACACTTCCTTTTGGATATTCTTTTAGTTTGGGATATTATGTTGGGCCTGTAGTAGTTTTTATCTTTTATGTTTTGGCGAGTTTGGAATTGATTGCCGAAGAAATCGAAGATCCATTTGGTGGTGATGTGAATGATTTACCAACCAAGAAAATCTCAGAAAACATTAAGAAGCATGTGGAGGAATTACTTTAAGATTGACGGGGAGGCACTTCGACAGGCTCAGTGTGACAACATGGTATTGGATAGTCCATATTGGAAATTGAGAAATCTATTTGATTAAAGAAAAACACAATTAAAACTAGGATGTCACACTGAGCTTGTCGAAGTGCTTCTTCCTTATAAAAGAGAACGTTCTCACTAGCCCCGATGGGAGCTGGCTACCGTGTAGCGCGGACAGCGGGACGATTCGTCCTGAAGACAACTATTGCTGTGCTCCTAAATTAAAAATACTGACAAAAAACACCTGAAAAACTTTCTTCCTGCGAGCATCATTGATTATATTTGCACTCTTAAAATATAGTAGGTACAGATGAAGATTTCATACAATTGGTTAAAACAATTCATTAAAATAGATTTAAAATCGGAAGAAACAGCAACCTTACTAACTGATTTAGGTTTGGAAGTAGAAGTTGTGGAAAAATACCAATCGGTTCGTGGTGGTTTGGAAGGCGTTATCGTAGGTCATGTTCTGACTTGTGAAAAACATCCTGATGCCGATAGATTAAGCATTACGACTGTTGATTTAGGAGATGGAAGTCCGGTCCAAATTGTTTGCGGTGCCAGCAACGTTGCCAAAGGACAAAAAGTACCAGTTGCCACTATCGGAACCAAATTGTTTGACGCAGCAGGTGTTGAATTTGAAATTAAAAAAGGAAAAATCCGCGGACAGGAAAGCCACGGAATGATATGTGCCGAAGACGAATTAGGTCTGGGAACAAGCCATGACGGAATTATGATTTTGGATGCTACTCTAAAACCAGGAACTCCAGCAGCTAAAGTTTTTAATGTTGAAAACGATGAAGTTTTCGAAATTGGATTAACGCCAAACCGCGCCGACGCTATGTCACATTATGGCGTAGCAAGAGATTTACGTGCCAGTTTATTACAAAAAAACAGTAGCGTCGAATTAATAACACCAACGGTGAGTACATTCCGAATCGACAAAAGAACACTCAAGATTGACGTAGATGTTAAGGATAGTAAATTAGCTCCCAGATATTGTGGCGTTACCATTTCGGGAGTTACAGTAAAGTCATCGCCGGCTTGGTTGCAAAACCGTTTAAAAGCTATTGGTTTGACACCAAAAAACAATATTGTTGACGTTACTAATTATATTCTTCACGATTTAGGGCAACCATTACATGCTTTTGATGCTTCCAAAATAAGTGGAAAAATTATTGTAAAAACAGTCGCTACCGGAACAAAATTCGTCACTTTAGATGATGTAGAAAGAACTTTGCACGAAGAAGATTTGATGATTTGTGACGGAAAAGGACCGCTTTGTATCGCTGGTGTTTTTGGCGGAAAAGGCTCCGGAGTTACCGAAACTACGAATACGATTTTCTTGGAAAGTGCTTATTTTAATCCAGTGAGTATAAGGAAATCGGCAAAAAGACATGCCTTAAATACGGATGCTTCTTTCCGTTTCGAAAGAGGAATCGATGCTAATATTACGGAATTTGCCTTAAAACGTGCGGCGCTTTTAATAAAAGAAGTTGCTGGTGGCGAAATCACTTCTGATATCGTTGATATTTATCCGAAAAAGATTGAAGACTTTCCTGTTTTCTTGAATTTTGATAAAACCGCCAAATTAATCGGACAAGAATTACCAAAAGAAACCATCAAGAAAATTTTGGCTTCATTAGATATTAAAGTAAATAGTGTTACAGATGCCGGTCTAGGTTTAATAATTCCTTCCTATCGTGTTGATGTGCAACGCGAAGTTGATGTTATCGAAGAAATCCTTCGTGTTTATGGCTACAACAATATTAATTTTACCAAAAAACTAAATGCTACTGTTGCCAATTCGGCAAGAACAGAAGATTATAAAGTACAAAATATTGTCGCTACACAATTGAATTCTCTTGGCTTTCACGAAATGATGGCCAACTCTTTAACATCGCCCGATTATGTGAAATTATCTGAAATGTTGAAAGAAGAATATAACGTGATGATGTTAAACCCGTTGAGTAATGATTTATCGACAATGCGCCAATCATTGTTGTTCTCCGGTTTAGAAGCGGTGTCGTATAATATCAACAGAAAAAATTCTGATCTGAAATTATTCGAATTCGGAAAAACCTATCACAAATTACCTTCGGGTTATAATGAACCAAAGCATTTAACACTGTTTGTGTCAGGAAATAGAGTTGCTGAAAGTTGGACGACTTCAGAAAAACCATCTGATTTCTTTTTGTTTAAAGGCTTTGTGGATTCCGTTTTAAATCGTTTAGGGATTTGTAAAATTCAAAACAAACCTGTTGCATCTGATGTGTTTGCAGATGGAATAGCGATTGCCAACGGTAACGACACTTTGGTTGAATTTGGAACCGTAAAAAAATCAATCTTAAAACATTTCGACATCAAACAGGAAGTATTTTTTGCCGATTTTAATTGGAATCTGATTTTGAAACTAATTAACAACAAAATCAAGTTTACTGATATTCCAAAATATCCAGAAGTACGCAGAGATTTAGCTCTTTTGGTTGACAATACAGTTGCTTTTGATTCGATATACTCTATTGCCCGTCAAACAGAAAAAGGCTTGCTAAAAAACATCAATTTGTTTGATGTGTATGAAGGTAAAAATCTGCCCGAAGGCAAGAAGTCATATGCTTTGAGTTTCACTTTACAGGACATCACAAAAACTTTGACAGACGAGCAGATTGACAAAATCATGAACAAGTTGCAAAAGAATCTGGAAACGGAAGTTGGTGCTAGTTTAAGAAAATAAAAAAGTCTCCCTAACCTAAAAGGGAGACTTCTCTTTTTTTACACTAAATAGTTTCGAAGTAGAAGTATAAAATTATGATTTTGGCGTAACTACTGCATCAATAACATGAATTACTCCATTAGATTGGTTGACATCGGCTATGCTTACTTTAGCACTATTACCATTTTCATCTGTCAAATAAAGGTTTGAACCTTTCATCCAAGCGGTCAATGCTCCACCGCTAACCGTTTTTAAAGTTGCTTTTCCATTTCCTTCTTTTATCGCTTTAGCAATATCGGACGAATTCATTTTTCCGGCTACCACGTGATACGTTAAGATGGTTTGCAACAATTTCAAATTTTCTGGTTTTAATAAGGTTTCAACAGTTCCTTTTGGCAATTTGTCGAAGGCTGCATTTGTTGGGGCAAACACGGTAAAAGGCCCTTTTGATTGCAATGTTTCCACTAATCCTGCCGCTTTTACAGCTGCTACTAAAGTGGTGTGGTCTTTAGAATTCACAGCATTTTCAACAATGTTTTTTGATGGATACATTGGAGATCCACCAACGGTTACTGTTTTTTCTTTTTGGGCAAAAGTAACTGTGGTTGCAAAAATTGTCAAGGCAAAAAAGGCAATCGATACTAAATTCTTAGTTTTACTCATAATTGCAAAATTGTTTTTTTGGTATTCGTGAATCTTTGATTTCATAATTATATTTTTAAAAGTTATACAGCCATTTACGCCAATACATCTTTCATGGTTTTAGTAAAATTATTTTTTCTGAAAACTTTAACAACTGTAAATACAAAATTTATTGAGCTACAAAAGTTGCAATTAGAATTTATTTCATAAATTAGAACTTATAATATACGTTGTGTCAATCTTTTAAAAAACATTGAGAATGTTAGTAAATAGTGTAAACCTCGAAAAAGAATTGCTTTCCAAAAGAAAAAAGTTTAAATCAGAAGCTGTTATTATAGCAGAAGTAAAATCGATTTTTGAACAAAATGATAATGACAGAAATCTAATCATAGATAAACTACAACAAGAAAGTTCAACAAAAACGAATCAGTTGCAATTTGACTTGTTAGAAACAGATAAGATTTTTCATTTAGAGCAAATTCAAAAAATTTGTATTGATTACCGACTACGGTTTTTAGAGAGTGATATTTTTAAAAATGAAATTCCGGAAGAAGCCATTTCAAAAATCAGAATGATAGAAAAAGCCCACAATACCTCACTCGAAGGCTTCAAAATCATTGCACCTAGCAAAGCTTTTCATCTACTGAATTATGATGATCCGTTACTGTTTGTACCAATGGGAAATGATTACTATTATTTAATTCATAAATGGGGAACAGAAATGAATCCATTGCGAAAATTAATGGTTTTACCAATCAAAAATTTAGGAACCTTTACAGTAACCAGTATCTTATTGAGTCTTGTAGTAGCGCTTTTAGTTCCTGAGAACAATTTGAGCAAATCGGTTCCTTTAGCATCAGTAATTGTATTCCTTTTTGCTTTTAAATCTATCTTTGCCGTTTTTGGTTATTACTTTTTTATGATGGGCAAAAATTTTAACGAGGAAATTTGGGAGCGAAAATATTATAATAATTAAACAAAAAAATCCTCTCATTAAAAACGAGAGGATTTTCTATTTATAGAAACAGTGAATTATTTCTTTTTCTCTGTTTTTTCCATTTTTGCTTTTAATCCGGCAAGGATATCATTGTTGTCTCCAAGAGTTTGAGCAGGAGCGTTATTAGCAGCAACTGCTTCAGTAGCAGCTTTTGTATTTTTGTCTTCTTCTTCTCTAAAGATTGCCGTGTGAGAAGCTACAACTCTTTTGAACTCTTTATTGAATTCAATAACTTTAAAGTCAGCCACTTCACCTTTTTTCAATTTCTTACCGTCTTCTTTTTCTAAATGACGCGTTGGAATAAACGCAACTACATCGTCACCGAAATCTACAGTAGCACCTTTGTCAACAATCTCAGCGATAGTTCCGTTGTGGATAGTTCCAACAGCGAAAGCTTCTTCATGTTTGTCCCAAGGATTAGCAGTAGTTTGTTTGTGACCTAAAGATAATTTACGTCCGTCAACATCTAACTCTAATACTACTACATCTAATTTATCTCCTACGTTAACAAATTCTGATGGGTGTTTGATTTTTTTAGTCCAAGATAAATCAGAGATGTAAACTAATCCATCAATACCTTCTTCTAATTCAACAAAAATACCAAAGTTTGTAAAGTTTCTAACGATACCTGTGTGTTTAGAACCAACAGGATATTTAGCGGTAATGTCTGTCCATGGATCTTGCGTTAATTGTTTGATACCTAAAGACATTTTTCTATCATCTCTATCAAGAGTTAATATAACTGCTTCAACAATATCACCAACTTTAACGAAATCTTGTGCACTTCTCAAGTGCGTAGACCAAGACATTTCAGAAACGTGGATTAAACCTTCAACACCTTCAGCTACTTCGATAAATGCACCGTAATCAGCGATTACAACTACTTTACCTTTCACTTTGTCTCCGATAGCTAATTTAGCATCAAGAGCATCCCAAGGATGAGCGTTTAATTGTTTTAAACCTAATTGAATTCTTGTTTTCTCATCATCAAAATCAAGGATTACAACGTTTAATTTTTGATCTAATTCAAGAACTTCACTTGGGTGGTTGATTCTTGACCAAGAAAGGTCAGTAATGTGGATTAATCCATCAACACCACCTAAATCAATAAACACACCATAAGAAGTAATGTTTTTAACAACACCTTCTAATACTTGTCCTTTTTCTAATTGACCAATGATTTCTTTTTTCTGAACTTCGATATCAGCTTCGATAAGCGCTTTGTGTGAAACAACAACGTTTTTGAATTCGTGGTTAATTTTTACCACTTTGAATTCCATCATTTTGTTTACGTATACATCGTAATCACGGATTGGTTTCACATCAATTTGTGAACCTGGTAAGAATGCTTCAATTCCGAAAACATCT
>NZ_JANMXZ010000031.1:0-11451 GCF_031381455.1 Flavobacterium sp. | reverse complement strand
TATAGTTATGGCTTATTTATTTACGTCGGAGTCAGTGAGTGAAGGACATCCAGACAAAGTTGCAGACCAAATTTCTGATGCGTTAATTGACAACTTTTTGGCATTTGATGCTGAATCAAAAGTGGCTTGCGAAACATTGGTTACGACTGGTCAAGTAATTCTTGCTGGAGAAGTAAAATCAAACACCTACCTAGATGTTCAACAAATTGCGAGAGAAGTAATCAAAAAAATTGGATATACTAAAAGCGAGTATATGTTTGATGCAGATTCGTGTGGTATTCTTTCAGCCATTCATGAGCAATCTGCTGATATTAATCAAGGAGTTGACAGAGCAAACAAAGAAGATCAAGGTGCGGGTGACCAAGGAATGATGTTTGGTTATGCTACTAATGAAACGGAGAACTATATGCCTTTGGCTTTAGATTTATCTCACGCTTTGTTAATTGAATTAGCAAATCTTAGAAGAGAAAATAACGAAATTAAATACCTTCGTCCTGATGCTAAATCACAAGTTACTTTAGAGTATTCTGATGATAACAAACCACAAAGAATTGATGCTATCGTTATTTCTACTCAACATGATGATTTTGTGAAACCTAAATCTGATTCAAGAGAAGATAAAGACGCTGCAAATAATGAAATGTTGGTTAAAATTAAAAGCGATTTAGTATCTATTTTGATTCCAAGAATTAAAGCCAAATACCCTCAATACGCTCATTTATTTAGCGATAGCATTACGTATCACATTAATCCAACTGGTGTTTTTGTAATCGGTGGACCACACGGAGATACAGGTTTGACTGGAAGAAAAATTATCGTTGATACGTACGGTGGAAAAGGAGCTCATGGTGGTGGTGCTTTCTCTGGAAAAGACCCGAGTAAAGTAGACCGTTCAGCAGCTTATGCTACACGTCATATTGCTAAAAACTTAGTGGCTGCAGGATTGTGTGATGAAGTTTTAGTTCAGGTTTCGTATGCCATTGGAGTGGCAAAACCAACTTCTATTAACGTAGTAACTTATGGAACTTCTAAAGTAAGTTTGACAGACGGAGAAATCAGTAAAGTGGTGGAGAACGTTTTTGATATGCGTCCGTACTTTATTGAGCAACGTTTGAAATTGAGAAACCCAATCTACAGCGAAACGGCTGCTTATGGACATATGGGAAGAACTCCAGAAACAGTTACCAAAACTTTCAAATTGCCAAATGGTGCTCCAAAAACAGTAACTGTAGAGTTATTTACTTGGGAAAAATTAGACTTTGTAGATAAAGTTAAAGCGGCTTTTAAGATTTAATTAACCGCAAAGTTTGCAAAGAAATACGCGAATCCAGAAGTTTCGGGACGCAAAGAAAAAACCCTGACTCTCTAATGAAAGTCAGGGTTTTCTTTTTAGCCCTGCCTACCGGCAGGCAGGCCCGATGGAAGCGGCATCCTTTTTTGTTTTGTACTTCGACAAGGCTTCGACAGGCTCAGCCTGACATTGCTATTGACAAAACAAAAAAGATATAGCGGAAAGCGGGAAATTGCTACAAATTATATTTCAAACTCAATAGTACATAACGCGGTTGCACTCTGTATTGTGAAGTTCGTGTAGAGAATTGCGAGAAATTATCATCATTGAGCGAAGTTGTATTTAACAAGTTGGTTGCCGAGATTTTGTATTCCCATTTACTGTCTTTCGTTTTTTGGTAAATCAAACTAGCTGAAAGGAAATCATACTCGTTTTCAACCGATTTATCGCTGTTGTAATAGTGATAGAACTCATATTCACTAACAAATGAGAAGCTTTTTAGGAAGAAATAATCTAGTCTAACCGTTGGTTTATCAGTAAAAAATTTATCGTTTGGATATTCATTAACCGAGAAAGTGTAACCCAATTCAATATTCGGCATGTTTTTAAAATTGGTTGAAGCTTTTAGCGAGTAATTTTGGCTAACACTTTCATTGGTTACCAAAACATCTTGCAACGTATTTCGGTCTATTTGAATATTATTGAACTTTGACCAATTGACATTGGCCGTAAACGATGCTTTATAGTATTTGAAAAAGGAGCGACCATAATTACCAAAAAAGGTTAGTGTTTCATCCGCAAACTCTGAGTTAAATGGTGATGAAATTTGGTTTACATTATTAAAAAAAGCTCTTGTTTTAATGGCATCAATGGTTCGGTTATAACTAATTGCTCCAGCTATGTTCTCAAAATTGAACATATTGTATTTGAAATAACGCAAGGTGTGCGACTGCTGAATAGAATTCTCTAAGGTTCTATTTCCAGTTGACAAACTACTGTAGCTATTTAAAACATAACCTTCGGCTTGACGGTTGATATCAGTGAAATTATTGGTAAATGAAAAATTATACGTCAGCGTTTCTGCTTTTTTGATTTGGTACAATGCTAAGAAATCGGGTAGGATTCTGGTGAAATTCTGCTTGTAACTCGTTCCCAATTGTTCATTGTTCAAGGCATACGTATGAAGACTAACTCCAGGTGTAAAAGTAAATTTGCCGGTCAATATTTTGTAATGCAACCCTAAAAAGGCATCATTAAAACGATAATTCACATCATTGGTATTGGCTGTATTATCCAATTCGTTGACATTTCCATTATCTAAAATTTGATACATCGATGAGTTGAAACTCTGATTTGAATTGGTGTTTCCTAAGGTAATATTGATGTTGCTTTTTGGCGTAAGCATATAGTAATAATCCAACTTCGCATCCAGTTTATTTGTTTTCACAAAACGGTTTTGGTTCAAATTGGTTCTGTTTTGAGACGTATCATAGCCTAAAATATTACTCGGAGGTAACGTTGATGTAAAAGGATCTGATTGTAAATCGGCATTATAAAACGGATTTTCGTCTTGATATAAATGTTGGCTTTCAAATGCAAAAATGTGCTTTTCAGCAGCCGTATAATAGAAACTCAAGTTCTGATTTACGGTAACCGGATCTTGTTTTTTGGCAGTAAAAATACCTTCAGTAGTAGAAATATTATTTTCATCAATGGTCTCTCTCAAGAGCGAATTGTTTTCATCTTGTTTAGAAAACTTGGTCAAAATATCATAATCAAACTGGAAATTGGCATTCGGTTTATAGCTTGAACTTAATTTAAACAAACCCAAATTACTTTTCTGATGTGCTATTTCATCACGGTTTTCAGTTGATGCCACTTCGGTTGATGTTGGATCTAAAAAGTTTGTCGTTGATACCGTTTCTAAATCGGTAATCGAAGAAGACAAAATAGCAAAACCACTCAATGACCATGATTTGGTTGGATTATAAGAGAAATTAGTTGCTCCGAAATCGGTTTCTATTTCTTTAGCGCGATTGTTTCTCAACAATGAAATTCCAAGGTCATTTGATGATATATTAAAACTCGATCCACCTTTGGCCATCATGCTTCTGAAACCGCCGGTGAATTTGAAATAATCCTGAATCGTCAACGGCAATTCGCCAATATTATTGAAATTGGTAATAATATTGACACTGTATTTCGGGCTATAATAAAACAGCTTTGGGTTTACATTATAGCGGTCGAATTTACCTTCGGGACGAAAACCACCAGCAGCTGTAATGTCACCAAACCAGAAATTTTTCTTTCCTGATTTTAGTTTGATATTCATCGCAACATTGTCCTGATTATTTTCGACACCTTTTAGGATTGAATTTTCGTTATAATTTCTCAGTACTTGCACTTTATCAATAGCATCAGCGGGAATATTTTTTACGCCAAGTTTGGTGTCGCCATCAAAAAAATCTTTGCCTTCAACCATTAATTTAGTTACTCTTTTGCCCTCTACTTCTACTTCACCATCAGCATTGACCTCAACTCCGGGTAATTTCTTCAAAACATCTTCCAATTTTCTTTCGGTTCCAGTTTTAAAAGAATCGGCATTGTAAACTATGGTATCACCTTTTATAGAAACCGGCATTTCGCGGACAATTTCAACTCCTTCGAGTTCAATTCCGCCGGCTTCCATCATAATATTTTGCGTGATGTTTTGAGATTGAGTCGTAACCGTAATTTCCTTGTTTTGCATTCCAAGGTAACTCATTTTAATAGTGTAGGATGAATTAGGTTTTAGGTTTAAAACAAACTTCCCTTTGTCGTTCGTAATTGCGTAAGCATCCATGGTTTTGGATCCCTGATTCATCGCCATGATATTCGCCATTTCGAGTGGCGCTTTATTGGTGTCTTGAATAATTCCTTCAAAACGGATGTTTTGAGAAAAAGAAATGGCTGATATAAAAAGAATAAGTACTGCGTAAAGTTTTTTCATAAATGTAATTAATGGAATGATGATTTAATTACCCATTCTGATTTGCATTCCACCTCTTCCTTGTCCCTGATTCATTTCTTTTAATTCATCCATTTTTTTAACAACGGTTTCATCATAGTCTTTTTGAGAAATTACTTTACCGTTGTTTGGTGCTTTTATTTCTACTTTATCTTTAGAATTCAATACAATTTTCGAACACAAAATAACCGTTTTTCCATCGTTTACTTCGAGAATTAAACCTGGCAAACCCCAATAACTTTCCGGTCCTTGATTTACTGGAATTTCTGGTGTGTACCAAGCAGTGATGGTGATTTCTTTTGGCATATCAAAATCATCCATAAAGTTGGTTTTCTTTTCTTTATCGTCTTTATTAGCTTCACCTTCTTTGGTTTGTTCTTCTTTTTTAGGTCTGAAATTTCTAAAATCTGATTTGCTTACAGGACGAACTGCTGTGGCTTTAAAGCAATTGTAACCGCCAATCATTCGGGTTTCACTTTCCATTTTCCAATTTAATTTTGGCAATGAATCTTTTACTAAGAATTCTTTTCCCATAAATTCTTTGTCAACGGTGTAGCTTTTGTCTTTTACATTTTTGTAATACGTTCCGCCACCGCCCATCATAGAGCTCATCATTCTGAAACCGCCTTGTTGTCCGCCCGGAGCATCTAATTTTTCTTCTTCTTTGTATATAGAAGCCGATTTATCGAAATTGAGAATGAATGTTTTTTCGAACATTTTTTTCATTCGTTCTTCAATCATTTTTTGCATTTCTGGTGAAATTTCTTTGTTGCCTTCAAAACGGGATTTGAAATCGGAAGTACTTGTTTTTGATTCATAAACGGCCATTCCTTGGAAGTCTTTTTGTGCATTTGAAGTAATACATGCTAAAAGGAATAATGAAGTATAAAGTAAGTTTCTCATTGTTTTTTATTTTTAAAGAACAAATATGACGAATCCCTATGAATTCAGTTACCAAAGTTTTGTTAAAATATCTTTTTGTACTCGTTGAAATTAATTTGGTTTAATGTAAATTAGCACTATCATGAAAAACGAAATTTATCTCTTTTTATTATTGTGCTGTTCGATTAGTTTTTGTCAAAACCAAAAGCTGAAAACTACTGTATTAAGCACAAAAGAACTTGAGAACAAAACCTATATTGGATTTGATGGTTTGGGTAATAATTATTACATTAAAGATAATGTTTTCAGCAAGCAAAACGAAAGTCAGACTTGGGAATATAAAAACGTGGCTTTGGGAAAAATCACTGCTGTTGATTATGTCAATCCACTGAAAATAGTGGTTTTTTATGAAGATTTTAATACCATAATCACACTTGACAATCAGCTTAACGAAATTCAGAAACTCAATCTTTTTGACATTGACAACACCATTTTTGCATCAAAAGTTGGTTTGGCTTCGCAGGATCAGTTTTGGATTTATAATTCGCTGACACAGCAGATATTGTTGTTTGATTATTTAAAAAATACATCTAAAAACATTGGCAATCCCATCCAGGAAAGCATAAAATACACCCAATCCGATTTCAATAATTTTTATTGGATAGATGACATTAATAATTGGTATGCTATCGATATTTTTGGCAAAGTAACTTTGTTGGCTAATATTCCTCCTTTTGAAAAAATTCAGATTATAGACAATGAAAAACTGTTGTTTTCCAGAGACAATATTCTCTATAGTTTGAACAATCAAACCAAAGTTGTCCATGAAATAGAAATTGTTGAGAACTCGTTTCAAAATTATTATTACAAAGACCAAATTTTGGCTATTTTTACCAACCAACAAATTAAGAATTATAAAATAAAATTACCATAATGCACATAGCAGTAGCAGGAAACATCGGAGCAGGAAAGACAACGTTAACAAGGTTTTTGGCAAAGCAATTCAAATGGGAACCTCATTTTGAAGACGTAGTTGACAATCCGTATTTGGATGATTTCTATCACCAAATGGAACGTTGGAGTTTTAACCTGCAGATTTACTTCCTAAATAGTCGTTTTCGTCAGGTATTGCAAATTCGGGAAAGTGGTAAAAATATAATTCAGGACAGAACCATCTATGAAGATGCGCACATCTTTGCCCCAAATTTGCACGCCATGGGCTTGATGACCAACCGTGATTTTCAAAATTACTCTGATCTGTTTGAATTAATGGAAGGATTGGTTGGCGCACCGGATTTGTTGATTTATTTGAGAAGTTCGATTCCAAATTTGGTTGCCCAAATTCACAAACGTGGCCGTGATTATGAAAACACGATTTCAATTGACTATTTGAGTCGTTTGAACGAACGCTATGAAGCCTGGATTCACACTTATGACAAAGGCAAGCTACTAATTATAGACGTTGACAATATTGATTTTGTTAACAATCCGGAAGATTTAGGATTTGTAATTAATAAAATCAATGCTGAAATAAACGGATTGTTTTAAATTCTAAAACTTTTGATAAAATCCTTGTATTGTTTAGAACGATACGGGGATTTTTTGTTTGTTAATCGTTAATAACTTCAAAAACAACGAAAAATTTAGTTAGTAATTAAAATTAATATCTATTTTTAGTGCGTTAGTTTTAATCATAATTATTAATCTAACTATTAAAAGTCAATCTAATTCCCCCAAAAAATTACCAAATGGAAAAAAAATACTCAATTAACAAACACATTTCATTGTCGTTTTTGCTGCTTTTTACATTAAACGTTTCGCTGCAAGCACAATCAAAAAGTGGAAAAGGTTCAGAACATACTAATTTTTCCAAAAGGGTTTCAGCTAGAAATGTAGCTAGAAATAGTAACCCAACACTAAGCGTGTTAGCCACCGATGTAGTTACAGCTTGTAACAGTTACACCTGGCCTGTAAATGGTTTAACCTACACCAATACTGGTATATATACAGATGGCGGAGGAATAACACAGCTTTTTAATGATCAAACTGCTTGGGACAATTCCGCCTCTACTTATGGAGCGACTGTTGCTTTCAACAATTTATCTGGAATCCCTACTGCTACAACTATAAATATAATAATAGGTACAACAAGTCTAACTATGTCTGCTCCAAGCGGTATGTACTCTAGCGGATCTTTTATAGGGGTAAACAATCCGGGTGAAACAATAACTATCACTTTTAGTCCATCTATATATGGTGTTGCTGGGAATTATTTTGTTACTAATATTTCAGACAATGTTGTGAATGGAAACGTTAATGCAACCTATTCAGATGGTGCAACAGACGATAGAGCCGTAAATACGGATACTGAAGCTTTTGGCTATTTTTCGACTACTCCTTTAACTACTGTTGTTTTAACAACTACATCAACAAACCGTTATATTTCATTAAAAAATTTAAGTATTGCCACCAACCCGGCTTCTAACAATACGTTAGACTTAACTATAACACCAGCTGTTACACCAACATTTACAGCTATTGATCCTATTTGTAACGGAGATACATTGGCGCCATTGCCGACAACATCTAATAATGGAATTACAGGAACATGGTCACCGGCTTTAGATAGTACAACCACAACAACCCATACTTTTACACCTGATATAGGTCAATGTGCAACCACAAAAACAAAAACAATTACCGTTAATCCGATTGTGACTAATTCAACTAATGTGACTGCTTGTAATAGCTACACTTGGTCTCTCACTGGAACAACTTACACAACAAGTGGTGCTTATTCAACTTACATGACTATTCCCGATAGTCAAGTAATTGATGATTTAGCTTTATGGAATGAGCATGCTGCATCCTTTAACGCAACAGTAATTTCAAATACTCTAAGTGGTATAAATGCAACTAACCCAACAGATATAACATACGGATCAGTTACTGTGAGCATGTCAGCTCCAGGAGGAATGTACTCTAGTGGCGATTTTCTGGGAACAGGAAATGCAAATAATCCATTAACAATTACTTTTGATCCTCCGGTTTATGGTGTTTCTGGAAATTATTTTACATCTGATTTTACTGATGCAATTATCTCTGGAAATATCACGGTTAACTATTCAAATGGAACTGTAGAAAGTAGAACAGTGACAACAGATACTGATACTTTTGGCTATTTTGATTCTAATTACATAAGTAGCATCGTTATTAGTTCGACAACCAATATACCTGACCATTATGTATCCATAAAAAATCTAAGCATTGCTGCCAATCCGAGTACTTGTAGTACCGAAACCTTAAATTTAACTATTAATACTTTACCTCCTCCGGGAGACACTTTGGCTACTGCGATTGATGTTACAGCAACAAATTATACGACATCAGGAAATAATTTAGCTAAAAATTGTTTTACAGACACCGTTGGAACTACTTCACCGGATGTTTGGTATAAAGTTATTTTAAGTCCATGTACAATAGCTTTGAGCGCTAATACCTGTACAAACTCAGATTTTGATACTATCCTAAGAATATTTAAAGAAGATGGAACTACAGAAATAGGTTTTAGTGATGATGATTGTGGGGCTACTTTTCAATCTTATATAAACGACATAGATGTTTCCACAGAAAATATTGTTTATGTTTTAGTAGAGGGTTATGTTGGTTTGGGTCGTGAACAAGGAAATTATGGTTTGGAAATAATACAAACACAAGCAACTACAGTTATACCAATTTTTAATGCTGTAGCGGATATTTGTAACGGTGATATATTATCTGCATTACCAACAACTTCAAACAATCTAATTCAGGGAAGTTGGTCGCCAACATTAGATAATACTACCACAACAACTTACACATTTACGCCAGATGCAGGACAATGCTCAACAACGGCTTCGTTGACTATTGTTGTAAATCCTTTAACAACCAACGGAAGCGTGACTACTTCTATTTGTGATGGTGATTCGTATACTTGGCCTGAAAATGGACTTACTTATACTACGGCACAATCGGGTATTACTGTAGTTACTGGTTGTAATACGGCTACTTTGAATTTGTCGATTACTCCTTTGACAACCAACGGAAGTGTTACTACCTCTATTTGTGATGGTGATTCGTATACTTGGCCTGAAAATGGACTTACCTACACTACAGCACAATCAGGTGTTACTGTAGTTACTGGTTGTAATACGGCTACTTTGAACTTAGCTATAAATTCCGCAAGTATTCCAACAGGAAATGCTTCTCAATCATTTGATGTAGCTGATTTAAACGATGCCACAATAGCTAATCTTGTAGTGAATCCTACTACCGTAATTTGGTATGGTTCTTTAGTAGATGCACAAGCTGGAACTAATTCATTAGCTTCATCTACAGTACTCACAACCGGTGCAACATACTATTGTGTTAATATTGTTGGATCGTGTTCGAGTGCACCATTTGCTGTGACAGTAACAGTTACATTAGGCAATGATGAATTTGATAATTTGCATTTTACATACTATCCAAATCCAACTTCATCGGTTGTAACCATTTCATACTCGAGAACTATTACTCAAATAACTTTGATTAATTTATTAGGTCAAACTTTAATGAATGAAAAAACAAATGCAACAGAGGTTCAGGTTGATTTATCACGTTTAGCTGAAGCAACCTACTTTATAAAAGTAGCATCTGATGATAAAGAGAAAATCATTAAGGTTATTAAACGAAACTAATCGGAGCATATTATAGATCAATAAAAAGGTTGTCAGAAATGACAACTTTTTTTATATTTTACTTATTAGTTTTTAAAGTAATTTTTTATTAAACTTAAAAACAATCAATTACTTTTATTTTTAAACCTTTATGCTTTAAAACTTAGCGAGTTCAAGTATATTAGTTAACAAGAGATTGGTGAAAAATCATTCTTTATTTTTTTACCTTCTATAATTAATACAAAAATCCCCGTCTTGTTCCAAAAAACTAGACGGGGATTTTTAATTAATAGGATAAACTATTATTTCAATGCTTCTACTTTAGCTTTTACCTCTGCTTCTGTTCCTTCAAAAGTTTCTGATGCTGCAGTCCCGTTAACCGTAGTTGTAACTGTTGCTTTAGCTTTACCGTTTGTATTGGTAATTACGACTTTTACATTCTTTTCAGTAGAAGTCATTTCGCCTTTAGCACAACAATCATCTTTTTTAGCGATGAATTTTCCATCAGCATCATAGTGAGAAAGACAAGCTGCTTTTTCTTCTGCATTACATCCCAAAGAATCACACATCGCAGCACATTCTTCTTTAGTCATGTCTTTGCATTTGCTCATGTCGCATTTGCCCATCATTTCACTTTTCATTTCAACATTGCATTGCATTTCTTTAGTTCCACCTTCGTGACCAGCACCTAATATTGGAGCGATAACTAAACCAATCAAACATGTTAATTTGATTAAGATGTTCATTGATGGTCCAGAAGTATCTTTAAATGGATCTCCAACAGTATCTCCGGTTACAGCCGCTTTGTGAGCATCAGAACCTTTGTATGTCATTTCGCCATTAATCATAACTCCGGCTTCGAAAGATTTCTTAGCATTATCCCAAGCACCACCAGCGTTGTTTTGGAAAACAGCCCAAAGAACACCTGATACTGTAACTCCAGCCATATAACCACCTAACATTTCAGCGATTAATTGGTTATTATCTCCGTAAACTAATTTTCCTAACAATACGATTGCGATTGGGAAACCGATAGTTAAAACTCCAGGCAACATCATTTCGCGTAAAGCGGCTTTTGTAGAAATCTCAACACATTTACCATATTCCGGTTTTCCTGTCCCTTCCATGATTCCTGGAATTTCCTTGAACTGACGACGTACTTCATAAACCATATCCATTGCAGCTTTCCCAACAGAGTTCATTGCCAAAGCAGAGAAAACCACTGGTATCATTCCACCCACAAATAACATAGCCAATACAGGCGCTTTAAAGATGTTGATTCCGTCAATTCCGGTAAAGGTTACATATGCAGCAAATAAAGCTAACGATGTTAATGCAGCCGAAGCGATTGCAAAACCTTTTCCTGTTGCAGCCGTTGTGTTACCAACTGAATCCAAAATATCGGTACGAGTACGAACTTCTTTTGGTAATTCACTCATTTCAGCAATTCCACCAGCGTTATCAGATATTGGTCCGAAAGCGTCGATTGCTAACTGCATAGCTGTTGTAGCCATCATTGCAGAAGCAGCTAAAGCCACACCGTAGAAACCTGCAAAAGCATAAGAAGACCAGAT
>NZ_JANMXZ010000030.1:0-17535 GCF_031381455.1 Flavobacterium sp. | reverse complement strand
AATAGTTATTGTAGTAGTTGCCACCACAGCAGCACATCCGGCACTAGCAGCAATGGTATAGGAAACAGTATAGGTATTCGGAGCAGAAGTCGAAGGCGTAATAGCACCAGTAGCTGGATTAATAGTCAGTCCGGCAGTTGATGAATAGACGCCACCGGTATAAGCTCCCGTTCCTGTTAAAGTAACCCCTTGAACAGTAGCTACCGAAGAACAGAATGGCGTTCCATAGGATATAGTAGCCGAAGACAAAGCGGTAATGGTTACTGTAGTTGTAGCTACCACAGGAGTACATCCGGCACTAGCGGCAATAGTATAAGTTACAGTATAGGTATTCGGAGTTGAAGTCGAAGGCGTGATAGCTCCCGTTGCAGGATTAATAGTCAGTCCGGCAGTTGAGGAATACACGCCACCAGTATAAGTACCAGTTCCTGTTAAGGTCACAGACTGAGCAGCAGCTAGAGTAGAACAAAATGGAGTTCCGGCATAACTAATGTTAGCAGTTGGTGGATTACAATTAGTAGCAATACAAGTTGCTGTACTAAAAGCAAAGCAAGTACTTGCACCTCCTGTTGGTGTTAGAGTTATTGTTACAGTATCACCTGGTGTTAGACTATTTACAGTATAATTTAAAACATTGCCTATGGCTCCAATAGTTACAGTTGGATTAGCATTTATCTGATAAGAAACGTTATAACCAGTAGCTCCAGTAACTGCAGTCCAAGTGAATTGAACGGAAGTAGTAGTGGATACTCCACAATTAATAGTTGGTGTTACTATGGGGTTAATAGTTACCGTTGTAGTAGCTACTACGGCTGAACAACCACCACTAGCGGCAATGGTATACGTAATAGTATACGTATTGGGAGTAGAACTCGAAGGCGTGATAGCACCAGTAGCTGGATTAATAGTCAGTCCGGCAGTTGAAGAATACACACCACCGGTATAAGCTCCCGTTCCTGTTAAAGTAACCCCTTGAACAGTAGCTACAGAAGAACAGAAAGGCGTTCCATACGATATAGTTGCAGTCGGCAAAGCGGTAATGGTTACTGTAGTTGTGGCTACCACAGGAGCACATCCACCACTAGCAGCAACGGTATACGTAACAGTATACGTATTCGGAGTAGAGGAACTAGGTGTTATTGCACCCGTTGCAGGATTAATAGTCAGTCCGGCAGTAGAGGAATACACACCACCAGTATAAGCTCCGGTTCCGGTTAAGGTAACGGCTTGTGCAGTAGCTACAGAGGAACAGAAAGGCGTTCCATACGATATAGTTGCAGTCGGCAACGCGGTAATGGTTATGGTAGTTGTGGTCACCACAGCCGCACATCCACCGCTAGCAGCAATAGTATACGTAACGGTATACGTATTCGGTGTAGAAGTCGAAGGCGTAATAGCACCAGTTGCAGGATTAATAGTCAGACCGGCAGTTGAGGAATAGACGCCACCGGTATAAGCTCCTGTACCGGTTAAAGTAACGGCTTGTCCTGTTGCTACTGAAGAACAAAACGGCGTTCCATACGATATAGTTGCAGTCGGCAAAGCGGTAATGGTTACGCTAGTTGTAGCCACCACGGCAGGACACCCACCACTAGCAGCAATGGTATACGAAACAGTATAGGTATTCGGAGTAGAAGTCGACGGCGTGATAGCACCCGTTGCAGGATTAATAGTCAGTCCGGCAGTTGAGGAGTAAACTCCCCCTGTATAAGCTCCGGTTCCGGTTAAAGTAACGGCTTGTGCAGTAGCTACCGAAGAACAAAACGGCGTTGCATAGGATATAGTTGCAGTCGGCAAAGGTGAAACTGTTACAGGAATAGTGACCAAAGGAGAAGTACAACTTCCAAGTGATGCTGGACCTACTACTTGAAGAGAAATATTATATGTAGTAGCTGATGCAAAACTAATAGTATAAGGTCCTGCACCTGAGCCAGTAACTATAGTCACTCCAGCTGGCCATGTCCAATTGTAGGTTGCTCCCGGACAAGAAGTCCCGGTAAAGGTAACTGTCGCATTTTGATTCTGACATACTGGATTTGGTGTAACTGTAAATGTTGCTATGGGTTTTGGCCTTACTGTCAAAGGGACAATCAATGCTGTTCCAGGGCAACCATTATTGGTTGGAATAATGGTGTAATTTATTAATAGATCTGAACAAGTATTGTTTGCGATTGCATAACTGATGAGAGTTCCTGTTCCACTATTGCCATCAGAACCAGACCAACTAATACTGGCGCCTACTGGGTTTGGAGTAAGATTTATCGTTGCTGAAGACGCGGTTCCAAGAGTTGGACCAGAACATATAGAATAGCTTGGCGATGCACTAGTGACAGAAGGCAATGGTTTTACGGTAACTGTTAAAGTTGTGGTCGTGGCACATTGTCCAGGTGCTGGTGTGAAAGTGTAAGTTGTAGTTGAGGTATTACTTAGTGCAGGTGACCAAGTACCAGTAATTCCATTAATGGATGTTGTAGGTAATGCTGCTAATGCACTACCTGAACAAATTGGAGCAATAGCGTTAAAAGTAGGTATGATGGTTGCAGGTGTTACATTTATTGTAACCGTACTTGTCGCTGTGCATCCGATACCATTACTTGCGGTTAAAGTATAAGTAGTTGTTGTAGTCGGGCAAACTGTGGGCGATAAAGTAGTAGAATTGGTCATGGCTGTTGTTGGTGACCAAGTATAAGCAGGCTGATTATTGTTGAATGTTATTGTCCAACCCGAAATACTTCCCGTATCACCAGCTAAATCATCTTGAACAAAAAGTTGCCAAGTGCCATTGGCAGTACAGCCATTTAAAACATTGAAAGATTGTTCAGGTAAATACGTACCTGTAAATGGTGGACTACCAGTTGTAATTGAGCTAGCAGCAGTTGGAGTAAAACACGTATTAGTATAATTATCTCCAGTACTACCATTATCAGTTGATAATTCAACCCTGGTTCCATCAGGACATTGTAGATAAATATCTAAATCTGAATCCCAGGTATGGGTCATATTTATACAAACAGAAGCAATCGAAGAGGCCGCTATGGTTGTTGGTAATAAACCTGTGGTTGTTATTGGAGAATATACGCCTGTCAGACTTCCATCAGGGATGGCATATGTTCCTCCATTCGTAAAAGAAGTTGGCCCAACGAACCCAACAGCGTTAGTTGAACCACCCAATGTAATACAATTTCCAGCACAAATTGTTCCGCCAGTACCGGCGTTCACAGTTGGGATGGGATTGACAGTAACGGTTTGTGTTATAGCATTTTGACATCCGCCAGGAACAGCTGTCAGTAAAAGAGTAGCACTATAACTTCCTGCTGTAGCATATGTATGACTGGGATTTTCTATGTTAGAAGTAAAACCATCACCAAAATTCCAGTTATAAGTATAGTTGCCATTTGTAGTATTGGTAAATTGAGTTGCTGTTCCAACACAAACTGTGGTGTTAGTAAAAGTTGGATTTGGACTTGCAAATGTAGCGGTGGTACCTGCAAAATTTAAAGTAAATCCAGCAGAAGAAGTTGCAGTGTAGCGATCAACTAAAATAGTATACGTTTGACCAGCAGTTACTGTAAAAGTAGTTTCACATTGCGCTCCAGAACATCCTAAACCCGTAGTTCCGCTTGCTCCCGTAGTCGGACTCCAATTACATTTCACTTCAGTTCCGGGACACGATGATGTAGTATTGAATACTGCAAAATCATAATCAATCACAGCGGTTGGTGTAATCGTAAATGCCAAAGTTCCCGAAGTAGCTACCGTAAAAGTATACCAATTGGAAGAACGTTCACCAGGAGTACCAAAGCAAGTTGGGTTTTCAGGCGTTATCCCTACACCACCTACACCATTTGGAACGCTAACACTGGCAACACTGCATAAAGTTTGCGCTGTGGCACAATCCTGAACAGGTAACGCTGGCCCAATAGGCAAAGTTTGTTGGGCACAAATACCAAAAGTACCGGTAGTAGTTCCATTACCGTCTACAAGCATATAGTAAGTATTCCCAATTGTCAAACCACGTAAAATAACATCCGTATGAAATAAACTACCACTTGTATTTACGTCTTCTTGACATCCAATTTGAGTTAAGGAACCACAAGCACCGCTATAAACTGCTAATTGAGTATTAGCTAAAGTCCCCCCAAAATTGGTGGAAATTTCAATGTCAGCCGTAGTAGCTACAAATGAAAACCAAACGGTGTGACTTAAACTGTTTGGAGACCAACAAGCTGGTATGACAGGATCACTTGCTGTTGTTGCAGCAACATTGGTATAAAGGATAGAATTACAACTTCCAGCACCAACCGTAATAGGAATAGCAGCTGCACAAGCGTCATTTGAAGGTTGCGCATAGGTTATGGTCGTAAAACCAATACATACTATAAATGTATATATATATTTAAGCCAAGTTTTCATCCTATTGGTATTTATTCCTATCTACTCATTTTGTAAATTTCGTAAGTAGGCTTCACGATCAATAGGTTTGTCATTTTTTATATAGAAATCAGTTGGGGAAACTTTTTCGTTTATGGGTAAAGGTATTTTTGAAAAGACTTCATCAGAAAGACTAGCTATCAAAAATTTAATTTTCTTAGTGTTTTGAAATGACAATTCACCTTTTATTGAGATTTCATTATAATTTCCAATATCAACTATAATTGTATCATCTTCTTTTGCTATTGTATATGCTGAAAGGATAGTTAATTTTGGTTTGTCCGGAGAAGTGCCATCATTTGAGTCATTTCCGATGGCTGTCGTATAGATATCTCCTTTCTTTGAATTGTCATTAACATAAAAAGTAGTAGCATTAATTTTAGGGCAAAACAAGACAACACAGCATAATAATATACTGCATCTCCTCTCTTTTATAAAATTAAATAGTAAAACTTTAACCATTATAAACAAATGTTAATAAAATCATAAATCAAATGTAATTAATTGATTTGTTAAAATTCATATTTTAACCTAAATATTTCATGGGTCTTATACTTAAACAAGCAAAAAAACATATTTAAAATCAATAATTTAACAATTATATAAAAAAAATAAAAATGCACTTTAAATTACATTTTTTTTCTAAATCTCACCAAGTGTTATTCGTAGATTTTTCATGCAGTACAACTACAAAAATTTCCTGAAAGTAATAGATTCTTTAATTTTGCATTACCTGAAATCTATTCATTGAAGATTTGCGTATATCGATACTATATGAAAACTTTTTTACTGTCATTTTTTGTTTATTTACTTTTTTCATTAGGCTTAAACGCACAATGTACGATTACAGGTACAAATATAAACGCAAGTACATTAACGTGTAGTTCGTTTACTGGCTGTACAACAGTTTATGTTGGAAATGGAACTTCTGCAACAACTCTTAACATGAATGCCGATTTGAATTTGTCTTGTCTTGGTACTATTCAATTTGTAATCAGAAACAATGCTTCAATAGATTTTTCTCCCGGTAATAATAGATTAACTTTAGGAGACGGTTCTTCATTAACCATAGAGACAGGAGGAAATTTTATTGGAGGTTCTTGTAATGCTTCTGAACGTATTTACATTGGTACAAATTTGTTAGCCAGTTGTAATGGTGGAGCAGGTGCAGACCTAAGTTTTACTGCCCTTATAAATTTGGGTGGAACAGGTAGTCTGACTTCCAATTCGCCTGTTTGTACAACCAACACCATTAATTTTTTAGCTACGCCACCACCAAATGGAACTTACACCTATTCATTTTTTGGAACAGGTCTTCCCGGAGGAGGAACAACATATTCTAGTAGTCCAAATTATAGCGTTACAGCTCCTAGTACCGCTGGCTCTTATGTCTATCAGGTTAATATGAAATCTTCACTTTCTGGAAATCCTATTTCGGTAGCGGAAATTACGGTTGTTGTTAATTCCGGTATAGCTACTTCAACGCCGGTTGTTACTGTCACTCAACCTACCTGTACAGTTGCAACAGGAACAATAACGATTACTTCACCAACGGGTGCAGGAATGACTTACAGCATAAATGGTTTAACGTATACAAATACGACAGGTATTTTTACAGCTGTATCGTCTGGTACATATAGTGTAACTGCAAAAAATTCATCTGGTTGTATCTCACCTACAACAAGTGCTACAGTTAATGCACAAACTGATACTTGGAACGGGACATCCTGGTCAACAGGTGCTCCACCAGTAAGTGGGCAAAAAATTGTCTTCACTAATACCTTTTCGTCTACATCAAATTTAGCAGGTTGTTCCTGTCATGTGAGTTCAGCTAACGTTGTTATAAATTCAGGGCATACTTTATCAATAACTGATGATATAAAAATTACAGGCGGTGGTACAATAACCTTTGAAGATGGTGCGGGTTTAATACAAACAAATAATACTGCTGCAAATTTGGGAAGCATTACCTATAAAAGAAAAACTACTCCACTCAAACGATATGATTATACCTATTGGTCATCACCGGTAGTGTCTGCTACTTTAAGTCAATTGGCAACAAATTCATTGATGTATAGTTTTAGTCCAACGACTAACCTTTATGTATATCAAACCGGAGCAACTACTATGGCACAAGGTGTTGGTTACATCGGAAGAGCACCAAGTGGGCTAACGTATGCTCCAACACAAATTGTGCAAACCAGTTTTGTTGGTGCTCCCGGAAATGGAGTAATCAACACGCCAATTTTAAAAAGTACAACCGCTTACAATTTGATAGGTAATCCTTATCCATCAGCTCTTGATGCCGATTCATTTATAGCAGCGAATAGTGCTGTTATAAATGGAACACTTTATTTTTGGACACACAACACGGCAATTACAAATAATGTTTATACGATCAATGATTATGCAAAATATAACTATACCGGCGCTGTAAGAACAATTCCAGCACCAAGTGGTGGACCAACGCCAACAGGAAAAATTGCTGCGGGACAAGGATTCTTTGTTGAAGCTAAAACAACTTTGGCTAATGGAACATATTCTGCCACATTCAATAATACTATGCGACTTGCCGGGAATAATTCACAGTTTTTCAAAAACGGAGCATCGGGAAAAACTATAAATTCTATTTCAGCAGGATTAGAAAGACATCGTGTTTGGCTTTCATTGAGAAGTCCTCAAGGTGCCTACAACCAAATGTTAGTGGGTTATGTGCAAGGAGCAACTAATGATTTTGATTCCTTATTTGATGGTAAAACATTAGCTGTCGGGAATACCGTTTCCATTTATACTAAGGTTGCTGCCGATAATTTAGCCATACAAGGAAAAAGCCTGCCTTTTTCAGAAGCAGATGTTATTCCGTTTGGATATAGTACGACTCTAAACGGAGAACTATCGGTTTATCTAGATGATTTTGATGGAGTATTTTCTACTCAAAATGTTTATTTATTAGATAAAACAACAAATATAGTACACAATTTAAAAGAAGCACCATATACTTTTGTTACCACTAATGGTAATTTTGAACAGCGTTTCGAATTGCGATTTACGAATCAAGCATTAGGAACAACGATTCCAACTGTAACCGATAATGATATTAAAATTATTAACGCAAATCATCAACTGGAAGTAATATCACCAGCTATGGCTATTACAAAAGTAGAAGTATATGATATTCTAGGAAAATTGTTATTTACTCAAAATAACTTAAATACTAATTTATTTCAAACAAGTTCACTTCAAATTTTACCGCAAATACTTTTGGTAAAAGTAACTTTGGAAAATCAACAAAGCTTTACGAAAAAAACGTTAATGAAATAATTTTTTTTTAGAATTAGCGGTAATTATTGGTGTGCTGTAAAAAAATCCATAAAAAAAACAGCACTTTTTAAGTGCTGTTTTAAGGTTTAAAAATCAGCTATTTCTTCGGCATAGCTTCGTTGATTGGCACTCTATCGACGTATTGGTTTACCTCGTCTATTTTATCATTATCATCAAAATGAAATAACATGTGCATCCATTGTGACATTGACTTTCCTCCTTTATATTTTGCAGTAACTTGGTACCAAGATAATAGCCAAACGCCGGATTTTTCAATTTTTTGCTGAGGTTTGTTTACTTTGACAGGCAGCCAAATGTCATTTTTGAAAGAAATCGATTCGATGACATTTTTTCTTCTGTTAACCCAGAAATCAGAAATTGCTTTTTTGCCAATCAGACTGTCGCCGGCATTCCAATAATACTTTGCATCATCGGTATAAACAGCCATCATAGCATCAGTATCTCCCTTGGAAAGAGCTTCTATATAACTTTTGCCAATCTCGGTGTATTTGGCATCAGCAAATTCTGCTGGTGGTGGAGTGGTAGCTTCTGCTGTTGGTTCGGCAGGAGTTGCTGGTTCTGAAGGCTCCGCTTTTTTGCAACTTACCCATAGGGCAGTACACAAAGCAAATAAAATCATTTTTTTCATAAAGTAATCGATTTAAGTTAGTAATAGTTAATTACCACAGTATGTTAAATCCATTATGATAAAAATGGGGAAGTAAATTCGATACTAAAAGTAAACATTATTACATTACCATATTGAAAATGAGTAAGTTATTTATTAACAAAAAAGATAACTTTTGAAGAAGAATTATGCTTCACAAATTTCTTTACATTTGTTTCTATGAACAAAACCGTACTCTGTATCGGCGCCTCATTAGTAGATGAGTTGTATTTCTGTGACAACAGCATCATCGCTGCTTCTTCTAATCCGGCACAAAAAGCAACGAGTATAGGTGGCGTAATTAGCAATATTGCACAGCATTTGGCTCTTTTAAAAGTCAGTCCTGCTATTATTACGGCTATCGGAAATGATGCTGATGGGGTGTTTATAAAAAGTAGTTTTAATAAAAGCGGTATCGCCTGCAATCATTCTATTGTAGCTAATGAAGCTACTGGCAAATATGTTTCCATACTGCAACCCGATGGCAATTTGTATGTTGCCGTTTGTCAGGATAACTGCGGAAAGTATATATCGGTGACGTATTTAGAAACGCAAACGGAGTATCTCAAGTGTTTTGAACTATTGATTATCGATACCAATCTAGAGAGTGAAACCATACAGTGGTTAATCCATTTTGCCAAAAATCACCACAAGCAACTTATCATAGAACCCGTTTCGGTGGCCAAGGCAGCAAAATTAACAGCTTTAGATTTAAACGGTGTCTTTATGCTGACACCCAATGAAGAGGAACTAGCGGCAATGTGTACCGATGATACTTTAAAAGAACAGCTATTGGTTTCCCTTTTTGACAGAGGAGTGCAAACCATTTGGCTGCGAAAAGGAGCAAAGGGTTCCGTAGTATATACAGCTAAACAAAGTATCGATTTGTCGGTTCCAGCAATTCAGATTGTTGATAGTACCGGAGCAGGTGATGCTGCGTTGGCAGGTTGGGTTTTTGGGTATGTGAATAACGAAGACGAAAAAACCTGTCTGCAATTGGGACACACTTTAGCTTTGGAAATATTAAAAAGAAAAGGTACTGTTGACACCTCGTTAACTCCTTCAGCATTATACAAACATAAGAAAACGTATTATAATGACTAAAAACGATTATATCATCATCAGCCCTGAAGTGCAACACGCTTTGGATAACAACCTGCCTATTGTGGCTTTAGAATCTACTATTATTTCACATGGTATGCCTTGGCCCAAAAACGCTATTACGGCAGCAGCAGTCGAAGAAGTAGTGCGACAAAACGGAGCTGTTCCGGCTACGATTGCTATTCGAAATGGCAAGTGTTTGGTGGGTTTGTCTGCAGCCGATATTGAATATTTTGCAAAAACCAAAGATGTTTGGAAAGTAAGCTTGCGCGATATGCCCTATGTGATTGCGCAAGAATTGCCTGGAGCCACAACGGTAGCAGCAACCATGCGAATTGCTGCGATGGCCGGAATAAAAGTCTTTGCCACGGGTGGTATTGGTGGTGTGCATCGTGGAGCAGAAGATACTATGGATATTTCAGCCGATTTGACCGAGATGGCAACGACCAATGTAGCGATAGTTGCTGCCGGTGTAAAATCGATATTGGATATTGGTCTGACCTTGGAGTATATGGAGACGATTGGCGTGCCGGTAGTTACTTACGGGCAGGATGAATTTCCTAGTTTTTATTTTTCTAAAAGTGGTTATGAATCTCCGCTTCGTTTGGATACCGCAAATGAGATAGCCCAACTTTTACGCGCCAAATGGGATTTAGCTCTAAACGGTTCGGTATTAATTGCCAATCCCGTTCCGGCCGAATTTGAAATGGAACCGGAGGTTATCGAAAAACACATTCTAAAAGCACTTAGCCAAGCCAACAAACAAGGCGTAAAAGGCAAAGCAGTAACACCATTTTTATTAAAATTCATTGCTGATCATACCGAAGGCGAGAGCTTGGAAGCCAACATTGCCTTAATAAAAAATAATGCAAAAGTAGGCGCAATGGTTGCGGTAGAATTACAGGGGCTTTAAAAAAACGCACCAACAACCTAACAGCTATTTTGTAATCCAATTGTAGTGCCTTTATCTTTTCTGTGTAGAATTTTTGCGTAAACTTCTTTCTTATATGGCATTTGGATTCCCGCCTTCGCGGGAATGACAAGTATGATAAAGTTATTAACATAAAGAACTGAAAATCAATTTATTTAACTAAATTTAACAGTATTATTAACCAATATTTTTAAACATGAAAAAAACAGTACTGTTAGTAGTGTTGCTATTTACTTGCATCACTTACTCTCAAAAAAAGACCAATGGAACGGTTTACATCGACCATCCTGCTATTAAAATAGTGGAAGACATGACTAAAGCCTTCGTTAGTGGAGACTCGGTAAAAGTAGCCAGCTATTTGGCTGATGATTTTAAATCCTTTAATGGAGTAAACACTAACTCAAGTGATAAGGGGCAAGACAAAGCTTCTTATCTAAGAAACGTAAAGAGTTGGAAAAAACAACTTGATTATTACAGTATTACGCGCTCTAATGGAGCCTACCCAGATGCTATTGAGTATTCTGAAAAAGACCAAAAAGACGTTGTTTGGGTACAGACTTGGGAACAGTTAAAAGGAGTACATAAAAAAACTGGAGTAAAGATAGACACGCCTTTACACCGCCTATTTGTTGTGAATAAAGACAACAAAATCAAGACAATTATACAATATTCTGATACTAGTATTGGAGAGGAGATAAATCAAAGTTACGACGTTAGAGAAAACGGAACCATTTACAACCACCACGAGTATATCAATGTAGTTCGTAACATGGTTATGGCTTTTGAGAATAAAGACTATACCAAATCATACAGCTATTATGACGACAAAGTACAGTTTAGAGATATTAATTTGCCTGGAGATAAATCGTTCACACTTACAGAACAAAAAGCTAATGACAAAAAGATGCTGGAAGAGTATGATATTAACAGTATAGATGTGGTAGGTTATCCTGATTATTTAAACTATGAATTGGGCAATGCCAAAGTGGTGCTTTCGTGGTGGAACTTTAATTTAACCAGAAAAAAAGATAAAAAAGCAATAGTATTACCGGTTATGTTTATGGATAATTTTAATGATGCCGGTAAAATTATTTCTGAAACCGCTTATTATAGTGCCAAAGTATTGGAATAAGTAAGTTCGTTTGCCTATAATAGGTTAACGTCCTTAGTCATTTTAGCATAAAAAAATCGTCCCGAGAATATCGGGACGATTTATATTATATCTCAAATGTTATTTGTTAGGACCAAGTACCTTGAGCTTGGTGATATATCTTCTTCTCTTGACAGCTACATTGTTTTGATATAAACAAAAGTCCCACTTTCAAACCATACCGTTGTTGTAGCATTCGTTTTAAAAGTTATATAATTATAATTTTTAAATTTCCCCTCCTTTGGAGGGGTGCCTGAATATTTAGGTTGACGATTATCACATAGTGTCTGATGCAAAAACCACAAAATTATACAAGATTTCCGCAGAATGCTATAAACGTGTTGGTCGACTAAAACCTAATTTAGTAGTTGTTAAATCTTAATACAACTATCATGAAAACTAAAACTGCCAGCAACGCATTAAAGTTAAAAAACGGTGTTCCTACCAATCCTAATGCAGTTCGTCATTCTGTTTCACAACCTGGCCCTGAAGACGGAAGAGATCAAAATATTAGTCCCTCTTCCAATAGTTATGATCCTGCTGTAATTACTACGAAGTCGGCAGAAGACCATAATGTTGAGGTACACCGAACCGACGAAGATGATTCGTTTAAATCGACGAACCAATCAAACTTAGGTGTTAATTCTTAATACAACTATCATGAAAAAATTATTTTTAGGGGTACTCTTTTTTGCAGGAACTACTATGGCTTTGGCGCAAGTAGAAAAACAAGACGACCAACAGGAAGCCATTCATGACAAAATTGAACAAGAATCACAACCGTCTGCTCAGGTAACGCAGGAGCGCAACACCCGAATAGAAGCCCAACGTATAGAAAATGAGAAAGCAGCAAAAAGAGCTGAAAAAAAGGTTGCTAAAAAACTAGCTAGAGAAAAAGCGAAACAACGAGCAGTTAGTCCAGCCCCATCGAAAAAATAGTAACTTATTTTATAAAAGTAAAAAAACCTCATGGCAACATCAGTATGGGTCTTAGATCCAACACATTCCGAAATAGGCTTTAAGATCAAACACCTGATGATTACCAATGTATCGGGTAAGTTCAACAGTATCGAGGCTACCATTGAAAATGAAGATGATGTCTTTACCACTTCCAAGATTCGTTTTACTGCCGAAGCCAATTCGATAGACACTAACAACGAAGACCGTGACAACCACATCAAAGGGACCGATTTCTTTGATGTGGTAACTTATCCTACCCTAACTTTTGTTGCTAGCGGCATCAGTCATGAAAAGGAAGGCAATTACAAAATAACGGGAGAGCTTACGATTAAGGGGCATACCAAAAGTATCCTCTTAGATGCTGAATACAGCCCACCAATCCTCGATCCGTGGATGAATCTTAAAACAGGACTTTCTATCACCGGAAAAATCAACAGGAAGGATTTTGGACTGGGTTGGAATACAACCCTCGAAACAGGAGGCATGTTAGTAGGCGAGGAAGTAAGCCTTATCGCAGAAATGGAGTTTGTGAAGCAGTTATAAGCAGAGGCTATAGCTGAATTGAGCTGGTTGCTCTCGCTAGCGGGGGATATGGTTATTCGGTGATTCGGTTATTTGAAGTCTTCTAGATAAAATGCCCAGAAGTTAGGAGGTATGAAATCAGTTGTAAAACAATAATCCTCTCTAAAAGCCAAACCATTATTTTCAAATAACCGAATAACCACCAGAGGCACAGCCGAACTGTATGGAGCGCAGCGTAATAAAATCCACCTTCCCAAAAAAGTTTATTATGATTGTAATAGCAACCCGAGGTTTTTTTCTTTTTTTTCGGCTCTGTTTTTCAGACAATAGGAGGTATGATATACATGCTCCTGCAGGAATTTAATTTGAATGGCATTCCATTCTTCTATAGTCAAATGAGGATTTTCATGTTTGAGCTCTTGGAATAGGTTATTGCCGATGTGTTTAAAATTAGCGGTACCAAGATACTCTAAGTCGGCATCGGCGAGTATACATTCCAATTTGTTGGTGGGTTTTTGCGGAATTTTGGTAGCGTATATCATACCGGTAATAAGCGCAATTTCATTTTTAGAATACCCATATTCGGGCAGCATTTTTTGTGCAAACCTAATGCCTTCCTCCTCGTGACTATCGGTAATGGGATTCACAAAACCCGCATCATGAAATAAGGCCGCTGTTTTTACCAGCAGGATTTCCTCTTCAGAACAATGTTCCTGACAGGCAATATACTCAGCCATTTGCACTACATATTCGGTGTGTTTCCAATGATGGTAGGTTAGTTGAGGGACTAATTTCTCCTTAAGGCAGGTCATAACTTGATCGTATAAAACATTCCAATTTTTCACGGGTTAATGTTTTTGTTTGTGTCGCAATATGCCGCCACTGGCTTCTTTGATATAATGGATAAACATAAAAGCATTTGGGTCTAATTCTCGAACTTCCTCTTTAATGCGCAACAATTCCAATCTGGTGACTATGGTTACAATAATATCGCAATCTGTTTTCTCCTTAAATTTGCCCGGCAAATAACCACGTTCCCCTTTGATTACCGTAATGCCTTTGCCAAACTTCTCTACAATTAGCGATTTAATCTCCTCGCTTTTTGATGAAATAATATTCAATGAGGTATATTGCTCCAAACCATCGGCTACATAATCCAAGGATTTCACCGCCGAGAAATAGGTAACTATAGAATACAAAGCCGTCGTAATCCCAAAATACCAAGCGGCCGCCAAAAACAATAACGTATTCATCCCGAAGATAACTTCGGATACATTGAGTCCTATTTTTTTAGTAGTCAATACCGCCAAGATTTCAAAACCATCCGCAACCGAGCCGCTTCGGATACACAATCCCATGCCAATGCCTATTAAACAGCCTCCAAATAACGCAATCAACAATTTATCTGAGGTGACGGCATCAATGTTTATCGTAGCCATACTAATAGCCAGTATAGATAAAGTCAGTAAATATTGCAAGGCAAAAGTGTTCCCCAATAACCGCCTTCCTAAAAAGACAAAAGGGAGATTTAACACAAATACTAGCAAGGCAAAGGGCACATGAACTAACTCGTGTACCAGAATAGAAAGTCCGATAACGCCACCGTCTAAAAACTTATTGGGTATCATAAACCCTTTTAAAGCCAGTGTTATAAAAGCAACCCCCAGCAAATTTAGCAGGATGTTTTTAGGATGCACAATTTCTTGCCAGTTAATTAATTGTTTGTCTAAACTCATGCTGTTAATTTTTTGTTTATTGTATTAATTTCTTAGCAATTTAATAAAAATATTATTAATTTAATAAATAAAACACTACATTTGTTTCTCCTACAGTTCACAATCCACTCCGAATCTTATTTATAGGTTGCCCCTTCATTTTAGAGTAATCGTCTATTTAACACGCATTTAGAAACCTTTAAATATTTTAATCATGGCAACAATAGTTATTCAAGTTAGCTTGAACGCAACAGGCACAGGCTTAATTTTAAACGATGGACAAAGCAATGGTCCAGACATTACAACCAATGTCAAAAATGGAGACATTGTGAAATGGAAACTTATACCTAATTCTGGTATAGCGTCAATTGATGCTATACATGATACTAGTACCGATGTATTCAATCCGGATCCTGCACCACAAGTAGGTAATAGTGGCATTTGGCAGGGAACGATTTCTGCCAGTGCAGGAAATTCAGAAACCTACTGTATTTATTATACCGTTGGAACCACACAATACAACCAAGACCCAAAAATCCAAGTGAATGTATAAATGAAGCGAAGCGTTTTAATCTATTATTTTAAAGTCGCTATTGTTATAGTCGGACTCCTTGGTATCTGTAACACTGCTTTCTCTCAAGAGCAAAAAGTGGCAGACAGTTTAGCAAAAATCTATAACAGTGGTAAATTCCTAAGTAATTCTGAAAAATTAGAATTGCTTAGGAATTTATCGTTTAATGAAGTGACTGATTTGAAATTGGGATTACGTTATGCCGAAGAGCTGATTATACTAGCTAAGAAAGAAAACAACAATGAATACCTGTATCGGGGCTATTATCAAAAGGGAAACAAACACAGGATTGCCGGAGATTTAAACTTAGCGCTGGCCGCTTTTTTTAAGAGTGTAGCAGTAGCAGAAAAAGGATCCTATAAACCGGGGCTAGGAACGGCCCTTATGGCTATTGCCGATGTGTATTCGGTTATGGGCAATACCAAAAACGCAGAGCTATACTATACCAAAGCCATACAAATATTAAGAAAATCAGATAATGCCATTGCGTTAGCCAGTGCGCTGTTAAATGCAGGTGACCAATATTTAAAAAATAAAAAACTCAATACCGCCTTAGCCTATTTTGAGGAATCCAAAGCCATTTTCAAAAAAATAGATTACGCCACAGGCTATGCCTACTGCTTGGGTAATATAGGCATGGTCTATGCCGAGCAAGGCAAAGATGATTTGGCTATGGATAACATAGGCAAATGTGTCCAAATGCTCGAAAAACAAGAAGACTACTATGGGATTTCGGATTACCTGACCTATATGGCTGATATTTATCAAAAACACAATGACCCCAAAACAGCGCTTAGTTATGCTAAAAGAAGCCTAGAACTGGCCAAAAAATACAAACTAAAAGAGCAGGTCAGTAAATCCGATTTAAAACTATCCGAACTCTATCAAAAAGAAGGCAAAGTCAAAGAAGCTTTCCAATACTTCAAAGATCACATTGCCTACAGGGATAGTGTAACCAACCTTAAATCGGTGCAGCAAATGGCCGATTTGAGAACAAATTATGAAGTATCCCAAAAACAAGTGCAGGTCAACCTCCTGAAGAAAGACAAAGAAATCCAACAACTACGCGTAAAACGCCAACGCAATCTTATCTATGCCACGGCAACCACACTCTTGCTCATTATTATAGTAGCCGTGGGCTTATACCGCCGTAACAAATTCATCCAGCGCACCAAAGCTATTATTGAAGAAGAAAAAAACCGCTCCGATACGCTATTGCTCAATATCCTTCCCGAAGAAACAGCTCAAGAGCTAAAACAAAGTGGCATGGTAAAAGCCAAGAAGTTCGAATCGGTTACGGTTTTGTTTACCGACTTCAAAGGATTTACCCAATATGCCGAAAACCTATCACCGGAGCAATTGGTTGAAAGTGTAGATTACTACTTTTCTAAGTTTGATTCCATTATGGAAACCTACGGTTTAGAGAAAATAAAAACCATTGGTGATGCTTATATGTGTGCCGGAGGTTTGCCCTTTGCTACCGAAGACCATGCCCACAAAGTGATGCAGGCGGCAATGGAAATTGCTGCCTTTGTAGAGGAGTCTTTACAAAACAATAGCACGCAACAAACCCGTTTTGAAATACGTATTGGTATTAATACCGGTCCAGTAGTAGCTGGTGTAGTGGGGATAAAGAAATTTGCCTATGACATTTGGGGCGATACCGTTAACATTGCCTCTCGTATGGAATCCTGCTCTGAACCCGGCAAAATAAACATCTCCGAAAACACCTTTGCACTGGTTAAAGACCGTTTCAACTGCGAGTATCGTGGCGAGATTGAAGTTAAAAACCGAGGCATGATGAAAATGTACTTTGTAACAGGGGCAAAGCCCTAAGTGTAATGCTTAGCGCGAAGCTTTAAATAAATAACGGTTCTCGATACATTTTTTATTCCTCTCGTCCCAAAAGACGAGATCCACAAAAAACACTCGAACTGACGTATCCCTTAAGCCGTCACTTCGAGTGATTTTATACACTATGACTGCAAATTCCGACTATATTGACCACCCAATTCCGATTTAAAGTGACCACCCGATTCCGGTTCAAATTGACCACCAGAATTTTTACCTAAAACTACTTTTTTTCATGTGTCAGTTATTATTCAAAAATAGTTAAAAATTATACTTTATTAATGCTTTTTTTCTTTCTCATGGATTCACCCAATA